>NZ_JBXASK010000009.1:0-245871 GCF_058809215.1 Caulobacter sp. GW821-FHT10F06 | reverse complement strand
AGCTTCGCGCTGCAGGGCCGCCGCATCCACGTGGTCGACGGCGTCTGCGTCGACGCCCACGGCACCCTGGCCGGCTCCGACCTGGACATGATCGGCGCGGTCCGCAACGCCATGACGATGATGGGCCTGTCCCTGCCCGACGCCGTCGCCATCGCCTCGGCCTCCCCCGCCGCGTTCCTCGGCCTCGCCGACCAGCGCGGAACCATCGCCCCCGGCATGGCCGCCGACCTCGTCCTTCTCGACCAAGACCTCAAGGTCGCCAGGACCTGGATCGACGGGCGGGGCGTCTAGCGACGAAAAAGGGGCGCCGGCTTTCGCCGACACCCCTCGTTCTCCAGCCTAGGCTGAGGTCTTTCTAGAACTTGTACTTCACGCCCAGATAGTACTGGCGACCGAAGTGCACGTACTCTTCGGAGATCTGACGGGTGGAGTCGTCGACCTTGCTGTCGAACTGGTCGGTCAGGTTGATGCCTTCCAGCGTGATCGTGAAGTTCTTGAACGCGTAGCTGATCTGCGTGTCGACGTTCAGGGTCTTTTCCTTGATCCGAACGTCGTTGTTGTTGGTCGCCGACGGCGCCACCTGGATCAGGTAGGGGTCGCGGTACGAGGCCGAAACCCGCGCCTTGAAGCCCGCCTTCTCGTAGTACAGCGTCGCGTTATAGGCTTCGGGCGACAGGTTCAGCAGCGGCTGGGTGATCAGCACCGCCGGGGCGGTCTGAACCCGGGGCGTGCCCGCATAGGTCGGGTTCTTGATCACGTACTGGATGTCGCTCTCGACGTGCGTGTAGTTCACGATGCCGCCGAAACCGTCGAACGGCGCCGGCAGGAAGGTGAACGGACGCTGCAGGCTCAGCTCGTAACCCTTCAGCTTGCCGCCGGGGGTGTTGATCTGGGTCGTCACCGTGAACGGCGTGGCGGGCGTGTTGCCGTTGGTCAGCAGGCTGTTGGGCAGACCCGTCTCAGAGTACGGCATCACGATCGCCGAGGTCTGGATGTAGGACTTGATGTCCTTCTGGAAGAAGCCCGCCGAGAACAGGGTTTCCTTGTCCGGATACCATTCGAAGCTGAGGTCGATGTTGTTGGCCAGCATCGGGTTCAGGTCGGGGTTGCCGCGCGTCAGCGTCTGGGCCGACTGGCTGTTGGCGGTGAAGCCCGGCGTCAGGTTCGGCAGCTGCGGACGCGTCATGACCTTGGCGGCCGCGAAGCGGACGTAGAAGTTCTCCAGCGGCTGGATCGACAGGTTCATCGACGGCAGGGTGTTGGTGTACTTGCGCGACGTCCGCTGGGTGGCGTCGGTCGGCACGGTTTCCGACAGGACGCCGCCCGGCGTGGTCACGGCCGTCGTGACGCTGCCGGTGTTGTAGTGGCCCAGCGCCGCCTGGTGGGTTTCGACGAAGCGCACGCCGACATTGCCGCGCACGGGAATGTCGAAGATGTCGTGGTCGAAGTCGCCCTGGACGTACAGCGCGCTGTCCTTCTCGGTGATTTCGCGCAGGGCGCCGAGTTGGTTGATCGAGCTGAGGCGGAAGTCGCCGTTGGCGTTGATGCAGTTACAGTCGTAGCCGAGCGCGGTCTTCAGCTTGTCCAGGTCGGGCGCGATCCACGAGGTCGGCACGCCGGCCGGCAGGTCCAGGCCACGGCCGAAGCCGGTGATCAGGCGCGAAACGCTGGCGACGGTGACGCCGGCGGGCAGCGGGAACGCCGCCTCGGCCGCGAAGCCGGTGCCGCCCGGAATGACGCGCGAATAGAGGCGCTTTTCCGAGGAGTTGAAGCCGTATTCCTTGTAGTCGCCACCGACCTTCACCTTCAGCCAGTCGGTCGCTTCGTAGTCGAAGTCGGCGCGGAAGGTCTTAAAGGTGTTGACCGCCTTGGACGGACGCATGCGCAGCAGCGACGCGTCGCCCAGGGCCGAGCTGTTGCTGTACTGGAAGTTGGCCGCGTTGGTCGGATCGAAGCCGTAGTTGAAGTTCGGCAGGCGATCGTCGGCCGAGTAGTCGTAGCTGTAGCCGTCGCTGTCATAGCGATCGAACGAGAAGGTGGTCTGGACCGGGTTGTTCTGGATCGAACGCGACTGGCCGTAGATCAGCGACAGCTTGCCGCGATCGCCGATGCGGGTGTCGTAGGTCAGGGTGTTCTGCAGGAACTCGGTGTTCAGGTCGTCGTGGCGGTACTCGACGCGGGCGTCAACGTCGTCGAACGAACCCTTGATCAGGTTGCCCTTGGCGTCGGCCGTGAAGTTGACCACGTCGGTCTGGGGCAGACCGGCGCCGCTGCGGCTGAAGGAGATGATCTCCAGATAGCTTTCGTCGCGGTTGTTGGTGAACTTCGCGTAAAGGGTGTCGAGCGTCAGGGTCGAGCGGTCGTTCGGCTTCCATTGCAGCGAGCCGGTGATCCCCAGACGCTTCTGGTCGTATTGCAGGCGGCCGTAGCGCGGGATGCGCGGGTGCCACAGGTTGTTGGCGGTGCCAGCGGCGGCCGTCGTGGTCGGCGTGGTGCCGCCGACGACCGTGCCGATCTGGGCGCAGGTCAGGGGCGCGCCGCTGACCGGGTTATAGGCCGGGGCGGTGCAGGGGAAGGCGGTCGAGCTGTTGAACTGGACGCTGGGGTTTTCCCAACGGCCGGTCGAGGAGCCTTCTTCCAGCGTCTTGCGCTCGGCGTAGGCCACCGAGATCAGGGCGCCGAATTCGCCGAACTTGGTGTCCCAGCGGTTGCTGGCCAGGGCGGTGAAGCGCGGGTCGCTCTTCCGCGACAGGTCGTTCCAGCCGACCTTGGCGCCCATGCTGAGCGCCGGGCCCGAGAAGTCGAACGGACGCGAGGCCTGCAGATCGATGATCGCGCCCAGCGAGCCTTCCTCGTTCATCGCCGAGGTCGACTTGCGCACGGTGACGCTGTTGAACAGCTCCGAGGCGAAGATCGAGAAGTCGAACTGGCGGCCGCGGTTGGCGCCGCCGGAGCCGTCCTTGCCGCCGGTGGTGGCCAGGGCTTCCAGGCCGTTCAGGCGCACGACGCTGAAGTCGGGACCCAGGCCGCGGACGGTGATGGTGCGGCCTTCGCCGCCGTCGCGGTCGATCGACACGCCGGGGATGCGCTGAAGCGATTCCGCCAGGTTCAGGTCGGGGAAGTCGGCGATATCGGTCGCCTTGATGACGTCCACGAGATCGTTTTCGCGACGCTTGACGTCCAGGGCGTTGGCGAGGCTGGCGCGGAAGCCGGTGACGACCACCTCTTCGACGGCGCTATCATCGGCGGGCGCGGCCGGGGCGGTCTGCGCCGCCGCGTTCCCGGCCATCGCCATGGCCAGCGCCAGGGCGCCGGTGGAAACGCCGAGCTTCAGGACGTCGAGGCGCCCCTTGGAAAACTTAGACATGTATCCTCCTCCCGTTCGACAGACTTGTAACGACGCTGTTGCATCGTCCGGCTCTGAAACGATCGCGCTTCCTTCCCGCGCGGCCTGTTCTCGGCCGTCAGTATTTTTTTGACACCGGTGTCAGGAACATACAGCCGTTCTTGACACCGGTATCAAACGGCTAACAAACCCGAGGCGGGACCACAAGGCGACATTGTGGCGCGGACGTTCGAGACCGACGTTCCGTGACCTTTCGGACACATCGGGACATCTGCGAAATTTCAGGCAAACAAAGCCGCGACGGCGTCCGGCCGGGGCCTCAGGCCTCGTCGACCTTCCGATGGCTGACTTTGTAGAGGCCTTCCAACATGGCCTGGCGATCGGCCGCCGGCAGGCTGGCGCCGACGCTGCGCAACAGGCGCAGGGCGTTGAGGTGGACGTCGACCGCGTCCCAGCGCCAGGCTCCGGCCTCGGCGCAGCTGTCGGCCAGGGCCGCCAGGGAGATGGCGGCCTGGTCGACCCCGGCGTCGACCACGAAGGCGCTGACGTCGATGATCCGCAGGGCCAGCGCATACAGGGTTTCGAAGGCCTCGGACTCGCGGTCGGTCCCGCAGCCGAAACGCACCTCGATCTCGGTCAGGCAGGCGTCGACCTCGGCCAAGCAGGTTTCGCGCAGGGTCTCGACGCCGGCTTCCGCCGCCGCGATGGCGTCCTTGGCCATCAGGCCGCCGCGTTCCTTGACCAGTTTCGCCAGACGGTTGGGCGGCCGGAATTTGCGAACGACGCTCATATCTGCACCTTCGCGACCTTCATCAGGCTGTTGATCTCGTCCTGGGACATGTTGGCTTCTTGGGCGTCGCCCACCTCGGCCGGAAGGTCGTCGCGGCGACGGCCTTCCATGCCGATCGGCGGCCCTTCGTACTTGAACCGCCGGTCGGGACCGACATAGGCGTCGCACTCGATGAACGCCCGCTCCTCGCGCGCCACCCAGAAGATCCGCTCCAGCAGGACCTTGGGCGTGATCGGCTTGGCGACGGTGAAGTTGGCGCCGGCGTCGCGGGTGCGGAAGATGTCGGTGCCCCGGGTGTGGCCGGTGACCAGGATCACCGGGACGTAACGGTTGTTCTCGGGCGCCTCGCGGCGCAGCCAGTTGATGAACTCGATGCCGTCGACGTCCGGGATCTGAACGTCGCTGATGATCAGGTCCAGGGTCTTGGTGCGCACGATCTCCTGCGCGTCCTTGACCGAGTCGGCCTTGTGCAGCTGGTTGACGCCGAAGCCCGCGACAACCTGGGACAGGATGTCCAGGGACGGGCCGTTGTCGTCGAGCACCAGAACGGTGGCCTTCTCCAGATTGATCCGGGTCGAGGGCTGAAGCGCGTCCACCGACGTGCCCTTAGAAGAAGTCGAGTTCGCCCGCCTCGACGTCCCAGGCCGCCGGCTCGCCGGTGGCGCGCAGACGCACCACCAGGTCAGCCAGGCCCAGACCTTCGAGAAGAGGCTCGATGGACATGCTCCATTCGCCGGAGGCGTGTTGGCTGATACGCTGCAGCACGTCGGACAGACCGTGCAGCCGCTGGCTCAACTCGTCCAGGGCTTGGAGACGGGAAATGCTTTCCAGGGCCGCGCCGCCGCTGGCCAGATCGCCGGCGATGTGTTCGCAGTCCCGGCAGACCGCCGCCGCCGACATCAGCTCGGCCGCCAGGCGACGCGAGAGCTCGCCCACCGGGAGCAGGTTCTCGGGCATGACGATCGGAGATGTCGGCTTCGGCTGAGCGGTCATATGGTTCAGAACAGCTCCAGATCGCCGCCGGTGTCGGCCGGCATGGGGGCGGGGGCGGGACGCCGGACGTCGCTCGGCGCGTTGTCCACCGCCACGAGGCGCTGACGGACGCGGCCGGAGGCCGGCCAGAACTCGACCCGGCGGGCCGAGACGCCGCCGGTGCTGGACGACACGATCGGAATACCTTCGTCGCGCAGGAAACGTTCGGCGAAGGCCGCGTTGCTGGCGCCGACGTCGGACAGGCCGTCGAACAGCTTGCCGCCGCCGAAGATCTTGGCCTCCAGCCGCTCGCGGCGCGCACCGCGCTTGAGCAGGCCGTTGATCAGCAGCTCCATGGCGTAGGCCCCGTAGCGGACGGCGTCGCCGTCGCGGCGGCCATCGCCAGAGTCGGGCAGCAGGAAGTGGTTCATGCCGCCCACGCCGGTGCTGGGATCACGGATGCAGGCGGCGATGCACGAGCCGAGCACCGTGGTCATCACCACGTTGGGATCGGACGAGACATGGCTTTCGCCTTGCGTGACGTGAACCTTGACCGAGCGTTCGAGATCGTCGGGTTGCTGGCCAAATGTCATGTGAGCTGACCAAAGACCTGTTCGATCTTTTCCTTCAAACCCTGAACAGTGAACGGCTTGACGCAGTAGTTGTTGACGCCGAACTGCACCGCGCGCTGCACGAGCTCGCGGTCGGCGCGTCCGGTCAGCATGACGAAGGCCGTCTGGCGGATCGGCGGGTGCGAACGCACCGCGCGGAGCAGGGCCAGACCGTCCATCTTCGGCATGTTGAAGTCCGAGATGACCAGGTTGGCCGGCTTGGCCAGGAGGTTCTTCAGAGCCTCCTCGCCGTCGGGCGCCTCGCGGATGTCCTTGAAGCCGATCTGCTGAAGCGCATTGCGGATCAGGGCCCGCATGGTCAGCTGGTCGTCTACGACGAGAACGGAAATGGAGCTTGCTTGGGGCATGGGTTCATCGCCTCGCGGAGGCCAGATCGAGGATGGACTGGCCCATGGAGGACAGGGAAACCTGCTTCTCCACCGCGCCGATTTCAAAGGCCGAGCGGGGCATGCCGTAAACGACACAGCTCTGCTCGTCCTGTCCGAGGGTTTTCGCCCCGGCCTTTCGCATGGCCAGAAGGCCTTGCGCGCCGTCACGGCCCATGCCGGTCAGGATAGCGCCGACCGCCTTCTCGCCGACCGCGTTGGCCACCGAGTTGAACAGCACGTCCACCGACGGGCGGTGGCCGCTGACCGGATCGCCCTGAACCAGGCGGCAACGCAGCCCGGCCGACCGAACGACCTCCAGGTGCGTGGCGCCGCCGGGGGCGACATAGACCTTGCCCGGCTCCAGCAGGGCGCCGTCGAAGGCTTCCTGCACCTTGGCTCCGCTGGCGCGATCGAGGCGCGCGGCGAAGCTGGCGGTAAAGGTCGCCGGCATGTGCTGGGTGATCACCGTCGGCGGGCAGGTGTCGGGAAACTGCGTCAGGATCGACAGCAGCGCTTCCACGCCGCCGGTCGAAGAGCCGATCGCCACCACGTCGCCTGAGGGCATGAAGGTCTTGGTCCGAGCCGTCGCCGGGGCGTTGTCGGCCTTGGTCCGCACCGAGGCGCGGGCGGCGATCTTCACCTTGACCACGATCTCGTTGAGCGCGTCCTGGGTGCCCAGGGCGTCGGCGGGCTTGGCCACGCAGTCGATGGCGCCCAGTTCCAGGGCCCGCAGCGTCATTTCGGCGCCGGCCTGGGTCAGGGTCGAGACCATCACCACCGGCATCGGCCGCAGGCGCATGATCTTCTCGAGGAACTCGATGCCGTTCATGTTCGGCATCTCGATGTCGAGGGTGACGACGTCGGGATTGAGGGCCTTGATCATGCCCCGAGCCTCGAACGGATCGCCGGCGGCGCCGCAGACTTCGATGTCGGGGTCACGATTGAGGGCGGCCGTGATCAGGCTCCGCATGGTGGCGGAGTCGTCGACGACGAGAACGCGGATCTTGGCCACTAGCGACCTCCCGTCTTGCGATAGGCGGTCAGACCACAGCTTTCGAAGGCGGTGATCGAGCTGCCCACGCGTTCGGAGTGGCCGACATAGAGCCGGCCGCCGGGCGCGACAAGCGGAGCAAAGCGATTCCAGACCCGCTCCTGCGTCGGCTCGTCGAAATAGATCACGACGTTGCGGCAAAAGATGGCGTCGAACGGACCCTTCATCGGCCAGCTGGGGCCATTGAGGTTCAGTTCGCGGAAGGCGACCAGGCTGCGCGCGGCCTCGCAGACGCGGAAGGCGCGGCGATCGCTGGAGTCACGCTCGAAGTACTGGTTGCGGGCCGCCGGCGGGATGCCTTCCAGAAGGCTCTCGTCGTAGACGGCGGCGCGACCGGTCGCGAGCACGTTGGTGTCGATGTCGGTGCCCAGGATCCGGATGTCGAGGTCGGCCGCATTGGGCCACACCGACAGGACCGTGAAGGCCATCGAATAGGGTTCCTGGCCCGAGGAGCTGGCCGCCGACCACAGGCGCAGACGGCCGCCGGCGCGGACCTTGTCGGCCACGGGCTCGAGGATGTTGGCGCGCAGGTCGTCGAAGTGGTGCGGCTCGCGGAAGAACCGGGTCACGTTCGTCGTCAGGGCGCGCAGCATCTCTTGCTGCTCGTCGACGCTGCTCTCCAGCGCCACGAAGGCGCAGTATTCGGTGAAGGTCTTCATGCCCAGCGTGCGCAGACGCTTGGCCAGGCGCGAATAGACCAGGGTCGCCTTGCTCTCGGGCAGGCTGATGCCAGCCTGGCCGTAGAGCAGCGCCGCGATCTTCTTGAAGTCCTGGTTGGTGAACGCGAACTCGCCATCGACGATGGCTTCGCGGCGTTCGAGTGAGGCTGAGGTCATCAGGCGGCCAGTGCCTCGCGTTCGGGGAGAATACGGTCGAGCGAGATCTCGCTGATCATGCGGCCTTCGATCGAGATGATGCCGCGAACGAAGCTGCGAACGGCGTCGCAGGCCACGTCGGGCGTGGGTTGGACCATGTCGTCATTGATCGACAGGATGTCGGACACCGCATCGACCAGCAGGCCCGCGGTGCGGTCGCCGGCCTGCACGACGATGAACACGCTGCGCACGGTCGGCTCGATGACCGGCATGCCCAGGCGACAGGCCAGATCCATGATCGGCAGCACGGCGCCGCGCAGATTGATCACGCCGCGCATATAGCCGGGCGTCTGCGGCAGCACGGTCGCCGGGCTCCAGCCCCGGATCTCGCGCACGGCCATGATGTTCACGCAGTATTCCTGGTCGCCGACCCGGAAGGAGATGAGCTCTCTGCGTTCGGTGCTTTGGGCGGTGGTTTCGTCGCTCATGATCTTATTCCGCTGCGATCAGAGTGGGTTCAACGGGACGCGGCGTCTCGCGGCGGCGAAGATTGATCACCGCGTCGACGTCCAGGATGAGAGCCACGCGGCCGTCGCCCAGGATGGTCGCGGCGGCGACGCCCTCGACCTGTTGGTAGTTCTGCTCCAGCGACTTGATGACGACCTGGCGCTGACCGTGGATGGCGTCGGCCACCAGGGCGGCGCGCGAGCCGTCCTCACCCTCGACCAGCAGCACGACGCCTTCGGTCGGCGACGGCGAGGTGTCGCGATAGCCCAGGGTCAGGCCAACGTCGATCAGCGGCACGAAGCTGTCGCGGACGGCCAGAACCGAGCCGACGGGGCCGAGCGGGCGGACCTCCTCCTGCTTGGGACGCAGGCTTTCGACGATCGCCGCCAGCGGCACGACCAGGGTCTCGCCGGCCACGTCGACCACCATGCCGTCCAGGACGGCCAGGGTGAGCGGCAGGCTGAGGGTGAAGGTCGAGCCCTGACCGGGACGCGAGGTGATGGAGATGCGGCCGCCCAAGGCCTGGACCGAGCGCTTGACCACGTCCATGCCGACGCCGCGGCCCGAGACGTCCGAGATCTTGTCGGCGGTCGAGAAGCCCGGGAGGAAGATCAGGTTGTCGATCTCTTCGTCGGTCAGCTGCAGGTCGGGCGCGATCAGGCCCTTCTTGACCGCGATCGAGAAGACCCGCTCGCGGTTGATGCCCTTGCCGTCGTCCTGGACCTCGATGACGATCCGGCCGCTGCGGTGCAGGGCGGCCAGGCGCACGACGCCTTCGGGATTCTTGCCGGCGGCGCGACGCTCTTCCGGGCTTTCCAGCCCGTGGTCGATGGCGTTGCGCAGCATGTGGGTGATCGGGTCGGACAGACGCTCGATGACCGTCTTGTCGACCTCGGTGTTCTCGCCGTCCATCACCAGGCGGGCCTGCTTGCCCGTCATG
Organism: Caulobacter sp. GW821-FHT10F06; assembly: GCF_058809215.1. Taxonomy (NCBI): domain Bacteria; kingdom Pseudomonadati; phylum Pseudomonadota; class Alphaproteobacteria; order Caulobacterales; family Caulobacteraceae; genus Caulobacter; species Caulobacter sp. GW821-FHT10F06. The sequence continues at coordinate 236,450 of NZ_JBXASK010000009.1, read as the reverse complement.
TTGGCGACTTCGCGGACCAGGCGCGGCATGCGCTGGAACACCGACTTCACCGGCTGGGCGCGGATGGCCATGACGCTGTCCTGGATCTCGCGGGTGAGCTGTTCCAGCTCATCCAGACCCATGGCCAGGTTCGAGGACGGGGCGATGCCATATTCGCCGACGCGCTGCGCCAGCATGGCCTGGTTGATGACCAGCTCGCCGACCAGGTCGATCAGACGATCGATGCGCTCGGGATCGACGCGGATGACCGACTGGCCGGGACCCGGGACGTCGGGCTGCGCGGCCTTGGCCGGCGCGGCGGCCGGAGCCGGGGTCGGGGCGGCAGCCACGGGAGCCGGGGCGGCGACCGGCGCGGGCGGCGGCGGAGCGGCCTCGACCACGGGCGGGGCGACGGCCTCGACCACGGGGGCGGATTCGATGGCGGCCGGCGCTTCGATGGTGTTCAGCAGGTTCGCGAGGGCGGCCTCGACGGGCGCCTCGCCGCGAACGATTTCCAGGTCGCAGTCGCCATCGACGAATTCGAAGACCTCGCGGATGGCGTCTTCGCCTTCATCGGTCTCGACCCGCACGCTCCAGGTGCAGTAGGCGGCCTCGGCGTCGAGGAATTCCAGGGTCGGCAGCGCGCTGTCGTCCATCGTCGCGACGATGGGGCCCAGGCGGCTGAGTTCGCGCAGCAGCAGCGCGGTCTCGTTGGCCTTGCGATAGAGATCCGACTTCGGACGGATCGACACCGTCCAGACATTGTCCGGGATCAGTTCGGCGTCGGCGGCCTGCTCGTCGATGGTGATCGTCATCGGCTGGAAGTCGAAGCCGAGATCGTCGTCGTCCATCGCGTCGGAATCGGCGGCGGCGACGACCGGGGCCGGAGCGGCCTCGACGACGGCTTCCGCCGCTTCGACCACGGGCGCGGCGGCGGCGGGAGCCGGCGCGGCGTTCGGATCGGTGCAGGCCTTGAGCTCGGCGGCCATGGCGGCCGAGGCGGCCATGTCGACGTCGCCCATGCCGCGCGCGGCGCTCACATGGTCGGCCAGGACGTCGGAGGCGCGCAGCATGACGGCGGCCAGCTCGACGGTGTTGGGCACCTCGTTGGAGCGCACCGCGTCCAGCAGGGTCTCGAACACGTGAGCGAAGCGGACCAGCGGCTCGAGGCCGAAGGCGCCCGCGCCGCCCTTGATCGAATGCACGGCGCGGAAGACGGCATTGACGGTTTCAATGTCGCCGACGCCCTCCTGCATGGCCAGGAGTCCGCCTTCCAGGTCGGCGAGCAGTTCCTCGCATTCCTGAAAGAAGGTGACCTTGATGGCCTCTAGCTCGTCCATTCCCGCAGTTCCTTAGAGAGTTCTAGACGTCGATAACTTCGAAGATCAGGCCGCGACGCGGCGGATGGCCTCGACCAGCTTCTCGGGATTGAACGGCTTGACGATCCAGCCCGTCGCGCCGGCTTCGCGAGCCCGCTGCTTCTTGCTGGGGTCGCTTTCCGTGGTCAGCACCAGGATCGGGATGGCCCGATAGTCGTCATCGACGCGAACCGCCTCGATGAAACCAAAGCCGTCCAGCTTGGGCATGTTGATGTCGGTGATGATGACGTCGGGACGATGGGCGGAGAGAACCTCCAGGCCATGCTCGCCGTCGACAGCCTCGACCACATTGAAACCGGCTCCGGCGAGCGCCATGCGGAGCATGTCTCTCATCGTGCGGGAATCATCGACCGTGAGGACCGTACGCGTCACGATTTCGCTCCATGGATGTCCGCCGAGAACAGCGCCCCTTCGGCGCCGAAAAGACGGGTGGTTTCTAGAAAGGCCTCCGAAGGCCCCGTAATCGAAAAGTCCTTGCCTTCGGCGGTCCAAGCCTTGCGGGCCGCAATCAGGATCTGGAGGCAGAGGCCGCCGAGGCGACGAACCTGACCGGCCTCGACCTCGACCGAGTCGCCTCGGCGTTCCAGGAACGCCGACTTCAGAGGGCCGGCGGCCTTCAGGTCGAGCGTTTCAGGCAGCGATAGCGCAGCCATCAGAATTCCTCCCATCCATCGGTCGCCGGAGCGGCGGCGGTCGCCGCAGCGGCGCGGCCAGGCCGGGCGAAAGCGCCCAGACGAGCCCGTTGTTCGGCGACCGGGTTGCGCGCCGGAGCGTGCTGAGCCGGATCGGCGGCGGTCGGACGGCTGTAGGCCGACTGGCCATTGCCGACCTGGAAGCGCGCCATCAGTCGAACCAGCTCGGTGGTCTCGCCCTTCAGGGAGTGCGTCGCGGCGGTCGACTGCTCGACCATGGCGGCGTTCTGCTGGGTGACCTGATCCATCTGGTTCACGGCCGTGTTCACTTCGTTCAGCCCGGTGGCCTGCTCGGCGGCCGAAGCCGCGATCTCGGTCACCAGGGCGTCGATCTCGCCCACCTTGACGACGATGCGTTGCAGCGCTTCGCCGGTCTGGCCCACTAGGTTCACGCCCTGGCTGACCTGCTGGGTCGAGGACGAGATCAGGGTCTTGATCTCCTTGGCGGCTTCCGCCGAGCGCTGGGCCAGGGCCCGCACTTCCTGAGCGACGACGGCGAAACCGCGGCCCGCTTCACCAGCGCGGGCGGCCTCGACACCGGCGTTCAGAGCCAGGAGGTTGGTTTGGAAAGCGATCTCGTCGATGACGCCGATGATCTGGCTGATCTGCTTGGACGAGTTCTCGATCTCGCCCATGGCCGACACTGCTTGATGAACGACCTGACCGGAATGCGTCGCTTCGCCACGGGTGGTCGAAACAACGTCCGAGGCCTGACGAGCGCCCGAGGCCGTGCGGCGCACGGTGGCGGTCAGTTCGTCCAGGGCGGCGGCGGTTTCTTCCAGCGAGGCGGCTTGCTGTTCGGTGCGGCGCGACAGATCGTCCGAGGCGTGGGCGATCTCGTCGGCGCCGGTGCGCAGGCCGTCGGTCGAGGCGGCGATGACCTTCATCGTCTCCTGCAGCGAACTCATGGCGCCGTTGAAGTCGTCCTTCAGCTTGCGGTATTCGCCCGGGAAATCGGCGCTGACGCGGAAGGTCAGGTCGCCCGAGGCGAGCTTTTCCAGACCCTCGGCCAGGCTGGTCACCACCAGGGCGCTCTCACGAGCGATGGCGGCGGCGGCCTCTTCCTTCGAGCGGCGCTCGTCGGCGGTCATGGCCGCAGACTTCTCCTGCTCGGCGCGCAGGGCGTCCAGGTGCAGCTGGTTGTCGCGGAAGACCTTCAGCGAACGGACGATGGCGCCCAGCTCGTCGCCGCGGGTCAGCTTTTCCAGATCGATCGTGTTGTCGCCCTTGGAGAGCTTCTCGGTCGCGCCGGCGATGTCGGCGATCGACTTGCGGACGTTCATGACGGTCAGGAAGGCCAGGCCGGCGACCGCGCCCAGGGTGATCAGCGACATCACGATGGTGGCGCTCATCGCGGCGTTGGCCTCGGCCTGCTTCTTAGCGGCCGTGGCGGCGATGCGGTTGTTGGCCGCGGCGACCACCTGGTCGAGCTGACCAGTCATCTTGGCGTATTGTTCTTCGAACGGGGCGATGAAGCCGACAGCCATGTTGAAGTCGACGCCAATCATGCCGCTGACCGTGTCGATGGCGCTGCGGCATTCGTCGAGCGACTTGATCAGCTCGGCGATCTTCGGCTGTTCGGCGGCCGGCAGCTTGCCCTTCAGAGCGACCAGCTCCTTCTTCACCGCGTCGGTCTCGGTCAGGATCGCGGCCATGCGAGCGTCGTTCTTGTCGACCTCGATGTTGCCGGCCTTGTGAGTCAGCACGGTGTAGAGTTCGCCGTTGATGTTCGAGATGCGCTTGGAGAGAACTTGGATCTCCATGTTGTCGCGCATGTCGTTCTCGACGACCTGGTGCATCGCAGCGGATTGGCTGCGCTGCACGACGATCGCTCCGCCGGCCATCAGAGCCAGCATCAGGAGTGCGAACGCCGGCGCGAAGCCGATTTTTATGATCAATGGCAGATCGACAAGCCGGAAGCGCTTCATCGGTAGGTCCCCTTCGTGCAGCGGTCCGTGCCCACGGAGCGCCAACAAGCCAGGGTGATCATCACGATAGATTCCTAACAGACTCTGACCTTGGTTAAGAGAAAGCGGCGCCAATGTGCCAAAACGGTCCAAAAAGGGACGATCGGTCGCAGGTGAATCTATAAAGGGGGCGGCTCTTGGACACCGCCCAGGTAGGAATCGAGTAAGGTTATCGTAAAGTAAATTTTCAATATTCTTGGCTGACTCAGAATATCTTAACTTGCACCTGCGAATTTCATTATGCGTCCGGTTGGCGCGTCGTCCACAGGACGTGAATTCATTACTAGGAGCAGCGGGATGAAATATCCGATCGCTTTTGCCGCGGGAATCGCTGGCAGCTTTTTCATCGCTCAAGCCGCCTCGGCGGCGGGTGGTTTCGAAGATCAAATGGGCCGTTGCCTGCAGCAATTCGCCAATACGCGTGACGCTGCTCAAGTGATGCTCGAGTGCACTGCCGACGCCGGCAAGCTGGGCGACTGCAAGGTCGTCGAGAACTCGGCCGCGGGCAAGGGCTTCGACAAGGCCGCCATGTGCATCGCCGAGAAGCTCCCGATGGGTTCGAAGTCGGGCACCGTGAAGGTCCCCTTCCGCTTCCCGGGCGGCGCGTAAGCCTTACCGCTCCTAGTTTTCTGGGGGTTCAATACGCCTCTGCCAACCAGACCGAAGCGCTCCGCCTGGATCGCTTCGAGTCCGGTTGGCGGGGGCGTTTTGCTGTGTGCGCCCCCGCGCGCCCTGACCTGATCTAGAACTCTTCCCACTCGGACTTCACGGCCGTGTTGCCGTGGGAGACGGGCCGGGGCGCGGGGCGCGAGACGGCGCCGGGCCGGCTGCTGGGCGCCACGGCCGGGGCCGGACGCGATGCGGGCGCACCCGCCGAAGCCGCCACCCGGAACGCCGAGATCATCCCGACCAGCTCGGCCGTCTGGCCCTTCAGCGAATGGGTGGCGGCTGTGGTCTGCTCGACCATCGCCGCGTTCTGCTGGGTCACCTGGTCCATCTGGTTGACGGCGGTGTTGACCTCATGAAGTCCGGTGGCCTGTTCCTGGGCCGAGGACGAGATCTGCACGATCAGCGTGTCGATCTCGGCGACCTTCGAGACGATGCCCCGCAGGGCCTCGCCGGTCTGGCCCACCAGCCGCACGCCTTCGCCCACCTGTTGTGAGGAGGACGAGATCAGGGTCTTGATCTCCTTGGCCGCGTCGGCCGAGCGTTGGGCCAGGGCCCGCACTTCCTGGGCGACGACCGCGAAGCCTCGACCGGCCTCGCCAGCCCGCGCCGCTTCGACGCCGGCGTTGAGGGCCAAGAGGTTGGTCTGGAAGGCGATCTCGTCGATCACCCCGATGATGTTTCCAATCTGGCCGGAGCTGGTCTCGATCTGACCCATGGCCGAGACGGCCTGGTCGACGACGACGCCCGAGCGCTCGGCTTCCAGCTTGGCCCCGGCCACGACTTCCGAGGCCTGCTTGGCGCCGTCGGCCGTGCGGCGCACGGTGGCGACGATCTCGTCCAGGGCGGCGGCGGTCTCTTCCAGGCTGGCCGCCTGCTGCTCGGTGCGGCGAGACAGATCATCGGCGGCGAGGCCGATCTCTTCGGTTCCCGAGCGGATCCCATCGGTGACCCCGGCGACGCGCGACATGGTCTGCTCGAGAATGCCGACGGCGTTGTTGAAGTCGTCCTTCAGTTTCTGGAAGTCCGGCGTCACCTGGGCCGACAGACGACCGACCAGATCGCCCTGGGCCAGTCGATCCAAGGCCTCGCCCAGCGCGGCCACGACGGCGGCCTGGCTCTGCTCGTTGGCGACCCGCACCTCTTCCAAGCGCACGCGCTCGGCCTCGATGGTCTCCAGATAGATCGAGATGGCGAAGTCCATGTCCAGCATGACCGCCTTCATCAGGGCGCTGACCGCCTCGCCGGCCTTGCTGGAATCGCCCTTCGCCATGATCCCGCGCGGCCACAGCGACTCGAGCGTGGCGCGGATCAGTCGGTCGGCGACGATGGCGTAGCCGCCGATGTACCAGCGCGGCTCCAGGCCGATGCGGGCGTGGGTCTGGCCGATGGTGCGCACGGCCTTGACGTAGGTGTCGCTGAAGTCGCCCTGGCTGATGACGTCCCAGTGGGCGGCCTGGCGGCTGCTGGCGGCGTCCATATGGCGGTCGTCGCCGAAGAACTTGCGGGTCTCGGGCGTCGCCTTGACCTTGTCGTAGAAGGCCTTCAGCGCGGGGCCGACTTCCTTCTGGATCAGCGGTCGGATGTCACGCAGCGCATTTCGCGCTCGGTCATCCAGACCCATGAACGCAACTCTGTCGTTTACGGCGTGATCCTGGCTCATCCCTGCCCCATCCCGGCTGATTTATCGGGATGGAGCCTCGTCCCGCATGCTTAATGCGGTCTTAAATATTCGCCCCACGAGCGCGGCAGGTTGACGCACTCGCTAAAAGGTCGCAGGCGAAAATCCTTATTTGAACATTAATTTCGGCGTCCAATTAAGACTTCAACCGCCCTGCTTCATGGTTTCCCGAGCAATAACGACCTGCTGAATCTGACTTGTGCCTTCATAGATCCGGAAGATGCGCACGTCGCGATACAGGCGCTCGATGCCGTAGTCGGCGACATAGCCGGCCCCGCCGAAGACCTGCACCGCCCGATCGGCCACGCGGCCCACCATCTCGGACGCGAACAGCTTGCTGGCCGCCGCCTCCAGGGTCACGCCGGCGCCGGCGTCGCGCTTGCGGGCCGTCTCCATGACCAGGGCCTTGGCGGCCAGGGCCTCGGTCTTGCTGTCGGCGATCATCGCCTGGATCAGCTGGAAGCTGGAGATTGCCTGACCGAACTGCTTGCGCTCGCCGGCATAGGCCACGCAGTCCTTGATCAGCCGCTCGGCCACGCCCACGCAGACGGCCGAGATGTGCAGGCGACCGCGATCCAGCACCTGCATGGCCACCTTGAAGCCCTCGCCCTCCTCGCCGAGGCGATTCCAGGCCGGCACGCGGACATTGTCGAAGGTGACGTCGTGGATGTGGGCGCCCTGCTGGCCCATCTTCTTCTCGGGCTTGCCGACCGACAGGCCTGGCAGGCCACTGGGCACGAGGAAGGCCGAGACGCCCGAACCGCCCTTGGAGTCGGGATTGGTCCGCGCCATCACCGTGAACAGCGAGGCCTTGCCGGCGTTGGTGATGTAGCGCTTGGTCCCGTTCAGGACGTAGTCGTCGCCGTCGCGGATGGCCAGGGTGCGCACCGAGGCGCTGTCGGAGCCGGCTTCCGGCTCGGTCAGGGCGAAGCTGGTGATGATCTCGCCCGAGGCGATGCCGGGCAGCCACTTGGCCTTCTGCTCATCCGAGCCGAACATGACGAGGCCCTGGCTGCCGATGCCGACGTTGGTGCCGAACACCGAGCGGAAGGCCGGCGAGGCGCGGCCCAGCTCGATCGCGACCAGGCATTCCTCTTCCATGTTGAGGCCGAGGCCGCCGAATTCTTCGGGAATGGAGAGGCCGAAGAGCCCCAGCCCCTTCATCTCGTCGACGACGTCCTGCGGGACCAGATCGTCCTCGGCCACCTTGGCCTCGATCGGGCGCAGCCGCTCGGCGACGAAGCGGGCGACCATGTCCAGCAGCTGGTCGCGGGTTTCGAGATCGAGCGCCATGAGATCCTCCGGTCAAACACTTGTTTTGACCGGACCATAGCCGCCGTGTCTGGGAATGGAAGGGCCCGGCGCGAAGGCCGGGCCCTTATTCGTCTAGGTTTCGGACTTGGCCAGGGCGCTGTTGCGCAGGCCAAACAGCACATAGACCGCCACGCCGATCAGGTGAGCGTAGAGGAAGTAGAGCTGGGTCTTGGTCGGCAGGCTGGAGAACAGATAGAGGCAGCCCAAGATCGCGCCCGAGGCCACGACCGGCCAGATCGGGGTCGAGAACACCCTCTGACGGGTAGGATCCTTGATCCGCAGGATGATCACCGAAAGGCCCACGGCGATGAAGGCCGCAAGCGTGCCGGCATTGGCCAGCTCGGCGATGTCCTTCAGCGACAACCAGCCCGAGAGCACCGCCGACAGGGCGCCGGTCAGCAGGGTCATCAGCACCGGAGTGCCGGTCTTGGGGTTCACCTTGGCCAGGCTCTTGGGCAGCAAGCCGTCGCGGGCCATGACGAAGAAGATCCGGCTCTGGCCGTACATGAAGGCCAGGATCACGGTCGGCAGGGCGACCACGGCGGCCAGAGCCACCAGTTGGGCCACCTTGGGATGCTTCAGGCTTTCCAGGATGAAGACCAGCGGCGCTTCGCTCTTGGAGAAGATCTCGGTGCGCGAGGCGCCGATCGAGACGGCCGCCACGACCATGTAGATCAGGGTGCAGACAGCCATCGAGCCGACGATGCCGATGGTCAGGTCGCGCTTGGGGTTCTTGGTCTCCTCGGCGGCGGTCGAGACCGCGTCGAAGCCGTAGAAGGCGAAGAAGATCAGGCTGGCGGCGGCCATGACGCCCACCTTGACGCCGTCGGCGCCCGGCGTGGCGGCGAAGCCTTGCGGCATGAAGGGCGTGAAGTGGCTGCTGTCGAAGGCCGGCAGGCACAGCGCGACGAAGATCGCCAGGGCGATGATCTTGATGGCCACCAGCACCATGTTGACCGTGGCGCTCTCCTTGGTGCCCAAAGCCAGCAGACCGGCGACGGCGAAGGAGATGATCACGGCGGGCAGGTTGACGATGCCGCCGGCGTGCGGGCCAGCCAGCAGATATTCGGGCGTGCCGATCATCCGGAAGAGGCCCGCCGCGTGGGCCGACCAGCCGACCGCCACGGCCGCGCAGACCAGGGTGTATTCGAGGATCAGGCTCCAGCCGACGAACCAGGCCACCGGCTCGCCCATGGCGACGTAGCTGTAGGTGTAAGCGCTGCCCGAGGCGGGGATCATGGTCGACAGCTCGGCGTAGCACAGCGCCGCGCAGGCGCAGACCGCGCCGGCGATCAGGAAGGACAGGATCACGCCCGGCCCGGCCAGGCCCGCGCCGATGCCGGTCAGGGTGTAGATGCCGGTCCCCACGATGGCCCCGACGCCCAGGGCCACCAGATGCGGCCAGCTCAGCGTCTTCTTCAGTTGATGGCCGTCATGGCCCGCCGCCATCGCGTCGATCGACTTGCGTCGCGTCCAGAAACTCAAGGTCATTCCTCCCGACTCTTCGAGCGGGACCATGGGCCGGGACGCCGTCGGAGCCAAGAGGGCGCTCGGCCTGGGGGCAGGAAGATGCGAGCGTGCGCCGTCGGATGCGTATTCGACGACCTACCGACCCTCTCAAAGAGGATGGAATTGCCGTTCAGAAGAAGAGCCGCGTCAGACCGTAGGCGAAGGCGGCCACCGCCAGGGTCGACAGGCCCAGCGCCAGGGCCAGCTTCGGCTTGACCTGCAGCAGCGCCTGCGGCCCGAGCTTGGCCGAGATCGCCCCGACACCGGCCAGCAGCAGGAAGCTCGAGGTCGTCGCCAGGGTCGCGACGACCATCGGCGGCAACAGGCCGAAACCGCGCAAGGCGGCAAGCGCCGCGAAGCCGAGCACGAAGGCCGGCGGCCCCTTCAGCCCAGCCTTCACCCCGCCGTCGCCAGCCCGGGTCAGCAGCACGCCGATGAGCACCACCGCCGGGCCCAGCCAGACGATCCGCGCCAGCTTGGCCAGCGCCGCCGCCCCGGCCGCCTCGGGCGAGACCGACGAGCCCGCGCCGGCCACCTGGGCGACGTCGTGGATGGAAAGGCCGAAGAACACGCCGGCTTGATGGGCGGAGAGGCCGAGCGCGTGGGCGATGGCCGGATAGGCCAGCATGGCCACGGTCGACAGCAGGTTGACGCCGATGATCACCAGGGCCGTCGTGCGCTGGTTGGCGGCGCTGGCTGGAGCGGCCTGCGAAGCGGCCAGGGCGGCCGAGGCGCCGCAGATCGAACAGGCGGCCGCCGCGATCAGGGCCTCGGCCAGCGGAAGTCCGAGCGCCAGGCCGACCGCCGCGCCGACGGTCAGGCCGCCCAGCACGACCGCGCCGCTGGCCAGGATGGCCGGACCGCCCAGCAGGGCGAACTCGCCCCAGGTGATCTGGGCGCCCATCAGGGCCACGCCCAGGCGCAGGCCGGGCTTGGCCCAGACATCCAGGCCGACGGCCAGTTTCGCGCCCAGGCCCAGCGCTCCCAGCCCCATGCCCAGCACAACGGCCAGCAGCGGAGCAGGCGCGTGCAGCAGGTGGGCCAACGGCTTGGCGATCAAAGCGATGGCGAGGCCGGCCAGCAGGCCCGGCCACAGCGTGTCGAGATCCAGCCGGGCCGGGGTCAGCCTGGCGACCAGCGCGTTCATCCGCGAGCGGGCTCGGCGTCGATGGCCGGAGCGGCCTTGTCGGCCATAGCGCAACGGCGGCTGAGGCGATCATGGAGTCGGCGGACCGTGTTGCTGCCGGTGCGCTCGAAGGCGAAGGGCAGCAGACCGTGGACCAGGCAGGCCAGGCCCGCGCCGATGAGGGTGAAGCCGAAGCTCCAGGCCACGCCCATGTGCTCGCCATAGGTCTCGCCGACCGCTTCGGGATGGCTGGTGAACGGCTTGAGCATGGCGATCCCCGATTCGTCTGAGGCCTTTCAGTCTGAAGCGGAACCGGAGAATGGCATTACTGGATGCGCTGCCGATTTGGCCGTATGGAGAATTCCATTCTCGGAAAGCTCGGAAACCAGGATGATTGATCTCGACCACATCGATCGCAGGCTGCTGGCCATCCTGCAGGAGGACTCGACGGTCCCAATCGCCGAGCTGGCCGAACGGGTGGGCCTGACCCAGACGCCGTGCTGGAAACGGGTCAAGCGCCTGCAGGACGCCGGGGTGATCGTCGCCCGCGTCGCCCTGCTGGATCGCGAGGCCCTGGACCTGGGGCTGACGGTGTTCGTGGCCGTCAAGACCGGCCGCCACGACGAGGCCTGGCTGACGACCTTCGCCGCCGGGGCCCGCGCCCTGCCCGAGGTGGTCGAGTTCTACCGGATGAGCGGCGAGGTCGATTACCTGCTCAAGGTCGTGGTTCGCGACATCGCCGCCTATGACCGCTTCTACAAGCGCCTGATCGCCACCGCCCCGCTCACCGACGTGTCGTCCAGCTTCGCGATGGAGCAGATCAAGTTCACGACGGCCCTGCCGATCCAGACGGGATGAGGCGGAACGGCGGTTGATCTCTCCCAACGCCGAACGCCCCCTCCGTCTCGCCGCGTATTCGCGGCGAACCACCTCCCCCGCACGCTTCGCTACGGGGCAGGAGGATGATCGAAACTGCCTGCTTCCTGCCCCGTGAAACGGGGGAGGTGGCGCGGCGCCGATAGGCGACGTGACGGAGGAGGCGTCCTGCCCCAACATCCTGGCGTCACGCGATCGGAATAGAGGCCCTTTAAATCTGTCGCAGACGTTTGGAGTACGACCATGGACACGACGCGACGCGGCCTGCTGATCGGCGGCGCGGCCCTGGCTCCGGGTCTGGCGGTCGCCGCCGAGACCTCGGTCGACCCCGCCCCGCCGCCGGCCATCCGCGCCCATCTGGGCGTCACCGAAAATCCGTTCGGGCCCAGTCCCGCCGCCCGCAAGGCGGCCATGAAGGCGCTGGACGAGACCCCCTATTACGCCTGGTCGCTGGAGCCGCCGCTGGTCGAGCTGATCGCCAAGCGTGACCAGGTCAAACCCGAGCAAGTGGGCCTGTGCAACGGCTCGCTGGAGGCGCTGTCGCTGCTGCCGACGGCGTTCTCGAAGGCCGGCCCGATCGTCGCGCCGCAGCCGAGCTACGCGACGCCCCTGCTCTATGCCGAGCGGCAGGGCGCGAAGCTGGACTGGGTTCCGGTCGGGGCCGATCAGCAGATCGATCTTGTCGCCCTCGCGGCTCGCGCCAAGGCCGTGGGCGCCGGCGCGATCTATGTCTGCAATCCCAACAATCCGACCGGCCTGCTGCTGGATCCCGACGCCCTGCGGGCCTTCTGCGTCGAGGTCGCCAAGACCTGCCCGGTGATCGTCGACGAGGCCTATATCGAGATCAGCCCCGACCCCGTCCGGCATTCGATGATGGACCTGGTCCGCGCCGGCCACGACGTGATCGTGGCCCGCACCTTCTCCAAGGTCTACGGCATGGCGGGCTTGCGGGTCGGCTTCATCGTCGCCCGGCCCGACCGGGTGAAGACCCTCAAGGCCATGATCCCGACCCACAAGGGCCGGCCCGGCCTGGCGGCGGCGGCGGTCTGCTACGGCGACCAGGCCTATCTGGCCGGCGCCAAGGCCTATCTGGAAGGCTGCCGCGCCAGGATCTACGCGATCTGCAAGGCCAATGGGCTGAACTATCTGCCGTCGCATGGGACCTATGTGTTCGTCGACAGCGGCAAGCCGAACCTGGCGTTCCAGAAGACCCTGGCGTCGATGGGGGTCGAGGTGCGGGTGTTCGACAGTCCCGCCCATCCGACCTGGATCCGCGTGGGCACGGCCTCGCCGGCGGAGCTGGACTATTTCGCGAAGGTGCTGCCCAAGGCGCTGAGGATGTGAGCGGCGCGCTGGCCCCCTCCGCGCCTGCGGCGCTCCTCCCCCATAGGGGGAAGATCAAGTCGGCGCGCTTCATCTGCCCCCTATGGGGGCGGACGACCGCGCAGCGGTCCGGTGGGGGCGAGTCTATCGGACACAGCTTGTCGGCCTCACGCGGAAACCGCTGAAGGCATGGGAAGGTCGCGGAGCGCCCGGGCCTCGCCCGGAATGTGTGAGTTCTAAGTACCGTTTCGACGAAGACGAGCGCTCCGCGTGATCGTTATCCCTCTGGCCGGGGCGCGCGGGTCTGGTTCAACCCTTTGCCCCACCCGGGTTTGCCCTGCCTCGCGACGGACCCAGCCCGAAGGCTGCAAGCCACGCCGATTCCGGAGGGACCCGGAGCGGACCTTCGGACGGGCGGGGGCCTTGGCTTTCCCCCGATAGGCGGGTTTACGTCCCCCGCCCTCTAAACCCGCTCGATCACCCCCGACAGCCGTCACAGTCGCCGGCCGGACGCCCTTCCCGTGCTGTCAGGTGGGATTGAGTATGGGGGTGGTTCTGGGCGCGTTGGAAAGCGCGGTGCGAGAAAGTTGCAGGCTGTTGAAATCGTTGGGGTAGATCTCGCGAACGCACGGCATTGAGGGCCGCCTATCCCCACGCTCGCCCACCAAGTCCTGTCATCCCGGACAAGCGCGCAGCGCGCCGATCCGGGACCACGGCAAGCGCCCGCGGTTCCGGCGGTCCCGGCTCTCCGCTTCGCTGCGGCCGGGATGACAGGTTGGAGGCTACCGGAAAGCCCTTCGCCCGTCGCAGCGAGAGCCACCCTCACATCTCGCGGCGAGACGATCGCCGGTGTGGACAGTTCGAACTCAACGGCAGGCGCCCGACGCCCCCTCCGTCACGCTGCGTATTCGCAGCGCGCCACCTCCCCCGTTGCACGGGTAAGGAGGAAGGTCGCAGATCTCCTCCTCCCATGCGCAGCGGGGGAGGTGGCGCGGCGCCGATAGGCGACGTGACGGAGGGGGCGCTGCTGAGCCAGACACCCGCTGTCCGCGTCGCCTTAGTCCGGCCAGAGATCCTGGATGTCGCCCTTGCGGTTGAGCATGTGCGTGGCGCGCTTGATCACCGCCAGCAGGCGCTCCTTCCGGCCGTCCTTGTCGTAGGTCAGCGTCGTGCGGGCCAGGCCTTCGAGCATGAAGCGGGCCAGATCGCGGCTGGCCTGGAAGCGGGGACCCGCGCCGGCGTGGAGGATCTTCAGGAAGTGATCGCCGGCCTGGGCGCGGTCGAACTCGGCCTGGGCCGGCGTCAGCAGGGCCTGGATGGCCGGATCGGTGCGGCCGGCGGCCTCCAGCTCGGCGAAGGCCAGGAACGGCACGCTGTGCAGCAGGTCCCAGTAGCTGTCGATGGCGTGCTCGGTGACGTCGCCGCCCGGCGGCAGGTTCTCGGCGGCGGCGCGAAACAGGGTCGAGCGCTCGGCCTGGACATGGGCCACGGCGGCCTCGACCAGGGCCTCTCGCGTGGGGAAGTGATAGAGCATCGCCCCGCGCGTCAGGCCCGCCGCGTCGGCGATCACCGGGTTGGTGGCGGCGTGGTAACCGATGTCGGCGATCAGCCGCATCGCGCAATCGAGAATCCGCGCCCGCGTCTTCAACGATTTCGGGGTGTCCTTGGCGAGGCGGGCGGCGTCCATGGGTCTGATCTAGTGCGAGCCATGTTGCGCCGCAACACTCGTTTATCCCATCAACGGCCAACGCCATACCCCATAAGGCCTTGAGGCCCGTCGCGCTGCCCGCGGACTGGGCAGGCTGCGCGCTTTCGCGGCTTCCCTTTGGGGAAGGGGCGACCGACGGCCGCGGGCCGGTTTCATCAAAGCGACATGCAATCAGCTTAATCGCGGGGCTGCTCGCCGAGGTCGCGACCAATCCGGGGGCGGATCGATCAGACGGCGAAAACGAGGGGTTCCTTGCCATGAGCGCCGACGTCGACATCCGCCGCTATCGCAGCATCTTCATCAGCGACATCCACCTGGGCACGCGGGGCTGCCAGGCCGAGCTGCTGCTGGACTTCATCCGCCATGTCGAGTGCGACCGCCTGTATCTGGTGGGCGACATCATCGACGGCTGGAAGCTGCGCAGCGGCTGGTACTGGCCCCAGAGCCACAACGACGTGGTGCAGAAGATTCTGCGCCTGGCCCGCAAGGGGGTCGAGGTGATCTATGTGCCCGGCAATCACGACGACCGCATCCGCGACTTCTGCGGCACGCACTTCGGCGGCGTGGTGGTGGCGCGCGACGTGATCCACGAGGCCGCCGACGGCAAGCGCTACCTGGTGGTGCATGGCGACGAGTTCGACGGCGTGGTGCAGCACGCCAAGTGGCTCGCCTTCCTCGGGGATTGGTCCTATAGAACCATCCTCATGCTGAACACCTTGCTCAACCGCGCTCGTCGGCGCATGGGGTTCGGCTACTGGAGTCTCTCGGCCTATCTGAAGGTCAAGGTGAAGAACGCGTTGCAATTCATCGAGAACTTCGAAGCCGCCGTGGCGGACGAAGCGCGCCGACGGGGGGTCGACGGGGTGATCTGCGGACATATCCACAAGGCAGAAATGCGGGATATCGACGGAATCACCTACGTCAACGATGGTGACTGGGTGGAAAGCTGCACCGCCCTTGTCGAACACGCCGACGGACGCCTCGAAATTCTCGAATGGTCCAAGATGCGCTCGTGGTCGGTGATCGACCGCGCCCTGACCGCGCCTGAACCCCTGCCGGAGCCCGCCGCCGCCTGATGCGGATACTTCTCGCCACGGACGCCTGGGAACCTCAAGTCAACGGCGTGGTTCGCACCCTGACCCGGGTGGTCGACGAACTGCGCGCCATGGGCCACGAGGTCGACGTCGTCAGCCCGGACCAGTTCCCGACCTTCCCGCTGCCGACCTATCCCGAGATCAAGCTGGCGATCGGCGCCTATGAGCCGGTTCAGGACCGCTTCAAGTCGTTCGAGCCCGAGGCGATCCACATCGCCACCGAGGGGCCCATCGGCCTGGCCGCGCGCCGCATTTGCCTGGAGTGGAAGCTGCCGTTCACGACCAGCTACCACACCAAGTTCCCGGAATATGTCTCGGCCCGCCTGCCGCTGCCGCTGGCGGCCGGCTACACCTACATGCGCTGGTTCCACAAGCCGTCGGGCCGCCTGATGGTGGCCACGCCGACCATGCGCGACGAGCTGGCCAAGCACGGCTTCCGCAACCTCTCGCCCTGGTCGCGCGGCGTCGACACCGACATCTTCAAGCCCCGCGCGCCCGGCGAACCGGACGTGTTCGAGGGCCTGGCCCGACCGATCTTCCTCAATGTTGGCCGCGTGGCCGTCGAGAAGAACATCGAGGCCTTCGCCAGCCTGGACCTACCTGGCACCAAGGTCATCGTCGGCGACGGCCCGCAACGCGAGGAGCTGGCCGAGAAATATCCCGACGTGGTCTTCGCCGGCGCCAAGTTTGGCGAGGAGCTGGGCCGCTATTTCGGCTGCGCCGACGTCTTCTGCTTCCCGTCCCTGACCGACACCTTCGGCCTGGTGATCCTGGAGGCCATGGCCGCCGGCGTGCCCGTGGCGGCGTTCTCGGCCCCCGGCCCCATCGACATCATCCCCGGCTCCAACGCCGGCGCCCTGGCGCCTGGCCAGACCGACGGGCTGAAGGAAGCCTGCCTGGCGTGCCTGGACCTGGACCGCACCGTGGTGCGCAAGTTCGCCGAGGGCTTCTCGTGGCGCTCGTGCGCGGAGGAGTTCTTCCGCAACCTGCAGCCCTATCCCGAGCCGGAGAAGACCCGGTTCTGGCGACGCCTGCGCCGGCTGGCGCGGCTGAGGAAGAAGACGGCGGCGTAGGCCGCGACGAAAATCGGCGGCGCGTCCAAACTATAACGCTCGTCATCCCGGGCCTTGTGCCCGGGACCCCTGGTTCAGCTTGTACGTGACGCACGAGCGAGAAGCGCTGGCGGCTCTTCTTCACCTGCGGCGGATAGAGGGGTCCCGGGCACAAGGCCCGGGATGACGGGTTGTTTGGCGGCCCGTCCATCTACCCACAGCCTGATAGATTTAGGCTATGGCCAAGAACGATATAATCGATTGGCCCTATCCCATCGGGCGCCCTATGCAGGCTTCGCAATTCCTGCAGGAGCACTCCATGGCCTTGATCAACACCACCATCAAACCCTTCACCGCCCAGGCCTTCAAGGCCGGCAAGTTCATCGAGGTCAGCGACGCCGACCTGAAGGGCAAGTGGTCTGTCGTGTTCTTCTACCCCGCCGACTTCACCTTCGTCTGCCCGACCGAACTGGAAGACCTGGCCGACAACTATCCCGAGCTGCAGAAGATGGGCGTGGAAGTCTATTCGGTCTCGACCGACACCCACTTCTCGCACAAGGCCTGGCACGACAGCTCGCCGGCCATCGGCAAGATCCAGTACACGATGATCGGCGACCCGTCGGGCCTGGTGACCAACAACTTCGAAGTCATGCGCGAAGGCGTGGGCCTGGCCGACCGCGGCACCTTCCTGGTCGACCCGGAAGGCGTGATCCAGTTCATGGAAATCACCGCCGAGGGCATCGGCCGTAACGCCGCCGAGCTGATCCGCAAGATCAAGGCCGCGCAATACGTCGCCTCGCACCCGGGCGAAGTCTGCCCGGCCAAGTGGGAAGAAGGCGAGAAGACCCTCGCGCCTTCGCTCGACCTCGTCGGCAAGATCTAAGCTCTAGAACGACCCGCAACCTCCCTCTTCGAGGTCGCGATCGGCGTCGCCGCCGGCTCCATCAGCCCATGGAGCCGGCGGCGACGCCACCTTCCCAAAAATTCGCGCGTTTCCTGACCACAGGAGAATTGCGCCTCGAATCCGGAGCCCGCCATGTTGGACGATGGTCTGAAGACCCAGCTGAAAGCCTATCTGCAGAACCTGCGCCAGCCGATCGAACTGGTCGCCTCGCTGGGCGAGGGCCAGGGCTCCAAGGATATGCTGGCGCTCCTAGAAGACGTGGCCGGCGCCTCCGACAAGGTGACGCTGAACCTGGCCGGCGACGACGCCCGCAAGCCCTCGTTCGCCATCACCCGCGCCGCCGGCGACGCCGATGTGCGCTTCGCCGGCCTGCCGCTGGGCCACGAGTTCACCTCGCTGGTGCTGGCCCTGTTGCACGTGGGCGGCCACCCGCCCAAGGTCGACGCCGAGGTGCTGGACCGCGTCCGCGAGCTGGACGGCGACTACCGCTTCGAGACCTATTTCTCGCAGTCCTGCCAGAACTGCCCCGACGTGGTGCAGGCCCTCAACACCATGAGCGCCATCAATCCGCGCATCACCCACGTCGCCATCGACGGCGCGCTGTTCAAGGAAGAGGTCGAGGCGCGCCAGGTGATGGCGGTTCCGACCATCCTGCTAAACGGCCAGCCCTTCGGTCAGGGCCGCATGGACCTGGAGCAGATCCTGGCCAAGCTGGACACCGGCGCGGCCGATCGCGCGGCCGAGAAGATCAAGACCAAGGACGCTTTCGACGTTCTGGTGGTCGGCGGGGGGCCCGCTGGGGCCGCCGCGGCCATCTACGCCGCCCGCAAGGGCATCCGTACGGGCGTGGCGGCCGAGCGCTTCGGCGGCCAGGTGCTGGACACCATGGCCATCGAGAACTTCATCTCGGTGCAGCACACCGAGGGCCCCAAGCTGGCCACGGCGCTGGAGCAGCACGTCAAGGACTATGAGGTCGACGTCATGAACCTGCAGAAGGCCGTCGGCCTTGTGCCGGCCAAGACCCCGGGCGGCCTGATCGAGATCCAGCTCGAGAACGGCGCCAGCCTGAAGTCGCGCAGCGTCATCCTGGCCACCGGCGCCCGCTGGCGGAACGTCAATGTCCCCGGCGAGGCCGAGTACCGCAACAAGGGCGTGGCCTATTGCCCGCACTGCGACGGCCCGCTGTTCAAGGGCAAGCGCGTAGCGGTGATCGGCGGCGGCAACAGCGGCGTCGAGGCGGCCATCGACCTGGCCGGCATCGTGGCCCACGTCACCCTGATCGAGTTCGACAGCCAGCTGCGCGCCGACGCCGTGCTGCAGCGCAAGCTGGCCAGCCTGCCGAACGTCAAGATCGTCACCTCGGCCATGACCACCGAGATCCACGGCGACGGCGCCAAGGTGAACGGCCTGACCTACAAGGACCGCAACCACGACAGCGTCCATCGCGTCGACCTGGAGGGCGTGTTCGTGCAGATCGGCCTGGTGCCCAACACCGAGTGGCTCAAGGACAGCGGCGTGGCGCTCAGCAACCGCGGCGAGATCGAGGTCGACCATCGCGGCGAGACCTCGCTGCCCGGCGTGTTCGGCGCTGGCGACGCCACCACCACGCCGTACAAGCAGATCATCATCTCGATGGGCGAGGGCTCCAAGGCCGCCCTCTCCGCATTCGACTACATGATCCGCCTGGACCCCGCGGTGACCGAACAGGCCGCCGCCTGATCGAATCCCACGCCTGAAACGACGAAGGCCCCGCGAGCGATCGCGGGGCCTTTTTTGTTGCGCGGAGCTAGTCGCCTACTCGCCGTCGCCCTTGCGGTTCAGGCAGGGCTTGAGGATGACCTTGTCGATGCGCGAGCCGTCCATGTCGACGATCTCGACGTCGAAGGCGCCCAGTTCGACGATCTCGCCCTCGCGCGGGATGCGGCCCAGGCGGTCGAGGATCAGGCCGGCGACGGTGTGATAGCCGCCCTCGGCCTCGAAGGTCTCGCCCAGGGCGTCGTTGAGCTCCTGGATGTCCAGGCGCGCATCGACCAGCCAGGAGCCGTCCTCGCGGCGCAGGATGCGGCTGTGGTCGTCGGCGTGGTCTTCGGGGAAGTCGCCGGCGATCATTTCCAGCAGGTCCAGTGGCGTGATCACGCCCTGCACCGAGCCGAACTCGTCGACCACCAGGGCCATGTGCAGCGGGGTCTGCTTGAAGACGGCCATGGCGCGCAGCAGCGACATGGTCTCGGGAATCGCGATGGGTTGCTGGACGTGGGCGGCCACGTCGATCGGACCGCCGGCCAGGCAGGCGTCCAGCAGGTCCTTCTTCAGGACGACGCCGATATCGCCGTCCAGGTCGTCGCCCGTGGCCACCACGATGCGCGAATAGGCGCATTCGCGGATCTCCTTGAGGATCCGCTCGGGCTCGTCGGTCAGGGAGATCCAGAAGAGGTCGCGGCGCGGGGTCATGGCCACGCGCACGGGACGGTCGCCCAGGCGCAGCACCTCCTGGATCATCGAGCGCTCCTCGGGCTCGATCAGGCCGGCGTCGGCGCCCTCGGCCAGGACAGTCTCGACCTCCTCGGCGGTCATGTCGTTGGTGCGCTCGTCGCGCACGCCCATCAGCTTCAGGATGGCGGCGGTCGAGACGGTCAGGATGGTCACGAACGGCCGCAGGACCGTGGCGACGATGGCCAGGAACGGCGCCATGCGGCGGGCGATCGAGTCGGGAAACAGCAGGGCCAGGCGCTTGGGCACCAGCTCGCCCAGGATCACCGAGACATAGGTCAGGCCGATGACGACGACGATGGTGGCGATGGCTTCGGAATGCGGGCCGATGATCGGCTTGGGCTCGAGCCACTTGTCCAGGGCCCCGGCGATGGTGGCCTGGCCGTAGGCGCCGGCCAGGATGCCGATCAGGGTGATGCCCACCTGCACGGCCGACAGGAACCGCGTCGGGTGCTCGGCCATGGCCAGGGCCAGCTTGGCGCCCTTGTCGCCGCGGTCGGCGAAGGTCTGGAGCCTGGCCCGGCGGGCGGAGACCACCGCGAGTTCGGACATGGAGAAGACCCCGTTCAACAGAACGAGGAAGAACACGACGGCGAGCGCGAGAAGTATCATGGCCCTTTGGGGTCAATGACGCGGTCGCCGGTCGGCGACTGCGGCCCCTCTTCCTTGCGCGGCGGGGGCGGACCGTGGAGCGCAGTATACAAAAGAAAACGCCGCGGCCCATAGGACCGCGGCGCGTAAGTCGGAAAGGGGAGGAAATAGACGCTTAGGAGGCGGGACGCGCCATCGGCGTGCCGGCCTTGCCGATCGCCTTTTGCGACTCGTGGGCGCCCGGGGGCAGCGGGATCAGGCCACGGCCTTGCAGATAGCCGCCACGACCCGAGGCCGCATCCGAGGTGAACTCGTTGACGAAGTCCTGCAGGCCCGGGGTCACGCCCAGGTTGGCCTTCTTGACGTAGATGTAGAGCGAGCGCGACAGCGGGTAGGAGCCGTCGGCGATCGTCTGGGGCGACGGCTTCACGCCGTTGACCGAGGCGCCCTTGATCTTGTCCATGTTCTCTTCGAGGTAGGACCAGCCGAAGACGCCCAGCGAGCCGGGGGTCTTGGTCAGGGTGCCGACGATGGCGTTGTCGTTTTCGCCGGCGTCGATCCAGCCGTCGTTACGCAGCGGGTCGACCTTCGACTTGAACAGCTTTTCGTTGTCCGAGCGGATGGCGTCGATCGACGGGAACTTGCGGGCGCCGGCCTCGATGGCCAGTTCCACGAAGGCGTCGCGCGTGCCCGACGAGGGCGGCGGGCCGTAGACCTGGATGCGGTTGCCCGGCAGGCCGCCGCCGACGTCGTCCCAGCTGTTGGTGGTGTTCTTCACCCACTGACCGCCCTTGTAGACGTTGGCGGCCAGACCCAGGAACAGCTGCTCGGTCTTGAAGTTGTAGTCCGCGCCGTCCTTGTCGGTGGCGATGACGATGCCGTCGAAGCCGATCTTGATCTGGACGATGTCCTTGACGCCCTTGGCGGCGCAGGCGTCGAACTCGGACTTCTTCATCGGACGCGAGGCGTTGGCGATGTCGGGGAAGCCTTCGCCGGCGCCCGAGCAGAACAGCTTGATGCCGCCGCCGGTGCCGAGGCTTTCAACCTTCGGGGCCTTCTTGCCGGTCTTCTTGGCGTAGTTTTCGGCGGTGCGGGTGGCGAACGGGAACACGGTCGACGAACCGGCGGCCCAGACGTAGTCGCGGGCGGCGTAGGCGGGGACGGCGGCCATGCCCGACAGGGCGACGGCGGCGGCCGCGCAGGAAAGCAGCTTCTTCATGGGAGAACTCCTGGAGGTCTCTGGAACGTGAAGGGGGACCGGCCGCCTCCGGTGAGGCGGCCGGAAGGTCTTAGAAGTCCAGTTGCGCGCGCAGCTGGAATTGCTTGATGTCGAAGTCCTGGTTCAGGCCGATGTTGTCCGACTTGCCGTCGGTGTAGTTGGCCTGGAAGCGGACGTACGGGGTCGGGTAGTAGTTCGCGCCCACGGTCCAGCCGGTGTACTTGCCCGACTGCGACGTGGCCGGCTTCACCTTCAGGGTGTCGTAGGCGTCGGTCAGGTCGGCGAAGTCGTAGCGCAGGGCCAGTTCCAGACCGCCCCAGCCGCCGGCCGTGACCGGGTTGAGGATCTTCGGACGCTTGATCTCGCCCGCGGTCTGATCGTAGTTGCGCTGCTCGCCGGTCGGCCAGAAGCTGACGAAGGCGTAGCCGACCTTCACGGTCGGATCCGAGCCGGCCGTGCCCTGACGGGTCACGTCGATGCTCGAATACTCGCCCTGGATCGACAGGTTGTTGTGGATCCAGGCGCCTTCGACGCCGATCGTGTTGTCGCGGTTGCCGATGGCGCCGGTCGTGTAGAACGTGGCGTTGCTATAGGCGGTCGTGGTGCGGCCGGTATAGGCGAAGGCGCCTTCGTCGCCGCGGTTGCGGTAGCGATACGAGGCGGCCACGTGGACCTTGTCGCTGTCGGTCACGACCGGAGCCCAGTGCGCGCGGCCGGTGATGACCAGGCGTTCCTTGGAGTCGGCCGAGGCGTTGGCCACGTCGGCGTTGTTGATGCTGCCGCCCTGGACGCCCAGGGTGAAGCTGTAGTCCGGGCCGATCTTCTTGCCGACGACGCCCAGCTGGTAGGAGTCGACGCCGAAGTCGCCGTACGGACCGCGGTCCATGAAGGTGATGAAGCGGGTCGAGGTCAGGTTCTCGATGCCGGCGACCTTGACGTTGCCGAACAGCAGGCTGGTGTCTTCGGTGGGCTTGTACTCGATGACGACGTCATCCCAGCTCCACGCGCCGCCGTTCACGGCGCCGCCTTCGGCCTTGTAGGCGATGTAGTTGTTCAGCTTGCCTTCGATGCCGAGGAAGGCCTGGCGACCGCGCGTGTTGCGGGTCTTGAAGTCGCCGCCGGGGCCTTCGCGCTCGACGTCCTGGAACACGGCGTCCAGCAGGATGCGGCCGCGAACCTTGAAATAGGTGTCGTCGTTGGTCCACTGGGGCGCGCCCTTCCAGGACACGGTGTTGTCTTGAGCGTGCGCCGCAGCGCCGAGCCCGAACGCGAGCATCAGGCCGAGCGCCGATCCGCTCACCAGCGCGGTCTTGTTCCGCATGTCGAAATCCCCTTAAGGCTGCCCCCTGCCCGTTTCGTCCGGGATCAGGATGCGAGCGGCTTAACGGGGACCCGTGACGGTTCCGCCACCGATTTGTGACGGACGGATGACAAGGGTTTTCAAGAGGTTAAGCTGTGGCAAAGCGGCCACGGGTCTTGGGTTTCGGCCTAGGAAAATTGTCCGTGGACACACGGGTTTGGCGTGCTGAGCGCCCCCTCTGCGCCACGCGAAGAACTTCTCCTCCCCCGTAAAACGGGGGAGGTGGCGCGCTGCGAATACGCAGCGTGACGGAGGGGGCGCAAAGTCGCATACTCAACCTATGCGATCCGCATCAAAAACCCACAGTCGCGCGCGCGTTCTGCGCCGAACCTTGTCCCCGCCCGAGGTCATGCTGTGGGTTCGCCTCCGTGAGCGCCGCCCCGGCGGACCGCGCATACGCAGACAGCATCCCGTCGGGCCGTACGTCGCCGATTTCTACTGCGCGGATGCGCGGCTCGTGATCGAGATCGATGGCTGGAGCCATCACGTCGGCGACGCGACTGAGCGCGACGCGCGGCGAGACGCGTGGATGAAGGAGGAGGGCCTAACGGTGGCGCGCTACGCCGCGGGCGATGTCTTCGCCGATGTGGACGGCGTGGCCGACGGCATCTGGAACACGTGCATGGCGTTGGCGGAAGAGCGGAAGGGCCGCTGAGCGCCCCCTCCGTCACGCCGCGTATTCGCGGCGCGCCACCTCCCCCGTTTCACGGGTGAGGAGGAGTTCAGCGCCGTGACCGAGGGGGCGTTCGGAGCCGGCCGAACTCTACAGCAGCCGCGTGCGGATGATCTGCGAGAGCAGGTCGATCATCGACACCGCCACGACGATGACCAGCACGATGCAGCCGGTCTGGTCGAACTGGAAGGCGTTGATCGAGTCGTAGAGGATCTGGCCGATGCCGCCCGCGCCGATGATGCCCAGCACGGTGGCCGCGCGGCTCGACGATTCGAAGCGGTACAGCGCATAGCTGGTCCACAGCGGCGCGACCTGCGGGATCACGCCCCAGACCACTTCCTGCAGCTTCACCGCGCCGGTGGCGCGCACGCCCTCGACCGGGCCCTTGTCGATCGACTCGACGGCCTCGGCGAACAGCTTGGCCAGCACGCCGCCGGTGTTGAACATGATCGACATCACGCCGGCGAACGGGCCCAGGCCCACGGCGGTGATGAAGATCAGCGCCACGACGAGGTCGGGGATCGAGCGGATGATGTCCAGCAGGCGGCGGACCGGCTGCTGGATCCACACCGGGCTGATGTTGCGCGCGCCCAAGAGGCCCAGCGGGATGGCCACCACGATGGCTAGCGCTGTGCCCCACAGCGCCATCTGGATGGTCTGCCACATCTTGCCGATGAACAGGCCCCAGTCCATCGACAGGAACAGTTTCAGGTCGCCGAACGGCGCGAAGAACAGCTTGGCGAAGGCCGTGGTCCGCGAGGTGTCCTGGAACAGCTGCGGAAACTTGTCGATCTCGGCCGGCTTGAAGCTGATGACCAGCAGCACGAAGACGCCGCCCCAGAGCAGGACGTCGAAGGCCAGGGCCGAGGCCGACCGTTTGGGCGGCGGCGGGATGGTCTCGCTCATCAAGGGCCTCAGTTCGCCGGCGCGGGAACGCCGGCCTTGCCCTCTTGGGTCAGGCGCTCGGCCTTGACCGCGTCGAGGTTCTTCTGGGCCTGGGCGATCTTGGCGGCGTCGCCGCTTTCCTTGGCCAGGCCGAAGACCTCCAGCGCCTCCATTTCGCGCACCACCAGCAGGTGGCTGTCGTCGGCCGGCTTGAAGCCGCCGATCGAGAGCTTGGCCAGGTTGGCGCGCTGGGTGGCGGCCTCGGGGGTGTCGCCCTGGCCGTAGGTCAGGAAGAACTGGCGCAGCTTTTCCTTCACGGCCGGGTCGAGGTCCTTGCGCCAGACGATCGGGTCTTCCGGCAAGGTCGGCGATTCCCAGATCACCTTGACCTGCTCGGCCTGGCCGTCGCCGCGGGCGGCGTTCAGCTTCAGCGAGGTGGTGTTGTTGGTCGCCGCGTCCAGCTTGTGGTTGGCCACCGCGAACAGGTTGGCCTGGTGATTGCCGGTCAGCACGGTCTTGAAGCAGGTGTCGGGCTTCTTGCCGGCGGGGATGAACACGTAGGTCATCGGAGCCAGGGTGCCCGAGGTCGACTTCTTGTCGCCGATGCCGAAGTTCAGCGTCTTGTCGCACTTGAGCAGGTCGGCCAGGGTCAGCTTGCTGTCGGCCGGCACGATGATCACCGACTTGTAGCCGTCGGTGCCCGAAGGATCGAAGGTGCGGGCGAAGACCTCGCCGCCCGAACGGCGCACCGCCTCCAGGCCCGACTGGTTGGAGAACCAGCCCAGGTCGGTCTGCTTGGCGCCCATGGCCACGATCAGCGACGAATAGTTGGACGAGTAGAACGGCTTCACCTTCAGGCCGGTCTGCTTTTCCATGTCGGCCAGGACGGGCTTCCAGTAGCCCTCCATGTTCTGGGCCGACTCGGTCGACAGGATCGAGAAGGTCACCGAGTCCTTGGCGGCGGGCGCGCCCTTGTCGCCACAGGCGGCGAGCGCCAACGTGGCGGCGGCGAGACCCAGGCCGGTCATGAGGCGGCGGCTGATCATTGTGGCGCTCCTTCCCAGAATACGTCCTCGAATTCCGGGCCGTAGATGTCGATGAGTTGTTCGCGTTTCAGGCCGTCGGCGGGTCCGTCATAGACCTTCTTGCCGGCCTTCAGGGCCACGACCCGGTCGCAATAGCGCAGGGCGTAGTCCACCTGGTGCAGGGTGACGACCACCGTCAGGCCGTCGCTTTGATTGAGGTCGCGCAGGATCTCCATGACCTTGCGGGCCGAGACGGGATCCAGCGAGGCGACGGGCTCGTCGGCCAGGATGATCTTGGCCTTTTGGACCAGGGCCCGGGCGATGGCGCCGCGCTGCTGCTGGCCGCCCGACAGGGTGTTGGCCCGCTGGGCGGCGTAGTCGGCCACGCCGACGCGGTGCAGGGCGGCCATGGCGGCGGCCTTGGTCTCGGACGGCCAGGCGCCGAACAGGCCCCGGATCATCGGGATGCGGCCCAGCGAGCCCAGCGCCACGTTGCTGAACAGCGACAGGCGGCCGACCAGGTTGAACTGCTGGGCGATGAAGCCGATGCGGATGCGCGCCTTGCGCACCTGATCGCTGACCTTGCCCTTGGCTTGCACGGGACCGCCGAAAGCGGTGATTACTCCCTCGCCTTCATCGATCGTCTGCAGGCCGTCGATCGAGCGCAGGAGCGTGGATTTGCCCGAGCCCGAAGGGCCGATGAGCGCGATCATCTCGCCACGACCGACGTCGAGCGAAACGGCGTCCAGCGCGCGACGAGACCCGAAGGTCTTGGAGGCGGCGCGGATCGAGAGAACAGGGTCCGACATCATGGTCGGGGCGAATCCTTAACGGGGTTTTTTGCCAAGGGGAATGCGTTCACCGCTTTGACCCGCCTTCGCAATGGATTTGTGACACCCGGTGGATCAATTCGTCTCGGCCCCGCGTTGCAAAAGGGACTTTACAGGGGGGGTCGATACCCCTATTTCGCTCGCTTCCGGCGGACCCGAAGTCCTCATAAGCGCTGCTAACGCCGGTCTGGGTTTAACTTCTGCAGGGGTCTACGTGAATTGCACACGTACCATGAACCCCTGGACCTGGTCCGTGAGCGGTCACCGGAACGTCCTGTCGCACTCGTGCGACCGGACGCGGTGTCGGTAGCGGCGCGCTGGTTCCAGGCTGAATTCAAAGGCGATGTCTTTTACGCGGTGAAGGCCAATCCTTCGCCGTGGGTGATCCGTGAACTGGTGCAAGCCGGCGTGCGGTCGTTCGACGTCGCCTCCCTCAACGAGATCGAGCTCGTCGCCGAGCATGCCCCGGGCTCGCGCCTGGCCTTCATGCACCCGGTCAAGAGCCGCGTGGCGATCTCGGCCGCCTATTTCGATCACGGCGTGCGGACGTTCTCGTTCGACACCCACGAAGAGCTGGCCAAGATCCTCGACGCGACCGGCAACGCCAAGGACCTCAATCTGATCGTCCGCATGGGCGTGCAGGCCGAGGGCGCGGCCTACAGCCTGTCGGGCAAGTTCGGCGTCGAGAGCCACAATGCTCCGGCCCTGCTGCTGGCCGCCCGCCGCGCCACCCAGGACCTGATGGGCGTGTCGTTCCACGTCGGCAGCCAGTGCATGCGCCCGACGGCGTACCAAGCCGCGATGGCCCAGGCCTCGCGGGCCCTGGTGCGCGCCGGCGTGCTGGCCGATGTCGTCGACGTCGGCGGCGGCTTCCCGTCGATCTATCCGGGCATGGCCCCGCCGGAACTCTCCGAGTACCTGGCGGCCATCGACCGCGGCTTCTCCGAGATGATGGTTCACGAGACGACCGAGCTGTGGTGCGAACCCGGCCGGGCCCTGGTGGCCGAGGCCTCGTCGCTGCTGGTCAAGGTGGAGCTGAAGAAGGGCGACGCGCTGTATCTGAACGACGGCTCGTACGGCTCGCTGTTCGACGCGGCCCACATGAAGTGGCCGTTCCCGGTGAAGCTGTACCGCAAGAACGGCGAAGTGGTGGAAGAGGGCCTGCGCCCGTTCCGCTTCTATGGCCCGACCTGCGACAGCGTCGACCACATGCCCGGCCCGTTCTACCTGCCGGAAAGCGTGGACGAGGGCGACTATATCGAGATCGGCATGCTGGGCGCCTATGGCGTGGCGATGTCGACACGCTTCAACGGCTTTGGCGAGACCGACACCGTCGAGGTGCAGGACGCGCCGATGGCCTCGATGTACGGCTTGGCCAAGCGCTCGATCCCGACCCACAAGCCGGAATCGGAAGAGCGCAAGGTTGTCCGCTTCTCGCGTCCGAAAGGCGCGGCCGGCAAGCGCAAGCGCCGTCGCTGATTGAGATCCGCCGTGCGTCCTTCGAGGCTCGCCGGCGGCTCGCACCTCAGGATGAGGACATCTGTACTGACGTCCTCATCCTGAGGCGCCTGCGCAGCAGGCCTCGAAGGACGCACGACGCGAAATCGTCACTAAGCGCCGTGACAAATCTGAGTTAAACCGCGCGCCGCATCCCCCGCTCGGGCGTTGGGATACGAACCGCATTTCCGCTTTCCGCCGGTCGCTCCGTCCCGGCGAAGAGTTGCTTTCAACGACGGGCGTCCAAAGTCAGGGAAACCGAAGCGATGAACGCTCCCGTTCCGAACACCAAAGCCGAACTGCTGCAAAACGTCGTCGAACACATCGACATCACCTCGTTCGACGCGCGTCCGATCATCGACGCCATGCGCAAGATGTCGTTCTCGAGCCGCGACACCGCCCGCGCCGCCGACATCTTCAACATGGCGCTGACCGACCAGAACTGCTCGCCGTGGCTGATCCTGGCCGGCTCGACCTCGGCCGGCGGCTGCATGCACGTCTACCGCGACATGGTGAAGAACGGCATGATCGACGCCGTGGTCGCCACCGGCGCGTCGATCGTCGACATGGATTTCTTCGAAGCCCTGGGCTTCAAGCACTATCAGGCCGCCGGCCCGGTCGACGACAACGTGCTGCGCGACAACTACATCGACCGCATCTACGACACCTATATCGACGAGGAAGAGCTCCAGAACTGCGATCACACGATCCTGGAGATCTGCAATCGCCTGGAGCCGCGCGCCTATTCCTCGCGCGAGTTCATCTGGGAGATGGGCAAGTGGCTGAGCGAAGGCAACGCCAAGAAGCCCGGCTCGCTGATCCAGACCGCCTATGAAGAAGGCGTGCCGATCTTCTGCCCGGCCTTCGTCGACAGCTCGGCCGGCTTCGGCCTGGTCAAGCACCAGAAGGAGCGCATCGCCGCCAAGCAGCCCTATCTGATGATCGACGCGGTCGCCGACTTCCGCGAACTGACCGACATCAAGATCGCGGCCGGCACCACGGGCCTGTTCATGGTCGGCGGCGGCGTTCCCAAGAACTTCGCCCAGGACACCGTCGTCTGCGCCGAGATCCTCGGCGTCGAGGCCGACATGCACAAGTACGCGATCCAGATCACCGTGGCCGACGTCCGCGACGGCGCCTGTTCGTCGTCGACGCTGAAGGAAGCCGCCTCGTGGGGCAAGGTGAACACCACCCACGAGCAGATGGTCTTCGCCGAAGCCACCACCGTGGTGCCGCTGATCGCCTCGGACGCCTATCACCGCGAAGCCTGGAAGGGCCGCGAGAAGCCGCGCTGGAACAAGCTGTTCGGCAAGTAGGCTTGATACGGCCACGCTGAGAATGCAGGGTCCTCCGAACCACCGTTCGGGGGACCTTTTGCTATGCGTTTCAAGCTTGCCCTGGCCGCCGGCGCGGCCCTGCTGATCGGTTGCGGAAGCCTGGCCCTGGCCCGGCAGGATGCGCCCGCCCCGAAGGGCTACCTTGCCGCCGGCGTGCTGGACACCGCCAAGGTGCTGCCGCCTGCTCCAGCCGACGGCTCGGTCATCGCACAGGCCGACCGCAAGTTCTTCCTGGACACCCGCAAGCTGAAGGACACGCCGCGCTGGGCCCTGGCCCAGAACGACGTCGACGAAAAGGCCATCCTGGCGGACTACAGCTGCGCCCTGGGCCTGACGCCCACGCCCCAGACCACGCCGAAGCTGGTCGGACTGCTGCTGAAGATCCGCTACGACGTCGGCGCGGCGGTCAACGGCCCCAAGGATCTCTACAAGCGCAAGCGGCCTTATCTGGTCGATGAGGGTCCGATCTGCGTCGACAAGACCGTCGGCCTGGCCGCCAGCCCCGACTATCCGTCGGGCCATTCGACCTGGGGCTGGACCGTGGGCCTGATCCTGGCAGAGGCCTCGCCCGAGACCGCCACGCCGGTCCTGGCCCGCGCCCGGGCGTTCGGCGAAAGCCGTCTGGTCTGCGGCGTGCACAACCAGAGCTCGGTGATGGCCGGCGAGATGAACGCCGCCAGCCTGGTCGCCGCCCTGCACCGCTCGGCCGCCTTCCGCGCGGACGTCGATGCGATCCGGACAGAACTGGCCGCCGCGCGCGTCGCGGGACCGGCGCCGGACAAGGCCCGCTGCGACGCCGAGGCGGCTCTGGTGGCTCAACCGCTGCTCTGAGCTTGCGGGAGGGGCCCCGCCCCTCTACCTCTTGGCCATGGCCCATCACGCCGCTTGCGATCACGATCACGACCACAACGGCGTCGCCGGCTCCGCTCTCGCGGCAGAACTGGAGGCCGCCGAGGCGCGCTGCGTCGCGTCCGAACAGCGCCTGACCGCGCCGCGCCGCCGGGTGCTGGAGCTGCTGCTGCAGGCCGGCCAGCCGGTGAAGGCCTATGACCTGATCGCCACCTTCGGGGGCGAGGGGCCGCCCGCGAAACCGCCCACCGTCTACCGGGCCCTGGAGTTCCTCGAAAAGCAGGGCTTCGCCCACCGCATCGAGAGCCTCAACGCCTATGTCGCCTGCCGCAAGGAGGCCGACGGCCACGCCGCCGCCTTCCTGATCTGCGACTGCTGCGGCGTGACCCGCGAGATCGAGCCCAAGGCCAGCGCCGAGATCATCGCCGCCGGCGAACTGGCCGGCTACGCGTTGACGGCGGTGACGATCGAGGCGCACGGGCTGTGCGCCGATTGCCGGAACTAGGCCTCGTACGGATCGGTTCCTCCTGAACACAGGAGATCCGACATGGTCGATAAACCCAATACCGAAGGCCGCCGCGCCAACGACGCCGAGCCCTTGGGCGAAGCCACGGCCCTGGGCGGCAAGGACAAGGTCCAGAAGACCGGCGAGCGCTCGCAAAAGGCGGCGGGCCCTGATGGCGGCGACGCGACCGAAGTCGGCGACACCTTCAAGCAGTCGCCCGGCAAGCACTAGCTAGCCAACAAAACTTGTCATCCCGGCCGCAGCAAAGCGGAGAGCCGGGACCGCCGGAAACGCGGCGCTTGTTGCGGTCCCGGGTCTGCGCTGCGCTTCGCCCGGGATGACAGGGTTGGGCGATTGCGCGGTTCGCACGAACCCCGCTACCCTCAAACGTCCGTTCACTTCCCGAGACCCGCCCATGACGACCGCTGCCCCCCTCCCCGGCGTCGAGATCTGGCGCGGGGGCGTCAATACCTGGGACTGCGACGAGATGGGGCACATGAACGTGCGCCACTACATCGTCCGCGCCATGGAGGGTCTAGCGGGCCTAGCCGCCGAACTGGGTCTGCCCCACGCTTTCACGCCCTACGCCAACGCTACCCTGCTGGTGAAGGACCACCACATCCGCTTCCTGCGCGAGGCCCACGCCGGCGCGACCCTTCACATGCTGGGCGGGGTGATCGAGATCAGCGACACCGAGGCCAAGCTGCTGCAGCTGCTGGTGCACTCGGCCACCGGCGAGCTGGCGGCGACCTTCCAGACCACAGTGGTTCACGCCACCCCGCGCGAGGGCGAGGTCTTTCCCTGGCCGAAGGTGACCCTGGAGCGGGCCCAGGCCCTGAAGGTCGAGATCCCGGAAAAGGCCCAGGCCCGTAGCCTGGACCTGTCTCCCTTCACGCCCACGGCCAGCCTGGAGCGCGCCAACGCCCTGGGCTTGCAACGGATCGGCCTGGGGGCCCTGTCGCCGACCGAATGCGACGTCTTTGGCCGCATGCGGGCCGAGCAGTTCATCGGCCGGGTGTCGGACGGCATCGGCAGCTTCATCGGCCCGTTCCGCGACCTGGTGGTCGAGCACGCTGACTATGCTCCCGCGCGGACCGGCGGAGCGGTGCTGGAATATCGCATCGCCTACCTGGCCTGGCCGCGGACCGGCGACCGCGTCGAGATCCGTTCGGGCCTGGTCGGCAGCGATCCGCGCACCATGCGGGTGGTCCACTGGATGCTCGACCCCGCCACGGGCCAGCCCTGGGGAACCTCCGAAGCCGTCGCCATCACCTTCGACCTCGACGCCCGCAAGGCCGTGCCGGTCACCCCGGCGGCCCAGGCGGCGCTGAAGGCCCATGCGGTGGAGGGGTTGGCTTTGTAATCTGTCATCCCGGCCAAGCGCGAAGCGCGCCGAGCCGGGACCTCCGGAAGCTCTGAGCCTGTTGCGATCCCGGATCTGCGCTGCGCTTGTCCGGGATGACAGGTTTTAACGGCGCCGCGCCGCCATCTCAAAGATCGCCTCGCGGGCCAGGTCCGGGCGTTCCATCGGCAGGAAGTGGCTGGTTCCGGGAACCGTCTCGACGACCACGTCCTGACCCCGTCGCGCAAAGCCGCGGGCGCCGTCGGCGACCCGGCAGGTCGAGCCGCGCTCGGCCTTCAGAATCCGCACCGGCGCGGTCACCCGGCGGACGGCCCGCCAGGGATCGTGGCCCTGGGCCGAATAGTTCGAGGCCTCCCAGGCCGGGGCGCAGGCCAGCTCGACCTTGCCGTCGTCGCGATCGACGAAGCCGCCGTCGACATAGTCGGCCAGCATGACCTCGGGCCAGGTCTTGAAGGCGCCGCGCCCGGCATAGGCGGCGACGGCGGCCTCGCGGTCGTCGAAGACCGCGCGGCGGCGCAGGGCGGCCTGGACCATCGGCAGCCTCTTCCACAGCGCGCCCGAGGTCCAAGGCGCCTGGGCGTACAGCACCGCCAGGCGCGGCATGATCACGGGATCCAGCAGGACCAGGCCGCGAACCCTGTCGGGCAGGGCGGCGGCCGTCAGCAGGCTGACCGTGCCGCCCATCGAATGGCCGGCCAGCACCACGGGTGGGCCGTCCAGCGCCTTGAGCAGGGCGACGAGGTCGTCGCGCAGGTCGAGCCATGAGCGCCGGCCGTCGGGCTGGGCGGCCAGGGTCGTGGCGCCGTGGCCGCGCTGATCAACGGCCAGGATGCGCAGGCCAGCCGCCAGCGGGGCCAGCAGGGTGTTGTAGGTGCGGGCGTTGAAGCCGTTGGCGTGGACGAAGACCACGTCGATGGCCCGGTCCTGAGGGCCGAACTCCAGGCCCGCCACCTCGCCGGACCCGGCCGGGCTGTCGATGGCGATCAGGCGTCGCCGGGGTTCTCGGAAAACGGCCGCGTCCATCGACAGGGCTCCTTTTGCGGCTCGGGCGTTAAGGTAGGCCCGCGACCCGCCGACGTCCAATGGAGCCTTCGATGAATCGTCTCGCCACGATCGGCTATCAGAGCGACACCGTCGACGGCGTGATCAGCCGGCTCAAGGCCGCCGACGTCGAGCTGGTGGTGGACGTCCGCGCCGTGGCCGCCTCGCGCCGGGCCGGGTTCTCCAAGACCATCCTGTCGAGCAGCCTGAACGCCGCCGGAGTCGACTATCTGCACCTGCGCGCGTTGGGCACGCCCAAGGCCGGGCGGGACGCCGCCAAGGCGGGCCGCGCCGCCGAGATGGCCGAGATCTTCGCGGTCCACATGGAGGAGCCGGCCTCGCAGCTGGCCCTGGCCGAAGCCGTCGAGCTGACCAGCAAACGGCGGATCGCCCTGCTCTGCTACGAGGACGACCCGGCCTGCTGCCACCGCACGATCCTGGCGGACGAGATTCGGCAGCGGCTGAAGTGCGAGGTGGTGAACCTGTAAATTCAGTTGCCATCCCGGGCGTAGCGCAGCGAAGACCCGGGACCACGGCAAACTCGGAGCTTCCCGCGGTCCCGGCTCGGCGCTTCGCTTGGCCGGGATGACAGCGTCTTAAGCCTGGGTCAGCTGCCACTCGCCGCGGTTGTCGCGACAGGCGCTGTAGCGCTCGGCGGCCGGGCGCTGGCCCGAGGTCGAGACCGAGGCGTCGATCACGCGGCACGAGGCGGCGGCCACCTGCACGGGGCGCACCAGCGAGGGCGAGACATAGCCGACGCCGTAGCCGTTCTGGCCGACCAGGATCCAGCCGCCGTTCGGGGCCGCGCCCAGGGCGTCGAAGGTCTGGCCGGCGGCCAGCTTGCCCACCACCTTGCCCTTGGTCGACGGCGAGGCGCGCAGGTTCACCGTGCCGCTGGCGGCGTACTGGCCGCCCAGGGCGTCGTAGCTGGGCAGGCTGGAAACGCCCGAGGCGAAGCGCAGGCTGCGGCTGTCGACCGGCGGGCCGTAGCTGGACGAGACCACGTCGATGCGGCCCGAGGCGCCGGTGCGCTTGTTGTACCAGGTCTGGGGCTGGCCGGTTTCCAGGGCGGTCTTGGTGGCCTGTTGGGCCAGGGCGGTGTCGGTCGACTGCATGCGGCAGCCGATGTACGAGCCCGCCGCCGCGCCAGCGGCCGCGCCGACCAGGGCGCCGAGGGTCTTTTCGTTCTTCGAGACCTTGCTGCCGAGGAAGGCGCCGGCGGCCGCGCCGATCAGGGCTCCGCCTTCCTGCTTCTTGCCCGAGCCCTCGCACGAGAACAGGCTGCCCAGGCCCTTGGACTGGGCCATGGCGGGAACGGGAGCGGCGGCGCCGGCGGCGATCATGGCGGCGATGGCCAGGCCGGCGGGGAGTTGGGTCATCTTCATGTGGGTCTTCCCTAGAGGCAGTGTTGGCGCCGCGTCCCGTCCGCGAGATAGTCCCTGATCAACGATAAGGGAGGACGGCATGAGCATCCACGAACAGGTGGACTATAGCTGTTTCAAGGTCGAGATCGAGGCTGGCGTCGCGCACATCCAGCTGAAACGTCCCGACGCCATGAACACTATGACACGGGCGTTCTGGAATGAGCTTCCCGCAATTGTGAAACATATTGACGACAACGCCCTGGCCCGCTGCATCGTCATCAGCTCGACGGGCAAACACTTCTCGGCCGGCATGGAGCTCTCGGTGTTCACCGACGGCGAAGGCGTCACCGAGGAGCGCAGCGGCGACCGTCACGTGGCCGGCGAGAGCTTCCGCCGCTACGTCCATCACCTGCAGGACACCTTCAGCTGCCTGGACAAGGCCCGCATGCCGGTGATTGTCGCCATCCAGGGCGGCTGCATCGGCGGGGCGGTCGACTTCGTCAGCGCCTGCGACATCCGCTACGCCACGGCCGACAGCTTCTTCTGCATCCAGGAGATCAATATCGGCATGACCGCCGACGTCGGCACCTTCCCGCGCCTGTGCAAGCTGATCCCCGAGGGCTGGGTGCGCGAGCTGGCCTATACCGGCCGTCGCCTGCCCGCCGCCAAGGCCCTGGCCATCGGCCTGGTCAACGAGCTGTTCGACAGCCACGAGGCCGTGGTCGCCCACGCCCTGGCGACCGCCCGCGAGATCGCCGAGAAGTCGCCCCTGGCCGTGGCCGGCAGCAAGGTGATGATCAACTACGCCCGCGACCACACCATCGCCGACGGCCTGGACTATATCGCCACCTGGCAGACGGGGATGTTTGCGGGCTCGCACATGGCCGAGGCCTTCACGGCCAAGCAGGAAAAGCGGCCGACCAACTTCCCGGACCTGCTGCCGTTGAAGAAGCGGATGTAGGGGAGCGCTATAGATCCTCCCCCTTTGGGGGGGAGGTGGCCCGGAGGGCCGGAGGGGGTCCTCTCCGGTCCATGCCGTTGAGGACCCCCTCAGTCGCTCCGCGACAGCTCCCCCACAGGGGGAGCATCTATTGAGCCGGCAGCTCCGCGCCCTTCAGGTCGCAGCCTTCGAGCTTGGCCCGCGTCAGGTCGGCTTCGAGGAAGCGGGCGCGGGGGGCGCTGGCGCCGGTCAGGTTGGCGCCGCGCAGCACGGCGCGGGTCAGGTCGGCGCGGATGAAGCGGTCTTCGGCGATCTTCAGCGGGCCCAGCTTGGCGCCCGACAGGTCGGCCTTGGACAGCTGGGCCCCGACCAGGCGCGCCCCGCGCAGGTCGGCGTTCTTCAGCTTCACGCCGCGCAGGTCGGCGCCGGACAGATTGGCGCCCTGCAGCTGCACGCCTTCCAGGTCCATGCCGAAGAAGATCGCGCCCGGGGCCGACAGGCCGCTGAGCCGGCGGTTCTTCAGACGCTTGAGCGGGCGGAAATCGACCGAGTCGACCTTGGCGATCGCGCCGTCGCGGCCGTCGGACTTGCAGAAGGCCTCGTGGGCTTCCAGCACCTCGTTCAGCGGCAGGTCGTCGACATAGATGATCGGCGGCGGCGCGCGCAGCACCTCGGTCATGTCGGCGTCTTCGAGATTGGCGCCCGAGAGATCGGCCCCGACCAGCACGGCGCGCCGCAGCGAGACCTTGGCCATGTCGGCGTTGTGCAGGTTGGCGCCGGACAGGTCCGCGCCGTCCATGCGGGCGTTGGCCAGCTTGGCGCCCTGCAGCGACACGCCGGTCAGGTCGGCGTCAGTGAAGTCGGCGGCCTGGGCGAAGGCGCCCGACATCTGCGCGCCGGCCAGCTTGGCCCCGTTCAGAAGGGCGTAGTCCAGTTCGCCCGGGCGTTTCTTGTGCTCGAGGATCCGCAAGCCCTTGGTGTCGTCCTGCACGGCGGTGACGCCCTCGCGCAGGTCGCAGCCCGACAGGTCCGCGCCCGACAGGTTGGCCCCGCGCAGACAGGCGCCGCGCATGTCCGCGCGGGTCAGGTCGGCGTCGCGCAGATCGGCGTCGCGCAGGTCGGCCCCGTACAGGGTGGCGCGGTTCAGCTTGACCCGGGCCATCAGCGCCCCGCCCAGCAGCGCGCCGGTCAGGTCGGCTTCCGAGAGATCGACGCCCTCGAAGTTGTAGTTGTTGAGGTTCACATAGGCGAAGTTGGCCCGCTGGCCCTTGGGCAGACCCTTCAGGAACCGCGCATGGCCCTCCAGCACCGCCTTGATGGCGGTGTGGTGCAGCATGCGGATCAGACTGGGTTTCGCGGCGGCGGACATTAGAGAGAAGTGGAGCCCCTTCGTAGCGACGGAGCCTCGCACGGCAGCTTTAAGGAAAGGTTCAGACCTGCCTGAAAAGTGAGCGAAACCTGGGGTTTGCGATGTTACCGATACCCCGCGAGCCGTTTGCGGCCGCGCCTACAACCAGCCCTTACGCTTGAACCAAAGCAGCGGTCCGACGGCGGCGACCAGCATCAGGCCGAGCGCCATCGGATAGCCCTCCATCCAGCGCAGTTCGGGCATGTGCTCGAAGTTCATGCCGTAGATCCCCGCGATCAAGGTGGGCGGCAGGAACATGGCCGAGAACACCGAGAAGATCTTGAAGATCGAGTTCTGCTCGATGTTGATCAGGCCCAGGGCCGCGTCGAGCAGGAAGGTGATGTTGCCCGACACGTAGCTGGAGTGGTCGGTGATCGACTGGACGTCGCGCTGCAGGGACTTGAGGTGGTCGCGCAGGTCGCGGTCGCCCTCGAACTGCTCGGCCAGGGAGGCGAACGACAGCAGGCGCGCCAGGCTGACCAGGCTGTCGCGGGCCTTGGAATTGACGTTCTGGGCCCGGCCCAGCTTGTTGAGGATCTGTTCGAACGCCCCGCCGCGCGGACGGCTGAAGATGGCCCGCGACTGAGCCTCGACCTCGCCGGCCGTGCGCTCGAGGATGTCGGCGGTGCGGTCGACGATGGCGTCCAGCAGGCCCAGGAAGGTCTGGGGCCCGTTGGGGCACAGGCTGGGCTGGCGCTCGGCCTGGGCGGCGAACACCGAGAAGGCGCGCGGCTCGACATAGCGGATGGTCACCAGCCGCTGGCCGGTCAGCACGAAGGTCACCGGCGCGGCCGTGGGCAGGTCGCCGTCGGCGTTGACCAGGATGGTGGCGGTCATGAAGGTGCCGCCGTCCTCCTGGTAGAGGCGCGAGGAGGCCTCGATCTCGGCCATCTCCTCGCGGGTGGGCAGCAGCAGGCCGATCGACTGCTCGACGGCGACTTCCTCGGCGCGGGTGGGGTCGACCAGCTCGATCCAGACCGCGTCGGCGGGCAGGCGCCAGTCGGGTCCGGAATAGCCGGTCTCGAAGCCGGGAGCGCCGTGGCGCAAAACTCTCAGCATGGGTCGGCGAGCCTCGTCACACGCCGGGCATGACGCAGCCGGAGCTTGCCGTCAACTTGACGAATGCGACGCGGCTTAGCGCGGCGGGTTCTGCTTGTTGTCGTCCGACGAGGTCGCGGCCGCGATCAGGGCGGCGATGCGGTCGGTCGAGTCGGCGGCCTGGCTGATGATGTCCAGCGGCGAGGCGCGGACCGAGGCGGCGACCTGGTTGGCGGCCTGCTTGGCCAGCGAGACGGCGGCGTCTTGCGCCAGGGCGATCTTGCTGGTGGTGGCGGCGATCTTGGTCGCCTGGGCGTTCTGGTAGATGAAGCCGTTGGTCGGGTAGACGGTGGTGCCGAGATCGCGGATCGGATCGTACCAGACCTTCACCTGGCTCCAGTTGCCCTCGGGCGAGACGTCGACGACGGTGACGTCCTGTTCGATCTGGCCGCGATCGCCCTCGATGATCGACCAGTTGGCGTGGGTGACCTGGATGACGCGGTCGGTCAGGACCTGGGAGACGAAGGCGACGTGACCGAGGGTCATGCGGCCGGTGGGCTTGAAGCAGAGGACGGCGCCGGCCTTGGGCACGAAACCGGTCTCGTACTTGCCGACCGCCTGGGACCACCAGGTGCGGGCGTCGCCGAAGATCTGGATGCCCGACATCAGACGCGCGAACGGAACGCACTGCCAGTACCCGTCAGCCACCGCGCCGGACATCGGCAGCAGGCTGATCATGGCGGCGGCGGCGATGGAACCCCACAGGGTCCTCGTCCGTTTCGTCATGCTGTGGGTACTCCCCCGTTACTGGGCGTAAGGGATAACCCTGCCAGCCAGATGTGAAAAGAGTGTTTCTTAGGCGCCGGCCGCGACCGGTCGTCGCGCTTCCCAGGCCTTGGCCCAAGACTTCATGCGCTCGCGGGCAGGTTTCTCGATCAGATGATACGAGGCCGATGAAAGTGGGACCAGAGCGCAGACAATCGCGATCCAGACGATCAGCGGCAGCTTGTCATCCTCGATATGGAGAAGCTTTGTCGCTGCATTGACGGCGATGATCTTCCACGGGATGCAGATCATGTAGGTCGAATAGCTGATCTCTCCCAGATAGACGAAGAGACTTTGAGCGCCGAACTTCGAGCCGCTCGAGGCGAGGGTCGCCAGGGCCAGGATCAGGCCGCCCAGGGCCATGACGATGACCGAGTCATAGGCGCCAAGCTGCACCGTAGCGAGCACCACCAGTGTCGCCGCCGCCAGGCCCGGCGCGGCGACTCGGCCGGGAACCCCGCCCGACCGCCACAGGGCGTGCAGGGCGCAGCCATAGGCGAAGCACGGCACGATGCGCAGCGCGCCCCACTTGATCGTCGCCTCGGTCAGCGGGAAGCCGGCCAGCGCCTGGAAGGCCGGATAGAGGACGGCGATCAGGGCCAGGGCCAGGCCCACGGCCAGGAACGGCCGCTGGCGCAGCGACCAGGCGGCGAAGGCGAAGACCGGGAAGGTCAGATAGGCGAACCACTCGGCCGAGATCGACCACGAGGCGTGGTTCCAGCCCGACACCGGGGCCAGGCCCCAGGCGTGCAGCAGCACCAGGTTGGCCGGCAGGGCCTCCCAGGAGACGATGTTGTGGCCGACGGTGATGCCGGCCAGGCCCGCCGCGGCGGCCATCAGGCCCACGCCCAGCAGGGTGGCCAGGTGCAGCGGATAGACCCGCGCCAGCCGGTTCCACAGGAAGTCGCCATAGCGGAACCGCCCCTGGCCAAACCCCTGCAGATAGACGTGGCAGAGGATGAAGCCCGACAGGGTGAAGAAGGCCTCGACGC
The DNA here is from genome assembly GCF_058809215.1 of Caulobacter sp. GW821-FHT10F06. Classification (NCBI taxonomy): domain Bacteria; kingdom Pseudomonadati; phylum Pseudomonadota; class Alphaproteobacteria; order Caulobacterales; family Caulobacteraceae; genus Caulobacter; species Caulobacter sp. GW821-FHT10F06. The sequence goes on along the minus strand of NZ_JBXASK010000009.1, from coordinate 196,948 downwards.
CCAGATAGCCCTTGGTCGCCACGGCCGGCGTGAAGCCGACGGCGAGATTGGGCCAGTAGTGGAACAGCACGACCCAGAAGGCCGCGAAGAACCGCAACGCGGTCAGGGACTTGATATTGGCGGCGTCGGGCATATTTCCAGTCCAGTTTGGCGAAGCCTGGGGGCTTCCGTCGCGTTCCTTGCATGGACGTGGCTCACTTGAGGGGGTGGGCCGAGGCGCGTTTTCCAAACAGAACATTAGAACCGGACGATGAACGAACTCCTTAGCCTCGCCATGGACCCCGCAGCCTGGCTCGCCCTCGTGACGCTCGTCGTCATGGAGGTCGTGCTCGGCATCGACAATCTGGTCTTCATCTCGATCCTGTCGAACAAGCTGCCGCCCGAGCATCGACAGCGGGTGCGCCGCATCGGCATCTCGCTGGCCCTGATCATGCGTCTGGTGCTGCTGTCGACCATCGCCTTCATCGTCGGCCTGACGGCGCCGGTGTTCAATCTGGGCCTGGTCGGTCCGCTGGGCGCGCATGGCGAGCCCTCGTTCGAGACCGCCTTCTCGTGGCGCGACCTGATCCTGCTGGCCGGCGGCCTGTTCCTGATCTGGAAGGCCACCAAGGAAATCCACCACTCGGTGGACACCAAGCAGCAAAGCCACGACGTCCTGGACAAGACCGGCGCGGTGATCTCCAACGTCGGCGCGGCGATCTTCCAGATCATCCTGCTGGACCTGGTGTTCTCGATCGACTCGATCCTGACCGCCGTAGGCATGACTGACCATCTGCCGGTCATGATCATCGCGGTCATCATCGCCGTGGCGGTGATGCTGCTAGCCTCGGACCCGCTGGCCAACTTCATCAACGACAACCCGACGGTCGTGATGCTCGCCCTGGGTTTCCTGCTGATGATCGGCACTGTACTGATCGCCGAAGCCTTCGGCATGCACGTGCCCAAGGGCTATATCTATACGGCCATGGCCTTCTCGGCCGGGGTCGAGGGTCTCAACATGCTGTCGCGAAAATCGGCGGCCAAGAAGGGTGACGGCGACCACTAAAGGGTCCCCGTCGGGGTCTCTTTTGATGAACGACACGCCTTTCAGCGACGCCGAGCGCCGCTTGACGCTCGGCGCGCTGATGATCGTCTTCCTGCTCAGCGCGCTGGACCAGACCATCGTCTCGACGGCCATGCCTCGCATCATCAGCGAGTTGCATGGCCTGACGCTGTATTCGTGGGTCACCACCGCCTACCTGCTGACCTCGACGGTGATGGTGCCGATCTGGGGCAAGCTGGGCGACATCTACGGCCGCAAGCCGATCCTGGTGATCGGCATCTCGATCTTCCTGGTCGGGTCTTGGCTTTCCGGCCTGTCCGGAGAGTTCGGGCCGATCCTGGGCGTCAGCGGCATGGTGCAGCTGATCGTCTTCCGCGCCTTGCAAGGCATCGGCGGCGGGGCGTTGTTCACCACCGCCTTCGCCATCATCGCCGACCTCTATCCGCCGCGCGAGCGAGGCAAGTTCGCCGGCATCTTCGGTTCGGTGTTCGGCCTGGCCAGCGTGCTGGGCCCGCTGATCGGTGGCTATTTCACCGACCACGGCACGGTGCAGATCGGAACCCACACGGTGGCCGGCTGGCGCTGGGTGTTCTACGTCAACCTGCCGCTCAGCCTGCTGTCGCTGTTCATGGTCATCGTCAAGATGCCGGCCCTGCCGCACAAGCGCTCGGGCAAGATCGACTTCGTGGGCGCGGCTCTGCTGATCGCCGCCTTCGTGCCGCTGCTCCTGGCGCTGAGCCTGGGCGGCCACAGCTTCGCCTGGAGTTCGCCGCAGAGCCTGGGCCTGTTCGCCCTGGCGGCGGTGTCCCTGGCGCTGTTCATCGTGGTCGAGACCCGCTTCAGCAATCCGATCCTGCCGCCGCACCTGTTCAAGAACCGCACCTTCTCCAGCGCCAACCTGGCCGGGTTCCTGATCTCCATGGCCTTCATGGGCGTGGTGATGTTCCTGCCGCTCTATCTGCAGCTGGGCATGGGCGTGGCGGCCACCACCAGCGGCCTGACCATGCTGCCCCTGATGGGCGGTCTGATCGTGGGCAGCACCATCTCCGGCCAGCTGGTCACCAAGACCGGCCAGTACAAGCCGTTCATGCTGGGCGGCGTCACCGTGCTGCTGGTGGGGGTCAGCCTGCTGGCCTTCTTCCTGGGCAAGGTCAGCCTGCCGGTGCTGTGCGGCCTGCTGCTGGTGGTCGGCGTGGGCCTGGGTCCCGGCCAGAGCCTGTTCAACATCGCCACCCAGAACGCCGTCGAGCCGCGCGACATCGGCGTGGCCACCAGCTCCAACCAGTTCTTCCGCCAGATCGGCTCGACGGTCGGCGCGGCCCTGGCCGGAGCCCTGCTGACCCATCGCCTGGCCGCTCAGGGCGGGTCGATGGACCTGGGCGCGCTGCAAGGCATGGCGGTCGAGGCCGCCGCCAGCGGCCGTCACGGCGCGGTGGACCCCGCCCTGCAGAACGCCCTGATCCAGGCCGTGCGCGGCGTGGTCGAGGCCGGAGCCCTGGTGGTGCTGGCCGGGCTGGTGGTGATCCTGTTCATCCCCGCCCTGCCCCTGCGCTCGCGCATGCCGACGGCCGCGCCGGTGCTGGTCAAGGACGAGCCGCCGACGATCTGACGGCTGCAAAAGGATTGTCATCCCGGGCGAAGCGCAGCGCAGACCCGGGACCATGGCATGCGCTGGCGCTTCCTGCGGTCCCGGCTCGGCGCGCTTCGCGCTTGGCCGGGATGACAAGGATTTTGCGGAATAGCGGTCCTACAAAAAGCTGTAGGGATCGATGTCGATCACGACCCGCACGGAGTTCGGGACCTTGGCCCGCGCCCGCCAGGCGCTCATGAAGCCCTGAAGGTCCACCGTGCGGTCGGCCCGCACCAGGAACCGCTTGCGACGCCGCCCGCGCACCAGCGACAGCGGCGCGTCGGCCGGGCCGAACACCTCCACCCCTTCGGCGTTGGGAATGACCGCCGCCAGCGCCTCGACATAGGTGTCCAGGGCCGCGCCGTCGGGACCCGAGGCGATCACCGCCGCCAGGCGTCCGAAGGGCGGCAGGCCGGCCTCTTCCCGCATCCGCAGCTCGGCCTCGACGAAGGCGTCGCGGTCCTGGGCCTTCAGGGCCTGCAGCACCGCATGGTCGGGGGTGTAGGTCTGCAGCATGGCCCGCCCCGGCTTCTCGTGCCGTCCGGCCCGGCCGGCCGCCTGGGCCAGGAGCTGGAAGGTCCGCTCGCCGGCCCGCAGGTCGCCGCCGCGCAGGCTGAGGTCGGCGTCGACCACGCCCACCAGGGTCAGGTTGGGGAAATTGTGGCCCTTGGCGGCCGCCTGGGTGGCGACCAGGATGTCGATTTCGCCGGCCGCCATGCTGTCGACCAGCGCCCGCGCCCCGGCCGCGTCCATCACCGTATCGGACGAGAACACCGCGATGCGGGCGTGGGGGAACAGATAGCGCGCCTCCTCCTCGACCCGCTCCACCCCGGGGCCGATCGACACGAGCGAGTCCTTGGCCCCGCAGTGCGGACAGGCCTCGGGCTTCTTCATCGAGAAGCCGGTCAGGTGGCACACCAGGCGGCCGGTGTAGCGGTGCTCGACCAGCCAGCTGTCGGTGTCGGGCGAGCGCATCTTCTCGCCGCAGGCCTTGCACAGCACCAGCGGCGCATAGCCCCGGCGATTGAGGAACAGCATCGACTGCTCGCCCCGCTCCAGGGTCACGGCCATGGCCTTGATCAGCGGCTTGGACAGCCAGCGCCCGGGCTCGGGCGGGGTCTCGCGCATGTCGATCAGGCTGATGTCGGGCAGCTGGGCCGCGCCGTGCCGCGCGCCCAGCCGCAGCCAGCGGTAGCGGCCGGCATGGGCGTTGAACAGGCTCTCCAGCGACGGCGTCGCCGAGGCCAGCACCACCAGCGCGCCCTCGATCTTGGCGCGGGCCACAGCCAGGTCGCGGGCCTGGTAGATGAAGCCCTCTTCCTGCTTGAACGAGCTGTCGTGCTCCTCGTCGACCACGATCAGCCGCAGCTTGCGGAACGGCAGGAACAGGGCCGAGCGGGCCCCGACCACGATCCGCGCCCGGCCGCTGGCCACGCCTTCCCAGACCCGCCGGCGCTTGGGCGGGGCGACGCCGGAGTGCCACTCGGCCGGCACGGCGCCGAACCGGGCCTCGAAGCGCATCATCACCGCCTGGGTCAGGGCGATCTCGGGCAGCAGGATCAGGACCTGACTATCGGGATCTTCGGCGAGGGCGGCGGCCACGGCCTCCAGATAGACCTCGGTCTTGCCCGAGCCGGTGACGCCGTCCAGCAGCGCCGCCTGGAAGCCGCCCTGGCCGAGCATCTCGGTCAGCACGTCGGCGCTGGCCTGCTGGCTGGGATTGAGCGACTGCGGCGGCAGCGACAGGTCGGGCGCCGGGAAACTGTTGTCGGCCTCGACCAGTTCCAGCGCCAGCGCGCCCTCGTCGACCAGCCCCTTGACGACCCCCGCCGAGACGCCGGCCGCGTTGGCCAGGGCCGCGCCCGACATCGGCCCGGCTTGCGCGGCGGCCAGCACCTTCAGGCGCGCGGGCGTCATGCGCCCGGGCTGGGTTCCGGTGAGCACCAGCACCTTGTCGGGCTTGGGCGGCGGATGGCGCAGGCCGCGCAGGGCCATGGCCAGGGGCCAGCCGGGAACGTCGACCGAATAGCGCGCCGCCCAGTCGATGAAGGTCAGCACGCCCGGCGGCAGGGACGGATCGTCGAGCCTTTCCAGAACCGGCTTCAGCGGCCGGTTGCCGCCGGTCCCGTCGCGCAGGGCGGTGACCACGCCGCGAATCACGCGAGGCCCCAGAGGGACGGTGACGTGGTCGCCCAGTTCGAGCCCCAGCCCCTCGGGCTCGGCGTAGTCGAAGGCCTCCGGCAGCGGCATGGGCAGAAGAACGGAAGCGATGCGCGGCATGGGAATCAGCTTCTGCCGCGAAAGTCGGTCCGGGTCGAGATGATGCGTCGTCGCGCACCGCAAGCCGGCGTTAACCGATAATGGGTTTGATGTTCGCCTCTGAGTGGATTTTCCGGTGGGCGGAGCAGAAGACCATGAGCGATGCGACCCAAGCCTTGAAGCAGCCCGTCGACCCCGAGGTCGTCCGCGCCTTCCTGCGCACCGAGCCCGATTTCCTGCGCGATGATTCCGGCCTGCTGGGCGAACTGGGCCTCCGCGTCGACGGCGGCAACGTCATCGATTTCGGCCCCGCCGCCCTGGCCCGCGCCTCGGCCGCCCATCAGCGCGAGGCCCATGTGCGTCGCGAGATCGAAGCCACCGCCCGCGCCAATTTCTCGGCCCAGGCCCAGACCCACGCGGCGGTCATCGACCTGCTGGACGCCCGCAACCATTCCGACCTCGCGCGCCGCGTCGACGAAATGGCCGCCCTGCGCTTCAACCTGACCACCGGCGTCATCGTGCTGGAAGGCCCGGGCCGCGTGCCGGCCGGCTGGCACGCCCTGATCGAGGGTCAGGTCGACATGCTGATGGGCGAGCACGCCGTGGCGCGCATGGGCTTCTACGCCCCGGCCCTGGGCCTGTTCGGCGACAAGCTGGACCACATCCGCAGCATGGCCATCGTCCGCCTGGCCCTGTGGGAGCCGTCGCGCCAGGGCATCCTGGCCTTTGGCTCGAGCGATCCCGAAGCCTTCACGCCCGACATGGGCTCGGACCTGGTGGCCTTTCTGGCCCGCGTCGTCGAGCGCACCGCCGAGCGCTGGCCGATTCTGTGATTTTCCTCCTCCCCTGTGAAACGGGGGAGGTGGCGCGGCGCTATCGGCGCCGTGACGGAGGGGGCGTCGTCGCTCCAGCCGTCTTGCGCCGCAGCGCCCCCTCCACCACCATTCGGCGGTCACCCTCCCCCGCTCCGCGGGGGAGGAGATGAGCGGCGCCGTCAGCGGCCGCCAGGCCCTCGCCGCCTGGCTGGAGCATCTGACCCACGAGCGGCGGGCCTCGCCGCGCACCGTGCGGGCCTATGGCGACAACGTCGTGGCCTATCTGAACTTCCTGGAGCGCCATCGCGGCGAGACCGTCTGGCTGACCGACCTCGGCGCGATCACCGCCGCCGAGCTGCGGGCCTATCTGGCCTTTCGTCGGCAGGGCGAGGACGGCCTGGCCCCGCGCTCGCTGTCGCAGAGCCTGTCGTCGATCCGCGCCTTCCACCGCTTCCTCGACCAGCGCTTCGACACCCCCAACGCCCTGATCGACCTCGTGCGCGGCCCGCGTCTGAAGGTCGGCCTGCCGCGTCCGGTGACCGAGGAACAGGCCCGCGACCTGCTGGCCGAGACCGCCGACACCGACCGCGAGGACTGGGAAGTCGCGCGCGACGAGGCGGTGCTGACCCTGCTCTGGGGCTGCGGCCTGCGGATCTCCGAAGGCCTGTCGCTGCTGCGCCGCGACGCGCCCCTGGCCGAAACCCTGCGCATCACCGGCAAGGGCGGCAAGACCCGCATCGTGCCGGTGCTGGACGCCGTGCGCGAGGCCGTCGACGCTTATGTCGCCGTGCTGCCCTTTGTGCTGGCGCCCGATGAGCCGCTGTTCCGCGCCAAGCGGGGCGGACCGCTGTCGCCGCGCCACGTCCAGGCTCTGGTGCAGCTGTTGCGCGGCCGTCTGGGCCTGTCGGACCGGGTGACGCCGCACGCCCTGCGTCACGCCTTCGCCACCCACCTGCTGGGGGCCGGAGCCGACCTGCGCTCGATCCAGGACCTGCTGGGCCACGCCTCGCTGTCGACCACCCAGCGCTATACCGAGGTCGACGCCGCCGGTCTGATGGCCGCCTACGCCAGGGCGCATCCCCACGCCTAGCTCCACCGCAGGTCGTCGCCGCTGTGACATCCTGTCGCGTCAACCCTAACAAAATCACAGAATTAACTGCGTTTTTACTGCGCCTGACCCTTTTGGAGATGAGAGCCGAAGCATGTCCGCCGTTTGGCGACGCGACGGAAAACGGGGTTAGCGATGACGTTCGACGATCTGAAGATTTCGACCAAGGTGGCCTTGCCGGCCGTGATCCTCACCGTGGTGGCGCTGTCCATCACCGGTGTGGGCGCCTGGCAAGCCCGCAAGTCCGAAGCCGCCACCAAGATTCTCGTCGAGCAGCGCGCGCCGGCCGAGCTGGAAAGCTCGCGCTTCAACCGTCGCATCACGGCCATCGGCTATGCGGCCTATCGCACCGTCTCGAACGACGGCGCCTCGGCGGAAGCCAAGGAAGCCAGCGACGAGATCGACAAGGCCTACAAGGAAGCCAAGGAGAACCTGGCCAACGTCAAGGCGGCCGATCCGGCCGCCGCCAAGACGATCGCCGGTTTCCAGACCCGTCTGGACGGCATCTATTCCAGCGGCCGCCAGGGCGCGGACCTGGGCCTCCAGAACGCCGGCGAAGCCGCCAAGATGGTGATGGCGGTCATCGACCCCGACATCGCCAGCCTCAGCAAGGACGTCAGCGCCTATACCAACAAGCACAATGACGAGACCAAGGCGATGGTGGCCAAGGCCGCCAATGAATCGGCCACTGGCTCGCTGATGAGCATCCTGTTCGGCCTGATCGCCTCGGCCGCCGCCATGGTCTTCGCCCTGTGGATCGGCCGCTCGAAGATCTCGGCCCCGCTGAGCAACCTGTCCAAGACCATGGAGACCCTGGCCCAGGGTTCGGTGGACGTCGACGTGGTCGGCGCCCAGCGCAAGGACGAGGTCGGCGCGATGGCCCGCTCGGTCCAGGTGTTCAAGGACAACGCCCTGGCCCTGCGCACGGCCGAAGCCGCCCAGCAGCGCGCCAGCGCCGAGACCGAAGCCGAACGCCGCCGCAACCAGGAAGCCGCCGCGGCCGCCGCTCGCGAGCAGGCCTTCGTCATGGAAAACATCGCCACCGGCCTGACCCGTCTGGCCGAAGGCGACCTGACCTACCGCGTCGACCAGGAATTCCCCGAGGCCTACAAGCGCCTGCAGAATGACTTCAACGGCGCCATCACCCAGATGGAAGAGGCGATGCGCACCATCGTCACCGCCGCCAGCAGCATTGGCGCGGGCTCCGACGAGATCGCCTCGGCCGCCGACGACCTGTCGCGCCGCAGCGAGCAGCAAGCCGCCAGCCTGGAAGAAACCGCCGCCGCCCTGGACGAGATCACCGCCACGGTGAAGCGTTCGTCGGCCGGCGCCGTCGAGGCCTCGCGCGTCGTCACCTCGACCCGCGCCGACGCCGAACGCTCCAGCGTTGTCGTCCGCAGCGCCGTCGACGCCATGAACCAGATCGAGAAGTCGTCGCAGTCGATCAGCCAGATCATCGGCGTCATCGACGAGATCGCCTTCCAGACCAACTTGCTGGCCCTGAACGCCGGCGTCGAAGCGGCTCGCGCCGGTGAAGCCGGCCGTGGTTTCGCGGTCGTCGCCCAGGAAGTTCGCGCCCTGGCCCAACGCTCGGCCGACGCCGCCAAGGAGATCAAGACCCTGATCTCGTCCTCGACCCAACAGGTCAGCCAGGGCGTGTCGATGGTCGGTCAGACCGGCGAGGCGCTGCAGGCCATCGTCAACAAGGTCAGCGAGATCGACGGCCTGGTCAGCGAGATCGCCGCCTCGGGCTCGGAACAGGCCACCGGCCTCAACCAGGTCAACGCCGCCGTCAACCAGATGGACCAGACCGTCCAGCAGAACGCGGCCATGGTCGAGCAATCGACCGCCGCCAGCCACTCGCTGAAGGGCGAGGCCGGCAACCTGATGCAGATGATCTCGCGCTTCCAGGTCAACGGCGCCGGCGCCTCGACCTCGGCCCGCGCTCCGGCCCGTCGTCCGGCCGCTCCGGTCACGCGTCCAACCCTGCAGCCGGCCACCTCGGCCAGCCGCCCGGGCGCCAATCCGGTCAAGGCCGCCCAGGCCAAGCTCGCCGCCTTCGCCGGCTCGGCCAAGGCCCAACCGTCGAGCGACGACTGGGAAGAATTCTAAGTTTGTAAGCGTAAGCGCCCCACCCCCTCATGGGGCGTTCCTCCCCTGAAAACGACTAAGCCCCGCCGGACGCACCGGCGGGGCTTTTTTCATTTCATCGGGGTCGGGACGCCGCAGCCTTCGACCATGCGGATCACCGCATACTGGCCCATGGGCGCTCGCTCGCCGCCGCGCCGGGGCTTGGACCGGGTCTGGTCGTCCCTAGCGGGCGTGACGCTGGCCCTGTCGCAGCGGCCATAGGGATTGACCCAGGGCCGTGTCCGCTCGACCAGCGCCGGCGTCGAAGGCGAAGCCTCGGCGGGCGCGGCCTGGAGCGCGACGGCGAGCAGGAACGCGCCCAGCATGTCTAGCGTCCGACGTTGAAGCGGACCGTCGACGACACCGGACAGCCGTCCACCATTCGCAGCACGGTCAGGGTGTGGTTCGCCTGCGGCAGGTCGCCCAGCGGCGCGACCTTGGCCAGGACCGAGGTGTCCGGCTCACGCGCCCGCTGCACGCCCGACTCGCCGCACCAGGCTGGCGCGGACGAGATCGCCGGGGCCTCGGTCTTCCAGGCATAGGTCCGGGTCTTCTCGACGCGCCCGGCGCCGGGCGGAGGCGGGAACAGCCGAAACGTCCGCTCGGCCGGCTCCGGCGCCGTCCATCCATAGACGCGCTCGGCGCTGCGCGCCTGGGGCGGGTTCACGACGAGCGGAGGACCGGCGCTATAGGCGGCGGCGAGCAGCAAGGCGGACAAAAGCATGGCGGGGCTCCGTTCCCGAAACCCCGCCACTCTACGTCCGATTGATCGAACGCCGCTATCTAATTTTCAGGCCGAAGACTAGGCCTGGGTGATCCAGCCCTCGACGCCCATGGCCGCCTGGCGCATGGCCTCCGAACGGGTCGGGTGCGGGTGGCAGGTGCGGGCGACATCTTCCGACGAACCGCCGAACTCCATGGCCACGCAGAACTCGGCGATCATGTCGCCGACGTTCGGACCCACCGCGTGGACGCCCAGGATGCGGTCGGTCTTGGCGTCGGCCAGAACCTTCACCTGGCCTTCGCTCTCGTGGTTGATCTTGGCGCGGCTGTTGGCCAGGAACGGGAACTTGCCGACCTTGTAGGCGACGCCCGCGGCCTTCAGTTCTTCCTCGGTCTTACCCACGGTGGCGACTTCCGGCTTGGTGTAGATCACGCCCGGAATGATGTCGTAGTTCACGTGGCCCGCCTTGCCCGCGATCAGCTCGATGCAGGCGATGGCCTCGTCCTCGGCCTTGTGGGCCAGCATCGGCCCTGAGGTCACGTCGCCGATGACCCAGACGCCGTCGACGCCGGTCTTGTAGTGGTTGTTGGCGATCACGCCGCGCTTGTCGGGAACGATGCCGACCGTGTCCAGGCCCAGGCCGACCGTGTACGGACGACGGCCGATGGCGACCAGCACGTAGTCGGCCGACAGGGTCTGGGCCTCGCCGCCGGCGACGGGCTCGAACGTCAGGTCCACGCCCTTGGCCGAGGTCTTGGCGCCGGTGACCTTGGCGCCCAGCTGGAACTTGAAGCCCTGCTTGGCCAGCGACTTCTGGAACACCTTGGCGGTCTCGTCGTCCATGCCCGGGACGATGCGGTCCAGATATTCGACCACGGTGACGTCCGCGCCGAGGCGACGCCACACCGAGCCGAGCTCCAGGCCGATGACGCCGGCGCCGATGATGATCATCGTCTTGGGCACTTCCGGCAGCGACAGCGCGCCGGTCGAGTCGACGATGCGCTTGTTGTCGACGTCCACGCCCGGCAGCGGGGTGGGCTCCGAGCCGGTGGCGATGACGATGTTCTTGGTCTCAAGGGTGGTTTCCGAACCGTCGTCGGCCTTCACGACCACCTTGCCGGCGCCGGCGATGCGGCCCCAGCCTTTGACGTAGTCGACCTTGTTCTTCTTCATCAGGAACTCGACGCCCTTGGTCAGGGCTTCGACGCTGTCGGCCTTCTGGGCCATCATCTGCGGCAGGTTCAGCTTGGGCTTCACCTCGATGCCCAGCTTGGCGAACTCGCCGCCGACGGCCGCCTCATAATATTCCGAAGCGTGCAGCAGGGCCTTGGAAGGCATGCAGCCCACGTTCAGGCAGGTGCCGCCCAGCTTGCCGCGACCTTCGATGATGGCGGTCTTCAGACCCAGTTGGCCCGCGCGGATCGCCGCGTTGTAGCCGCCGGGACCGCCCCCGATGATGACGACGTCGTACTGAGCCATGGATCTTCGCCTTGAGGACGCGCCGGAAGCGGCGCCGGACAGAATATGGGGCCTCGCCGGCCACAATGTCAGACCTTCGGAGGCGCGTGTTCCTTAGAGCGCGCGCGCCGAAAACGGAACCCGCTTTCGACGTCCGCGCCCTTGGAAAGCCAGCAGATCCGGCCTTTTGCGTCAGTCTGCAGGCTGGGCGCCGCCACGACGCTCGACCAGCCACACCAGCGCGCCGATGACGGCCATGATCCCCAGGATCATGTAGTCGGACTGCTTCTGCTCCGGCGGGAAGGTGGCGTCATAGGCCGGGCCCTGCATCCACAGCCAGCCCAGGACGTCCAGGACATAGGCGACGGCGAAGACCAGGGCCGCCCGTCCCTGACGCCGCGCCAGCCGATAGGCCGTGACGAAGAACAGGATGACGGCCGCCCACCACAGCGCAACCTGCGGCCAGGACAGCGAGTCCATCAACGCGCCGTGGGACTTCACCATCTCGGGCAGCTTCAGCAGATGCAGCTTGTGCAGCAACGTGAAGCTCGCCGGCATGGCGCTCATCAGGGCGTACAGGGTGATGGCGACGACCAGCAGCCAGCGCAGGTACTTCATGAAAGCCTCCCCAGGTTTTGGCGGAGCCTAGACCCGGAGGACGGGCGGTCGCAACTTTCCAACTCGGAAAGTTGCCACTTGACGATCTGGAAAGTCACGAATAGCTTTCCAATATGGAAAGTGAGAACCTCGACATGGTCCGAAACGAAGACGCCGCCCGCATGCTGGCGGAAATCGAAGCCGCCAACGTGCAGATGGCCCAGAGGGCGCGCGCGCCGCGCTGGTACCATCCGGTGCTGGGCCTGCTGGCCGGCGGTTATGTCGCGGTGCAGGCCGCGCCCAGTCCGCAGCGGCTGATCTATTTGCCCATCTTCCTCGGTGCGATCGCCCTGATGGTCCGGGCCTATCGCCGCAAGACCGGCCTGTGGGTCAACGGCTGGCGCGCCGGGCGCACGCGCCGGGTGTCGATCGCCTGGATGGTGCTGTTCATGGGCGTGCTGGTGGCGGCGATGTTGCTGGAATGGCGGATGGGCGTGCGCGGCGCCTTCCTGGCCGCCGGCGCGGTGACGGCGCTCTTCACCACCGCCTATGGGTTCGTCTGGGAAGCCGCTTTCCGCCGCGACCTGAGCGACGGCGGATCGCTATGAGCGCTGCGCTGGACCCGGTGATCCACGCGCCCAACCGGTTGCAGATGTGCTGCATGCTGGCGGCGGTGGACACCATCGACTTCGCCACCATCCGCGAGGCCCTGGACGTTAGCGAGTCGGTGCTGAGCAAGCACATCAAGCTGCTCGACGACGCCGGCTATGTGCGGATCAGCAAGACCCCGTCCGACGGCCGGGTGCGCACCTGGGTGTCGCTGACGCCCGCCGGCCGCAAGGCGCTGAAGGGCCACCTGGCGGCGCTGAAGACGATGATGGCCGCGGCTGCGGGCCTGGAGACCTGAAGGCTGGACATCGGCGCGCGGCTCGACGAGGTTGCGCGCCCTTTTCCCGGACGCCTCCATGACCACCGCGCAGACCCTGGGCCTTTTGGCCGCCCTCGCCTGGCCGATCCCGATGATCGCCGCCCTGTTCCTGGTGGTCCGCACCAAGGCGCTGAAGTTCCGGCCCATCTGGGCTGTGGTCAGCTTCGTCGGCGTTGGCGCGTTCTGGATGGAGAGCGCCACCAGCAAGTGGGGCTTCATCCCCGTCGCGATCAACCTGCTGGGCCCCGGCTCGGCGCCGGGCTTCTACAAGGCCTGCGTGCCGATCGGGGCGGCGCTGGTCATCGCCCTGGTGCTGAAGATCAGAACAGCACGCGCGGGTTCATGATCCGCTTGGGGTCCAGGGCCGAGCGGATCGCCCGCAGGGTCGCGACCTCGACCGGATCCTTGTAGCTCAGGGCCTCGGCCGTCTTCATCGCCCCCAGGCCGTGCTCGGCGCTGATCGAGCCGTGCAGGTCGGCGGTGATGTCGTGGACGATCCTGGCCCCGGCGTCGCGCAGGGCGTCGTGGGCGTCGTCGTCTCCGCCGGCCGCCTTCAGCACGTCGTAGTGGACATTGCCGTCGCCGACATGGCCGAAGGCGACGATGCGCGTGCCCGGATAGGCCTCGGCGATGGCGGCGTTGGCGCGCGCGATGAAGACCGGGATCTTCGAGACCGGCACGCTGACGTCATGCTTCCAGGCCGCGCCCTCGGGCTTCTGGCCGGCCGAGTGGCCCTCACGGATATGCCAGAAGGCCTTCATCTGGGTCTCGGTCTGAGCCACGGCGGCGTCGCTGATCAGGCCGCGCTCCAGGGCCCCGGTCAGCAGCCGCTCCAGCGCCGCCTCGGCCGCCCCGGGCTCGCCGCTGGCGATCTCGATCAGCACGTACCAGGGATGGATCGACGGCAGCGGGTCGCGCAGGCCCGGCACGTTGCGCACGGTCAGCTCGAAGCCCAGCCGGCCCATCAGCTCGAAGGCCTCCACCGCGCCGCCAGTCTCGTCCTTGGCGCGGGCCAGCAGCTGGATGGCGTCTTCCGGCGAGCCCAGACCGACGATGGCCACGGCCCGCGAGGCCAGCAGGGCGTGCAGTTTCAGCGACGCGGCGGTGACCACGCCCAGCGTGCCCTCGGCCCCGATCAGCAGCTGCTTGAGATCGTAGCCGGTATTGTCCTTGCGCAGGCGCTTGAGGCCGTTCCAGATCTCGCCATTGGGCAGCACCGCCTCGAGACCCAGCACCTGCTCGCGCATCATGCCGTAGCGTAGCACCGCCGTGCCGCCGGCGTTGGTCGAGACCAGGCCGCCGATGGTGCACGAGCCTTCGGAGGCCACGCCCACCGTGAACCGCCGGCCGACGCTGGCCGCCTGGGCGTGGGCTTCGGACAGGGTGACGCCGGCTTCGAGCACCATGGCGTCGTCCAGGCCGTCGACGTCGCGCACGGCCCGCAGCTTCTCGGTCGACAGCAGGATCTCGCCGTGCGGGATCTGGCCGGCGACGAGGCCGGTATTGCCGCCCTGCGGGGTGATGGCCACGCCGTCGGCGGCGCAGATCCCGACCACGGCGGCGACCTCGGCCGTCGTGCGCGGCAGCACCAAGAGCGGCGTCTCGCCCCGCCACCGCCCGCGCCATTCCACGAGCTTGGGCTCCAGGCGATCGGGATCCTGGCTCCACCCACCCTCGCCGAGCATGGCTTTCAGGCGGGACACGACATCGGCGGGGACGGGTTTGGTCATGGGACGGGACGATACGCTTTGTGGGGCGCCCCTGTCAGTATATACTGCGGGCTATACGGAGACCGAGATGGGCATCCTGATCAAGAACCCCGACGCCGAGCGCGCGGTGCGCGAACTGGCCGAACTCACCGGCGAGAGCCTGACCACGGCGGTCGAGATCGCGGTGCGGGAGCGGCTGGCGGCCAAGCAGCAAGAAGCCCAGCCCCATCGCAAGCGCACCGTTGCGGAAATGCTGGAAGCCACCGATCGCTTTCGCAAGGCGGTCGGGCTGGACAAGCGCAAGCTCAGCGTGACCAAGGCCGACTTCGACGCCATCAACGAGATTCCCGGGCTCGACATTCGAGACGATGCTCTGTGATCGTCGTCGACGCATCCGCTCTGGTCGCCATCGGCGATCGGGAGCCGGAGGCCGAACTGTTCTTGGGCGTGATTGCCAAGGCCTCCCGAGCTGTGGCCTCACCGGCCAATATCGTCGAAGCCGGGCTTGTTCTGATTGGTCGGGACCGCTTCGACGACATCGGACAATTCAACATATGGCTCGCTGAACTGGGCGTCGAAACCTCCCCGGATACGATCGATCCCGCCGCCGTCCTGGCCGGGTATTTCCAGTTTGGGCGCGGCTATCATCGGGCGCGCCTGAACTTCGCCGACTGCTTCGCCTACGCCCTGGCCAAAACTCTTGACGCGCCGCTGCTGTACAAGGGCGACGATTTTCCTCTGACCGACGTTCGCTCGGCGCTGGACTCCTAGCCGAGCTCCGGATCCGGCACGCCTCGGATATCCCGCCAGTATTCCTCGCGGACGTCGTCGTCGATCACCGGCGCGTCGCCCGCGCCCTTGTAGAGGCGGTCGGCGCCGTCCTTGCGGGCCCGGGCGATCCAGAAGGGCTGGCCGCTTTCCAGGTCGCGAAAATTGGCCTTCAGGCCCGAGTTGCGCAGCGCTTCGAACGAGCGGCCGGCATAGTACAGCGTCTCGCCGGTCTTGGACGAACCGACCCGGCCGATGCGGGCGGGACCGTTCAGGCCCTTGGACTTGTCCTCGAGGTACATGATCTTGAATTTCATCGGCCTCTATCCCACGAACCCGGCCGCGCGTCTAAGGCGGTCATTGATCGCCTCCCCCAGACCCTCATCGGGAATGGCCGCCACCGCGATGCCGACGGGTTTCGTCCGATCGGCGGCGCGGAGAAACGAGAACAGGTTGGCCGCCGCCTCGGCCAACGAACCGGTCGGGCTGAGATTGAACACGCCCTCCCCGTCCGGCCACGGACCGAAGGCCAGGTAGGCTTCTCCGGCCTGCGGTGCGTCCGCATTGATCCGCACCGGCGCGTCCGGGGCGTAATGCAGGGCCAGGCGACCGGGCGAGCGCTTGGCGTCGTCCTGCGCTTCGGCCAGCGGACCGACGATCGCTTCCAGCTGAGCCCGGGTCACGGCGCCCGGACGCAGCAGGCGCGGCGGGCCGTCCAGCACGGCGACGACGGTGGATTCGAGGCCAACCTCGCAGGGTCCGCCGTCGAGGGCGGCGGCCGTCGCCGCACCGGTCTCGGCGAAGGCGTCGGCGAAGGTGGTAGGGCTGGGCCGACCCGAGCGGTTGGCCGAGGGCGCGACCACCGGCCCG
Organism: Caulobacter sp. GW821-FHT10F06; assembly: GCF_058809215.1. NCBI lineage: Bacteria > Pseudomonadati > Pseudomonadota > Alphaproteobacteria > Caulobacterales > Caulobacteraceae > Caulobacter > Caulobacter sp. GW821-FHT10F06. Next base: position 180,910 of record NZ_JBXASK010000009.1, on the reverse strand, counting down.
CCGAACGCCGCCAGCACGGCGCGCGACAGCGGATGGCCCGGCACGCGGATGGCCACGGTGTCGAGGCCGGCGCGAGCCAAGTCGCACACCGCCGAGGCGTCCCTGATCGGCGCGACGATGGTCAGCGGACCCGGCCAGAACGCCTTGGCCAGGGCCAGCGCCCGATCGTCGAAATCGGCAATGCGGGCGGCGGTCTCGACATCGGCGACATGGGCGATCAGCGGATTGAAGCGCGGACGGCCCTTGGCCTCGAAGATCGCCGCCACGGCGGTCGGGTTCGAGGCGTCGGCGCCCAGGCCATAGACCGTCTCGGTCGGCAGCAGCACGAGCCCGCCGGCGGCGAGGGCGCGCGCGGCCCCCTCTATCGCCTCTAGAGAGCCTACGGCCTCTTCTTGGCCGTGATGGCGAAGCTGACCTTCACCTTCGCCGCGATCTGATCCGTGTCCGCCCATTCGCCCTGTCCGACCCCGAACGTCGTCCGGTCGAGGGTGGTTACACCGCGCGCCGTGGCCGTGTCGCCGTCGATCTTCAGCGTGAAGGGCAGGCTCAGCGGCTTCTTGACGCCGCGCAGGTCCAGGGTTCCGTCGGCGACGAACTTGCCCTCGCCGGTCTTGCGGAACCGGGTCGCGCTGAAGGTCGCCTTCGGATGGGTGGCGACGGCGAAGAAATCGTCGCCCGGCAGGCTGGCGTCGCGCTGGTCGTCGCCGGTCGAGGCCGAGCCCATGTCGATCGACACCGTCAGCTTGGAGCGGTCCAGGGCCTCGGGCGAGAACAGGATGTCGGCGGTCCAGCGCTTGAAGGTCCCCTGCAGGGGCTCGCCCGACCAGGCGGCCGTGAAGCCCAGGGTCGAGCTCTTGGCCACGGTCCAGGCGACAGGGTCCTTCAGGGCGGTGTCGGCGGCCGGCAGCGCGGCGTCGGTCGCAACCGGCAGGGTCGCGACCGGGGCGCCATTCGAGGCGGCGACGGCGGGCGTGGCGGGGGCCTCGGGCTCAGCCGGTTCTTCGGCGACCGCCGGAGCGGCCTTGGGCTTGACGGCCGGGGCGTAGAGATAGCCTGCGGCGACCACGGCGATCAGGCCGGCGGCGGCCAGCCAGGCGCGCGGCTCCTTGAAGCCGGGCTTGGCGCCAGGGGCCATGTGGCCGAGCACCTCGTCCTTGTCGAGGATCTGGTGCTTGGCCACCGCGCCCAGGTGCAGCAGCAGCAGCAGGTAGGTCAGCTTGACCAGAAGGCCGTGGCCGATCTCGCCGATCTCGTGCCAGACGTGCTTGGCGGCCGGCGCCAGGTCGGGGAGCAGCGGCAGGTGCGGCCAGGGCACCGTCCCGTACAGCAGGGTCGGGATGTTGATGCGGCTGGCCGAGACCAGGATCCAGCCCGTCAGCGGCAGGCCGATCATGATGACGTAGAAGCCCGCGTGCACGACGTGCGAAGCGATCCGCTCCCAGTTCGGTTGACCTTCCGGCGGCGGCGGCGACTTGTGGGTCAGCTTCCACGCCAGCCGGAACAGGCTGAGCAGCAGGATCGTGATGCCGATCGACTTGTGCAGCTGGAAGATGGCGTAGGTCGTGGGCGAGCCCTTGGGCCCGTCGCCCATGCGCCAGCCCAGGATGATCTGGAAGATGATGGCCGCGGCGATCAGCCAGTGGATGATGATCGCCACCGTGGTGTAGCGCGTCCGCGTCGCGGCCATGGAAGTCTCCGGATATCCCTATGGTCGGCCCGACCGCCGTGCGTGACGACCGGGCCAACTTGCAATCTAGAAGCCTGGCGACGGGCTTCCACTTCAAACTGTCGCCAGCTTGAGCAGAAAGCCGTCTCGCCGACTACTTCTTGTCGAACTCGACCTCGATATTCAGGGTCACGTCGTCCGAGATCAGCGGCACGTACTTGGAGACGCCGAAGTCGGAACGCTTGATCGTGGTCGAGGCCGAGAAGCCGGTCTTGACGCTGAGCGGGACGAAACCGCTGCCCACGCCATTGAAGGTGACGTCCAGCACGGCCGGCTTGGTCACGCCGTGGATGGTCAGGTCGCCGGTCACCTTGCCGGTGTGGCCGTCGCCCACGTCGACCGAGGTCGAGACGAAGGTGATGGTCGGGAACTTGGCGGCTTCCAGCCAGCCGTCGCCAGCCAGTTCCTTGTTGAACTTCAGGCCGAAGGCGTCGCCGCCGGTGGCGGTGTCGATCGAGGCCGGGTCGACGGTCACGTTGATCTTGGCGGCTTCCGGCGCCTTGGGATCATAGGTGAACTCGGCGTCGACCTTGGTGAAGCGCAGCGTATAGTTCGAGAAGCCCATGTGCTTGAGCTTGGCGTTGACCGCCGCGTGGGTCTTGTCGAGGACGTAGTGGCCGGCCGGCAGGTCGGCGGGCTTGGTCGAGTTGACGCCCGGCGCGGCCGAGGCGGCGGACGCCGAGAGGAGCGCGGCGGCGAGCGCGGCGTAGGCGAAGGGGCGGGCCATGGGGAGGGTCTCCTAAAAGAACTGTGATTGCAGCAGTTACGGTTTCACCCAATTAGGAACTCCACCTTGCGGATAAAGGGGCGAGCGATCACGAACCCGTGATGCGTTGGACTAACTTGGCGACGCCGCGCGCCGCGCCTAAACAGAACGCCGATAACCTGGAGCCTGCACGTCCATGACCTTCCGCGCGCCCGTCCGCGACATCGCCTTTTCCCTGCGCCACGCGGCCGGCTTCGATCGCCTTTCGGACGCCTTCCCCGACGCCGACGCCGACACGGTCGCCGCGGTGCTGGAGGCGGCCGGCGTCTTCGCCGCGGACGTGCTGGCCCCGCTGAACCGCCAGGGCGACCTGGTCGGCGCGAAGCTGGAAAACGGCGTGGTCCGTTCCGCGCCCGGCTTCGCCGACGCCTACAAGCAGTTCGCCGAGGGCGGCTGGACCGGACTGGCGGCCGATCCCGCGCACGGCGGCGCGGGCCTGCCCAAGACCCTCGAGGTGGCGGTGCTGGAAATGGTCCAGGCCGCCAACATGGCCTTCGGCCTGTGCCCGATGCTGAGCCTGGGCGCGATCGAGGCCCTCGATCACCACGGCTCGGATCGCCAGAAGGCGCTCTACCTGCCCAAGCTGGTCTCGGGCGAGTGGACCGGCACCATGAACCTGACCGAGCCGCAGGCCGGTTCGGACCTGGCGGCGATCACCACCCTGGCCACCCCCGATGGCGAAGGCGGCTGGACGATCAGCGGCCAGAAGATCTTCATCACCTGGGGCGACCACGACGCCACCGACAACATCGTCCACCTGATCATCGCCCGCACGCCCGGCGCGCCTCCCGGGGTCAAGGGCATCTCGCTGTTCCTGGCCCCCAAGCACCTGGTCGACGACGACGGCAAGCCGGGCGCGGCCAACGCCATCCGCGTCGGCGGGCTGGAGCACAAGCTGGGTATCCACGGCTCGCCCACCTGCGTGATGCTGTTCGAGGGCGCCAGGGCCGAGCTGGTCGGCGAGCTGGGCTCTGGCCTGGCCCACATGTTCACGATGATGAACGCCGCCCGCCTGCAGGTCGGCACCCAGGGCGTGGCGATCGCCGAACGCGCCTATCAGCAGGCGCTGGCCTTCGCGCTGGAGCGCCGCCAGGGCCGCTCGGCCTGGACCGGCGAGAGCTCGGCCCCGCTGTTCGACCATCCCGACGTGCGCCGCACCCTGACCCTGATGAAGGCCAAGATCGAGGCGGCGCGGGGCATCTGCCTGTCGACCGCCGTCGCCGCCGACCTGTCGCGCCAGGGCGCCACCGAGGAAGACCGCAAGACCGCCAAGCTGCGCGAGGAGCTGCTGACCCCGATCGCCAAGGCCTGGTCGACGGACATCGGCGTCGAGGTGGCCTCGCAAGGCGTGCAGATCCACGGCGGCATGGGCTTCATCGAAGAGACCGGCGCGGCCCAGCACTATCGCGACGCCCGCATCGCCCCGATCTACGAAGGCACCAACGGCATCCAGGCCATCGACCTGGTTGGCCGCAAGCTGCCCATGGCCGAGGGCCAGGCCATCGCCGACCTGATGGACGACATCCGCGACACCATCGAGGTCCTGAAGACCTCGGACCTGTCGCTGATCGGCTCGCGCCTGGAAGCCGCGCTGAACGCCGCCGCCGACGCCACCGCCTGGCTGATCGAGCGCCGCGCGCGGGCCATGCCCGATGCCCTGTCGGGGGCCACGGCCTATCTGAAGCTGCTGGGCGAGGTGGTCGGCGGCTGGATGCTGGCCAAGGGCGCCCTGGCGGCGTCCGACGAGGCCGATGCGGCCTGGGGTGAGAGCAAGCGGGCCCTGGCGCGGGTCTATGCGGAGGCTGTGCTGGCCCAGGTTCCTGGGCAGGCGGCCGGCGTCACGCTGGGCGCGGCGGACTTCGCGGCGATGACGGCCGAGGTGCTGGGGGCTTAGCGGAGCGCCAAGCAAGATGCTCCCCCTTTGGGGGAGCTGTCGCGGAGCGACTGAGGGGGTCCCTCGCGGCCTATGCCGTTGAGGACCCCCTCCGGCCCTCTGGGCCACCTCCCCCACAGGGGGAGGATCTGCTCAGAAGATCCTACAGCTGACCCAGCATGTAGTCCGCCGACGACACCTTGAATTCCCCGCCCTCTTCCACGTTCAGCGTGGTCACCACGCCGTCCTTGGCGATCAACGAATAGCGCTGCGAGCGCGAGCCCATGCCGAACTTCGAACCGTCGAAGTCCAGGCCCACGGCGCGGGTGAACTCGCCGTTGCCGTCGGCCAGCAGCAGAACCTCGCCGTCGATGCCCTGGTCCTTGCCCCAGGCCTTCATCACGAACAGGTCGTTGACCGAGACGCAGGCGATGGTGTCGACGCCCTTGGCCTTCAGTTCGTCGGCCTTCTCCTTGAAGCCCGGCAGGTGCTTGGCCGAGCAAGTCGGGGTGAAGGCGCCGGGAACGGCGAACAGGGCGACGGTCTTGCCCTTGAACAGTTCTTCGGTGGTGACCGGAGCGGGGCCTTCGGCCGTGCTGGTCATGAAAGTGGCCGCCGGAAGCGTGTCGCCAACCTTGATCGTCATGGTCTTGGTCCTGTCCTTTGAGGGTGCGGTCTTCGCATATAGGGCGAAAGTCTGGCCGCCAAGGGCGAGGTTAGACTTGAAACCGTCGTCTTCCGCCCTGATCCTCTGTGCATGGACCAAGTGACCCACGACGAGGCTGATTTCCTGGCGGGTCGTCTGCTGGTGGCCATGCCGGGCATCGAGGACGAACGCTTCGAACGGGCCGTGCTCTACCTGTGCGCCCACGACGCCGAGCAGGCGATGGGCATCGCCGTCAACCGCCCGGTCGAGGGCCTGACGGTCTTCGAGCTGCTCGACAAGCTGGGCGTGCGCTCGGAGATCAAGACCCAGACCAATCTCGTCCTGATGGGCGGGCCGGTGGAGTTGGAGCGCGGTTTCGTGCTGCACACCGACGACTTCAACTCGCCGGACTCGACCGTCGAGCTGTCGGGCGGCCTGGGCCTGACCGCCACCCGCGACGTGCTGGACGCCATGGGCAGCCGCATCCGCCATCCCCGCCGGGCGATCCTGGCCCTGGGCTATGCCGGCTGGGGTCCGGGGCAGCTGGAGCAGGAGGTCCGGGACAACATCTGGCTGATCTGCGACGCCGACGAGGAGCTGCTGTTCGACGACGACCATGAGCACAAGTGGACGCGGGCGTTGGCGAAGCTGGGGGTTTCGGCGGATCACCTTTCGGCGCAGGCGGGGCGGGCTTGAGGGATCGGGGGACTTGCCCCCACCTGGTCGCTTCGCGACCGTCCGCCCCCATAGGGGGCGGATAAGATCATCTTCCCCCTATGGGGGAGGAGGGCCGAAGGCCCGGAGGGGGCAAGCGGCCCCTACCCCCGCGCCTTCACCGGCGCGGCGCCGTCCACATAGGCCTCGTTGAGATAGACCTCGGCCTCCTGCGGCGACAGGGCCGGGGCGTAGCCGAAGCCCTGGCCGTAGTCGCAGCCCAGGGCCTGCAGGGCATGGGCCATCTCGGCGTTCTCGACGCCTTCGGCGACGACTTCCAGGTCCAGGTCCTGGCCCAGCTTGACCACCGAGCGGACGATCTTGGCCGAGCCCGGATTGCCGCCCATGGTGCGGACGAAATAGCGGTCGATCTTCAGCGTGTCGAACGGCAGTCGCGTCAGGTACTGCAGCGACGAGAAGCCGGTGCCGAAGTCGTCCAGCGCCAGGCCGGCGCCGGCTTCGCGCAGGGTCTTGAGGATGATCGCGGCCCGCTCGGGATCGCGCATGATGTCGCTTTCGGTGACCTCGAGCTTGAGGGCCCCGCGCGGCAGATTGTTGACCTTCAGCACCTGGGCCACGTCGTTGACCAGGCCCGGACGGTCGATCTCGCCGGTCGACAGGTTGACGCTGACGGTCAGGGCGCCGACGGCCGGATGGCTGCGACGCCAGGCGGCCAGCTGCGCGCCGGCGGTGCGCATCATGTGCTCGCCCAACTCGCTCATCAGGCCCATCTCCTCCACCAGCGGGAGGAACTCGTCGGGCGGCAGCATGCCGCGACGCGGGTGCAGCCAGCGGGCCAGGGCTTCGAAGCCCGACAGCGCGCCGGTCGACAGGCGCACGACCGGCTGGAAGTAGGGGGTGATCTCGCCGCGGGCGATGGCGCCGCGCAGGTCGGCCTCCAGGGCCAGGCGCGACAGGCCGTCCGTCTCCATCGAACGGCCATAGGCGGCGGCCCCGCCGCGACCGGCCGAGGCGGCGGCCTCGACGGCCAGTTCGGCGCGGCGCAGCAGTTCGGTGGCCTCGGGCGCGTCGTCGCCGCCCTCGGCCGAAACCGCGCCGATCGACAGGGTGGGATGGATGTCGAAACCCGCCACCCGCAACGGCTGCTCCAGCGCCGTGCGGAGGATTTCGGCGGGCTCGAAACCCTTGGGCTCGCAGAGTACGGCGAACTCGTCTTCGCCAATGCGTCCCATGATCGAGCCGGCCGGGAAGGCCGCGGCCAGGCGCGAGCCCAGGGCGGCCAGAACCAGGTCGGCGCGTTCGTGACCCAGCGCCTCGTTCAGGCGGCGCAGACGATCGACGTCCGCCACCACCAGTTCGTGCACGCCGTCGCTGCGCAGGCGCTCGCGCGCCCGTGCGATGAAGCTCTTGCGGTCCAGCAGGCCGGTGAGATCGCAGCGTTCGGACGCGGCGAACTTCACTTCCGGCGCGACGACGCCGGCGGCGCGGACGCCGTCTTCCAGCCAGACGCCCCGCCAGATGCAGGTCTCGGCGCCGCGCATGCGCAAACGCGCGACGACCTCGGATCCCGGTTCGCGGAGCTTGAGCACCTCTTCGGCCTGGGCGCGGTCTTGCGGCAAGGCCAGGGCGCGGAAGGCGGCGGAGGAGCATTCTGGAGCCAGGGGCCCCAGGCCCAGCGCGCGCGCCGAGCCGTTGACGCGCAGGCGATCGGAGTCCGGCTCCCAGACCCACAGGGCCACGTCAGCCGCCGCCAGCGCCTCCAGCGTCGCTGTCGCGTCCCAAATTCGACGGTCCGTAGCCCGAAACGACATTATCGATCCCACGCCAACCTTGGCGCCCAGTATCCGTCCCCCGCGCTAGAGTCGCGCGACAAGTCCGAACAGACGATGATCTCGCCACTCGCCGTTAATTTTCAAATAAGCGCGCGCATAACCTTCCTCGGAAAAGCCGCATTTCAGCAAAAGAGCGGCCGAAGGACCGTTCTCCGGCATGCAGGCCGCTTCCAGGCGATGGAGACCCAAGCCATCGAAAGCAAAACGGATCACCGCCGCGACGGCGTCGGTCATGTGGCCCTGACGCGCGTGTTTCTGGCCGATCCAGTAGCCGATGGTCGCCGTCTGCGCGACGCCACGCCGCACGTGGAAAAGTCGCACGGCGCCGACCAGGGCGTCGTCGGACTGGCGGAACACGAAGAACGGCCAGGCTTCGCCGGTCTCCAGTTCGCGGGCATAGGCGCCCAGGCGACCCCGGAAGGCGCGACGGCCCAGGTCGTCCTCGGGCCAGGTCGGCTCCCAGGGCTCCAGGAACGGCCGCGAGGCCCGACGCAGCTCGGCCCAGGCCTTGTGGTCGGCCAGGCGCGGCGGCCGCAGATACACGCCCGCGCCCTGCAGCTTCAGGCCGGGCTTTCCTTGGAACATCCGCATCAGGGTGGGCACACGAATCCTCGGAGCGCGTCGAAGGCGCGAAAGTCGCCCCTCAGGCGGCCGCGAACAAGGCCTTCTCAAACGCCGGACCGGCCTTGAGGGCCGACTTGGCGCCGAGGATGGCGGTGGCGCAACGCCCAGACCCCAGCAGGCGTTCACCCAGCCGCGCGACATCGGCGGGAGTGACGGCGTCGACCTCGGCGGCCAGCTCGGCCGGCGGGTACAGGCGATCGAACAGCAGCACCTGGCCGGCGGCCTGCTCGGCGCGCGACAGGGGCTGCTCGCGGGCCATGAACATGTGGGCCTTCAGCTGGGCCTTGGCGCGGGCCAGCTCGCTGGGCTCGATGTGGCGGGCCAGGGCGACCAGCTGCTCGGCGCAGACCTTGGCGGTCTCGACCGCGTCGCCGGCCGCGCAGCCCGCATAGATCCCCAGCGCGCCGTGGTCGGCGTAGGTGTCGGAATAGGCGTCGATATTATACGCAAGGCCGCGCTTCTCGCGGGCCTCCTGGAACAGGCGCGACGACATCCCGCCGCCCAGGCATTCGGCGAAGATGCGCAGGGCGAAATAGTCCTGCTCGCGCGCGCCGCAGGCCGGCAGCATGAACACCAGGTGCGACTGTTCCAGCTTGCGGACCTCGCCCTGGTGGCCGCCCACAAACGGCGCGGCCGAGGGAGTCGCGGCGCCCGGCGTGGCCGGAACGCCGCCGAAGGCGCGCTCGGCGGCGGCCAGCAGTTCGCCTTCGCTTACCGCACCCGTGGCGCTGACCACCAGCCGGTCGGCGGCGTAGAGCGCGCCGCGCCAGTCCGACAGGGCCCCGACGCTGGCGGCGTTGACGCTGTCGACCGTGCCCAGGATCGGACGGGCCACCGCGTGCTCGCCCCAGGCGGCCTTCTGGATCAGGTCGAAGACATAGTCGTCGGGCGCGTCGGCGGCCTCGGCGATCTCCTGGGCCACCACCTGCTTCTCGCGGGTCAGGTCGGCCTCGTCGAGGGTGGGCCGCAGCAGCAGGTCGGCGATGACGTCCATGCCCAGGTCCAGCCCGCCCTTCAGGGCGCGGACCTGGAAGCTGGTGCGTTCATATCCGGTGGCGGCGTTGATCGAGCCGCCCTGGCTTTCGATGACCTCAACGATGTCGCGCGAGGTCCGTGCCCCCGCGCCCTTGAACACCATGTGCTCAAGCAGGTGGGCCCAGCCCGAGCGGGGGACGTCCTCATTGGCCGCGCCGCGCCCGGCGACCACGGTCAGGGCCAGGGTCTCCAGGCCCGGCATCGGGTCGCAGACGACCCGGACGCCGTTGGGAAGGGTGGTGAGGGACGCGGTCATGCGGTTTCCTCCTCCCCTGTGAAACGGGGGAGGTGGCGCGGCGCCATCGGCGACGTGACGGAGGGGGCGTCGGGCAGGAGACGTCGTAGCGCCCCCTCCGTCACGTCGCGTATCCGCAACGCGCCACCTCCCCCGCTTTGCGGGTGAGGAGAAAAGAACAACACCCTCACGAAGTGGCCGCGAAGGTGCGCACGAAGGCCTTCACCGTCTCGCCGCTGGCGGGCAGGCGCTCGAAGCGCTCGGCCTTTTGCGAGAGGTCCGGCGTGGCGCGCGGCGTGGCGGGCGTCAGGCCGCAGGCGGCCGCCACGGCTTCGGGGAACTTGGCCGGGTGGGCGGTGGACAAGACCACAACCGGCGTCGTCGGGTCGGCCAGCTGCACGCGGGTCGCCGCGGCCAGGCCGACGGCGGTGTGCGGGTCGATGACCTCGCCGGTCTCGTTCAGCGTCGACAGCATGGTCTTGGCGGTGTCGGCCTCGCTGACCGCCGCGCCGCGGAACAGCTCGCGCATCATGGCGAAGGCGCTGGGCGGGATGTCGATCAGGCCGGTGTCGTTGAAACCTCGGAACGCCCGGCCCGTCTCGACGCCGTCGCGGCGCACGGCCTCGAAATAGAGGCGCTCGAAGTTCGACGCGACCTGGATGTCCATGGCCGGGCTCTGGGTGGCGGCCACCGAGCCCTTGGCGTAGCGGCCTTCCTCGAAGGTGCGGGCCAGGATGTCGTTGGAGTTGGTGGCGCAGGTGATCTGGGCGATTGGCAGGCCGAGCTTGGTCGCCACGAAGGCGGCGTAGGCGTCGCCGAAATTGCCGGTCGGGACCACGAAGGCCACGGACCGCTCGGGCGCACCCAGGGCCACGGCGGCGGTGAAGTAATAGACGCTCTGAGCCGCGATCCGCGCCCAGTTGATCGAGTTGACGCCCGACAGGTCGACCGAATGGCGGAACTGGTCGTCCTGGAAGGCCTGCTTGACGATGGCCTGGCAGTCGTCGAACGAGCCCAGGATCGAGACGCAGGCGACATTGGCGTCGGCCGCCGTGGTCATGAACCGGCGCTGGACCTCGCTGATCCGGCCCTCGGGGAAGAGGGCCACGATGCGGGCGTTCTTGCGGCCCCGGAACGCCTCGACGGCCGCGCCGCCGGTGTCGCCCGAGGTGGCGCAGATGATGGTCATCTTCCGCGACTGGCGTTCCAGCACGTAGTCGTACAGCCGCCCCAGCAGCTGCATGGCGACGTCCTTGAACGCCAGGGTCGGGCCGTGGAACAGCTCCAGCAGGAAGCGGTTGGCGGCCAGCTGCTTCAAGGGGACGACGGCGGTGTGGGCGAAGGTGGCGTAGGCCTCCTCGCACATCTGGGCCAGGTCCTCGCGCGGGATGTCGTCGCCGACGAACTTGCCGACCACCTCGGTCGCCACCTGGGCGTAGGTCTTGCCGGCGAAGGCGGCGATCTCGGCTTTGGTGAAGCTGGGCCACTCGGACGGCACATAGAGACCGCCGTCGGGGGCGAGGCCCGCCAGCACGGCGTCGAGGAATCCGATCGGGGCGGCCTCGCCGCGGGTCGAAACGTAACGCATCAGGGTCTCAGTCTCCGCCAGAGCATGGCGGCATAGATAAAGAGCAGGGTTACGGCAAGACCGAACCACGTAAGCGCGTATTCCAGGTGCCGATTGGAAATTTCTGCCGGAAGCGGCGCGGGCGTGACGCCGGCGACCGCCGGGCTCTCGCCTTCGACCATCAGGGCCAGCGGCGCGGGGTTGCGACCGGCGATGCCCGCCACCGCCTTGGCCCGGTCGCCGCCCATCTGCTTGAGTGGGATCAGGACGCCGGTGACATGGCCGGGCTCGGGGAAGGCGCGGGTCGGCGGCTCGACCTTGCCGGTCAGGTCCGGCACCACGCCGCGGTCGACCAGAATCAGGTTGTAGGGGCCGCTGCTCAACCCGCACAGCGCCTGAGCGCGCCAGACCACGTCGCCGTCGCGGATGCCGTAGGCCAGGGACAGGGGCGGCAGGCCGACCGGCTGGCAGTCGACGCTGACCCGGGTCCAGGCGGCCTGCTCGGGCGGGGTCGAGGCGGTCAGCACCGAGGCCAGCGGCACGGGCGGCGCGGTCTTCAGCGTCTCGATCCGCGCCAGCAGGTCTTCCTTCCAGTGCAGGCGCTGCATCTGCCAGGCGCCCAGGAAGCACAGGATGGCGAAGGCGATGGCCGTGGCGATCGTCAGGCCGAAGGGGAAGCCGGCCTTCTTGCGGGGAGCGGTCTCAGACATCGTGGCGGTTGGCCTCGGAGGCCTTGTTGGCGTAGGCGGCGGCGACCATCAGGCCCTTGGCGGGACGCATCAGGCCAAGACTCAGGATCAGGGTGACGGGCAGCCAGACCACCAGCAGCGCCCAGATCGGCCAGTTCCAGGCGAACATCGAGAACAGCGCCCCGAAGGCCCCCACGCAGCCGGCGATCAGGATGATGAAGGTCGAGGCCCCGTCGCCGGTCTCGTAGCGGCCCAGGTCGAAGCCGCAGGCCTCGCAGGTGGGCGCGACCTTCAGGAATCCCTCGAACAGAAACCCCTCGCCGCAGTTGGGGCAGCGGCCGGATGCACCGGCCATGTAGGGGTTCACGTGAGCCATGGGACCACACTCTTAGCAGCTTGGGCCGCCTCGGGCCGAAATCCTCGTCCTTCGACAGGCTCAGGATGAGGATTTCTACTGAGGCCGCCTTCGACCTCATCCTGAGCTTGTCGAAGGACGAGGTCGACGCACCGCAGAAATGAAAAAGGCCCGGAACGCTGGTCTAGCGTTCCGGGCCCCCTCGGAAGATCTGATCTAGTGCGCCGAAGCGCCGAAGATCACGTAGATGAAGGCGAACAGGAACAGCCAGACCACGTCCACGAAGTGCCAGTACCAGGCGGCCGCCTCGAAGCCGAAGTGCTGCTTGGGCGTGAAGGCGCCGTTCAGCAGGCGGATCAGGCAGACGATCAGGAACAGGGTCCCGACGAACACGTGGAAGCCGTGGAAGCCGGTGGCCAGGAAGAAGGTCGAACCGTAGAGGCCCGAGTTCACGGCCGCTTCCGAGTAGAACAGCTGCTCGTGGTTGATGTGGCTGTACTCATAGACCTGGATGCAGGTGAAGAGCGCGCCCAGGGCGATGGTCAGGATCAGGCCCCACTTGGCGCCCTTGCGGTCGCCGACTTGCAGAGCGTGGTGGGCCCAGGTGACCGTGGTGCCCGACAGCAGCAGGGTCAGGGTGTTGACCAGCGGCAGGTGCCAGGGCGAGACGGTCTCGACGCCGGCGGGCGGCCAGGCGGCCCAGGCGGTGCGGACTTCCTCGATCGCCGACAGGGTGCGGTGATGATGGAACAGCGCCATCTCGAAGAAGATCCAGAACCAGGCGACGAAGAACATCACTTCCGAAGCGATGAACAGGATCATGCCGTAGCGCAGGCCGATCGAGACGACCGGGGTGTGGTCGCCGGCCTTGGCTTCCTTGGCCACGTCCGACCACCAGCCGAACATCGTGTAGAGGATGCCCGCGAAGCCGGCGGCGAAGATCGCCCAGTTGCCCTTTTCGATGCCGAACACGCCGCCCTTGATCCAGCCGATCAGGCCGATGGCCATGACGGTGGCGGCGGCCGAACCCACGAAGGGCCACGGGCTGGGCGGCAGGATGTGATAGTCGTGTTTGACGGCGCCGTGGGCCATGGTGGTGCTAACCCTTATATCCCTCTAGGCGCATCGACCGGGTCCCCCCGCCGAAACGCTCCGTGTTGAACGCTATAGCGCCCTCTGCGGCGTGCCGCCAAGGGGTTGAACGATGCGAGGCGTCGTCGGCGCCTCTTGTTTTTTGCCTTCCACGCCATCGACGGCCGGGAAGAAGGTGTAGGAGAGGGTGATCTCGTCCTTCCCCTTGGTCTCGATGTCGTCGACATATTGCGGGTCGACGAAATAGACGACCGGAAACTCGACCGTCTGACCCGGCTGGATCGTCTGGTTGCTGAAGCAGAAGCATTCCAGCTTCTGGAAGTATGGACCTGCCTGTTCGGGCACCACGTTGTAGATCGCCCGGCCGGTCATGGCCTTGTCGCTCTTGTTGGTGACCTTGAAGAAGGCCAGCCCCGTGTCGCCGATGCGGACCTGCTGGCTGGTCTGTTCCGTCGAGAACTCCCAGGGCAGGTTGCGGATGTTGGCGTCGAAGCGGATCGTGACCTTGCGGTCGAGGATCTTGGTCGGCTTCAGCTCCGCCTTGCGCACCGTGCCGTCGAAGCCGGTCATCTGGCAGAACAGGCGATACAGCGGCACCGAGGCGTAGGCCGCTCCGACCATGCCGAAGAAGGCCAGCACGCAGATCAGCGCGACGCGCGTGTTGCGCTTGGAGGCCTGGGTCGGGGCGGGCTTAGAAGGCACGGTGAGCCACGCTGCCGCCGAGCCTCACCACCGTGACCACGAAGATCAGGATGACGAAGGCCACCAGGCCCAGGCCCAGGGCGATGTTGCGGCCCTTGCGGGCGCGGGCGGCCTCGTCGTTCTCGACTAGCTTGGTCACGACAGCAGCTCCAGGGCTTTGACGCCCGTGACCGCCTCGCCCAGCAGGGCGGCGAACAGGGCGAACAGATAGAGGATCGAGAAGGCGAAGAGATTGCGGGCGGCCTTCGAACCGGCCTGCTTTTCGTCCTCGCTGACTTCATAGAGGTCGCGGTCGGCGAGGCGCGGATCGGCGGCGTCGCCGGCCTTGCTGAGGAACACCCGGACGGCCAGGGTGATGAACACCGCCCCGCCCAGGCCCGCCACGGCCAGATAGATCGGGCCGCCCAGGCCGGTGAGGACCGGCGACAGGCAGACGGGGATCAGGATCAGGCTGTAGATCAGGATCTGCAGGCGGGTGTGCTTGGCGCCCTTGACCACCGGCAGCATCGGCACGCCGGCCTTGGCGTAGTCGGTGCTGATATAGAGCGACAGCGCCCAGAAGTGCGGCGGGGTCCACAGGAAGATGATGGCCACCATCAGCCAGGCGTTCAGCGGGGCCGACCCGGTGGCGGCGGCCCAACCGATCGCGGGCGGCAGGGCGCCGGCCAGACCGCCGATGACGATGTTCTGGCTGGTCCAGCGCTTGAGCCACATGGTGTAGACGACGGCGTAGAAGACGATGGTGAAGGCCAACAGGCCGGCGGCCAGCCAGTTGACGGCCACGCCCAGCATCATCACCGACAGCAGGGACAGCACCACGCCCAAGGCGGCGGCGTCATCGCCGCGCACCTTGCCCGACGGCACAGGACGGCCGCGCGTGCGGCGCATCAGGCCGTCGATGTCGCTGTCGAACCACATGTTCAGCGCGCCCGAGGCGCCGGCCCCGATGGCGATGCACAGCACCGCCACGGCGGCCAGGATCGGGTTGATCGGCGCGCGCGCGGCCAGCAGGCCCGTCAGGCCGGTGAACACCACCAGCGACATGACGCGAGGCTTCAGCAGCTGGAAGAAATCCTGCCAGCGGGCGGCGGCGGGCGCCGTCGTCTCGGGCTGGTCGGTTTCCGGGGTCAGGGCGGCGGTCTTCGACATCGAGCGTCTTTATAGCGGTCTTCAATGGGCGAAGGGCGCGGCCCGGACCCTTAAGTGGTCCTGACCGCGCCCCGGCTAGGCTTAGATTGGCAGCGAGGCCTTAGTGGTGATCGTCTTCCTTGATCACCGGCGGCTCGCTGAACTGGTGGAACGGCGGCGGCGAGGACAGGGTCCATTCCAGGGTGGTGGCGCCTTCGCCCCACGGATTGGCCTCGGCCTTGCGGCGGCGGATGGCGGCTTCCAGCAGCAGGATCAGGAAGACGCCGACGCCGACGACGGTGACCATGTAGCCGACCGACGAGACGTAGTTCCACTTCGCGAAGGCTTCCGGATAGTCGACATAGCGACGCGGCATGCCTTGCAGGCCCAGGAAGTGCTGCGGGAAGAAGATCAGGTTCACGCCGATGAACATGATCCAGAACTGCAGGCAGCCCAGGAACTCGTTGTACTTCACGCCCCACATCTTCTCGAACCAGTAGAAGAAGCCGGCGAAGATGGCGAACACGGCGCCCAGCGACAGCACGTAGTGGAAGTGGGCGACGACGTAATAGGTGTCGTGCAGGCTGTAGTCGATGCCGGCGTTCGACAGGACGACGCCGGTGACGCCGCCGACCGTGAACAGGAAGATGAAGCCGATCGCCCACAGCATGGGCGTCTTGAAGCTGATCGAACCGCCCCACATCGTGGCGATCCACGAGAAGATCTTCACGCCCGTCGGGACGGCGATGATCATCGTCGCGGCCACGAAATAGGCGCGCAGGTTGATGCTCATGCCGACGGTGTACATGTGGTGCGCCCACACGAC
Organism: Caulobacter sp. GW821-FHT10F06; assembly: GCF_058809215.1. Classification (NCBI taxonomy): domain Bacteria; kingdom Pseudomonadati; phylum Pseudomonadota; class Alphaproteobacteria; order Caulobacterales; family Caulobacteraceae; genus Caulobacter; species Caulobacter sp. GW821-FHT10F06. The sequence continues at coordinate 165,139 of NZ_JBXASK010000009.1, read as the reverse complement.
GAAGCCGACGAAGCCGATGGCGACCATGGCGTAGGCCATCGCCAGGTAGCCGAAGACCGGCTTCTTGGAGAAGGTCGAGACGATGTGGCTGATGATGCCGAACCCGGGCAGGATCAGGATGTACACTTCCGGGTGACCGAAGAACCAGAACAGGTGCTGGAACATGACGGGGTCGCCGCCGGCGGCCGGGTCGAAGAAGTGGGTGCCGAAGTTACGGTCGGTCAGCAGCATGGTGATGGCGCCGGCCAAAACGGGCAGCGACAGCAGCAGCAGGAAGGCGGTGATCAGCACCGACCAGGCGAACAGCGGCATGCGGTGCAGGGTCATGCCCGGCGCGCGCATGTTGAAGATCGTGGTGATGAAGTTGATCGCGCCCAGGATCGAGCTCGCGCCGGCCAGGTGGAGCGACAGGATCGCCAGGTCCATGGCCGGACCCTTGTGACCGATGGTCGAGAGCGGCGGATAGATCGTCCAGCCGCCGCCGAAGCCGTGGCCCGGACCGCCGTCGACGAACATCGAGGTGCAGAGCAGGACCCAGGCGGCGACCAGCAGCCAGAACGAGATGTTGTTCATCCGCGGGAAGGCCATGTCCGGCGCGCCGATCATGATCGGGACGAACCAGTTGCCGAAGCCGCCGATCATGGCGGGCATGACCATGAAGAAGATCATGATCAGGGCGTGGGCGGTGACGACGGCGTTGTAGCCGTGCTTGCCCTTGAACAGACCCAGTTGCGCCAGCACGCCGGTGTCGGAGAACACCTGGATGCCCGGCTCCATCAGCTCCCAGCGGATCAGGCCCGACAGGGCGCCGCCCACCAGACCCGCCATGATGGCGAAGATGATGTAGAGCGTGCCGATGTCCTTGTGGTTCGTCGAGAAGAACCAGCGGGCGAAGAAGGGCGGCTTGTCGTCGGCGCCGTGCGCGTCGTCGTGGTGGGTGTCAGCGGCGTGAGCCATCGGACTAATCCTGCAATCGTGTCTTAGACCGCCGGCGCGGCGGGAGCCGCGGCCGGAGCGGAAGCGGGAGCGGCGGCCGGGGTCGCAGCGGCGGGCGCGGCTTCAGCCGTGGCCGGAGCGGCGGCGGCGGCCGGCGGAGCGGTCTTGGACTTCACCCAGGCGTCGAAGTCCGCCTGCGAGACCACGTGGATCTCGATGGGCATGTTCGAGTGGTCGACGCCGCAGAGTTCCGAGCACTGGCCGTAATAGACGCCGAGCTTCTCGGCCTTGAACCAGGTTTCGTTCAGGCGGCCGGGGATGGCGTCGGTCTTCAGACCGAAGGCCGGCAGGGCGAAGGCGTGGATGACGTCGGCGCCGGTGACCTGGACGCGGATGACCTGGTTGATCGGCACGACCATCGGCTTGTCGGCGGCCAGCAGGTACGGGACCTTCTTGGCTTCGGCCTGTTCCTTGGTCAGGGGCAGCGAGGTGATTTCGCTGATCTTCTGGTCGGGATACTCGTAGCCCCAGTACCACTGGTAGCCGGTGGCCTTCACCGTCAGGTACGGCTTGGGCATGTCGTTGTAGGCGAACAGCAGCCGGAACGAGAAGATCGCGATCACCATCAGGATGATCACCGGAACGACCGTCCAGATGATCTCGATGGTGGTGTTGTGGCTGAACTTGGCCGGGATCGGGTTCGACTTCGCATTGTAGCGAATGACGATCCAGGCCAGCAGGCCGGCCACGAACAGCACGATGACCGTGATGATCGGCATCAGGATCGCGTTGTGGAACCAGATCGCGTCGTGCTTGAGCACCGAAGCGGCCGGCTGAAGGTCGATCGCCCCCGGCGTCGGCTGGCCCAGCAGATCCTCGGCGAGGGCCTGCCCCGCGAAAGCCATCGTGGCGGCGAGAGCGCTAGCGCCCGTCAAAACCCGCCGAATCCCCTGAAATTGCGCCTTCATATCCCTCACGGCCCGTTTCGGCGGCGATTTGCCGTGGATCGCTTGATCTTGATCCAACGCCACGCCGCGCCGACATGCACAATACGGCCATGACGCGGAGCCGCGCGATCGATCGCAAGAACGAGTCGACGCCAAGCCCGCCCCTTTGGCCGGTCTGCTGGCTGCATACGCGCATCATCTTCCGTTGCCAAGCACCAGAGACCACAGCGAAAGCACGGGATTGATCCCCTGGCCTTGGCTAGTTGCGAGCCACTTTCAACAAGACCGAATCCCGCCTCCGGAACATTACGTATCCTTCATAGACAGGTACCTTGCACTACTCAGTACCTGTCGGTAGAAGAGTGCAGCAACCGAGGCGAGGACCCAGTGCCGGAAGCCATTGAAATCCAACTGAAGAAGGGCGTGCTGGCGCTCTGCGTGCTGGCCCTGCTCTCACGCGGGGACAGCTACGCCTACGAGATCGCAAGCCAGCTGACGAAGGACATCGATATGGGGGAGGGAACGATCTATCCGCTCATGCGCCGCATGCAGTCGGACGGCCTGGTGGAGACCTATCTGGTCGAATCCCAGAGCGGTCCGCCGCGCAAATATTACCGCCTGACCCAGGCTGGCCGCGCCAGCTTCGCGCAGCAGAAGGCCGAATGGGCCGCCTTCACCTCGGCCGTCGAGGGCATTCTGGGAGCCGCCGCATGACCCGCAACGAATTCATGTCGCGCCTCCGGCGTGGGCTTTCGGGCCTGCCGGCCGCCACGGTCGCCGAGATCGTGGCCGACCACGAGGCCCACTTCGCCGACGCCCTGGAGGCCGGCCGCACCGAAGCCGAGGTCGCCTCGGCCCTGGGCGATCCCGATCGCCTGGCCCGCGAACTGCGCGCCGACGCCGGCCTCAAGCGCTGGGAGGAGACCAAGAGCCCCTCGAACGCCGGCGCCGCCATCGTGGCGCTGATCGGCCTGGGGGCGATCGACATCATGTTCCTGCTGCCCCTGCTGATGGGCGTGCTGGGCGCGCTGTTCGGCGTGCTGGTGGCCGTGGTCACCCTGTTCGTCAGCGGCGGTTTCGTCTTCGCCATGGGGCCGCTGACCGCGCCTCCCGGCGGACCGCTGACCGCGTTCCTGGCCGGCGTGGGCCTGATGGCCGGCGCCACCTTCCTGGGCGCGCTGCTGACCCTGTGCACGGTCGGCCTGTTCAACGCGGTCGTCTGGTACGCCCGTCTCCACTTCCGGCTGCTCAAGCCGGCCATCGATCAGCAAGCCTGAGGGGGCCAACATGATCCGCAATCTGCTTATCATCGGCGGCGCCAGCTTCGTGCTGATGCTCGGCTGCGCCGCCGGCGTGGCCGCCCTGGCCGGCCCCACCATCATGAAGGAGGGCTGGACCATTCCCTTCGACCAGGACAGCAACACCACGCTGTCGATCGGGCCCCGTCATCATTCCGGCCTCAAGGGCGGGCGGGCTTTGCCGATCGTCTCGCGTGAACTGGCCTGGAGCGGGGAAGCCCTGACGCTCGACCTGCCCATCGACGTCACCTACGTCCAGGGTCCGGTGGCGAAGGTCGAGGTCAGCGGCCCCAAGCCCTGGGTCGATCGCCTGATGCTGGAGAACGGCCGCCTCAGCTTCGCGGCGCATACCGGGCAGAATGACGACGTCCACGATGACAGTCTCACAATCGACGGCCACGGCATCCGCGTCCAAAGCAACAGCGACCGGATGAAGGTGGTCATCACCGCCCCCAATGTCAGCAGCTTCAAGCTGGACGGTTCGGGTGACCTGGACATCCAGAACTACGACCAAACCGCCATGACCCTGGCGATCAACGGCAGCGGCGACATCAATGCTTCGGGAAAGACCAAGATCCTGATGTTGGCGACATCCGGGTCCGGCGACGCCGAACTAGACGACCTGCAGGCGCTCAACGCCGAGGTTGCGATCGCCGGCAGCGGCAACGCCGGCGTCAACGCGACCAACCAGGTCAAGATCGCCATCTCGGGCAGCGGGGACGTCAGCCTGCAAAGCCAGCCGGCCAGCGAAACCAGCAATATCAGCGGCTCCGGCTCTGTGCGGCATAACTACTGAGACCCCGACTGAGACAAAGGGGCGGGGTGACGGAACGGCTTCGAACGCTTACCTGTAAGCACATGAACGCTCCGATCTCCGCCCCCTCCCTGCTGGACGCCGCCGGCGTCGATCCCGAACGCGCCCGCAAGATCCTGGGCGAGGCCCTGGCCGGCGCCGATGACGGCGAGCTCTTCCTGGAGCGCTCCGAGAGCGAGGCCTTCGTCTTCGATGACGGCCGGCTGAAGACCGCTTCCTATGATTCGGGCGAGGGCTTCGGCCTTCGCGTCGTCGCTGGCGAGACCGCCGGCTACGCTCACGCCGCCGAGATTTCCGAGGCCGCCATCGGCCGGGCCGCCGCCTCGGCCAGCCTCGCCAAGCGCGGTCACGCCGGCGTTTCGGCCGAGGGGCCCCGCGCCACGAACGAGCGGCTCTATGGCGAGGACGACCCGATCTCGTCGCCCGCCTTCTCCGACAAGGTCAGCCTGCTGCAAGAGATCGACGCCTTCGCCCGGGCCCGCGATCCGCGCGTGGTGCAGGTGATGGCCTCGATGTCGGGCGAGCGGCGGATCGTCGAGATTTTGCGCGCCGACGGCAAGCTGGTGCGCGACGTGCGCCCGCTGGTGCGGGTCAACGTCCAGGTCACGGTCGAAAAGGACGGCAAGCGCGAGAGCGGCTCGTCCGGCGCCGGCGGCCGCGCCGGCTTCTCGGCCTGGATCAGCCCGGACAAGTGGCAGGGCCAGGTCGACGAGGCCCTGCGCATGGCGCTGGTCAATCTCGACGCCGTCCCCTGCCCCGCCGGCGAGATGGACGTGGTGCTGGGCTCGGGCTGGAACGGCGTGCTGCTGCACGAGGCCGTCGGCCACGGCTTGGAAGGCGACTTCAACCGCAAGGGCATCTCGGCCTTCTCCGGCCGCATCGGCGAGCGGGTGGCGGCCAAGGGCGTCACCGTGTTCGACGACGGCTCGCTGGCCGGCCGCCGCGGCTCGCTGACCATCGACGACGAAGGCACTCCCACAGAGCGCACCATCCTGATCGAGGACGGCATTCTCGTGGGCTACATGCACGACCGCATGAGCGCCCGCCTGATGGGCATGAAGGCCACCGGCAACGGTCGCCGTCAGTCCTACGCCCACATGCCGATGCCGCGCATGACCAACACCGGCATGCTGGCCGGCAACGACGATCCCGCCGAGATGATCGCCTCTATGAAGCGCGGCCTCTACTGCGCCAATTTCGGCGGCGGCCAGGTGGACATCACCAACGGCAAGTTCGTCTTCCAGTGCACCGAGGCCTATCTGGTCGAGGACGGCAAGATCACCGCCCCGGTCAAGGGCGCGACCCTGATCGGCGACGGCCCCAGCGCCCTGACCCGCGTGACCATGATCGGCAACGACTTCGACTTCGATCCCGGCATCGGCGTCTGCGGCAAGTCGGGCCAGGGCGTGCCGGTCGGCGTGGGCCAGCCGTCGCTGAAGATCACCGGCCTGACGGTGGGCGGCACGGCGGTCTAGGACGCCAGATCGGAACTCTGACGGCGCTGGTCGTGCGTGGACGTCCGGCTCAGAAACGCCCCCTCCGTCACGATGCGTATCCGCATCGCGCCACCTCCCCCGTTGCACGGGGCAGGAGAAGAACAGCTGAACCCTCCTGCCCCGTAGCGAAGCGTGCGGGGGAGGTGGCGCGGCGCCGATAGGCGACGTGACGGAGGGGGCGTCCGGTGGCGGCCGTCCAGTCACGACGCCGGCAGCAGGGACCAGCGCCTACCACCCCCAATTCTTTCAGCGATGTAATCTACATTTCACGCTTGTAACTTTTCCTGGACGCCTCGGGCGTTCACCGTCTTGCGACTTCAGCGGGGGAACGCGGCGTGTTCGAACTCTATCTGGCGGCCCAGGCCGCGGCGACTACGGCCCAGACCGCCGAGACCCAGGGCGTCATCGTCTATGAGCGCGCCTTCTTCGACGCCTATCAGCCCAACAGCGCCTTCGACCTGATCGCGCGGCTGCCCGGCTTCGCCTTCGACGGCGGGGCCAATGTCCGCGGCTTCGACGGCGCGGCGGGCAATGTGCTGATCGACGGCCAGCGCCCCTCGTCCAAGAGCGACCGCCTGCAGGATGTGCTCAACCGCCTCCCCGCCTCGCAGGTGGCCCGGGTCGAGCTGATCCGCGGCGGCGCGCCCGGCGTCGACATGCAGGGCAAGACCATGATCGCCAACGTGGTCCTGAAGACCGGGACCAGCGTCAAGGGCCTGGCCGCCGTCTCCAACAAGGCCGTCTATGACGGCCGCAACCGGCCGGCCGCGCGGCTGGAAGGCTCGCGGCGGGCGAACGGCACGACCCTGGAAGGCAGCTTCGTCTTCGGCGGCTTCGTCGACGACGGGGCCGGCGACGGGGTCCGCGTGCGCCGCGACGCCTCGGGCGCGCCGATCCGCGTGGGCGAGGTCAAATCCGATGGCGACGGCTGGCAGACCCAGGCCAGCGGCTCGTACGAAACCCCGCTGGCCGGCGGCAAGCTGAGGATCAACGGCCGCTACAACAACGAGCGCTTCAAGTTCCAGCAGATCGACCAGGCCAGCGCCGGGACCACCGCCGAAAAGAACTTCGACGACGAGTACGAGCGCGAGCTTGGCCTGCGCTACACCCGCGACCTGGGCCCGAGAAATTCGTTGGAGACCGTCTTCCTGCACCAGGAGGACGACGAGCAGTTCGACTCCAACTATCGCGACGGCGGCTTCGTCGCCGATTTCGGCCAGCACAGCCTGACCAAGGAGGATATCGTCCGGGGCGTGTGGAAGTACCGTCCGACCTCCACCCTGTCGTTCGAGGGCGGGGCTGAGACGGCGATCAACACGCTGGAGGGGCAGACCGCCTATGCCGAGAACGGCGTCGCCATCGCCCTGCCCTCGGCCAAGGTCGACGTCGAGGAAAAGCGCGCCCAGGCCTTCGTCACCGGAACGTGGCGCGCCTCGCCCAAGCTGACCGCCGAGGCCGGCATCCGGCTGGAGAAGTCGAAGATCACCTCCACCGGCGACGTGAAGCTGGAAAAGGACCTGACCTTCGCCAAGCCGCGCCTGTCGGTGACCTGGACCCCGATCGCCCAGACCCAGGTGCGCGCCAGCATCGAGCGTAAGGTCAGCCAGCTGGACTTCGGCGATTTCGTCGCCGATTCGGCGCTGAACACCGGCCAGGTGCGAGCCGGCAATCCGGATCTCGATCCCGAGCAGTCGTGGAACGGCGAGCTGACGCTGGAACGGCGGTTTTGGAAGGACGGGGTCGCCACCCTGACCGTCCGCCACGCCGAGCTGACCGACGTCATCGACCGCGCCCCGGTGTTTACGCCGGGCGGCGGCGTCTTCGATTCGCCGGCTAATATCGGCAGCGGCACGGACGATTCGATCGGCGTGACTCTCAATCTGCCGCTGGAGAAGCTGGGCGTGACGGGCGGCCTGCTGAAGGGCGAGAGCACCTGGACCCGCTCGAAGGTCACCGACCCGACCACCGGCGAACGCCGCCGCAAGTCGGGTCAGCACCCGGTCGACTGGGAGTTGGCCTTCAGCCAGGACCTGCCCGCCAAGGGCGTGAAGTGGGGCGTCGAGGCCTATGGAGCCTGGCGCGAGACCTATTACCGGTTCTCGGAGATCGAGACCTACAAGCTGCGCACCTTCGTGATCGCCTATGTCGACTACAAGCCGCGCCCCGACATCACCCTGCGGCTCGAGGTCGACAACCTGACGGCCCGCAACTTCGAGCGCATCAACACCAGCTATGCCGGCCCGCGCCCGGGCTCGCCGCTCGACTATGTCGACACCCAGGACCTGGAGTTCGGGCGCATCCTGTTCCTGCGGGTGAGGAAGACGTTCGGATAAATGCAGTTGTCATCCCGGAAGCCTCGAAGAGGCTATCCGGGACCACGTCAGGCGCTGAGGTTGCGGTGGTCCCGGCTCTCCGCTTCGCTGCGGCCGGGATGACAGGACGTTAGAAAAAAGGCCCCGGATCGCTCCGGGGCCTTTCGTTTGTCTGCCGATCGCTAGTGGATGGTCGTTGCGGTGTCGACGGGCGCGGCGTCGGTGTCGTCCGAGCCGTGCGACCACTTCTTCAGCCAGGGCGAGCCGACCAGGAACAGCACGCCGATGCCCATCGAGACCAGGCCGATGACGTTGAACACCTGCAGCGAGGTGGACAGCGCCGCGGCGGGGTCCAGCACCTGGCCGCCCACCGTCTCGGTGGTGGTCAGGCCGGCGATGATGCCGCCGACATACTGGGCGATGGCCACGGCCATGAACCACACGGCCATCATGAACGACACGACGGCGGCCGGCGACAGCTTGGTCATCTGCGACAGGCCGACCGGCGACATGCACATCTCGCCGGTGGTGTGCAGCATGTACATCAGCACCAGGAAGATCAGCGGCATGCGGAAGGCGCCGTCGGCGAACATCGAGCCCAGCTGCAGCAGCAGGAAGCCCAGGCCCACCTGGATCAGCGCCAGGCCGAACTTGACGACGGGGTTGAGGTCCTTGCCGCGCTTGCCCAGCCAGGTCCACAGGAAGGCGAAGGCCGGGGCGAAGATCAGAATCCAGCCGGCGTTCAGGGCCTGGGTCTGCGGGGCGTTGAAGCTGGTGTTGATCCAGAAGGTCGAGCCGGCGGTGATATTGGCGACCGCCAGCTGCTCGGGCGTGGCCAGTGTGACCGCGCCGCCGAACCACTGGACCGGGGCCTTGACCAGGTCCAGCTGGACATTGGTCGAGGCGAACAGGCTCAGCGACGAACCGGCCTGTTCGAACAGGGTCCAGAACACCACCGCGCCGAAGATCAGGAACACCGCCAGGGCCAGGCGCTCGCGCTCTTCCTTGCCGCACTTGGCGACCATGAACCACACGATATAGGCCAGCGAGGCGACGATGCCGAAGGTCAGGGCCGCGCCGACGACGGCGTTGTACTGGACCAGGAAGAACACGCCGACGACGCCGACGAGCGCCAGGGCGTAGATCACCGTCTCGCGGTTGATCGGGCCCAGGATGTTCTCCTTCAGCGCCTTGGGTTCGGGCGGTTCGCCCTTGCCCTGCAGCAGCGGCTTGCCCAGCACGAACACCACGAAGCCGGCCAGCATGCCGACCCCGGCCAGGCCGAAGCCCGCCCACCAGCCGACCGTGACACCCAGCAGGCCGCACAGGATCGAGGCCCAGAACGAGCCCAGGTTGATGCCGTAGTAGTAGAGGGTGAAGCCCGGATCGCGGCGCGGATCGCCCTGCGGGTACAGTTGGCCGACGATGGTCGAGATGTTGGGCTTCAGGAAGCCCACGCCCATGATGATCAGCGAAAGCGCCAGCCAGAAGATGTTCAGGTAGGTCGGGTCGCGATCCTTGACGTCCAGCTTGTAGGCGCTCTTGGCCAGCACCGCCGGCAGCGGCGCGTCGGCCGGGAGGTTCTTGATCTCGAAATCGCCGGTCTTGGTGGCGGCGACCTCATAGGGCTTGCCGGCGACCACCAGCTTGGCGACGCGGTCCTGGCCGCGGCCTTCGGCCTGGAACTCGTAGGTCTGGCCGGCATAGGTGAGGGTCTGGGTCGCGGGCTTGCCTTCGATAGCCATGGTCAGGTGGCCGGCGACCAGCAGAATCGCGCCAAACGCCACGGCCTTGCGGGTGCCCAGATACTTGTCGGCCAGGAAGCCGCCGATCAGCGGCAGCAGATAGACCAGCGAGGTGTAGGAGCCGTAGTGGGAAGACGCGACCTTCGGGTCGAAGAGGAAGTGCTGCGTCAGATAGAAGATCAGGATCGCCCTCATGCCGTAGTAGGAGAAGCGCTCCCACATCTCGGCGAAGAACAGGATGATCAGTCCCTTGGGATGTTGCCGAAGCAACTGGATAAGCACGGGAATGCCGGTCACGAGCGTGACCAGAATCCCCAGGGCGATGACGATATTCATTCAATAACCTTGACGCAGTCGACGGATGGGGGCGACGCCATGGTCGTTTCGCCCTCGCCTCCCCCAGTTCGCGGGGAGAAGATCACGCGACAATGCGTTTAACAAGCAACGCCTTGCCGCCCGGGAGCCGAGTTCCCGTCTCGCGCGTTTTATCGGCGACACCTTTCGACTCACGGGAGAAAACCACGTGAAGATCCCTGACCAGAGCCATCCGATCACCCTCGAGCGCGAACGCGCCCGGGTGCGCGTGCTGTTCGAGGGCCATGAGATCGCCGAGAGCGACGACGTCCTGGTGCTGCGCGAGGCCGACTATCCGCCGGTGCGCTATTTCCCGCGCGAGGACGTGCGGATGATGTTCCTGCGCCGCACGGACAAGGTCACCCACTGTCCCTACAAGGGCGACGCCTCGTATTTCACGATCTATCGCGACGCCCAGGTGATCGACAACGCCGTCTGGTCCTACGAGGACCCCTATTCCACCGTCGGCCAGATCGGCAACCGCATCGCCTTCTACCCGCAGCACGTCGAATTCCAGGTCGGCGCCCTGAGCGCCGCCGACACGCGGGCCGTCGAGGACGCGATCGATGTCGACGCGGTGGTGCGCCACACCGACAGCGGTTCGGGCTCCAGCCAGGCCGAGCGCTGGCCGCCGACCGTCGACGTTCCGGACGCGACGCCCTGACGCACCTCGCCACAATTGGGTTACAATTGCGCGAATAACAGGCAATTTAGGTCAAACGAACCTTTGAGGTTCAAAATTGACAGATTTTTAGGAAAAAAATTCCAACACCCCCTCTAGCCTGGGACGCTTTGACGCGTTACGCCACTCTGCGAACCACAGTAAAGATTGGTTAAGCGTCAAGGGCGTTGCATGGGCCCTGACGCGATGGCGTCGAGCCTCCGCCAGAGAGGCAAGGGAAGGAAGCACATGGCCTATATCAGCTACGACCAAGCGCCATCCGCCGAAGCCAGCCGGATCAGCGCACCGCGCCTCGCCTGGGGCCGCCTCGCGGTGATCGCCCTCAGCGTCGGGTTCTGGGTCGGCGTCGCCTTCGCGATTCGCGCGATCTTCTAGATCTCTAGGCCGGTCGCCGGGCCCGCAGGGCCTGGGCGATCGTGCCGTCGTCCAGCCAGTCCAGGTCGCCCCCGACCGGCACGCCGCGCGCCAGCATGGTCACCGACACGCCGGCGTTCGCGCCGGTCAGCCGGTCGGCCAGGTAATGGGCCGTGGTCTGGCCGTCGACCGTGGCCGGCAGGGCCAGAATCACCTCGGCCACCTGCCCGCCCGACACCCGCGCCATCAGCTCGCCGATTCGCAGGGCCTCGGGCCCCACGCCGTCCAGCGCCGACAGCAGGCCGCCCAGCACGTGGTAGCGGCCCTTGAACTGGCCGCCGCGCTCCATCGCCCACAGCGATCCCACCTCCTCGACCACGCAGATCAGGCGGCCGTCGCGGCTTTCGTCGGCGCAGACGGCGCAGGGATCGGTGGTGTCCAACGAACCGCACACCGAGCAGGTCCGCACCTTGGCCTGGGCGTCGACCATGGCCGCCGTCAACGGGGCCAGCAGCGTGTCGCGCTTCTTCAGCAAGGCCAGCGCCGCCCGCCGACCCGAACGCGGTCCCAGCCCCGGCAGCTTGGACAGCAGGGCGATCAGGCGCTCGATCTCGGGTCCGGCGGAAGCGGCCAATTGTGCTCCTTAGCTCACTCTATCTTTGTCATCCCGGACGAAGACCCGGGACCGCCGGAAACACGGCGTTTGCCGCGGTCCCGGATAGTCTCTGCGAGGCTTCCGGGATGACAGGTTTTGGATCAGAACTTCATGCCGGGCAGGCCGCCCATCATGCCGGCCATGGGACCGGCGGCGTCCTGCATCAGCTTGGCCTGGGCGGCGTCGAGCTTCTTCTTGGCGTCGGCGTGGGCGGCGACGATCAGGTCCTCGATGACCTCGCCTTCGCCAGGCGCGATCAGGCTCTCGTCGATCCTGACCTTGGCCAGCTCGCCTGTGCCCTTCAGGGTCACCGTCACCATGCCGCCGCCCGAGGCGCCCTCGACCAGGGTCTCGGCCAGCCGCGCCTGGGCGTCGGCCAGTTTCTGCTGCATCGCCTGGGCCTGCTTCATCAGGCCGCCGAGGTCTTTCATGGTCTGCTCCACCTTAGAAACTGTCATCCCGGCCAAGCGCGCAGCGCGCCGAGCCGGGACCACAGGAAACTCAGCGCTTGTCGCGGTCCCGGCTCTTCGCTGCGCTCGGCCGGGATGACAATCTCTCAGTCCTCCGCCTCATCCGGCTCGATCGGCGCGGACTCGGGGACCATCATCTTGCGGACGTCGACGATCTCGAGGCCCGGAAAGGCGCTCATCAGCGAGGCGACGAAGGGGTCGGCCTTGATCTGGGCCAGGGCTTCGCGCTCCTCGCGCTTCTGGCGCTCCATCAGGGTCTCGGCCCCGCCGCCGCCCTCGGCCGCCACCAGCCAGGGCTGGCCGGTCCACTCCTTCAGGGCCCGCACCAGGCGACCGGCCAGATTGCCGGGCGCGCCGGGGGCAGCCTCGTAGGTGATCGCGCCGGGACGGAAGCTGATCGGACGCACGAACTGCTCGACATCCAGCCGCAGACCGATGTCGCGCTTGGCGGCGATCAGGGCCAGGACGTCATCGAACGAGGCCAGCACCGGCATGGCCTGGGCGGCCGGCGCGGCCATCGACATGATCTGGGCGCTGGCGGTCGCGCCGCCGCCGGATCCGCCGCCGCCCAGCGAACCGCCGCCGGGCGCGCCGCCACCGACAGGCGTGCCGTCGCGCAGGGCCTTCAGGGCTTCTTCCGGACCGGGCAGATCGGCCGCGTAGCACAGGCGGATCAGGGCCATCTCGGCGGCGGCCCGGGCGTCGGGCGCGCGGCGCACCTCGTCATGGGCCTTCAGCAGCATCTGCCACAGCCGCGACAGCGTGCCGGCAGAGGTGTGAGCGCCGATGGCGGCCAGCCGCGCGGCCTGCTCCTTGGGCAGGGTCAAGGCGTCGGGACCCAGGGCCTTGGCCACGGCGGCGCCATGGCAGTGGTCCAGCAGGTCCAGCATCACCACCGCCGGATCGGCCCCGAAGCCCCACAGGGCGCGGAAGCCTTCCAGGGCGTCGGCGGGCTTGCCGCCCATCACCGCTTCAAACAGGGCGATGGTCTGGCCGCGATCGGCCAGGCCCAGCATGTCGCGCACGACGGCGGCCGAGACGGTGGCCCCGCGCTCGGTCTGGACGATGGCCTGGTCGAGCAGCGACAGGCCGTCGCGCACCGAACCCTCGGCGGCGCGGGCGATCAGGGCCAGGCCGTCGGCGTCGACCCGCGCGCCTTCCTTGGCGGCGATCTTGTCGAAGTGCTTGACCAGCACGTCGGGCTCGACCCGGCGCAGGTCGAAGCGCTGGGTGCGCGACAGGATCGTCACCGGCACCTTGCGGATCTCGGTGGTGGCGAAGATGAACTTGGCGTGCGGCGGCGGCTCTTCCAGCGTCTTCAGCAGGGCGTTGAACGCCGCCGTCGACAGCATGTGCACTTCGTCGATGATGTAGACTTTATAGCGCGCCTCGACCGGGGCGTAGCGCACCCCGTCCAAGAGCTCGCGCATCTCGTCGACCTTGGTGCGCGAGGCGGCGTCCAGCTCCAGCACGTCCATGTGCCGGCCTTCGATGATGGCCTTGCAGTGGCGGCCGTCGACGGTGAGGTCGACCGAGGGCTGGTGGACGGTGTCGGTCTCGTAGTTCAGGGCGCGGGCCAGCAGGCGGGCGGTCGTGGTCTTGCCCACGCCCCGGACGCCGGTCAGCATGAAGGCGTGGGCGATGCGGCCGCTGGAGAAGGCGTTGGCCAGGGTGCGGACCATGGCCTCCTGGCCGATCAGGTCCTCGAAGGTGCGCGGACGATATTTGCGCGCCAGCACGGTATAGGCGGCGTCTGGGTCGGACGGCGTCTCGGCCACGAGCGGGGTCGGCGCGGCGACAGCCGGAACCGCGGCGGGCTCGGCGACCGGCGGCGCGCCGAAGATGTCGGCCGTGTTCTCATCCCGCTCGGCGGGCTCTTCGTCCCACGGCGGCGCGGAATCGGTGTTGAGGTCGTCGTGGTCGGCCATGGCCTTGAGTGTAGAGCGTCGGAGCGCGCGGCAAAAGGCTCGGCCTGCTCGCGCGGGCGATCTGCTGACAGATTTAAGGGCCAGTAGGTTTTTAGGGGAAGGTGGAGACCGGCAGACGACCCGGAGCGAAACTCGTTGTGGCTGCTGCCTCTCGGCCCTGACCAGATTGGCGAGGACTCCGCCCGTCACCGATCTCCGAGGCCTATATCGCGAGTCCGAGCAGCGGATGCAAGACCGTGCGACGTCGTGACGACTCTTCGTGGCTGGGTTACAGAAATCGCATGCCTCTCTCAATCATCACCAACACCTTCGCCGGCAACCCCCTGGACCGCTCCAGCGAGCGGCGGGGCGACGAGGCCTGGATCGCCGAAAAGCTGGCCGACACCGGCTCACTGGCCGTGGCGATCTGGAACGGCAAGCCTCTGGTCGAAGACATCCTGGACGAGGACGGCAAGCCCGTGGGGGCCCAGATCGCCTATCTCCGCGCCGACATGGCCCAGGACCTGGCCGGCGGGACCGAGAAGCTGCTGTTCCTGGGCCTGTGGAAAGACATCGCGGTTTTCGCCGTCGATCTCGACATCGGCACCGATCCGGCCGAGGGCGTGCTGAAGGGCCTGGGCCGGTTCGAGGAGCTGCGCGGGATCGCCGCCGCGATGCCGCCCGCCGACGCCGGCATCCTGGCCACCGCGCGCTCGATGTTCGAATGGCGCCGCCGCCATCGCTGGTGCAGCGCCTGCGGCCAGCCCTCCACCGTCAGCGACGCCGGCTGGAAGCGGATCTGCCCCGCCTGCAAGGCCGAGCACTTCCCGCGCACCGACCCTGTGGCGATCATGCTGGCGGTGCACGAGGACAAGTGCCTGCTGGGCCGCCAGGCCGCCTGGCCGGCCGGCATGTTCTCGGCCCTGGCCGGCTTCATCGAGCCCGGCGAGACCATCGAGGAAGGCTGCGCCCGCGAGCTGATGGAAGAGGCCGGCCTCACGGCCACCACCGTCCGCTACCACTCCAGCCAGCCCTGGCCGTGGCCCTCGTCGTTGATGATGGGCCTGATCGCCCAGGTCGACAGCAACAACGCCGCCCCCGACCAGACCGAACTGGAAGAGGTGCGCTGGTTCACCAAGGACGAGGCCGGGGCGCTGATCCGGGGCGAGATGGAGGGCGCGTTCGCCCCACCGGCGCTGGCGATCGCGCATCAGCTGATCAAGGCTTGGGTGGAGGAGGCTTAAACTCCGCTCTCAAAGTAGCTGTCATCCCGGACAAGCGCGCAGCGCGCCGATCCGGGACCGCCGGAAGCTCCGAGCCTGCCGTGGTCCCGGGTCTTCGCTGCGCTACGCCCGGGATGACAAGAATTTTTTGAATTGGTGCAGACTGCCCCCACGGCAGGTCATTTCTACTCCCTCCCGACAGCCGGCGACCGATCGGCGAGACATGGGAGCAGACACATGGCCGAAGCCTGGATCATCGACGCCTGCCGTACGCCGCGCGGGATCGGCAAGGTCGGCAAGGGCGCGTTGGCGGATATCCATCCCCAGCAACTGGCGGCCAGCGTGCTGAGCGCCCTCGCCGCCCGCAACAATCTCAACACCGCCGATGTCGACGACATCATCTGGGGCACCTCCAGCCAGCGCGGCAAGCAGGGCGGGGACCTGGGCCGGATGGCGGCGCTGGACGCCGGCTACGACATCAAGGCCTCGGGCATGACGCTGGACCGCTTCTGCGGATCGGGCATCACCACCGCCAACCTGGCCGCCGCCTCGATCATGTCGGGCATGGAGGACCTGGTCATCGCGGGCGGGACCGAGATGATGTCCTACACCGCCGCCTCGGCCACGCCGGGCGCGCCGCCGATGATGGACAACGGCAACCTGCGCCTGCGGGCCCGCCATCCACAGTCACACCAGGGCGTCTGCGCCGACGCCATCGCCACGCTGGAAGGCGTCTCGCGCCAGGCGGTCGATGACCTGGCCCTGGTCAGCCAGCAACGCGCCGACGCCGCCATTCGCGGCGGCCATTTCGACAAGAGCCTGGTGCCGGTGTTTAAGGAAGACGGTTCGCTGGCCCTGGACCGCGAGGAATTCCCCCGCCCGCAGACCACCGCCGAGGGCCTGGCCGGCCTGAAGCCCGCCTTCGCCGCCATGGCCGAGTTCGCCCTGGACGAGGCCGGGACCACCTATGGCGGCTTGATCCGGCAGGTCTATCCGGACCTGAAGATCGAGCACATCCACCATGCCGGCAATTCGTCGGGCGTGGTGGACGGCGCGGCGGCGATCCTGATGGCCTCGCCGGACTATGCGCGCAAGCACGGCCTCAAGCCCCGCGCCCGGGTGCTGGCCATGGCCAATATCGGCGACAGCCCGACCCTGATGCTCAACGCCCCCGTCCCCGCCGCCCGCAAGGCCCTGGCCAAGGCCGGGCTGACGGTCGACGACATCGACCTGTGGGAAATCAACGAGGCCTTCGCGGTGGTGGCCGAGAAGTTCATCCGCGACCTGAAGCTGGACCGCGACAAGGTCAATGTGAACGGCGGGGCCATGGCCCTGGGCCACCCGATCGGCGCGACGGGCTCGATCCTGATCGGCACGATGCTGGACGAGCTGGAGCGGCGCGACCTGAAGCGCGGGCTGATCACGATGTGCGCGGCGGGCGGCATGGCGCCGGCGATCATTATCGAGCGGATGTAGGGGCGGAGAGGACCCCCTCCGGCCCTCCGGGCCACCTCCCCCAAAGGGGGAGGATCTAAGAAAGGCGGATGCTCCCCCTTTGGGGGAGCTGTCGCGGAGCGACTGAGGGGGTCCTCAACGGCGCTTAACGGAACGGCGGCTCGTCGAACGCCCGCAGCTTGCGCGAGTGCAGGTTCGGGCCTTCTTCCAGCAGCAGCTTGCAGGCCATGATGCCGATCTGCAGGTGCTGGCTGATCGCCCGCTCGTAGAAGGCGTTGGCCTGGCCCGGCAGCTTGATCTCGCCGTGCAGCGGCTTGTCGGACACGCACAGCAGCGTCCCGTAGGGCACCCTGAAGCGATAGCCCTGGGCCGAGATCGTCGCCGACTCCATGTCGATGGCCACGGCGCGGCTCTGGTTGAAGCGCAGGGCCGACAGGCTGTGGCGGAGCTCCCAGTTGCGGTCGTCGGTGGTGACCACCGTGCCGGTGCGCAGGCGCTTCTTCAGCTGATCGCCGCTGTCGCCGCTGATGGCTTTCGAGGCGTCGTAGAGGGCGCGCTGGACCTCGGCGATCGACGGCACCGGAATCTCCGGCGGCAGGACGGCGTCCAGCACATGGTCGTCGCGCAGATAGGCGTGGGCCAGCACGTAGTCGCCGATGGTCTGGGTGTCGCGCAGGCCGCCGCAGTGGCCGATCATCAGCCAGGCCTGGGGTCGCAGCACGGCCAGGTGGTCGCAGATGGTCTTGGCGTTGGACGGGCCGACGCCGATATTGACCAGGGTGATGCCCGTGCCGTCCTTGCCCATCAGATGGTAGGCCGGCATCTGGTGCTTGCGCCAGGTCGACTCCGCCACCGCCAGTTCCGGATTGACCGTGTTGGCGGTCAGCATCAGGCCGCCCGAGCACGACATCGCCTCATAGGGGCTGTCGGGCGCCTGCAGCTGCTCGATGCCCCAGCGGACGAACTCGTCGACATAGCGGTGGTAGTTGGTGAACAGGATGAACTGCTGCACGTGCTCGGCCGGGGCGCCGGTGTAGTGCTTCAGGCGGGCCAGCGAGAAGTCGGTGCGCAGGCCGTCGAACAGGGCCAGCGGCCGGGTCTCTTCCAGGGCCGCGTCCCAGACGCCGTCGGCGATCTCGTCGCCGATGAAGGCCAGGTCCGTGGTCGGGAAGAAGCGGGCGATGTCCTCGGACCGCACGTCGGCCTGGTTCAGGTCGATGCTGGCGTCCAGCACGTACGGATAGGGGATTTCCTGACGCGAACGGTCGACCTCGATCTCGACGTCGAAGTCGTTCATCAGCAGGGTCAGCTGCTCGACCAGATAGTCCTTGAACTGGGCCGGCTTGGTGACCGTCGTGGCGTACACGCCCGGACGGCTGACGCGGGCGTAGGAGCGGGCCAGCTTGGGCGGCAGGGCTTCGGGATCGTAGGTCAGGCGCAGTTCGGGATAGGCGAAGGTCCCGTCGAACCGCTGTTGCGGATCGGGGCGCGCGCCGTTTTCGAGATAGGCCTTGAGGGCGGTCCGGAGGGCGCCCACGGCGCGCTCGTATTCGTCATTGAGCCGTTCGACGACGGCGATTGCTTTTTCTTGGTTTGACATGGGTCCTTATACCGGCGTTTCGCGACATTGGCGAGACGCGGGGCCCGCAAATGGGAATGATTTATTACTTAGCCGGAATGCGGGCGCCCGACCGCCTCGGCTGCCCGCAAACCGAGCCTGTTTATCCAGCTTGGCGAACGCCGGCCCGGCTCGCGCCCTTCAAGAGCATGGACGAACCCGCGCGTGTCGGCCAAAAGGGTTGAAATGCCCAGGGGGGTGCGGATAGCTCGCCCTCGTACGTCATACCTACACTGGGCGCAGAAAAGACCGATCTCGCCTGCCCGGCGCCCGAGGAAACTTCATGAACAAGCGCTTCGCGTACCTGATCATCGCCTCCATGATCCTCGGGGTCCTCGTGGGCTGGGCCTGCAACCAGTATCTCGATCCGGCCCAGGCCAAGATGGCCGCCAGCAACCTGTCGCTGGTCACCGACGTCTTCCTGCGCCTGATCAAGATGATCATCGCGCCGCTGGTCTTCACCACCCTGGTGGCCGGCATCGCCCACATGGAAGACGCCGCCGCCGTCGGCCGCATCGGCGCCAAGACCATGCTTTGGTTCATCAGCGCCTCGGCCGTGTCGCTGCTGCTGGGCCTCTTGATGGTCCACCTGCTGCACCCGGGCCAGGGCCTGAACCTGACGGAGATGTCGACCTCGGCCGCGCCCGCCGCGACCACCGAGGCCTTCACCCTGAAGGGCTTCCTGACCCACCTTGTGCCGACCTCGATCTTCGACGCCATGGCCAAGAACGAGATCCTGCAGATCGTCGTCTTCTCGCTGTTCGTCGGCACCGCCGTCGCCTCGCTGGACAACAAGGCCCCGCAGGTCCTGGAGCTGGCCGAGCAGGCCGCCTCGGTGATGCTGAAGGTCACCGGCTTCGTCATGAAGCTGGCCCCGCTGGCCATCTTCGCCGCCCTGGCCTCGACCATCGCCACGCAGGGCCTGTCGATGCTGGCCGTCTACGGCAAGTTCGTGCTGGGCTTCTACGCCACCATGGGCACGCTGTGGCTGATCCTGTTCATCGCCGGCTTCCTGGTGCTGGGCAAGCGGGTGATCCCGCTGTTCGGCGTGATCCGCGACCCGGCCCTGCTGGCCTTCTCGACCGCCAGCTCGGAAGCCGCCTATCCGCGCATCCTCGACAGCCTGCCCAAGGTGGGCGTGCGCCGTCGCATCGTCTCGTTCGTGCTGCCGCTGGGCTACTCGTTCAACCTCGACGGCTCGATGCTGTACTGCACCTTCGCCACCATGTTCATCATGCAGGCGCACGGCGTGCACCTGTCGGTCCAGCAGCAGATCTTCATGCTGCTGCTGCTGATGGTGACCTCCAAGGGCATCGCCGGCGTGCCGCGCGCCTCGCTGGTGGTGATCATGGCCACCCTGACCTATTTCGGCCTGCCGGAAGCCTGGATCGCCCTGGTCCTCGGCGTCGACCACCTGCTGGACATGGGCCGCTCGGCCACCAACGTGGTCGGCAATTCGGTGGCCGCCGCCGTGGTCGCCAAGTGGGAAGGCGAACTGGACGACATCGTCCCGGACGAAGAGCCCGCCAAGGCCTAGCCTTCTGCGATCCATCGTCGAACGGCCCGCTTCGGACATCCGAGGCGGGCCGTTTTCGGTTTGGGGCGCCGCCTGCGCTCGATGTGCAGTAATTACTGTACACGCCATTGACATGGCCCTGTCGAAGGCCAATCTTCAAGGGAGGGGACAGGTTAGGGATCACATCATGAGCACCATCATGCCTATCACCCGCGTCGCCCTGACGGCCCTGGCCGCGGCCGGCCTCGTCGCCTCGACGGCCCACGCCCAGGCTCCGGCCCAAACCCCGGCCAAGCCGGCCCGCGTCGAGCGGCCCTGCTTCTCGCTGTCGGACTGGCACGGCTGGAGCGCGCCCAACGACAAGACCATGTACCTGAAGGTGCGCGCCAAGGACGTCTATCGCCTCGACCTGGCCCATGGCTCCAGCCAGCTGACCTGGCCCGGCTCGCACCTGGTCACCGTGGTGCGCGGCAGCGACCGGATCTGCACGCCGATCGACCTGGACCTGCGGGTTTCCGACGGCCAGGGCTTCGCCGTGCCGATCCGCGCCAAGACCATCACCAAGCTGACCCCGGACGAAATCGCGGCGATCCCCAAGAAGGACCGCCCCTAGCGATCACCCGCCGGCGGCTCAGCCTGACAGGCGCGGCGTCGAGGCGCCGGGCTTGCCCTTGGCCTTGGCCGGCGACTTGCCGGCCGCCGCGCCAGTGTTCCACGGCACCTTGGCCTTGACGATCGCCGTCGGGCCCAGGATCTGCGGGGTCTGATCGTACTGCAGGTCGATCAGCCGCTTGCGCGCGGCCTCGACCAGGCCCTCGAACGAGATCGATTTGTTCTCGCGCAGCAGGCTGGCCATGCAGAAGGTGAAGGCGCCGTAGCTGGTGGCGCCGTGCCGGTACTCGTAGGACAGCTGCTCCTCGCCGCAGGCCTCGATGATCAGCGGCAAGTAGGGGCCGACGATCTTGCTCTCGGTCTTCTTCTTGGCCTGGACGTATTCGCTGGCCGTGGTCATGCGCAGCATCGACGCGCGGCCCAGCCGGGCGGTCGAGCCGTTCTTGCCGAAGAAGTCCGCGTTCGACTTGTTGCGGGTCGAGAAGTCGGCGTTCAGGCGTTTGAAGTCGCGCGCCACCCACATCTGGGTGGCCGCGTCCCACTTCAGTTCGCGGTGGCGGATGTCGTCCGGCGGCGAGATGCCCCGCGCCCTGGGACCGCCCTGGCGGTGCACGCCGCCCGAGTGGCAGCAGTCGAAGATCAGCACCAGACGCAGGTCGTAGGGCAGCTGGCTGTAGAGGGCGAAGATCTGGTCGTCCGTGATCGAGGTCTCCGGCGACCAGTCGAAATCCCAGGGCACCAGGGTCTCGTTCTGCCGGTCCGGCTCGAACTCGTCGCCATATTCCGGGATCCGGGCCCCGTGGCCGCTATAGTAGAACACCCGCTCGTCGCCGGGCTGGGCGTCGTCCAGCAGCCAGCGCAGACGCTCCAGGATGCCCGAGGCGGTGGCGCGGTCGTCCAGGCAGGTGCGGATCTCGCCCGGCGCAAAGCCACACTCCTGCAGGGCCGCGCTCATCGTGAAGACGTCGTTGACGCAGCCGGCCAGGCGGTCGCTCTCGCGCGGATATTCGTTGATGCCCACCAGCAGGGCCCGGCGGCGCGACTTGGCCGACTTGGGCTTGGGCGTCTTGCGCCAGGGATCGGCCGTCGCGCCGAAGGCCTTGCCCCCAGCCGCTTGGTTGCCCAGCGGCCGCCACAGCGAGCCTACGGTGACGTTGTGGCCCAGATAGGCCTCGGCGTCGTGATCCCCCACGCCCGGCAGGTCGAACGGCGTCAGCAGCTGGGTGAAGTTGGGCGTGCCCGACAGCTGGATCTGGGCGGTGAAGACGTCGTCGTGCTCGTTGTAGAGATGGTGCCAGTGGCGCACGGCCAGCGGCTCGACCCGGCCCTGGGTCAGGTTGCCGACCACGAACGGATTGCCGATCTGGCAGCCGAAGGTGACGTAGTGGGCGTTGGCCAGCAGCTTGGCGATATCGGCCTGCCGGGCCTCCTCGTGCGAAAAGGCGTTGTAGGTGACCAGCGAGCCCAGGCTGTGGGCCAGGATCACGTCGGGCTGGAACTCCTTGACCGCGTCCAGCATCAGCTTGCGGGTCTGGGCCTGGAAGCCCTTGTCCTCGACCCAGGCCACCACGTAGCCGGCCGTCCAGCGCACCTTGTCGGAGACGTCCGACACCAGGCCCCGCTCGCGGCGACCGATCTGGGAGACGCCGCTGCGCGACAGCTTCCACAGGGCTTTCATCGTCTCGGCGAAGCTGATCTTGGTCTTCTCGAAGATCGGGTCGTAGGTGACGAACTTGAACTCGAGCGCGATGTCGGCGTCGCTGGCGAAGGTGTCGCGGACGGTCTTTTCCCAGACCTCCTTCCACGGCGAGCTGCGCTGGTCGCCCAGTCCGTGGACGCCCAGAATCCTGATGGTCTTCCTGGCCATGACGTTTCCCCCTGCTCCGGCCCCGCGCCCTCGAAAGTTGAGCTTGGCCGCTTGATACCATTTGAGCAGGAAGAAATCGAGACTGACGGAACGTCGTTATCCGGACGGTTGGGCCGCCGCATTGATCAGCGCCACGATCATGGCGTTGGCCGGCGTGGCGATCCCGTGCCGGGCGCCGCGCCGCACGATGACGCCGTTGCGGGCGTCCAGCTCCATCGGCCGGCCAGCCGCGCGGTCGGCGTGCAGGGAATTGACCGAGTCGGCCGGCGCGCCGCGATAGTTGGCGATTACGGTTTCGGGCAGGTCGTCGGCGAGGTCCGCACCCTCGGCCCGGCCCACCGCCACGCATTCGCGCACCAGGGTCCGCATGACCTCCGCCACAGCGTCGTCATGGACGACGCCGGCGGGCTTGAGCACCAGGGCGTTGACCGCGCCCGCGCAGTTCAGGGCCAGCTTCTTCCAGGCCTCGGTCTTGAAGTCGGGCACGGTGGAGACCGCAATCGGGGTGTGGGCGAACAGGGCGACGAAGGCGCGGCCGGCCGCGTCGTCCGGAACCTTGATCGAACCGTCGCGGCGCTGGTGGATGCGCCCGGGCGCGCTGCGCTCGGCGGGGATGTCGACCACGGCCGGAACGATGCGCTCGGCCGGCAGGCGATCCAGGAACGGCTCCAGATGCTCGACGCCGTTGCGCAGCACCGCCAACCGCGTCGCGGGCCCGACCAGAGCGTCCAGCCAGCCCTCGGCCGAGGCGGTGTCATAGGTCTTGGTGGCGATCAGCACCCAGTCGACGGGCGAGGCCTGGGTCGGATCGGTGAACACCGCCGGGCGCGCCGAGATCGCGCCGCCGGGCGTCTGGACCTCCAGGCTCTCGAGCGGGGTGCGCGCGCAGACCGCCACCGACAGGTCCGGGTTCTGGGCCAGCCACGCGGCGATGGTCCCACCGACCGCGCCGGGTCCGATCAAGGCGATGGTGGTCATGTAGCGCTCCGCTCAAAAGAAAACCCTCTCCCCTTGCGGGAGAGGGTGGCCCGCGAAGCGGGTCGGGTGAGGGGGCGCGCCGTCTTATCCGGACAGGTCCTTCGATCCCTCGTCCGTCAGCCTGTGGCTGACACCCCGGCCTTCGCCGGGGCAGGCTCTTCTCCCGCAAGGGGAGAAGGATCAAATCGCTCACTCCGCCGGCAGCGAATTCTCGGCGCGCTTGGTCAGCATGTTGTCGAAGCTGCTCCACACGCCGTCGGCGCCGTGCCATTGGCCCTTGGTGGCGGCCTTCGAATATTCGGTGGCGCGGGCTTCGAAGAAGTTGGCGTGCTCGACGCCGCTCAGCAGCGACTGCAGCCACGGCAGCGGGTTTTCCTTCACGCCGTACACTTCCGGCAGGTGCAGCTGGCGCAGGCGCCAGTCGGCGATGAAGCGGATGTATTGCTTGATGTCTTCCGGGGTCATGCCCTGGATTTCGCCGGCCTCGAAGGCCAGGTCGATGAAGTTGTCCTCCATCGTCACCACGGTCTTGCAGCACTCGACGATGTCGGCGGCCACTTCGGGCGTGACGCACTGCGTCTCGGCGTTGAAGGCGTGGTAGAGCTTGATGATGCCTTCGCAGTGCAGGCTCTCGTCGCGGATCGACCACGAGACGATCTGGCCCATGCCCTTCATCTTGTTGAAGCGCGGGAAGTTCATCAGCATCGCGAACGAAGCGAACAGCTGCAGGCCCTCGGTGAAGCCGCCGAACATGGCCAGCGTGCGGGCGATGTCGGCATTGGTCTCGACGCCGAACTTCTGCATGAAGTCGTGCTTGTCGCGCATGGCCTGGTATTCCATGAACGCGCCGAATTCGCTCTCCGGCATGCCGATGGTTTCCAGCAGCAGCGCGTAGGCCGCGATATGGATGGTCTCCATATTGGCGAACGACGACAGCATCATCTTCACTTCGGTGGGTTTGAACACCCGGCCGTAGCGTTCCATGTAGTTGTCGGCCACCTCGATGTCCGACTGCGTGAAGAAGCGGAAGATCTGCGTCAGCAGGTTCCGTTCCTTGTCGTTGAGCTTGACCGCCCAGTCCTTGAGGTCCTCGCCGAGGGGCACTTCCTCGGGCATCCAGTGGACCTGCTGCTGCTTCTTCCAGAACTCGTGAGCCCACGGATAGCGGAAGGGCTTGTAGGCGCCGGAGGGGGTCAGGAGGCCTGGCGTGGTGATCAGCTTGGCGGACATGAGGAACCCCTGGGACGAGAATCGAGCGGACAGGCTATGATACGGAACGTCGGACAGTAAGCCAGAACCACGCCCCTGCTGTCTACCTGGCATCCACTAGATATGGTGTGGCCACGTGCCGCATCCACAAGATAGAGCTTGGCCTGTGGAAAAACCTTTTCGCCTTTTCAGCGCCCTAGGTTCAGGCGGCGTGCCCGTCGAAGCGGCCATGACCCTGATGGGCCTGCCGTACGAGATCATCGAAGCCCCCACCTGGGAAGGCGAGGCCGAGCAGGCCAAGGTCGCCGTCGTCAATCCGCTCAAGCAGATCCCGGCCCTGGTCACCCCTGCCGGCGAAACGATCACCGAGAGCGCCGCCATCCTGATGTGGCTGGCCGACAACCATCCCGCAGCGGGCCTGGCCCCCGCGCTTGATTCGCCGCTGCGGGCCCAGTTCCTGCGCTGGATGATCTTCGTCCCGGCCTCGATCTATTCGCTGTTCTGGGTGCGCGACGAGCCCTCGCGCCTGGGCGGGCCCGACCCGCAGGTCCAGGCCGCGATCAAGACCGCCACCGCCGAGCGCATCCTTGACTGCTGGGCGATGATGGAGAGTCAGCTCTCCCCCGGCCGCTACCTGCTCGGCGACCAGATGACCGTCCTCGACCTCTACGTCGCCGTGGTCAGCCGCTGGGGCCCTCGCCGGGTGCGCTTCTACGAGGTCGCGCCGAAGATGGCCGAGGTGGTCAAGAGCGTGGACGCTGATCCGAGGCTGGCGGCGTTCTGGGAGCAGCGCTTCCCGTTCTTCGAGGGCTGGGAGCGGTTGGGCCAGCAGGCCTAAGGGGCGACCGTTTGATCCACGGCCGCAATTGTAGTAACGTACCTACAATGATCGCTGGATTGTAGCCCATGACCATCACCACCCTGTCGAGCCGGGAATTCAATCAAGACGCCAGCGGCGCCAAGAAGGCCGCCGCGAATGGCCCGGTGTTCATCACCGACCGCGGCCAGCCGCGTCACGTCCTGCTCAGCATAGAGGCCTACCGCCAACTGACGGGCGCCCGCCGCAGCATCGCCGACGCGCTGGCCATGGCCGACGGCGACGAGGTCGCGTTCGAAGCCCCGCGCGCCAACATCACCAGCCGGCCCGTCGATCTCGATTGATGTTCGTCCTCGACACCAACGTCGTCTCCGAACTGCGCAAGTCCCGCCACGGCAAGGCCGACCCCCATGTCGTCGCGTGGGCCGACCAGGCCGACGCCGCGACGCTCTACATCTCGGCGATCACGGTCCTTGAGCTGGAAACCGGCGTCCTGCAGATCGAGCGCCGCGACGCCAGGCAGGGCGCGGTCCTGCGCGCCTGGCTGAACGATCAGGTGCTGGTCGAGTTCAAGGACCGCGTGCTGCCGATCGACACCGCCGTGGCCCGGCGCTGCGCCGGGCTGCATGTGCCCGATCCGCGCGCCGAACGCGATGCATTGATCGCGGCGACGGCCCTGGTTCACGGCATGATGGTGGTCACCCGCAACACCGCCGACTTCGCCGCGACCGGCGCGCGCCTGCTCAATCCGTGGAACGCCGGAGCCTAGCGACTTTACCTTCGCCAGCTTCACCGCTAAAAGCCGGGCCGATGTCCTTCGCCGCGACCAAAATTATGACCCCAAAAACGACCCGCTTCGGTGGGGCGTCTTCGGGTCTGCGCGCGATCTAGCCAGCATCCCCAAGTCAGCCCCGCCGATGCGCGGGGCGGCTCTCGACATCCAGAGACCTTCAAGCTCCCCGCGCCTCCGCACTTTTCAGGAGACGTCCCGTCATGAGCTTCAAGTTTTCCCGATCCAATCCGCCGCATGTCGGCGTCGTCGGCGCCACCGGCCTGGTGGGCGGCATGATGCGCGAACTGCTGGCGCAGCGGAACTTTCCGCTGGCCAGCCTGCGCGTGTTCGCCTCGGCCCGTTCGGCGGGCTCCAAGCTGCCGTGGGGCGACGGCGAGGTGACGGTCGAGGACGCCGAGACGGCGGACTTCGCCGGTCTGGACCTGGTGTTCTTCTCGGCCGGCGGCGACACCTCGCGCGCGCTGGCCCCCAAGGCCGCCGCGGCCGGCGCGATCGTCATCGACAACTCCTCGGCCTGGCGCAGCGACCCCGACGCGCCGCTGGTGGTGGCCGAGGTCAATCCCGAGGCCCTGCGCGACATCCCCAAGGGCATCGTCGCCAATCCCAACTGCACCACCATGGCCGCCATGCCGGCGCTGAAGCCCCTGCACGACTTTGCCGGCCTCAAGCGCCTGACCGTCAGCACCTATCAGGCGGCCTCGGGCGGCGGCCTGGCCGGCATCGAGGTGCTGGCCAAGCAGCTGGCCGCCGGCGCCAAGGGCGACGTGGCGGGCCTGGCCCTCAACAGTGACGCCGTCGACCTGCCGCCGCCCGAGAAGTGGGCCGTGCCCCTGGCCTATAACGTCGTGCCGCTGAACTACGTGCTGGCCGAGGACGGCTACACCGAGGAAGAGCTGAAGCTGCGCGACGAGAGCCGCAAGATCCTCGGCTTGCCGGACCTGCCGGTCAGCGGCACCTGCGTGCGCGTGCCGGTGTTCACCGGCCACTCGCTGTCGATCAACGCCGAGTTCGAACGGCCGATTTCGGTGGCCGAGGCCACGGCGCTGCTGGCCAAGGCGCCGGGCGTGGTGCTGGACGACGTGCCCAACCCTCTGGCCGCCACCGGCCAGGATCCGGTGTTCGTCGGCCGCCTGCGTCCCGATCCGACCGTCGCGCACGGGCTGGCGCTGTTCGTGGTCGGCGACAACCTGCGCAAGGGCGCGGCCCTGAACGCGGTGCAGATCGCCGAGGTGATGCTGGATATGGCCGGCTAAGGGCTGTCATCCCGGCCAAGCGCGAAGCGCGCCGAGCCGGGACCGCCGGAAGCTCCGAGCTTGTCGCGGTCCCGGCGCTTCGCTGCGCTACGGCCGGGATGACACCGTCGACGATGGCGGCCGCTTCAGGTCCACCGCCTCGACCAGGAAATCCAGGAACGCCCGCACCCGCGCCGGCAGGCGGCCGCCGTGGCCGACATAGACGGCGTGGACCGCCTCCAGGTCCGGCGGGGTGAAGGCGTCCAGCACCGTCACCAAGCGGCCGGCCTCGAGGTCGGGCCCGATGTGGTAGCGCGCCAGCCGCGCCAGGCCCTGGCCCGCGAGGGCCAACCGCCGGGCGCTCTCGCCGTCGCTGACCGCCACGCGGCCCGGCGCCGGCAACGACACCCGCTGGCCATCGATCACGAACGGCCATTCGTCGGTGTGGCGCGCGAAGTTGAAGCTGATCAGGTCGTGGCGCGGCAGGTCGGACGGGCTGTCCAGCCGCGCGGCGCGGGCCAGATAGTCCGGCGAGGCCACATAGACGATGGCGCTTTCGCCCAGCTTGCGGGCCATCAGCTGCGAGGGCCGCATCGGCCCCACGCGGATGGCGACATCGGCCCGCTCGCCGATCAGGTCGATGACCTGGTCGGTGACGGTGATGTCCAGCGTCACGTCCGGAAAGCGTCCGGTGAAGCGCGGGGCCAGGGGTAGCAGGAAATGCAGGCCGAACGGAATGCTGGCGTTCACCCGCACCCGGCCGCGCGGCGTGGCGTCGGCGGCCACCGAGCGCTCGGCCTCGTCGAGGTCGGCTAGCACCCGCCGCGAATGTTCAAGAAAGGTCGCGCCCTCGGCCGTAAGCTCGATCTTGCGGGTCGAGCGATTGACCAGCCGCACGCCCAGCCGCGCCTCCAGCCGGGCGATCAGCTTGCTGACCGCCGACGGTGTCATGCCCAGGGTCCGGGCCGCCGGGGTGAAGCCGCCCAGTTCGACGACGCGGGCGAAGGCTTCCATCTCGCCGGCGCGATTGACCTCCAGACGGGCCATGATGACTTGAACTCACAAATCCAGTTCTTTTCGACAATCTAGTTCACAGGCGATCTGTAAGCCATCTGCGGGTTCGACATTCATTCGGAGCCCGTCATGCCCATCGCCCTCTACGCCCTGACCGTCGGAGCCTTCGGGATCGGCGTCACGGAGTTCGTCATCATGGGCCTGCTGATGCAGGTCTCCGCCGACCTCCACGTCTCGATCCCGACCGCCGGCCTGCTGATGACCGGCTACGCCCTGGGCGTCTTCGTCGGCGCGCCGATCCTGACCCTGGCCACCCGCACCCTGCCCCGCAAGACCACGCTGCTGGCTCTGATGGCGATCTTCACGATCGGCAACCTGGCCTGCGCCCTGGCGCCCAGCTATCCGATGCTGATGGCCGCCCGGGTGATCACCGCCCTGGCCCACGGCACCTTCTTCGGGGTCGGATCGCTGGTGGCGATGAGCCTGGTGGCGCCCGAGCGCAAGGCCTCGGCCATCGCTGTGATGTTCACCGGCCTGACCATCGCCACCCTGCTGGGCGTGCCGTTCGGGTCGTGGCTGGGCCTGGCCTTCGGCTGGCGCGCGACTTTCTGGGCGGTGGCCGGCGTCGGCCTGCTGGCCCTGGTGGTGCTGGCCGTGTTCGTGCCGCGCGCTCAGGAGAAGGTCGTCCCCGCCCCGTTGAAGGACGAGTTCGCCGTGCTGGCCCGGCCGCAGGTGCAGGTCGGTCTGCTGATGACCGTGCTGGGCTTTGGCGGCGTGTTCGCGGTGTTCACCTACATCCAGCCGATCCTGACGCAGCTGGCCGGCTATTCGAAGGAAGCCGTCTCGCCGATCCTGCTGGTGTTCGGCGCGGGTCTGGTCGGCGGCAACCTGGTGGGCGGCCACTGGGCGGACAGGAACCTGTCCGGCGCCCTGCTGGGGACCCTGGCCCTGCTGACCGTGGTCATGCTGGGTTCGGCCTTCGCCTTCCACGATCGCGTCGGCGCGGTGATCGCCGCCTTCCTGCTGGGCGCGACCGCCTTCGCCACGGTCGCCCCGCTGCAGATGCGGGTGCTGCAACAGGCCGGCGGCGCGGGCCAGGGCCTGGCCTCGAGCCTGAACATCGCGGCCTTCAATCTCGGCAACGCGTTCGGCGCCTGGCTGGGCGGCGCGGTGATCGCCCACGGCCCGGGCCTGGGCTCGGTTCCGCTAGTCGCAGCGATCGTGCCCCTGTCGGCGCTGGGCCTGGCGGCGGTGAGCCTGCGGACGGAGCGGCGGGTTCTGACGGCTTAGGTCCGGGAGGACCCCCTCCGGCCCTCCGGGCCACCTCCCCCGAAAGGGGGAGGATCTACATCAGCCGAGCCTTCTCGATGCTCCCCCTTCGGGGGAGCTGTCGCGGAGCGACTGAGGGGGTCCTCAACGGCGCCGGCCATGGCTCCCTAAAGATCCGACTGCTAACACCCGCCCCATGCTCACCGACCCCTTCTTCTACGCCGTCGCCATCCCCGCCGTGATCCTGCTGGGCCTGGCCAAGGGCGGGTTCGCGGGGATCGGGGTGGTGGCCGTGCCGATGATGGCGCTGGCGGTGTCGCCGGTGCTGGCGGCGTCGATCACCCTGCCGATCCTGCTGGTCCAGGACGTGGTCAGCGTCTGGGCGTTCCGGAAGAACTGGGACAAGGGCCTGCTGATCCTGATGCTGCCGGCCGCGGCGGTGGGCATCTTCCTGGGCTGGGCCCTGGCGGCCTTCGTCTCGTCAGCGGCGGTCGAGCTGGCCGTGGGCCTTGTGTCGATCCTCTTCGCCCTGCAGCGCCTGTGGGCCGAGCGCGCGGTCAAGGCCGCCGCCCAGGTCGAGGCCACGCCGGGCCGGCCTTGGCTGGGCGCCCTGTGCGGCATGGCGGCCGGCTTCACCAGCCAGATCGCCCACGCCGGCGGCCCGCCGTTCCAGATCTATGTCCTGCCGCGCCGCCTGCCGCGCGACGCCTTCATCGGCACCAGCGCCATCTTCTTCGCGGTCGTGAACTGGATGAAGGTCCCGGCCTATGTCGCCCTGGGCCAGTTCACGCCGAAGGTCCTGGCCACGGCCGGGGTGCTGCTGCCCCTGGCCATCGCCTCGACCTGGGCCGGGGTCTGGCTGGTGCGACGCGTGCCGGCCGAGGGCTTCTACAAGGTCATCTATGTCCTTTTGGTCGCGGTCGGCGGAAAGCTGGCCTTCGATGGGGCCCACGGTCTGCTTTCCTGACGACCCGCCGCCCTTTCGGCGCCATGATGATCGTCGTTCATACGTCACTCCATGCGGTTAGACTGGGCGCCATGACCGACATCACCACCCACTATCCGACCCCGGCCGCGAAATGCGCCGACCTCGTCGTGCACCTGGCCGGCCTGGCCTGCGCCCTGCTGGGCGGCGGCATCCTGCTGGGCCTGGCCTTTGGCCTGGGCTCGCTGAGCCAAGTGGCGGCGGTCTCGGTCTATACGGTCGGCCTGATCACGATGCTGTCGCTGTCGACCGCCTACAACTTCGCCAAGGCCCGCTGGCGACCGCTGCTGCGCCGCTTCGACCATGCCGGCATCTTCATCATGATCGCCGCGTCCTACACCCCCTTCACCACCCAGAACCTGCATGGCTGGTGGGCGATCGGCATGACCTCGGCGGTGTGGAGCGTCGCCACGGTCGGCGTGCTGGCCAAGCTGTTCCTGCCGGGCCTGGACAAACGGTTCTGGGTTGGCCTGTACCTGGCTCTGGGCTGGCTGGTGCTGGTCGCCATCAAGCCGATGTTCCACGGCATGTCGTGGGTGGCCCTGCTGCTGCTGGCCATCGGCGGCCTGGTCTATTCGACCGGAACCATCTTCTATCTGATGCGTCGTCTGAAGTTCCGACGGGCCATCTGGCATGGCCACGTCATCGGCGGCGCGGGCCTGCACTACGCCGCCGTGCTGGTCGGGGTGGTCCTGGCCGGCGCCCGCGCGTGAGTCCAGCTTGAACAAGCCTCCCGATAAACTCTCCATCCAGATCCAGGGCCTCTTCCGCGACCGCAAGATGCCCGATCCTCTGCGCGGCAAGCGCCTGTCCGCGCCGCCCGCCGACAGCCACGCCGAGGCCGTCGACTTCCCCGGCGTGCGCCTGACCGTCGACCAGGCCGACCAGGCTCTGAACGCCGTCGCCGACCGGCTGACCCCGACCCGCTCGTTGCTGGGCAAGGACGACTTCAACATCCTGGCCCTGTCGGGCGGCGCCTCGGGCGGCGCGTTCGGCGCGGGCGTGCTGGTGGGCCTGACCAAGGCCGGCAAGCGGCCCGAGTTCGCCATCGTCACCGGGGTCAGCACCGGGGCCCTGATCGCGCCCCTGGCCTTCGTGGGTTCGGAATGGGACGAGCGGCTGATGGACGCCTATGTCGGCGGCCACGCGGCCGAGCTGCTGAGCCTGAAAGGCTTCGCCGGCGCCCTGGGCCCTAGCCTGTTCAAGGGCGAGGGACTGGACGCCCTGGTCGAGCCGTTCATCGACGAGCACCTCGTCAACGCCGTGGCCCGCGAGCACGCCCGGGGCCGGCGGCTGCTGATCGCCACCACCAATCTCGACAACCAGAAGGCCACCATCTGGGACATGGGCGCGATCGCCCAGCGCGGCGGCGACAAGGCCCTGCGGCTGTTCCGCGACGTGCTGATCGCCTCGGCCACGGTGCCGGGCCTGTTCCCGCCCAAGCTGTTCGACGTCGAGGCCGGAGGCGAGCAATATCAGGAGATGCATGTCGACGGCGGCGTCGCCGCGCCGCTGTTCCTGATGCCCGAGGCCCTGCTGCACTGGCGCAACCTGGGCAACCGCCTGCGGCGCGGCCGGGTCTATGTGATCGTCAACACAGTGCTGGACCCCTCGCCGCGCTCGACCGTGCCGGGCGTGGCCTCGATCATGGGCCGCAGCTTCGAGACCATGCTGCGGTTCTCGTATCGCCAGGCCCTGAGCCTGGCCTCGGGCTTCTGCGCCCGGCACAACCTGCCGCTCAGCGTAGCCTCGATCCCGTCCAGCTTCGATGGGCTGAACATGCTGAAGTTCGACACCGCCACCATGCGCAAGATCTTCGACGAGGGCGTGGAGCTGGCGGCGGCCGACAAGGTCTGGACCCACCCGTCCGCCGAGCCGACCGGCTGGCGAGGCCTCTTCAAGCGCCAGCCGACGCGGATCGAGCTGGGCCCGATCCCGGGGGATGCGCTGGAGTAGGGCATATTCGATCCTCCCCCTTGGGGGAGGTGGCCCGGAGGGTCGGAGGGGTCCTCTCCGGCTTATCCAGTTGAGGACCCCCTCAGTCGCTCCGCGACAGCTCCCCCAAAGGGGGAGCATCTGACAAAAGGCCTAGGCCTTCTTCAGATACCGCGCGCGGAGCTTTTCCACGTTCGGCGGATCGGCGCGGAAGTCGGACGCCAGGCCCAGGCGGGCGTTGCACGACGGGCAGCGCACCGAGTCCTCGTCGGCGAGGTCCGGCGAAGGATCGAAACGCGTGCCGCACGGCTTGCATTTCCAGTCGCCGACCGCGGGCGGCGGCGCCGGCGGCGGTTCGGGCGTCACGGGACGAGCCGGCTTGGCGATGCGCTCAAGCGGCTTGGGGCCTCCGGGAGCGGCGACGCCGCTCTTCAGGCTCAAAATCTTGCGGCGAGGAGGCTCGCTGTCGGTCATGGGGGGCGCTATCGCACGATCACGGCGCGAAACTCAAGCGCCAGCGCGATAATGATGGCGCTACCAGTGCGGCTTGAGGCTGAACGACAGGGCGACCATGGAGTCCTTCTGGGTCGCCATGCCCATGATCTGGTCCTTGGCCTTCATCTCGCGATGGATGTAGCCCAGCGAGGCCTGCATCGGCCCGCGACGCCAGGCGACGCCGGCCTGGGAGTCGCCGATCAGCTTGCTGTTGACGTCGGAGGTCAGGCCGGCCCGGCTCCAGTCGCCGTCCTGGCCGCGCAGCATGTTCATGCCGACGGCGCGCCCGCTGGCGGCCGCGAACACATACCAGCGACCGCGCTGGCCGAAGGCCTCGCCGCCGTCGCGCAGACCCAGCGAGTCGCTGACGCGATCCTCGACGTTCTTGCCCAGGCGCACCGTGGCGCCGGCCTCGGCCGAGCCGCCGGCGTCGCCGAAGCCCAGGCCGGCATGGGGCGTGACGTCCAGCGCATATTTGCCGGCCGCGAACTTCACCGCCGAAGGCCAGCCGCGCGTCAGGGTGACATCCACGTCGTCGGTGTCGAAATTATCGGAGTCCGGCCGCACCAGGGTCAGGGGCGCGATCGCGGCGGTGCGCGAGACATTGGCCACCGAAACGCGGACCGAATCGACGGCCCCGCCCTTCTCGGCCACGACGAAGGCGTTCGAACGCCAGGAGACCGGGCCTCGGCCGTCATAATAGCGGTCGGCGTCCAGCAGGCGGGCGTCGCCATAGGACGCGGCCGGCGACAGAGCGAATTCGCCCTCGACCTGTGCGGCGGGCGAGTCGACCTCGCGCGGCATGAAGCCGGCGGCGGGACGCACGTCGCGGAGGCTGAGATTGATCGGCTTGGCGGGCGGGGCGGCCAGCTTGAAATTCGGCGTGACGGGGGTCTTGCGCGCGGCGACGGAGACCTTACCTACAGGCTTGGACGCCTTGGCCGCCTTCACGGCCGCCATCGCGGAACAGGGCAGCGCTCCCGTCACGGCGAAAGCCATGACCGTCAGGCAGAGCGTGGAAATCCCTCTTCCAACAACCCGCATTGCGGATTCCCCAATCCCAATCGAACCCAGCCTAGCCGGTAATTCGACGCTGTCCACCGTGACGAAAGCCCGCATGGTGAACAGGCGCTAGGGATTTTGGTTCCCGGACATGGAAACGGCGGCGTGGAGGGCTCCACGCCGCCGTTTTGATCAGGTCGTCCAGGCCGCCCTTATTGGCAGGCGAGGCATTCCTCGTAGTCCGTCTTTTCCGGGGCGTCGAAGCCGTTGGCCGGGCCGGCCACGGCCGTGTCGGAGCCGGCATAGGCGGCGCGTTGCACCGACTTGGAGCGCAGGTAGTACAGCGACTTCACGCCGCGCTCCCAGGCCTGCCAGTGCAGCATGTGCAGGTCCCACTTGTCGACGTCGCCCGGCAGGAAGATGTTCACCGACTGGCTCTGGCAGATTTCCGGCGTGCGGTCGGCGGCCAGCTCGACCACCCAGCGCTGGTCCAGCTCGAAGGCGGTCTTGTAGACGTCCTTGTCGTCCTGGCTCAGGAACTCCAGGTGCTGGACCGAGCCTTCGTTCTCCAAGATCGAGCCCCACACCGCGTCGGTGTTCTGGCCCTTCTCCTCGAGCAGCTTCTCCAGGTAGGGGTTTTTCACCGCGAACGAGCCCGACAGGGTCTTGTGGGTGTAGATATTGGCCGGGATCGGCTCGATGCCGGCGCTGGTGCCGCCGCAGATGATCGAGATCGAGGCCGTCGGGGCGATGGCCAGCTTGTGCGAGAAGCGCTCCATCGAGCCGCGCTCGGCGGCGTCGGGGCACGGGCCCTTCTCTTCGCCCAGGGCGATCGAGGCCTTGTCGGCCTCGCGGCGCAGGTGCTTGAACATCCGCATGTTCCAGCTCTTGGCCAGGGCGCTCTCGAACGGCACGTTCTGGCTCTGCAGGAAGCTGTGGAAGCCCATCAGGCCCAGGCCCACCGAACGCTCGCGCATGGCGGCGTAGGCGGCGGCCGAGGCCGCGTCCGGCGCGCGGTCGATGAAGTCCTGCAGGACGTTATCGAGGAAGCGCATGATGTCCTGGATGAACAGCGGGTGGTCGCGCCATTCCATGAAGGTCTCGGCGTTCACCGACGACAGACAGCAGACCGCCGTGCGGTCGTTGCCCAGGTGGTCGACGCCGGTGTGCAACATGATCTCGCTGCACAGGTTCGACTGGCGCACCGTCAGGCCCAGCTCGCGCTGGTGCTGGGGCATGGCGCGGTTCACGGTGTCGGAGAAGATCAGGTAGGGCTCGCCGGTCTGCAGGCGCAGCTCCAGCACCTTCTGCCACAGGGCGCGAGCGTCGACTTCGCGGACGACTTCGCCGGTCTTGGGCGAGCGCAGGCCGAACTTGGCGCCGTCGCGCACCGCGAACATGAATTCGTCGGTGATCGAGATGCCGTGGTGCAGGTTCAGGGACTTGCGGTTGAAGTCGCCCGACGGCTTGCGGATCTCGAGGAACTCCTCGATCTCCGGGTGGTGGATGTCGAGATAGACGGCCGCCGAGCCGCGACGCAGCGAGCCTTGGCTGATCGCCAGGGTCAGGCTGTCCATGACGCGGATGAAGGGGATGATGCCCGAGGTCTGGCCCTGGCCCTTCACCTTCTCGCCGATCGAGCGGACGTTGCCCCAGTAGGTGCCGATGCCGCCGCCGTTGGCCGCCAGCCAGACGTTCTCGTTCCAGACACCCAGGATGCCGTCCAGGCTGTCGCCGACGGCGTTCAGGAAGCAGCTGATCGGCAGGCCGCGCTCGGCGCCGCCGTTCGACAGCACCGGGGTCGAGGGCATGAACCACAGCTGGCTCATATAGTCGTAGACGCGCTGGGCGTGGTCGGCGTCGTCGGCGAAGGCCGTCGACACGCGGGCGAACATGTCCTGATACGACTCACCCGGCAGCAGGTAGCGGTCTTCCAGGGTGGTCTTGCCGAAGTCGGTCAGCAGGGCGTCGCGCGAGCGATCGACCTCGACCTTGCGCACCAGCGACAGCTGGGGACGCTCCGACACCCGCATGCCTTCGGTGCGCGCCTTGGAGACAGGCTGAATCTTCGCCGCTTCACTGCCAGTCATGATCAAAATCCATAATCAATCAGCGTGTTCCGGAGAAGGGAACGCCCCGTCCAGCCGCTACATCTTGTGGCCGAGGAGCCCCCTCAGCCCACATATGGGGCCACAGTGGCTAATGACTCGTCAACGGCGAGATGCGCCTCCGGAGCGAGTTTTTCGTTAACAAGCTGTGAACGCCCTGAACTTGCTGGGCAGGATCAAAGGGTTGCCTGGACGAAGTTTTTGCAGGCGCGACAGACGGTCGCAAGACGGCGCGAACGATCCGCCCCCGGACACCAGCGTTCGCTCACAGGATGACCACAAGATCTGGGCGCCGGCTGTTCGCCTCGCGGACAGACCACACCCGTCAGAGCGACCCTTCGGACAAAAAGAAAGGGCCCGGCGTTTCCGCCGGGCCCTCCCCAATCAGATGGATCTTGATCTTAGAAGTTGATCGAGATCGTGGAACGGCGGTTCAGCGGTTCCTTCACACCGTCGCCGGTGGCGACGGCCGGAGCGCTTTCGCCCTTCCAGTCGACGGCCAGGGCGCCGGCGGCGACGCCTTGACCCACCAGAGCGTCGGCGACGGCCTTAGCGCGGCGTTCCGAGAGCTTGGCGTTGTACTTCGGCGAACCCGAGGTGTCGGTGTGACCGACGACCACCAGCTTCGTCGCCTTGCCGGCGTTGGCGTAGTTCGCGGCTTCCGTGACCACCGACTGAGCTTCCGGCGTCAGGATCGATTGATCGAACGGGAAGTAGACGATGAACTCGCGAGCCTCATACGCCGGCGGAGGCGGCGGGGGAGGCGGCGGGGGCGGAGGCGGCGGGGGCGGAGGAGGCGGCGGCGGCGGCGGGGGCGGCGGCGGCGGGGGCGGCGAAGCGAAGGAATAGCGCAGACCCACGGTCAGCGACTGGTCCTTGTATTGGCCCTCGAAGGCGCCCGGCTGCAGCAGACCCGAACCCACCGATTGGAACGCCGTGTCGTTGCCCGCCAGGTAGCGGTAGGTCACGTCGATCTTCAGCTTGTCGGTCGCCTTGATCGACGCGCCGGCGATGGCTTGCCAGGCGACGGTCAGGTCGTTGTCGTCGACGCTCAGGTTCTGGATGGCCGCGTTGGTCGCGGTCACGGTGCCCACGCCGCTGAACTGGCCGAGGGCCTTGATGTCCACGCGGTTCAGGCCGACGCCGGCGCCGATGAAGGGGTTCAGCCAGGCGTCCGGAGCGAAGTCGTACAGGACGTTCGCCATCAGGGTCCAGGAGTCGATCGAACCGTCCGGCGAGCCGCAGGTCGGGGCGGCGGCGGTGCGCACGACGCCCGGGGTGCAGAGGCCGCGCGGTTGCTGGCGAACGCCATTGCCGCGAACCGAGGTCAGATCGCCGGGGCGATAGCCGCCTTCGACTTCAGCGCGCCAGTTCGGGGTGAACTGGTAGCCGAGACGAACGAAGCCGGTCCAGTCGCGGTCCGAAGCCCACTCCCAGTGATAGTGCGCGCCGTCCGGAGCGTTGGCTTCCGATTCGGTCTTCAGAGCCGTCGGCCAGTGGTAGCCAAGGTCGACCGCGCCGTACCAGCCGGTCTCTTGCGCCGAGACGCCCGACGCGGCGCAAACCGCAGCCAGAGCGACTCCCGCCAGGAGTTTGAATTTCATATCAAGAGCCCTCTATTGCCCTGCTCCGGCCGAAAACGACCGAGCATTGTTATACCAAGGCGAACGTCCCGGGAAAGTGTCAGCAAAGCCACACTCGTCAGGTTTCGCTGACCTGGATATCTGCTCCAGGAAGCTAAACAAGACCGCCCCACAAAATCAACTTCCGAGTATGTCGGCCGAGTTTTCCGCAGAGAGCGCCAGCATGGATGGGTTCGCACGTGAATCCTCGCCGCGCAAGGCCTTGATGAATGAAAAGGCGGCGCGTTGACGCAGTCTGAACATTGTTTTTGAGGATATTCGCCCGCCACGCGATCAGCAGGACTGTCAATCCAGCGTCGTTCGATAACGCGCCATCGCCAGGGCGGCGACAAGAATAACGAATAGTCCGAGCGCGGATAGACTGGTCCACATCTCCGTAAAGCCGAGACCTTTGAGCAGCGCGCCGCGCACCACGCGAAGAAAGTGCGTGACCGGAATGACGCTGCCCAGGGCCTGGGCCCAGGCCGGCATGCCGCGGAACGGGAACATGAAGCCCGACAGCAGGATCGACGGCATGATGTAGAAGAACGACATCTGCATGGCCTGCAGCTGGGTTCGCGCCAGCGTCGAGATCAGGAAGCCCAGCGACAGCGAGCCGATGATGAACAGCAGCACGCCGGCCGCCAGGGCCAGCCAGCCGCCGGCCATCGGCACGGCGAACAGCGCCCTGGCCAGGGTCAGGATCACCACGGTCTGGATCAGGCCCACGGCGACATAGGGCGTCAGCTTGCCGATCATCACCTCGATGGGCCTGGCCGGCGTGGCCAGCAGGCTCTCCATGGTGCCGCGCTCGTATTCGCGGGTGACGCCCAGCGAGGTCATCATCACGAGCGTCATCGACAGGATCACGCCCAGCAGGCCCGGCACGATGTTGTAGGCGGTGATGGCTTCGGGATTGTAGCGCTTGTGGACCACCACCTCGAACGGCGGGCTGGACGGCCGGGCGACGGCGCCGACCAGGTCGCGGGCCAGGGCGTTCTGCGGCAGGCTGGCCAGGGCCGCGATCGCCCCGCCGGTGGCGGCGGGATCCGAAGCGTCGGCCTCGACCAGGATCTGGGCCTGGTCACCGCGCACCACCCGCCGCGTGAAGTCGGGCGGGATGGTCAGGGCGAACTGGACCTCGCCCCGGGCGATGGCGTCGTCGAGCTCGGCCCGCGAGGCCGCCTGGCGGACGATCCGGAAATAGCCGCTGTTGACCAGCGCCGCGAGCGTCGAGCGGGCCATCGGCCCCTGGTCCTGCACATAGACCGCCGTCGGCAGGTTCCGGGGATCGTTGTTGATGGCGTAGCCGAACAGCAGGAGCTGCACGATCGGCATCACCAGGATCATGCCGTAGGTCAGCCGATCGCGGGTGAGCTGGATGAACTCCTTGATCAGCACCGCCAGGATGCGCGCGCCCGACAGACCGCTCATTGAAAATTGTCCTGAGCGCCGCCCATCAGGCGGATGAAGACGTCCTCCAGCGTCGGCTGCACCTCGGTCCAGACCAGCGGCGGCTGGCGATAGGGCGCGACGGCGGCCTCCAGCGCGACACGGTCGGTCCCGCTGACATGCAGGGCCGCCCCGAACGGCGCGGCCATGGCCACGCCCGGCTTGCCGGCCAGCTCGCGGGCCAGCCGGTCGGCGCCGACGCCTTCCGCGCGGAACGTCACAAGCCCCGACTGCTTGATGACCTCGTCGGCCGTGCCGCGCGCCATCAGCTTGCCGTAGGCGATATAGGCGATGTCGTGACAGCGCTCGGCCTCGTCCATGTAGTGGGTGGAGACCATCACGGTCAGGCCCTCGGCCGACAGGGCGTGGATTTCGTCCCAGAACTCGCGCCGGGCCTTGGGGTCGACGCCGGCGGTGGGTTCGTCGAGCAGCAGCAGCTTGGGCCCATGCATGACGCTGGCGGCCAGGGCCAGGCGCTGCTTCCAGCCGCCCGACAGGCTGCCGGCCAGCTGCTTCTTGCGGGCGGTCAGGCCCAGGCGGTCCAGGCTCTCCTTCACCCGCTCGCGGCGGCGGTCCAGCTCGTGGACACGGGCCACGAAGTCGAGGTTCTCCTCGATCGACAGGTCTTCGTAGAGCGAGAACTTCTGGGTCATGTAGCCGGTCTGGCGCTTGACCGCTTCGGCGTCCTTGCGGAAGTCCAGGCCCAGCACCCGGCCCTCGCCGCTGTCGGGGGTCAGCAGGCCGCACAGCATCCGCAAGGTGGTGGTCTTGCCCGAGCCGTTGGGCCCCAGGAAGCCGGTGATCTTGCCGGTCTCGACCTGGATGGCGACGTCCTGCACCACGTGTCGTGGGCCAAAGCTCTTGTTCAGCCCGACGACGTCGACCGCCAGGGTCACCGCCGATCCTCCGGCAGTGGGACGATGTCGACCGGCTGGCCGGGGGCCAGGGTCGCGCCGCCTTCGGGCCGGGCCTCGACTAGGAACACCAACCGCTGGCGGGCCTCGCGGCTGTAGATCACCGGCGGGGTGAACTCGGGCTTGGGGCTGACATAGTTGATCCGCGCCGCGCGGGTCGGGCCGCAGCCGTCGCAGTCGAAGCGCACGCCGGTCCCGACGCGATAGCGGGCCACCTCCCCTTCCGGCACGAAGAACCGCAGGCGCACCCGGTCGTCGGCCAGCAGGGCCACCACCGGCTGGTTGGCGGCGGTCCATTCGCCGGGCTGGTAGAAGACGTCCTGCACCCGGGCGGCGGCCGGGGCCTTGGGGCTGATCAGGTCGAGGCGGTTCTGGGCGGCGGCCAGGGCCTCGCGGGCGGCGTCGGCCTGGGCCTGGGCGGCGCGCACGGCGTCGGGCCGCGCGCCCAGGGTCCCGACGTCCTTGCGCCGGGCCACGGCGCGCGACTGGGCCACGGCGGTGTCGCGCGCGGCCCGGGCGGTGTCGAGACGAGCCGGCGCGTAGATGCCCCTGCGCACCAGCGGCGCGATGCGGTCGTACTCGGCCTGGGCCTGGCGGACGGCGGCCTCGGCGGCGGCGCGCTCGGCGTCAAAGACCGCCAGCTCCTGCGGCCGCTGGCCCTTCTCGGCGTCGCGGACCTGGGCCTGGGCGGCCGTCAGCTGCGCGGCGGCCTGGTCGCGGGCGGCGGCCAGCTGGGCGGCGTCCAGCGAGAAGAGCGGCTGGCCCGCGCTCACCCGGTCGCCCCGCCTCACCGCGACCGTGCTGACCAGCCCCGCGCCGGACGCTCCGACATAGAGGGTCTCGCCCTCGACATAACCCGACAGGCGATGCGGCGGGTGGGCCGACGGCCCGAAGGCGCGCCAGACCACGGCCCCGACCACGACGACGGCGACCGCCGCCACGGCGATGCGAACGATGGGTTTCATGCCGCCCCCCTCTCGACTGTGGTCAGGCCGGCGATCACCGTCTCGGCGTGCTGGCGGACCAGCGCCTCGAGGTCGACCGCCGGCGCGCCGATCGGCGTGAAGGTCTCGCGCCACAGCACCCCGACCAGCACCGGCCCCATGATGCTGAAGGCGTGGAAGCGCGGATCGCCCGGCCGCACCTCGCCGCGCGACTGGGCGGCGGCGATCGCGTCGGTGATGGCGGCCAGCGCCCGGCTGATCACCTCGTCGTGCCAGACCCGCGCCAACTCCGGGAAGTTGCGTGACTCGCCGATCACCAGCTTGGCCACAGCCCCCACCTTTGAGGCGCCGATCACCTTGACGATGCCGGCGAAGGCCATCCGCAGCGTGTCGGGGAAGGGCGTGTCGGGCTGGCCGAGGATCGCCTCGATCACGTCGAGGTTCGGGGCCACCGCCTGGCGCACCACCGCCTGGAAGAGCTCTTCCTTGGTCTCGAAATAGAGATAGAGCGCGCCCTTGGACACGCCCGCCTCGCGGGCGATGTCGTCCAGCCGCGCGGCCGCGAAGCCCTTCTCGGCGAACACCTCCAGCGCCGCCTGGACGATCTCGCCCGGCCGCGCCTGGCTCCGCCTGCGCCACTTCGGTTGTCCCGGCTCCATCGCCCCTGCTCGATTATATATCTGACTGGCCAGATACATAACGTAAGCCAAGCCCTGCCGCAAGATCGCCCGTCCGGCGACCTCTCGACACCGGACGATCAGGACTAGGTGTCAGGGACTGGGACTAGCGGTCGACCGTCAGGGCCACGATGGCCGCGCCGGCGGCGACCACCAGGGCGTCCTCGATCAGGCCGCTGCGGGTCTGGCCGACCTGGGCCATGGCGCGCTTGCGACCGGCCAGCGTCAGATAGGCCAGGGGCACGGCGGTCGCGACCGCCACAGCGGCTCCCGCCTTCTCCTTGCCGCGCGGGGCCAGGGCCGCGCCGGCGATGCCGGCGCTCAGCACCCGGGCCAGCAAGCCCAGGAAGACCGTGCGGTCGGGCGCCGACTTCATCTTGTCGCCGAACAGCTCTCCCGCGCCCATGGCCAGGGCGCCGAACTTGAACAGCGGATGATCCAGCAGGACCAGCCGCCCGGGCGTGTCACGGCCCGCCAGGCGCGCGGTCGCGATCGTGGCCATCGGCGTCATCGAGCGCGCGCTGGCGACGGCGCCGATCAGGGCGGAGGGAAGCAGTTCGAGCGTTTTCATCCAGGCTCAACACGCCAGTCGAGCCGAGGTTTCCGCCCGCCCTTAGGTCAGCCGCGCCTTGTACAGCGCCGAGAGCTCCGCCCAAGCGCGCTCGGCGGAAGCCTCGTCGTAGCTGGGATTGCCGGGCACGCACCAGCCGTGGTTGGCCGGATAGACCTCGACGCTGGAGGTCAGCTTGGCCGCCTCGAAGGCCGCCTTCAGCCTGTCCTTGGCGTCGGGCGCGCGGGCGTCGTCGTTCTTGGCGACCGCGCAGCGCACCTCGGCCTTCATGGCCGGGATCAGCAGGTGCGGGCTGGTCGGCTGGTCGGTGACCAGGCCGCCGCCGTGGAAGGTCATGGCCGCGCCGATCCGGCCCGGCGCCGCGGCGGCCGTGCGGAAGGTCAGGTGGCCGCCCATGCAGTAGCCCTGCACGCCGGCCTTCTTGCGCTTGTCGGCCTGGGGCTGGGCGTCGAGATAGGCCAGGAAGGCGGCCGCGTCGCGCGCCGCGCCGTCGGGCGTCAGCGTGGCCGACAGGGCGGTGATCTGGGCGCGATCCTCGGGCTTGGCGAAGTCGAAGCCGTCGCCCGGAACCGGCGCGCGCCGGCTGCGGTAGAACGGGTTGGGGACCAGCACCACATAGCCCTGGGCGGCTAGGCGCTTGCCGATGTCGCGGAACACCGGGCGCAGGCCCTGGTTGTCGGTCCAAATCAGCACCGCCGGCCACTTGCCCTTGCCTTCGGGATGGAACAGCGCCGCGTCGCAGACCCCGTCGGCGGTCTTGATGTCGACGCTCTTCTCGACCGTCGTCGCGGCCGCCGAGGCGTGTGTGGCGGCGAAGGCGGCGACGGCGCCCAGCGACAGACTGAACGCCCGCCGCGACAGGGACGGCGCGGAATCGGGATCCTGGCAGATGTCGTCGTCGCACATGGTCGGTCGCCTTCGAGGGAGGGTGAGGCGGGGACTTTAGCGTCAGGCGCGCCCGATTGACCATCGACCATCTCTGTCATCCCGGAAGCCTCGCAGAGGCTATCCGGGACCGCCGGAAGCTCCGAGCCTGGTGCGGTCCCGGGTCAGCGCTGCGCTTGCCCGGGATGACAGGTTCGGGTGACTATCGCAGCGACGCGTCCCGCAGCCGCCGCCGCTTGCCGCCAAGCGCGTCGGGGCGATTGAGCACCTTGCGGTACTCGTCGCGGCGTTCGTGGATCGAGGCGATGACCAGGCCCATCGGCACGCCGATGTCGACCAGCACGGCCTCGGAGAGCTGCAAGCTGGCCTCGATGGTCTCGGGCACGGCGTCGGTGGCGCCCAGTTCGTAGAGCCGCGCGGCGTGGCGGGCGTCGCGGGCCCGGACCACGATGGCCAGGTCCGGCCGCGCGCCGCGCGCGGAGGCGACCACCGCCTCGGCGGCTTCGGGCGCGTCCATGGTGATGACCACCGCCCGCGCCGTGGCCAGGCCGCAGCGCTCCAGCAGCTCCAGCCGCGAGGCGTC
Organism: Caulobacter sp. GW821-FHT10F06; assembly: GCF_058809215.1. Taxonomy (NCBI): domain Bacteria; kingdom Pseudomonadati; phylum Pseudomonadota; class Alphaproteobacteria; order Caulobacterales; family Caulobacteraceae; genus Caulobacter; species Caulobacter sp. GW821-FHT10F06. Next base: position 121,393 of record NZ_JBXASK010000009.1, on the reverse strand, counting down.
GCCGTAATAGATGCGGCTGCCGTCGCGGCGGCCCTGCTCGACCAGGCGGGCGTCGCGCTCGACGGCGGTCCAGGGCAGGTCGTGGCGCTTGAGCATGTCGGCCACCAGCTTGCCGACCCGGCCGTAGCCGATGATCAGCACCTGGCCCTCGGGCTCCGGATCCAGGCGGTCGACGGCCGGCTTGGGGGCCTCCGAGGTCTGGACGTTGGACTTGCGCCCGAACTTCGCGCCCAGGGCCGCCAGGGCCGGGATCAGGAACATGGTCAGGGTCGCCGAGACCAGCACCGCCTGGCCGATCGAGCGCGGCACGACATGGGCGCCCATGGCGTTGTCGAGGATGACGAAGGCGAACTCGCCGCCGGCCGCCAGGATGAGGGCCGACTCGGTCGAGGCCTTGACGCCCAGCCGCAGGGCCAGGCCGCCCAGGAACACGATCACGCCCTTGACCACCAGCAGCCCCAGGGCGACGCCCAGGATCAGCACCGGCTTGGCGAACAGCAGCGACAGGTCCAGGCGGATGCCCAGCGACACGAAGAACAGGCTGAGCAGCAGGCCCTTGAAGGGCTCGATCTTGACCTCGACCTCGTGGCGATACTCGGTCTCGGCCAGCAGCACGCCGGCCACGAACGCGCCCAGGGCCATCGACAGGCCCGACAGCGCGCTGACCATGCCCGCGCCGATGATCACCAGCAGGCAGGCGGCCATGAACATCTCTTCGCTCTTGGCCTTGGCGACGGACTTCAGCATCGGCCGCAAGGCCAGCCGGCCCACCAGCACCAGCGCGCCCAGCCCGAGCGCCGCCGGGACCAGGGCGGCCAGGTCCTTCAGCACGAAGACTCCGTCGCCGCGTCCCAGGATAGTCAGGGTGATCAGGATCGGAGCCACGGCCAGATCCTGGAACAGCAGCACCGAGAAGGTCGCCCGGCCGCCCTCGGAATGCAGCCGCCGCCGCTCGGCCAGCACCGGCACGGCGATGGCGGTGGAGGACAGGGTCAGAGCCGCGCCGATGGCCAGGGCCGCGACGGGCGGTTGGCCCAGGGCCATGGCGCCCAGCCCCAGGGCGATGGAGCAGCCGATCACCTGGGCCGCGCCCAGGCCGAAGACCAGCTTGCGCATCAGCCGCAGCCGCTCCCACGACAGCTCCAGCCCGATCATGAACAGCAGGAAGACGACGCCGAACTCGGCCAGCTGGGCGATTTCGTCGGGATTGTCGACGGTGACGTAGTCCAGCCACGGGGCGAAGTGGATCAGCCGGCCCAGGCCGAACGGTCCCAGGATCACGCCGGCCAGCAGGAAGCCGAGGATGGGATTGATCTTCAGGCGCTTGAAGATCGGCGCGACGATGCCCGCGGTGGCCAGGAACAGGACCAGGTCCTTGTAGTCCGCTGGTGAAACCTCGTGCTGCACGCGCTCTCCCTCTAGCTCCGGTCTAGCTCGCCAGCTTCAGCCGCACGCCCGGCCCCGCCTCGTCGGCGAAGATCAAGGTCACTCCTCCGGCCTCGATCGCCTCGATGAGCAGGCGTTCGGTGCTATGGTGCAACGCGTGGCGCTCGGTCTCGAAATCCTTGACCGTGCTGCGTGACACGCCCGCCTTGTCGGCGAGATCGCCCTGGGACCAGCTGAGCAGGCCCCGGGCGCCCCTGCACTGAGCAGGGAGGAGAATTTTTGCGTGTGGCATATGGCAAATCCGGGTGACGTCACCCATATTGGTTGAGTACGCCCGAAAACGTTGACCGTCAAGGAGAGCCTTTGCACCATACCTCGCTGATCGCCACCATCGTCGCGGGCCTGGGACTGGCCTTCGTGTTCGGCGCCATCGCCAACCGGCTGAAGCTGCCGGTGCTGGTCGGCTACCTGCTGGCCGGCGTGCTGGTGGGGCCGTTCACCCCCGGCTACGTGGCCGACCAGGAGCTGGTGCCGCAGCTGGCCGAGATCGGCGTGATCCTGCTGATGTTCGGGGTGGGCCTGCACTTCTCGCTGAAGGACCTGATGGCGGTGCGCAAGATCGCCATCCCCGGCGCCATCGTGCAGATCGCGGCGGCGACGGTGATGGGCCTGGGCCTGGCGCTGCTGCTCGGCTGGGGCGTCGGCGCTGGGATCGTCTTCGGCCTCGCGCTATCGGTCGCCTCGACCGTGGTGCTGCTGCGGGCGCTTCAAGAGCGACGCCTGATCGAGACCGGACGCGGCAAGATCGCGGTCGGCTGGCTGATCGTCGAGGACCTGGCCATGGTCCTGGCCCTGGTCCTGCTGCCGGCGCTGTCGGGCATGCTGGGCGGCGAGGCCGCCGCGCCCGGACCAGGCGGCGTGGCCGGCGCCTTCGCCATCACCCTGGGCAAGGTCGCCGCGTTCGTGGCCTTCATGCTGATCGTCGGCCGCCGGGTGATCCCGTGGATCCTGCACCGCATCGCCCATACCGGTTCGCGCGAGCTGTTCCGCCTGGGCGTGCTGGCCATCGCCCTGGGCGTGGCGTTCGGCTCGGCGGCGCTGTTCGGCGTCTCGTTCGCCTTGGGCGCTTTCTTCGCCGGCATGATCATGGCCGAGAGCGAGCTGTCGCAACAGGCCGCCAACGAGACCCTGCCCCTGCGCGACGCCTTCGCGGTGCTGTTCTTCGTGTCGATCGGCATGTTGTTCGACCCGATGGTGCTGCTGCGCGAGCCGCTGGCGGTGCTGGCCACCCTGGCGATCATCGTCGTCGGCAAGTCGCTGGCCGCCCTGATCATCGTGCTGGCCTTCAAGCGCCCGATGAGCACGGCCCTGACCATCTCGGCCAGCCTGGCGCAGATCGGCGAGTTCTCGTTCATCCTGGCGGGCCTGGGCGTCTCGCTGAAGCTGCTGCCCGACGACGGCCGCGACCTGGTGCTGGCCGGCGCGATTCTTTCGATCCTGGTCAATCCGCTGCTGTTCGCGATCCTCGACAAGGTGCTGCCCAAGATGATCGCCAAGGAGCGCAAGGCCGCCGGCGAGGCCCCTGTCGCGGCCGCCGCCCTCCCCCACGCCCTGCTGGTCGGCTACGGCCGGGTCGGGAAACTCGTCGCCGAAGGCCTGAAGGGCAAGACGCCGCTGGTGGTCATCGAGGACGACGCCGAACGCGCCGCCGAGCTGAAGGCCGCCGGCTTCGAGACCGTCGGCGGCAACGCTGTCCTGCCCGAGGTGCTGCTGAAGGCGGGCCTGGACAAGGCCACCCACCTGTTCGTCGCCGTGCCCAACCCGTTCGAGGCCTCGCGGATCATCGAGCAGGCCCGCGCCGCCAATCCGGGCGCCGAGATCATCGCCCGCGCCTATACCGACGCCGATGTCGACCTTCTCAAGTCGATGGGCGCCACCTACGCCCTGATCGGCGAGGAGGAGATCGCCAAGGGCATGCTGGCCCGCGCCCCGCGCAAGAAGCCGGCGGCCGCCCAAGGGCATCACTAGGACGGGGCGTCACGAAAAGTCCGCGCGCCTGTCGGAAGGGCTCACTATCGTTCGTCCTCGGGGAGACCTCACGCGGAGACCGACCATGAGCCCGACCATCACCGCCTTCGAAGCCTCGCCCGATCGCGGCCGGGGCCTGGCGCGCGACATGCCGGTGCGCTGGGCGTTCGAGGAGGTGGGCCAGCCCTACGGGGTCAAGCTGGTGTCCTTCGCCGACATGAAGGCGGCCGAGCACAAGACGCGCCAGCCCTTCGGCCAGATCCCCACCTATCAGGACGGCGACCTCACCCTGTTCGAGTCGGGCGCCATCGTGTTCCAGATCGCCCAGGGCCATCCGGGCCTGCTGCCGGACGCCCCGACCGCCCGGGCCCATGCGATCAACTGGATGTTCGCCGCGCTCAGCACGATCGAGCCGCCGATCCTGGCCCGCGAGGCCGCCGTGCTGATGGAGCGCGACCAGCCCTGGTACGCGGCCCGCCTGCCGATCCTGGAACAGCGCATCCGCCCCCGGCTCAGCGATCTGTCCCAGCGCCTGGGCGACGCCAACTGGCTCGACGGCGACTTCAGCGCCGGCGACCTGCTGATGGTGACCGTCCTGCGCCGACTGAAGACGTCGCCGTTCCTGGCCGACTATCCCAACCTCGTCGCCTATGTCGCCCGCGCCGAAGCCCGCCCGGCCTTCCAGCGCGCCTTCGCCGCTCAGTTGGCGGTGTTCGAGGCGGCGCAGGGCGGGTGACGCTCAAGACCCCTCTCTATGAGAGAGGGGTTCCGAGGGCCGCCCACCCCAACCCCGACCTTGAGCCCTTCCGCATCAAGGTGATCAATGACCCCATGATCCACCCGCGACGGAGGCAGGGTTCCATGTTGCAGGACACGACACTCGACAGGCACGCCCAGACCGCCGAGCTGGACCTGGTCGCCGGGCCGATCCAGCTGCGCCTGCGCGCGCGGTTCACGCCGCTGGGCCTGCTGACGCTGGGGGTGCTGCTGAGCGGGGTCGTGGCGTCCAGCTCGGCGGTCGTCTGGGCGGCGCGACGCCGGCGGCCTCACCGCGAGCCCAGTTGAGCGCCGCGCGCGGTCATGCCTCAGCGACGCTTGATTGACCCGGCCCTGGCCAGGGCTTAGTCACGCCACGTCATGAAAGCCCGTCGGGGAAAATCCGGATCTGGTCTGCTCGTCGCCTGGTTGGCGGCGCTCGCGGTGCTGGCCCAGACCCTGGTCCCGGCCATCGCCATGGCCCGCTCGACCCGCAGCGGCGAAGCCATCGTCATCTGTACGGTCGAGGGCGCCAAGCTGGTCAGGGTCGGCGGCGACGACAAACCCGTCCCCGACAAGATGTTCGGCGGCTTCAAGTGCGGCCAGTGCGTAGCCGCCAGCCTGGCCGCCGTGACGCCCGACCCGGCCTCGACCGTCATCCCCGTCCGCTACGCCGCCCGCCTCGAGATCGCCGTCGTGCGGGTGCTGGGCGTGCGCGGCCACGCCCGCGCCCCGCCCCGGCCGCCCGGCCAGGGCCCACCCCTCCTCCTGAACGCCTGACCCTCCTCCGCGTTACGGCCGAGCCGTCGCGCGCCTCGTCACGTTTTCAGGACTTCACGTTCCATGACCTTCTCGTTTCGTCGCGCCCTGATGCTGGGCGCCGCCGGCCTCTGCCTGTCGTCCGTCATCGCTCCCCTTGGGGCTCACGCCGAAGAGCAGACCAACCTCGACTCCGTGCTGGTCACCGCCCGTCCCAACACCGAGGACCCGCCCGTCGTGGCCCGCGCCCGCAAGCGCCTGTCGGAGACCCCCGGCGCGGTGGCGGTGATCTCGTCCGAGGCCTACGCCAACCGCTACGCCCTGGGCCTGACCGACACCGTCCGCGACGTGCCCGGCGTCTTCGCCCAGAAGAAGTTCGGCGAGGACGCCCGCGTGGCCATTCGGGGCTCGGGCGTCGGCAACAACAGCCACAACCGCGGCATCCTGCTGGCCCAGGACGGCGTGCCGCTGAACGAGGCCGACGGCTATGGCGACTTTCAGCTGGTCGATCCGCTGCTGGCCCGCTTCACCGAGGTCTACAAGGGCGGCAACGCCCTGCGCTTCGGCGGCGCCCTGCTGGGCGGGGCGATCAACCTGGTCACGCCGACGGGCAGGACCGCCGGGGCCGACACCCTTCTCCGCGTCGAGGGCGGGTCGTTCGGCACGGCCCGCGTCCATGGCGAGATGGCCCGGCAGTCGGGCGACGACGACCTCTTCGTCGGCGCGACCCTCTCCAACAGCGACGGCTGGCGCCAGCAGAGCAACGCTTCGGCCGCCCGACTCTCGGCCAATCTCGGCCACAGCTTCGGCCAGGATCGCGAGGTGCGGCTCTATGTCAGCGGCGCGGACCTGAAGCAGCAGATCGCCGGCGCGGTCACGCTGAACCAGGCCCTGAACAGCCCGAGGAACGCCGCCGCCGCCAACCTCGCCAACAATTACGGGCGCAACATGCGCAACGCCCGCGCCAGCCTGCAGACCACCTGGCGGCTCTCCGACACCACCGTGTTCGAGGGCGGCGTCTATGGCGCCTGGAAGGATCTGGACCACCCGATCTTCCAGGTTGTCGACCAGGAAAGCCGCACCTTCGGCGCCTTCGGACGGCTGGACTGGACGGGCCAGCTGGGCGGTCGCGCCGCCGATCTCTTCGCCGGCGTCTCCTATCGCGTCGGCGATCTGGACGCCCGCCAGTGGCTGAACCTGCGAAGCTCCAGAGGCGCGCTGCAGGCCTTCTCGCGCCAGAACGCGGAGGCGCTGGACGTCTTCGCCGAGGGTCGCCTGTTCATCACCCCGCGCGTCGCCGTCGTCGCCGGCGGGACCTACGGGACCGCGAGCCGCGATTACCAGGCCTACAAACTGCCGGGCGTCGCCACGAGCTTCGACCTGACGGCCGCCCGCGACTATGACTGGTTCGCCCCGCGCCTGGGCCTGCTGTTCCAGGTCGACGCCGACAGCCAGCTGTTCGCCAACCTGACCCGCTCGGTCGAGCCGCCCAACTTCGGCGCCTTCTCGCCGACGGCGGCGGCGGGCTTCGCGCCTGTGGTCCCGCAGACCGCCTGGACCGGCGAGGTCGGGGCGCGCGGTCGCAAGGGCCCCCTGGCCTGGGACGTGGCCCTCTATCGCGCCGAGCTGAAGCACGAACTGCTGACCTTCACGGTCGATCCCGACCACCCGGCCGCCACCTTCAACGCCGACAAGACCCTGCACCAGGGGATCGAGGCCGGGCTCGACTGGCGGATCACGCCGCGCGTGCGCCTGCGCCAGACCTATGCCTGGTCGGACTTCCACTTCGACGGCGACGCCCAGTACGGCGACAACGCCCTGCCGGTGGTGCCCGAGCACCTCTATCGCGCCGAGCTGAAATACGAGCACCCGGCCGGCTGGTTCGTCGCGCCCGCCGTCGAGTGGTCGCCGCGCGGCCCCTTCGTCGACTATCGCAACAAGGTGCGCGCGCCCGACTACGCCATCGCCTCGCTGGGCGCGGGCTACACGCGAGGCGGGGTGACCTTGTTCCTCGACGCGCGCAATCTGTTCGACAAGCGCTACGTCAACACCGTCAATGCGGTCGCCAACCCGGCCTCGGTGTCGGCGGCGACCATCGAGAACACCGCGGCGTTCTGGCCGGGCGAGGGACGCGGAGTCTTCGCCGGCGTCTCGGGCAAGTTCTAGGAGAGACCTGGATGCGCAAGATCGCTCTTCTCATCGCCCTGGCCGCGCCCCTGCCGGCCAGGGCCCATGTCGTCGTCGCGCCGGACACCGCCAAGGCCGGCTCCTATTCGGCCGTCGCCTTCCGGGTGGGCCACGCCTGCTCGGCTGGCGACGCGACGCTCAAGGTGAGGATCGAAATCCCGCCGGGCGTCGCCTCGGCCCGGCCGCAGCCCAAGCCGGGCTGGACCTACGTCATCGAGCAGGACATCGGCGCCGATCCCAAGGCCGGGCCGTCGGCGATCACCTTCAGCGGCCGCCTGCCCGACGAGGCCTTCGACGACTTCAACGTGCTGATGAAGCTGCCCGCCACGGGCGAGACCCTGGTCTTTCCGGTCATCCAGACCTGCGAGAAGGGCGAGAGCCAGTGGACGGAAGTGCCCAACCCCGCCGCGCCGGACGAGAAGCTCTCCCGCCCCGCCCCCGTCCTTCGCCTGATGCCGCCAAACTCTTCGCCGACAGCCGCGCCGGCGGGCCACCAGCATTGATCCGGAGACAGACCATGCGCCACACGACTCTCCTCGCGCTCGGCGCCGTCGCGGCGATCGCCGCCCCCGCCTTGGCCGGCGACTACAAGGTCGGCGCCCTGACCATCCAGGCCCCGTGGACCCGCCCAGCCCAGGCCGGCATGAACGGCGTGGGCTTCCTGACCATCGCCAACGCCGGCCCCAAGCCGGTCAAGCTGCTCGGCGCCGAGAGCCCGATCGCCGGCAAGGTCGAGATGCACAACTCGTCCATGACCGCCAACGGCGTCATGACCATGCGCCGGCAGGACGCCGGGGTCGTGATCCCCGCCGGCGGCAAGCTGGCCTTCGCCCCGGGCGGCTATCACTTCATGTTGCTGGGCCTGAAACAGCCTCTGGTCGTGGGGCAAAAAGCCCCCGTAACGCTGATCTTCGAAAATGGCCGTCGCGCGATGGTTGAATTGACCGTCCAGAGCGCCGCGCCCCCGGCGCCTATGGGTTTAGCAACTGAACACCAGCATCACTAAACGGCCATTTTGGGCGGACATGACAAATTTGTAAGGGAGGATTTTTTCCACGGCGAGGCAGATTGCCGCCAGCTCACACCAACGGATGCCTATTTCCATGAAACGAGTTTGGTTCGCCGCCGCCGCCGTGGCTGCGTTGTCTATGTCCGCCTTCGGCGCGCAGGCTCACGAAGAGCATGCGTGCGTCAATGACGCCTGCACCGTCCAATCGCTGCTGCCCGCCCTCGCCGAGGGCGTCGCGGCCGGCGACGTGACCTCGCTGGACTCGCCCAAGTACGGCGCCTGGGGCTTCGACATCTCGGGCATGGATACGTCCGTGAAGCCGGGCGACGACTTCTACAAGTTCGCCAACGGCAATTGGGACGCCAGGACGGTGATCCCGTCCGACCGCACCCGCTACGGCAACTTCGACAAGCTGTCGGAACTGTCGGAAGCCCGCACCAAGGCGATCATCGAAGCCGCCGCCGCCGACAAGGCCGCGACCGGCGAGAAGGCCAAGATCGGCGCCGCCTACCGCGCTTTCATGGACGAAGCGACTATCGAGACGCTGGACGCCAAGCCGATCCAGCCGTGGCTGGACGGCGTCAAGAAGATCAAGACCAAGGACGAGTTCACCGCCCTGATGGGCAAGAGCTCGACCACCCCCTACTCGGCCCTGATCGGCCTGGGCATCTCGACCGACGCCAAGAGCCCGCAGCGCTACGCCGTCTACGCCTCGACCGGCGGCCTCAGCCTGCCCGACCGCGACTACTATCTGGACGCCAAGTTCGCCGACAAGAAGACGGCCTATCTGGCCTATGTCGAGAAGATGCTGACCCTGGGCGGCTGGGACAAGCCGGCCGAAAGCGCCAAGGCCGTGGTCGATTTCGAGACCAAGCTGGCCGACGCCTCGTGGACCCGCGTCGAGCGCCGCAACCGCGACAAAACCTACAACCCGGCCACCCTGACCGAGCTGCAGGCCCTGACCCCGGGCTATGACTGGAACCGCTACCTGGTCGGCACCGAGCTGCCCAAGGTCGACCGCTTCATCGTCACGACCAACACCTCGTTCCCGAAGTACGCCAAGATCTACGCCGACACCCCGATCGAGACCCTGAAGGCCTGGCAGGCGTTCAAGGTGATCGACGGCGGCGCGCCGATGCTGTCCAAGCGCTTCGTCGACGCCCAGTTCGAGTTCCGCAACAAGACCCTGGCCGGCCAGCCCGAGCAGCGTCCCCGCTGGAAGCGCGGCGTCGGCGCGGTCAACGGCATGCTGGGCGAAGCGGTCGGCAAGGAATATGTCGCCGCCTACTTCCCGCCCGCCTCAAAGGCCAAGATGGTCGCCCTGGTCGGCGACATCCGCACCGTCCTGAAGGCCCGCATCGACGCGTCCGACTGGATGGGCCCGGAGACCAAGGCCAAGGCCCAGGACAAGCTGGCCAAGTTCACCGTCAAGATCGGCTATCCCGACACTTGGCGTGACTATTCCAAGCTGGAGATCAAGGAAGGCGACGCCTACGGCAACGCCCAGCGCACCGGCGTGTGGGACTACCGCCACGACGTCGAGCGCCTGAACCAGCCGGTCGACAAGACCGAGTGGGGCATGACCCCGCAGACGGTCAACGCCTACTACAACTCGGTCAACAACGAGATCGTGTTCCCGGCCGCCATCCTGCAGGCTCCGTTCTTCCATCCCGACGCGGATCCGGCCGTCAACTACGGCGGCATCGGCGGCGTGATCGGCCACGAGATCGGCCACGGCTTCGACGACCAGGGCCGCAAGTCCGACGGCGACGGCGTGCTGCGCGACTGGTGGACGGCGGAAGACGCCGCCAAGTTCGAGATCCAGAAGGCCAAGCTGGGCGCTCAGTACTCGGCGTTCGAGCCCTTCCCGGGCATGCACGTCAACGGCGACCTGACCATGGGCGAGAACATCGGCGACATGTCGGGCCTGGGCTTCGGCCTGGACGCCTACCACGTCTCGCTGAAGGGCCAGCCGGCCCCGGTGCTGGACGGCTTCACCGGCGACCAGCGCGTCTATCTGGGCTGGGCCCAGGTGTGGCGCCAGAAGTCGCGCGACGACGCCCTGAAGCAGCAGATCGCCAGCGACCCGCACTCGCCGGCCCTCTATCGCGTCAACGGCACCGTCCGCAATCAGCCGGGCTGGTACAGCGCGTTCGACATCAAGCCGGGCGACAAGCTGTACGTCGCGCCCGCCGATCGCGTGAAGATCTGGTAGCGTAGAGAGATCAGGAGCGGCTCGCCGCTCTTGGAACACGAAGGGCCGGCGCGAGAGCGTCGGCCCTTTTTGTTGGGCGTTTGTCGGTCCTCCGGACCGTCACCCAACCCCAGCGCGAGTTCGCTTGCATCCAAAACGAGAAATCCGACGTTCCTCTCTTCGGGCTGGCGCCGTCTTCGCATCCACGCGGGGGGACGCGGAAACTGGCGAGGGAGGATGCCCCGCTTTCATTTCGAGGTTCGGGGAGCCGACAGCTTTCCCGACGATGAGGGCATGGTCCTGAGGGATCGCTCGGCCGCGCGCCGCGAAGCGGTGCGTCTGTCGGCGGCGCTGAAACGCGACTATCCCGACGTCTTCTGCCCCGGGCGCAGCTTCCGCATGCACATTCTCGACGACGAGGGTGAGACCCTCGAAACCCTCGACATCCCGGTCGATCCGACCGGGTCGCCCCGCCTCGACAGCTGAAGCGCTCAGCGGCCCACCGCGTCTACGGGCCTGGCCGTCTTGCGCCCCCCCGAGGGCAGGGCCGACAGGATCTTCTCCAGACCGGCCGACAGGCAGCCCTGCTCGTCGTCGGTCAGGCCCACCAGCCACTGGCTTTCCAGCGCCTCGAGCTCGGCGCCGATCACCTCGGCCAGCTTGCGGCCCTTGGCGGTGGCCTCGACCATCACCGTGCGGCGATCGCTCGGCGGCGTGTAGCGCGCCACCAGGCCCCTGGGGATCAGGTTATCGACGGTGCGCGTCAGCGAGGTGCGGTCCAGCGCGCTGGCGTTGGCCAGGTCGGTCATGCTGCTGGCGCCGTCCCGCGTCAGCGTGCACAGCGCGATCCATTGCGACAGGGTGAGGTTCTTGTTCGACAGAGCGTCGGCGACCAGCATCCTGCGATGCTGCTCGACGCGGTAGAGCCGCTCGGTGAACTGGGAGGCGGAAGCCTTCACGATCTTGGTCTCGCTCCTTCGTCGGGCCGCAACGTGGTCAAGCTGCGGCGGTTTCGGAAACGCCGCTTCGAAGACCCATGTTCCGTGAACGCCCGGCCCGCCGGAAGGATTCACCTGACACGTGTTGTTTTCGCGCGACGGCTGCCGGCGACGCCCAGATCACATGCAGAGAGCGGCTCAAAAGTGGCCGCGGTCAGGACACCGCGCCGATTCGCGCCGCGTAATGATCGGCCAGCTTGCTGCTGGCCAGGAGGAACAGGTCCTCCATGTCGGTCGCCAGGCGGCGCGCGCCGGCCGCGACATTGGCGATCGACCGGCCGCCGACCACGACCACCTTCAGGATCGCCACTTCCCGAGGCGTCAGCGCCGCCTGGGCGGCGTTCAGCGCGTCCTGGGCCGCCTGGCGACTGGCCGGGCTGCCGCTCCGGGCCGCGGCCTCGACGTCCTGGGCGTAGAGCCTCACGGCTGAAACCTGACGCGGAGAAAGCGTTCGGGCGCTGGTCACTTCAATTCCTCATCTGGACCCACCTTCGCGCGGCGGAGATCGCGCGACAGCTATAGCGTCACCTCGGTCCGGATCGAAGACGTCCTCATCTATTGCGCGAACGCGGTTTCCTCAAGCCGCGCCATCAGGACGCCGCCCACGCCGCATTCTGGGCGGCATGGCCGAAGAGACCGTGCGGATAGCCGGCCGGAAGCCCCCGCGCCCGCCCGGCACCGGACGGTCCTGGGTCCACGGACCGAACTTGGCGGAGGGATGTCGACCGACAATCGGCCGCTGCAGAGCGATGGAACTATTTTTGACAATTCCGTCAAATCTGGGAACCGGGGCCCAGATACACCAAACCCGCCGCGGGGGATAATCGCGACGGGCTGGCTATTTTCTCGATCATTCGATCTAGGCGGGCGTTTCCTCCCCGAAACGCCGAAGGAAGGGAGCTCTCTGTTGGGGCTCTGTTCTTCCTTGCAAGGTGTAGAAACGTCAAAATCGTGACGGCGTCAACGACCAAATCGGCTTTCTGTAACGGGTTCAGCGCTTTTTTGACGAAAAGGCCGTAGTTTGGACGCACGGGTCAAACTTATCACCGTTCTCTCAGCGTATTTTTGACATAACAGTCAAATATTACCTTTCAGGCGAGCAGCCAGCTGGTCCAGCACCTTGGACCGGGACTCGAAAACATAGTCCGGGCGCGAAACGGTGACCGGCTCGACTCCCGCATCCGCCAGGGCGGCGGCGGCGTCGAACAGGTCGGCGGTCGCCAGCAGGGCGCCATTGGCCCGGCGCGAGCCGCCCTTGGCGACGAACGCGGCGACGGCGGCCTGGGCCAGGTCGTCCTGCTCGGTCGGCCAGACCAGGGCGGCCAGCTTGGCCGCGCGGCCCTTGGCCTCGACCACCGACAGCAGCCGGCGCAGGGCGTCCAGCTGGTCCTCCGACCAGTCGGCGATCAGCGAGGCGGTCAGCTGGGCCTGGCTCTTCAGGATCACGCCGTCCGACAGGATTTTCAGGCCGTTGGCCGCCAGGGTCGCGCCGGTGGTGGTGATGTCGACGACCAGCTCCGCCGCGCCGGCGGCCGGGGCCCCCTCGGTGGCGCCGCTGCTCTCGACGATGCGGTAGTCGGCCACGCCGTGGCGGGCGAAGAAGGCCCGGGTCTGAGTGACGTACTTGGTCGCCACCCGCAGGCGGCGGCCGGTGCGGGCCAGATGGGCGTGCCCGACCTCGTCGATGTCGGCCATGGTGTCGACGTCCAGCCAGCTCTTGGGCGCGGTCACCACCAGGTCGGCGCGGCCAAAGCCCAGGGCGCGTAACAGCATCACCCGGCTGTCCATGTCGTCGCCGCGCTCGCGCAGCAGGTCCTCGCCCGTGACGCCCAGGTGCAGCTCGCCGGCGTCCAGGCCCGCGGCGATGTCGCCGGCCGACAGCAGACGCACCGACACACCGGGCAGGCCCGACAGCTCGGCCGAATAGCCGCGCGCGCCGCCGGTCATCTCCAGCTTGAAGCCGCACTCGGCCAGCCAGGCCTCGACCTGCTCCTTCAGGCGGCCCTTCGAGGGAATGGCGAAGATCATAGGGGCGCTCATTCGCCGCCTCCCGCATAGGCTCGGGCGGGACGGACCATGCAGCCCACCGCGCCGGTTTTCGTCTCGGCGCCCAGTCGCGCGGGCAGGCCGTCATAGCGGCCGCCGGCCGCCACGGGCCGCTCGTCGCCGAGGGCGGCGCTGCGCACCTCGAACAGAAAGCCGTCGTAGTAGCCGAAGGCCCGCCCGAAGGCGGCGGCCAGGGTCATGCGATCCTCCGGCGCGCCGCGAGCGACCATGCCGGCCAGGCGCTGGCGCCAGCCGTCGATCGCCGCGTCAAGCGCCGCGCGCTGCGGACCGGCCAGGGCGGCGATGGCGTCCAGGGCCGCGCCCGGACGATCGCTGACCGCCAGGAAGGCCCGGACCGCATCGGCCTGCTCCGGCGACAGACGACCGGCCTTGGCGGCCTCGGCGCGCTCGACCAGGCGATGGGCGATCTCGGCCGGACGACGACCGCCGACCGGCTCGATGCCGGCCAGGGACCACAGCTCCTGCAGCACCGCCGAGGCCTCGCCCTCGGGCAGGCCGGCCAGGAGCGCCGCGATCTTGCTCTGCTCGCCGGTGACCTCGACGCCACCGTCCAGCTCGGCCTTCAGCTGACGGGGCCGGGTGAAGGCGCGCTTCAGCCGCGCCGCCAGGGGACCGGCCAGGTCCAGGCTGTCGACGAAGGCGGCGAACAGCCCGACGTCGCCCAGCAGCAGCGACAGGTCCGAGCGGCCGCCGGCGGCGGACGAGGCCCAGGCCAGGGCGGCGATCTCGGCGTCGGCGGCGATCGGGTCGCCGGCCTCGAAGGCCTCGACGCCCAGCTGCAGGAACTCCTCGGCCCGGTCGCTGCCGCGCGGCGCGACGCGGAAGGCCTTGCCCTCATAGAAGTAGCGACCCGAGGCCGCGCCGGCCTCCAGGTGCTCGCGAGCGATGGCGACGGTGAAGTCGGGGCGCAGGCAGGCCTCCTCGCCCCCGTCGCCGGACACCACGAAGAGCCGCGAGCGCATCGACTCGCCGGCCAGGTCCAGCAGCAGGCCCAGGGGCTGCAGCACCGGCGCGTCGGTCGGCGCGGCGCCGGCGGCGACGAACGGCGCGCGGACGGCGTCCAGCGCCGCCGTCGGGATGGCGCGTTCCAGCCTCACTGATCACCCCCGGCGATGATGCGACGCACGGCGGCCACCAGCTCGCCGCGCGGTATGGTCTGCTGGCCCGGACGCTCGGCCTTCCAGGCGGCGTTGTCGGCCACGCCCGAGGCCAGCTCGCGGCCCAGGTCGAGGTCCTTGATCGTCACCGTGCCAGCGGCGATCTCGTCGCCGCCCAGCATGATGGCGGCCGGGGCCATGCGGCGGTCGGCGTATTTCATCTGCGGCCGCATGCCCGACGAGCCCAGATAGACCTCGGCCGGGATTCCGGCGTTGCGCAGTTCGGTGGCCACCGAGAAGTACTCGCCCATGTGGGCCTGGTCGAAGACGATGACCACGACGGGCCCGCGCGCCTCGCCCGCCGCGTCGCGACCGGCCGCCTTCAGCGCCGAGGCCAGTCGCGAGACGCCGAACGAGAAGCCCGTGGCCGGGGTCTGCTGGCCGGTGAACCGCGCCACCAGGTCGTCATAGCGCCCGCCGCCGCCGATCGAGCCGAACGAGACCTTGTTCCCCTTCTCGTCGGTGGTGGACAGCAGCAGCTCGGCCTCGAACACCGCGCCGGTGTAATACTCAAGCCCCCGCACGATCGAGGGCTCAAACAGCGCCTGGTCGTCGGCGACGCCCAGGCTCTTCAGGGCCGCGTCGATCAGGGCCAGCTCATTGAGCCCCTCGTCGCCCTCGGCCGAACCGCCGATGACATTGGCAATCTTGGCCAGGGTCTCCGACCGGCCACCCGACCCCGCCTGGACAAAGTCCAGCACCGAGTCGATCGCCTTGCCCACCAGGCCCGCGCCCTTGGTGAAGGCGCCGCTCTCGTCCAGCCGCCCCTCGCCCAGCAGCAGGCGCACGCCCTCGACGCCCAGGCGATCCAGCTTGTCGACGGCGCGCAACACGCCCAGCTTCTGGCCGTTGGTCTCGACCCCGGCGGCGGTCAGCAGGCCATTCAACAGCTTGCGATTATTGATCTTCACCACCGCCGAGCCGCGCGGCAGGCCGGCGGCCTCCAGGCCCGACACAGCCATGGCGATGATCTCGGCGTCGGCCTCGGGCCGGGCCGAGCCCACGGTGTCGGCGTCGCACTGGATGAACTCGCGGAAGCGGCCGGGGCCGGGCTTCTCGTTGCGCCACACCGGCCCGTAGGCGTAGCGGCGGAACGGCTTGGCCAGGGTCTCCCAGTTCTGGGCGGCGAAGCGGGCCAGGGGCGCGGTCAGGTCGTAGCGCAGCGCCATCCACTGCTCGTCGTCGTCCTGCAAGGCGAACACGCCCTCATTGGGACGGTCGGCGTCGGGCAGGAACTTGCCCAGCGCGTCGGCATATTCGAAGGCCCCGGTGTCCAGCGCCTCGAAGCCATGCCGCTCATAGACCTTGGACACCGCCTCCAGGATGGCCCGCTCGGCGCGCAGGTCGCGCGCGCGCTTGTCGGCGAAGCCGCGCGGATTGCGGGCCTCGGGGCGGAAGGTCTCTTCGGTCTTGGCGGGGGAGTCGGTCATCGTCGTCCTTAGAACTTCAAGGCTTCGACGGATGGCGCTTGCGCTCAAGCCCCATCCGCTAGGCGGGGCTCAGGCAGGGGGCTTGCTTCTAGAGCGAGCGGACCCGGCCGATCCCGCGAGGCGAGGTCGGATGGTGGTGGCGGCCGTGATGGTGCGGCGTGCGGGTCATCGGGGGGCGCTATAGCCTAGCGGGGGGCGTGGGGGAAGTAATCAAAGATAAGAGCTGTGAGAATCGTAGAACGTGGCCGACCAGGAAACATCGGCACGTATAGGCTGCGCTTTCAGGTAAAGCGGGGGTTGTGTTTGCGCGCCCACGCTCGCAACCTAAGCAGCATGGCAAACCTAGCAATTTTGATCGGAAATAGCAGCTACAAGCATCAAGCTCCGCTGCCTTGCTGTGAAAGCGACGTTGAAGCAATTCGCGAGCTGCTGAGTGCAACTGGGCGATATGATGTAATAAAGACGCTTCTCAACATCTCATCAGATATTCTCAAGGATGAGATACGCGACATTGTCGATAAAAACACGCCTTCAGGCGATATATTTTTGTTTTTTAGCGGCCATGGCCACCAACATGAATCAGAATTCTATTATTGCGCGACCAATTTTGACTCAAAAAGACCGAACGAAACCGGATTATCAAACTCTGACTTACACGATCTATTGCGCCCGGCATCGCCTAATCTATTAGTTAAGGTTATTGATGCCTGTCATTCTGGAACATTACTTATAAAGAGAGATCATGCGCTTCCATCAATCGATAAGTCGGCGTTTCAAAACGTAATTCAAATTTCATCCTGCCTGGATAACCAAGTATCTCTTACTGGCGACCCGCTTAGCGAGTTTACAAAAAATTTCTGCAAGGCAGCTATAAGAAAACAAGACGGTCAAATATTCTATACGGATTTGATAGCGGCACTTCGAGACGCCTATATCGAGAATGACAATCAAACACCGCACTTCGTTTCGCAAAGCGCTGGCCGAGAGTTATTTGCCGAAGATGCGCGGAAATTGGATTCCTTCAGAGGCTCTTTCCCAAGCAAATGGGCAGGTGAGAACGAAGAGGACGAGATCGAGCACGTTGAAGAAACACTTCCCACCAACGAAGCAGCTCCATCACTGCTTGAAGCGCTGCAAGCTGTCGAGAAGAAGCTCGCTGCGCCAGGAGATATGGAAAGCCTCACAGGGAAACTATTCGACGATATAAAATCCCGATTTGAACAAGGCGAGTTTTCTTCCCTGTTCGATATTGAAACAATTGAGCACTCCGGCTTTGAGGAGCCCACCACCCGGTGGCTTTATAATTCGCTCAATGCACAAGGAAGATCGCCCCGACGATTTCGTTACCGCCGATATAGTTCGAAGCAAGAAAAAGCGAAAACCTTGGGATATGGGATATTCTGCCCTATCTGCATTTTATAGTGATGACGATTTTGATGAGACATGGACCCTTCGCCTTAACTGCAAGCTATCTCGAGCACAACTCAAAATAAGCTTTCTGCCAAAATTTAAAGCACTTCAAAAACTGACACTTGTGGTCACTTGCGCACCGAGCCTTGAGAGGTGCTATGTGTTTGAAATTCTCACAAGTCACAAAAGAACGGACTTTGATAGTTTCGAAGAATATGGATCAGAACTAGTTAGAAGATGGTACAAGCAAGATTGGAAACACGACATTTCTTGGCTTGTTGACGGAATCTTCGAACGATTTGAGGAAGCTTTAAATACTCACGTTAGCCGCACAGCTGGAAAGTTGTAGCTTTTCTTACATCTCACGGCGAGACGATCGCTGGTCTGGGCAGGTCACTCCGCCGACACGACGCGCACGCGTCGCCGCGCCGCGGCGGCCCGGAGGGCCGTCCTTGACTGACCTGACCAGACCAGCACGCTGCAGCCTCCAAGAGATGTAAGGATCGCGCCGACCTGGGGCGGTCGGGCTAAAATCTACAGATAGCCACAGCATCTCGTGGTACATTTTGTACCCATGTCTCGCTCGAACACGCCCAAAACCTCGACCACGTCCGTTCAGCGCGTTCATGTCGCGCCCGCTCGGGGCGGCTGGCAGGTCAAGCGCGACGGATCCAGCCGCGCAACCACTGTCCACGAAAGCCAGAACGAGGCTCTGGAAGCCGCCCAATCCACGCTGCGGAAAGCCGGCGGTGAGCTGAAAGTGCACGGCCGTGACGGCCGCATCCACGAAACCCTGACGCTCGGGCGCGACGCCATGGCCCGCATCGCCGCCGTCGAAGGCATCAGCCTGTCGAGCGATCTCGAGCGCCTGCTGGGCGATCTCGACCGCGCGGGTGCGTCCAGCGAGGATCGCCGCCGCGCGGTCGCGCTGCAGTTCGGCAAGAAACGCTGAGCCTCGACTTCTACGACGCGGAGGCCGACCGGTACTGTTACGCCGGCACGACGGTGTTGAAGAACCGGCTGGCCTTACGCCAGCAGGACGACCTGAGCGCCTTTGAGGCTGTCAGCGTGGCGCTGCGGGCCGAAGAGCCGTTGCCCGCTGGGCGCTTCTCACCCGCACACTATCGCGCGATCCACCGGCATCTGTTTCAGGACGTCTATCCGTGGGCAGGGCGCTATCGCACGGTGCGGATGGCCAAGGATCGCAGCCCGTTCTGCTATCCAGAATACATCGCGCCCGAGATGGACACGCTGTTCGCCAGGCTGAGCGCGGCCGATGTGCTGCAGGGCTTGGACGCCGCCGCCTTCGCCGAACAGGCGGCGGGGTTTCTAACGTCTCTGAACGCGATCCATCCGTTCCGGGAAGGCAATGGCCGGACCCAGCTGACCTTCATGACGCTGCTGGCGGCGAGGGCGGACCACCCCCTCGATCTGGCGCGGCTGGAGCCCGAGGGCTTTCTGCAAGCGATGATCGCCGGCTTCTTCGGCGATGAGGCGCCGTTGCGGGCTCATATTCACGATCTCGTTCTGCCGTAGCCGGCCCCTATCCCCGCCCTCGCACGAGCATAACCCCACCCCGACCTCAACAAATTCAACGCCCTGGCGCCCGCACGCACCGTCACGCTTCCAAACTTGTCCAACCCCTCCGAAACCGCCCGCATACTCTTCCTCGCCCCACCACCGGGGAGGACGTCCAGCTGGCGATCCGACGGGTGGCGGGGGCGGTCGAGCGGGTAGCGCCCGTCGGCCGTCGTGGCAGGGCCCGGCGGGGTCTGGCGGAGCCGAACGGCTCCAGGCCAGGCCCGGACCGCCGGGAACTCCCCTCGGCGACGCCCGGACGACGCGCGCCAGGCGCGGGCTGAAATCGCCCGCGCGGTCCGGATCGGGGGTCGCCTCCCGCTCCGCCCGCCGGAGGCCTCTTTCGGGAGCGGGTTAAGACCCCGCGCCCCGAGGGCTTTCGTCCACCGGCCGCGCGGAGCGCCCGTACGTGTCGAAACGGTACTCCCTACCCACAGATCCGGGCGCGCCCGGACGCTCCGCCGCCTCCCCAAGTTTCCGGGGCCAGCCTCGCCGGCGCTTCGCCGGCGGACGGCGCCGGCCCGCGCCCGTCACCCCGCCTTCCCGTCCCTCGATCCGGAGATCCGTCATGAGCAAGTTCAGACCGCCGCAACCGCCGCCGCCTCCCCCGCCGTCCGCCCCGCGCCCCAGCCCCCTGCACAAGAGCCTCGACGAGCTGTCCGACGCCGCTGACCTGGAAGCCTTCAGCCGCGCGGCCGGCGGCGAGATGCTGCGGCGCGCCAAGTACCAGGTGCTGCTGGGCATTCTGGCGGTGATCGACAGCCTGGAGGCCGTGCCCGACGACGACTGGCGCGCCAAGCTGGCCCTGTTCAGCGACTAGACCCAAGCGGCGGCCTCGGCGCGAAGATCTCGCGAGATCTCGCGCCGATGCTTCCTGTGTTTCCCGCGCCGGAAACCTAAGTACAAACACGATAGACAGCGCTATCCTGTGTAAATGTTCAGGCCCGCCGGGTTTCCAGGTGCGTGCGACAAACATGAACGCCCTGTAATGATGACTTGAACTTAATCTACCTTTCCCCCTTGTAACTTGAGATGAACGCCCCGGGTGGCCACAGCTCTCCTCACTGAGGGGAACATTGATGACCAAGACCATTCTTCTGGCCACGGCCGCCACCTTTCTCATCTCCGGCGCCGCCTTGGCCGCCGAGGCCCAGCAGGCGCCGCCCGGGTCGGTGACCGCCGAGGCCGCCCAGACCGGGGTGCTGGTCTTCAATCCCGACTTCTTCGCCGCCCAGCGGCCCAACACCGCCCTGGACATGGTCAACCGCGTGCCGGGCTTCTCGGTCAATGACGGCTCGGGCGCGCGAGGCTTCGAGGGCGCGGTCGGCAACATCCTGATCAACGGCAATCGCCCGGCCTCCAAGAACGACACGGGCAGCAACGTGCTGTCGCGCACCCCGGCCGGCGAGGTGGCCCGCATCGAGCTGATCCGCGGCGGCGCGGCCGGCATCGACATGCAGGGCTATTCGGTGATCGTGAACGTGATCCTGAAGACCACCAGCAGCCGCCAGTCGATCGCGACCTGGAACGCGATGTTCTTCGACGGCGGCCACGACATCTATGGCGGCTCCTACCAGTTCACGGCCCGCGAGGGCGACCACAGCTGGGGCGTGACCCTGTCGGACGGCATGGGCTCCAGCGACTCCAACGGCGAGGGCCGCACGGTCCGCCGCGACGGCGCCGGCAATGTGCTGCGCGACGAGGCCTTCACCAATGACGGCTGGGGCGGCAGCAACAGCATCCGCGGCAACTACACCGGCCCCGTGCTGGGCGGGAAGATCGAGGCCACGGCGCGCTATGGCGTCAGCGACTGGCAGGACTGGCAGCAGAACCAGTCGCCGGTGGCCCTGCGCCGCAGCGCCTATGCCGAGGACGAGACATTCGGCGAACTGGGCCTGACCTACACCCGCCCCCTGGCGCCCCAGTGGACGCTGGAAACCCGGGCGATGCACGAGTTCAACAGCTTCGACAACGTCTCCACCGGCAACGAGACCCTGAGCGGCGCGGTCAAGCCCGAGCAGCGGTTCACCGCGAAGGGCGACTCGTCGGAATCGATCTTCCGCGCCCTGGTCCGCAACGAGCGCTCCAAGGCCCTGACCCTCGAGGCCGGCGGCGAGGTGGCCTACAACATGCTGGACGTGAAGCAGGCCTACAGCGTCGGCGGAACGGCCGTGCCCCTGCCGTCGGCCTCGGTGAAGGTGGAGGAGACCCGGGGCGAGGCCTTCGCCAAGGCCACCTGGCGCGTCGACCCCAAGCTGACCCTGGAGGGCGGCCTGCGGCTGGAGACCTCGACGATCAAGCAGTCGGGCGACGCCGACAACGAAAAGAGCTTCTTCTTCGCCAAGCCGCGCTTCCTGGCCACCTGGACGCCGATGGCCAACAACCAGCTGCGCTTCCGCTTCGAGCGCGAGCTGGGCCAGCTGGACTTCGGCGACTTCGCCGCCTCGTCGGACCTCGACGACAGCAATGTCTATGGCGGCAATGTCGATCTGGAGCCCGAACAGCGCTGGATCTCGGAACTGACCTATGAGCGCCGGTTCTGGGGCGAGGGCATCGTCTCGATCGGCTATCGCCACGACAAGATCGTCGACGCCATCGACCGCCTGCCCCTGCCCGGCGGCCTGTCGGCGACGGGCAATATCGGCAATGGCACGCTGGACCGGCTCTCGGTCAACATCGTGGTGCCGCTGGACAAGGCCCACATCCCGGGCGGCCGCTTCACCTTCAAGAACGACTGGAACGAGACCAGCGTCACCGATCCGACGACGGGCAAGAAGCGTCCGATCTCGGGCGTGCGGGCCAGCCAGGCCAATGTCGGCTTCCAGCAGGACCTGACCCGCTACAAGCTGCAGTGGGGGATCAACTGGCTGCCGCGTCTGGGCCAGCCCACCTATGATCCGGACCAGACCAACATCTGGCGCGGCACGGGCTATTACGAGAGCTTCGTCGAGTACAAGCCCACCCCGACCCTGGCGATCCGCGCCCAGCTGAACATCTGGGACGACTTCACCATCCGCCGCACGGTCTATGCCGACCGCACGACTCGCGCCGTGGCCTTCGTCGAAGACCGCGCCATCGACCCGCGGACGTTCGTCTCGCTGCGCGTGCGGCGGACGTTCTAGGGACTTGAAACGACGTGCGTCCTTCGAGGCTCGCCATAGGCTCGCACCTCAGGATGAGGACATCAGTACGAAGTTCCTCATCCTGAGGCGCCCGCGCAAGCGGGCCTCGAAGGACGCACCGAGCTTAAGGTGAGCGCTACTTCTTCAACCGCTCGACCAGCGCCGTGGTCGACGGATCGTGGCTGCCCGCCGCGCCGCTTTCCAGCTCCGGCAGGATGCGGCCGGCCATCACCTTGCCCAGTTCCACGCCCCACTGGTCGAAGCTGTTGATCCCCCAGATCACGCCCTCGACGAAGGTCTTGTGCTCATAGAGGGCGATCAGGGCGCCGAAGGTCTGGGGCGTCAGGCGCTCCAGCAGCAGCAGGGTCGAGGGGCGGTTGCCGGCGAAGGTGCGTTGCGGGGCCAGGGTGGCGATCTCGGCCTCGGACACGCCCTTGGCGGTCAGCTCGGCGACGACGTCCGCCGTCGTGCGCCCCACCATGAACGCTTCGGCCTGGGCCAGCAGGTTGGACAGCAGCTTCTCGTGCATGCCGGCCGGACCCTCGTCGGATTGGGCGAGACCGATCAGCTCCATGGGCGTGATGTCCGTGCCCTGGTGCATGCACTGGAAATAGGCGTGCTGGACGTTGGTGCCCTCGTCGCCGAACACGACGGTGGCGGTGCCGCGCCGGGCCGGTTGGCCGTCGGGGCCGACCGACTTGCCGTTGCTCTCCATCTCCAACTGCTGGAGGAACGAGGCCAGGCGGCGCAGGCGGTGCGAGTACGGGACCACCGAGCGGGCCCGGCGGTCCAGGCCGTTGCGGTTGAAGATTTGGGCCAGGGCCACCAGCACCGGGGCGTTCTTTTCCAGCGGCGCGCTGGCGAAGTGGGCGTCCATGGCCGCGCCGCCGTCCAGGAAGCCCTGGAAGGCGTCCCAGCCGGCCGCGACAGCCACCGACAGGCTGACCGACGACCACAGCGAATAGCGGCCGCCTACCCAGTCCCAGAAGCCGAACACCCGCTCGTCCGCGACGCCGAAGGCGGCGGTCTTGTCCAGCGCCGTGGAGATGGCGGCCAGGTGCTGGCCCACGCCCGCCTCGCCGACCGCCTCGACCAGCCAGGCCCGCGCCGCGCCGGCGTTGGTCATGGTCTCCTGGGTGGTGAAGGTCTTGGAGACCACCATCACCAGGGTTTCCTCGGGATCCATGTCGGCCGTGGTCAGGGCGAACTCCGCGCCGTCGACATTGGCCACGAAGCGCAGGTCGATCTGCGGCTTGATCGGGCGCAGGGCGTCCCACAGCAGGCGTGGCCCAAGGTCGCTGCCGCCGATGCCGATGTGCAGGATCGACTTGAACGGCTTGCCGGTGGCGCCCTTGATTTCGCCGGACCGCACGGCCTCGGCGAAGGCCTTCATCCGCACGCGGACCGCCTCGACCTCGGCCATGACGGGAACCCCGCCGGCCTTGATGTCGGCGCCGGCCGGAGCGCGCAGTGCCGTGTGCAGCACCGCGCGGCCTTCGGAGGAATTGATCGCCTCGCCGCCCAGCATCCGGGCCCGCGCGCCCTCGACGTCGGCCGCATGGGCGAGATCGAGGGCGGCTTCCAGACCGGCCTCGTCCCAGGCCTGCTTGGACAGATCCAGGTGCAGGCCGGCGACATCCAAGGTGAGCACTTCGAGCCGTCCAGGCTCGCTGTCGAAGAACTCGACGATGCGCTTGTCACCGGCGGCCTTGGCGGCGTCTTCCAGGCGGGTCCAGGCGGCGTCGAGATCGGCCATGCGGGCGGTCCTTGATTTTGAACGTGGTAAATCGGCGTTTACCGAAGCGGGCTTATCAAACGGTTGTCGCCGCGTCATGGCGGACCAATCACGTTTTTTGCGCGAGCCCCCGTATGTCCTGCGATGCCGTCGCTTTTTCCGCCATGCTGTGGTTCGCCTCGGCCAGCCCCGCCTCGATGCCGACCACCGTCCCGGCCGTCAGCGCCCCGGCCTCGGTGGCCGCCGAGCCGCTGTTCGCCGACATCGTCCGCCGCGCCGGCGGGCTGAAGCTGCAGGTCGAGACCTATCGCAAGTCGCTGGGCGCCGACCCTGCCGCCCCGGCTGTCGCCCTGAAGGGCTTCGATGCGTTCAGCGGCAGGATCGGCGAGCTGTCGGCCCTCGACATGAAGGGCCACATCACCCTGAAGGAGCGCGGCGCGGTCGACGACCTCAAGTGCATCCTGCGCGGCATCAGCCAGGACCTGCCCGAGAAGCTCTCGGCCATGAGCGCGGCCAAGACCGTCAAGGACCAGGACCTGGCCCTGCGCGACATGGTCTATCTGCT
The DNA here is from genome assembly GCF_058809215.1 of Caulobacter sp. GW821-FHT10F06. Lineage (NCBI taxonomy): Bacteria > Pseudomonadati > Pseudomonadota > Alphaproteobacteria > Caulobacterales > Caulobacteraceae > Caulobacter > Caulobacter sp. GW821-FHT10F06. The sequence goes on along the minus strand of NZ_JBXASK010000009.1, from coordinate 97,012 downwards.
CAACGACAACGTTGAGGTCATCACCGCCCCACCCCAGCCGGCGGCTTAGGGCGCCCAATCACTGTCATCCCGGCCAAGTGCGAAGCACGCCGAGCCGGGACCGCCACAAGCTCCGAGCCTACCGCGGTCCCGGGTCTTCGCTGCGCTACGCCCGGGATGACAGCCTTTTACGCGTCCTTGTACTTCACCGCGCAGCCGTACGGCTGGCTGTACGCGACAGCCACCTTGCGCCCCGCCTTCACGTCGGCCAGCGCGGCGGCGACCAGGTTCCTGGCGGTCTTGAGGTCCTCGACCTTGGCGCTGGGCGTGTCGTCGATGGCGCCCTCGTAGACCACGGCCCCGCCCTTATCGATGACGAACATGTGCGGCGTGGTCTTGGCCTTGTAGGCCGTGGCGATGACCCCGTCGGAGTCGAGCAGCAAGGTCGTCGGCTTGGCGCCCTTGGCCGCCATCCAGCTCTTGGCCGTCGCGCCGTCGGGGAAGTAGCCCTGCTTGCCAGGCGCCGACGAGGCGATCGACAGCCAGACCACGCCGTCGGCCGTGGCGGCCTGCTGCAGGCCCTGCATGTTCCCCGAATAGTGCTTCTTCACATAGGGGCAGCCCTCGTTGACCCATTCGAGGACGACGGTCCGGCCGCGAAATTCGGACAGCGACCGGATCTTGCCGTCCACGTCCTTGGCCGTGAAGGCCGGGGCCGGGGCGGCGAGGACCAGGCTTGGCGCGGCGACCGCGATCAGCGGCAGGCCGACGGTGACGAGACGACGTGTGACGTTGGACATGGCGAGCTCCAGATGGACAGAGTTCCCCCTCGCCCCGCCAGCCTCTCACATCCTGGCGTTACGCGAAACCGGTCAGGACGCCGCCTTCTCGATCGCCTCGACCACCATACCCTCGGTCAGCAGCTGGGGCAGGATGACCGGCGCGCCGCCCTTGGCCGGATAGACCAGATAGAGCGGCACCCCGGCGCGGCCGTGCTCGGCCAGGGCGGCGGCGATCGTGGCGTCGCGGTTGGTCCAGTCGGCGCGCAGCAGCACGGCGTTCTTGTCCTTGAACACCTTGGTCACCCCCGCGCCGGACATGGCGACCTTCTCGTTGACCTGGCAGGTCACGCACCAGGCGGCGGTGAAGTCGACCAGCACCGGGCGGCCCTCGGCCTGCAGGGCGGCGACCTTTTCCGGCGACCAGGGCTCGGAGGCCAGGCCCTCGCCCGCCGGGGCCGCGACCGCGTCGGCGGAGGCGGTCGTCGCCGGCGGCGCGGCCTTGGCCGTCAGGGCGACCAGGGCGATCGCGCCGGCCAGGGCCAGCAGGGCGACGATCAGGCTGACGGCGTTGGGCTTGCCCTTCGAGCGCAGCTGCTGGGCATGACCCCACAGCCAGCCGGCGAAGGCGACCAGCACCGCCGCGCCCAGCAACTGGCCCAAACCGATCGAGCCGGCCTGCTGGCTGAACACCCAGACCAGCCAGGCGGCGGCGGCGTACATCGGGAAGGCCAGGCCCTTCTTCAGGGTGTCCATCCAGGCGCCGGGGCGCGGCAGGCGGCGCAGCAGGGCCGGAGCGAAGGCCAGCAGCACGAACGGCGCGGCGAAACCCAGGGCCAGGGCCAGGAACACGGCCAGCGAGATCAGCGGCGGTTGGGTCAGGGCGAAGCCGAGGGCACCGGCCATGAACGGCGCGGTGCAGGGGGCGGCCACCACCACGGCCAGGGCTCCGGTGAAGAAGGCGCCGGTCACGCCGCCGCGCGCCGAGACGCTGGAGCCAACGCCTTGCACCGAGGTCCCGAACTCAAAGACGCCCGACATGTTCAGCGCCACCAGCAGCATGACCAGGGCCAGGGAGCCGACCACGACGGGCGACTGCAGCTGGAAGCCCCAGCCCACGGCCGCGCCGCCGGCCCGCACCGCGATCAGAAGCCCGGCCAGCGCCAGGAAGGTGGCGACGACGCCGACTAGGAAGGCCAGGCCCTGCAGGCGGGTCTTGCCCGGATCGTGGGCGTGGCCGGCCAGGCTGGCGGCCTTCATCGACAGCACCGGGAAGACGCACGGCATCAGGTTGAGGATCAGACCGCCCAGGACGGCGAAGACCAGGGCGGCCAGCAGGCTGGTCCCGCCCGCCGGAGCCGCGCCAGTCTTGGCCGAGGCCGGCGGCGCGCCGAGGCCCGAAGCGCCGGCCGGGGCCTCGCCCGCCGTGGCGGTGACCTCGAACGACCCGCTCTTCAGCGCCAGCACGCCCGACAGCTCGGTCGGGGCCGTGCCCGAGACGAAGTCGTAGCCGGGCTTCAGGCCCAGGGTCAGGCCCTCGGGGCCGCGCTCGATCGTCTGGTCGGCGGCGTGCTCGATGACCTTGCCGGAATAGGGATAGAAATAGGCGTCGGCCATGTCGGCGCCCTTCAGCGGGCCGCCGGTGACGGCCAGCTTCAGCACCCCGCCGTCCAGCTTGAAGACAGCCTTCAGGCCGGCGGGCTTGGGCGCCTTGGCCAGGGTTTCGGCGACCGCCTTGCCCCACTTGGCGTCCGGCGACGGCGTTCCGGCGACGATCGGCAGGTCCAGGGTGACCACGGCGTCTTCCGGAACGCAGATCTGCTCGCAGACCAGGAAGGCGGCGGCGGCCTTCAGGGTGACGGTCGAGCCCGGCTTGGCGTCGGCCGGCACGCTGATCGGCACGGGCAGCAGGACCTCGCCGGTATAGGCATAGTCGAGCAGCGGCCCGACCCGGCTCTTCTCGGGCGTCGGCCAGACGATGTCGCCGGCGGTCCATCCCGCAGGCAGGGTCCAGACGATCTTGGTGGAGTCGCCCGCGTCGCCCGGATTGCGCCAATAGGTGTGCCAGCCCGGCTGGATCTTCTGGCGCAGGGCGACATAGATCGTCGATCCCGGCACGGCGGCGGCGTCCTGGGCGACCAGCTCGGCCTGCAGATGTCCGGTGTCGACCGGCGCGGCGGTCGCCTGGCCCGCAAGCAGGCCGGCCAGGAGCACGCCCTGAAGGGCCGCGAGGAGTTTCCGGATCAACATGCGGCACTGCTTCCGTGCAAAGACTTGACCGCACACATGGCCCGCCCGCGCGCTCTCGACAATGGCCAACCGACCGGTGACAGTCCAAAGCGATTCACAGGAAGACCGCCCATGCCCGCCGCCTTCGACGATATCGAGATTGGTCAGGTCGTTTCGCTGGGCACGCGCGCCGTCGACGGCAAGGCGCTGGAGGCCTTCACCACCGCCTTCACGCCGGGCTGGCCGGCCGAGAACGGCGCGCCGGACGCCATGGTGTTCTCGATCTGGGCGCGGCTGGACAGCGAGTCCAGCGCCGCCTGGCCGCAGACCAAGCGCCTGGGTGTCGACGCGCTGCGCTGGATGCGCAACCCGCCGGTGGGCGAGCTGCTACGCGGCCGCATGACGGTGATGGGCAAGGACCCGGTCGGCGAAGGCAAGGGCATCGTCATCGCCCAGCACGACCTGCTCGACGAGGCCGGCCGCCTGGTCTTCTCCTGCCTGACCCGCAGCATCTTCGCGCGGTAGGGCCAAGGCCAAAGAAAAAGGCGGCGGAGCCGAAGCCCCGCCGCCCTTGAATTCCGACTTTCCGAGGAAAGCCTAGATCGCGACGCCCGAGGTCGCGGCCTGGCGAACCATGGCCACGGCGATCAGCTTGTCCCAACCGACCAGCGACACCAGGTGCGCATAGATCTGGGCCAGGGCGCCGTTGGTCTGCAGCTCGCGCAGCTTCTCGATCGGCAGGGCGTTCAGCTTTTCTTCCGACACGCCGTAGTATTCGGCGACCGTCTGGGGCTGGCCGGGTTGGCCGTTCTCGTCGGTCGGGGTGAAGACGGCGGTCTTCAGTTCGAACAGGTCGTTGTCCTTCAGCAGCTGCACGAACGAGTCGGTGCGGCGGCGTTCGGCTTCGAAGTCGTCGCAGAACTTGATGCAGTTCTGGGTGTATTCGGTCGGCTCGCCCTTTTCGTCGAACAGGGCGGTCTGGCCGCTTTCCGACAGCAGGGCCGAGCCCTTGTCGATGCAGACGATCAGACGGTCTTGCGTCTCGTCATTGGCCAGCACGAACGGATAGCGGCGGATATAGGCGGGGATATAGACGCCCGGCTCGATCGAACCGTCGGCGTTGACGAACAGGTTCTCGCCGTTGTTCAGACCCATGACGGCCAGCGGCACGCGGTCCTCGCCGGCGAAGATCACCGGGAACGACAGGGCGGCCGGGGCGAACTCGGTCACGGTCAGCGGCACGGCGCTGCCCTTGGCGGCGAAGCTGTAGGGCTTGTCGTTGTGCACGAGGGCGAGCTTGGCGTGCTGCTCGCGGTTCAGCGGCTCGGGCGAGATGTAGAAGAGAACGTTGCCGGTGATGCCGCCGGCGGACTGGGTCGATTCCATTGATAGCTCTACAAAAAGCTGAAAGGGCGGACCGCGCGAGACGCCCCGCCGGCCGTTAAAGGCTTGGCGCTTCTAGCCGATCCAGAACATCGCGGCAATCGACCCGTCTCCCCTGGGGTTAACGGGTCCGCCCTTTCCACTCACAAGCGAACGGTGATCAACGATCAGAAGCGATAGGCCACGCCCGCGCGGATCGAACGGCCCGGAGACGGGGCCACGTCCTTGAGGAACGAGACGTGTTCGCGGATCTCCTCGTTGGTCAGGTTGCGCCCGTCGACGAAGACGCGCAGGGCCGGATTGGCGAACGGCTTGACCGTGACCATGGCGTCCACCGAGGTGTAGCCGTCGGTCGAGGTCTCGAACTCGGCCACGCGGCTCTGGTCGCCCACGCGGCGGACTTCCAGATGGGCCTCGGCGCGCGGGGCGGTCCAGATCACCCGGCCGGTCAGCGACCACGGCGGGATGCGGGCCGGCACGCCCAGGTCGGTCTCGCCGCGCACCCAGTCATAGACGCCTTCCAGCTTCAGCGAATGGCCCACGGCGCGCCAGGCGGTGTAGCTGGTCTCCAGCTCCGCGCCGTGGAAGTCGGCGCCGGTCTGGAAGTACTGGAAGACCGGCAGGTTGTCTTCCTGGGCGCCCGTCGGAGCCTCCTCGATGAAGCCGTCATAGTGCGCGGCCCACAGGTGCCCCTCGACCCGTAGGTCGTCGCTGGTCCAGCGGCCGGTGGCCTCCAGCGAGGTGACCTTCTCGGACTTGAGACTGGCGTCGCCGACCTCGTAGCCGCCGGTGCCCGGGTGCGGACCGTCGGCGAACAGCTCGAACTCGGTCGGGGCCCGGCCGTTGCGCGACAGGGTCAGGGCGTAGAACTGGTGCTCGGCCGGCTTGATGAACAGGCCCAGCGAGGCCGAGACGTTGGTGAAGTCGCGCTTGGCCACGGCGGTGTCCAGCGTGCGGCGGTCCAGGCGCAGGCCGGCGTCCAGGCCCCAGCTGTCCTTGTCCAGGCGCTGCAGGGCGAAGACGCCCAGTTCCTTGACGGTGGTCGAGGGCACGAAGGCCTCGTCGCCGATGGCCTGGAAGTCGCGCTTCAGGGCCTGGAAGCCGATCGCCCCCTGCCAGCCGTCACGCTCCTTCTGCACCAGCTCCAGCCGGCCCTCGGTGCCGTCCGACAGGAAGCGGGTGCCGACCTCGCCGGTGTCGACCGAAACCTCGGCGTGCTCGTACTTGGCGTGACCGACGGACAGGCGGACCTTCTCGAACGGACCGGCGTCGATCTCCTGCTCGCCGCGCAGGTCGTAGCGGGTCTGCTGCAGGTGGATCGAGACCGGGCCTTCGGCGTCCGGATCGACCGGGGCCAGGATCTGCTCGTACGGCACGCCATAGGTGGTGTCGGTGCGCTTGACCGACACGCCGAAGAAGCCGGTGTCATGGACGTAGGAGACGCCCGCCCCGTAGGCGTCCATCTCGACATCGGTGTTCTTGACGGTCTTGTCCGGGTCGATGGTCAGGCCGTCGCGATTGGCCAGGCGGCTGGAGACCGCCGGGGTCGGGATCTTGTAGTCGTCGCTCTGGCGATGGGCGCCGTCGAAGGCGAAGACCAGCGGACCGGCGTTCAGCTTGACCGCACCGCTGATGGCGCGGCCGTCGTCGACCGACGAGGCCGAGGCGGCCACCCGGCCTTCGACGCCGTTGTCGGCGCGGGCCGAGGGCACGCGGTCGTCGATCATGTTGACCACGCCGCCGATGCCCGAGCCGCCATAGGCCAGGGTGGACGGCCCGCGCAGCACCTCGATGCGCGAGGACTCGCCGGGATCCGACGCCACCGCGTGGTCGGGCGACAGGGCGCTGGCGTCCACCTGACCGACGCCGTTCTGCAGCACCATCACCCGGGGGCCCGACAGGCCGCGGATCACCGGCCGCGAGGCGCCGGGGCCGTAGAAGGTGGAGCGCAGGCCCGGCAGGCCGTTCAGGGCGTCGCCCAGGCCGACGGCAGGGGCCACGTCCAGCTGGTCGCGGGTCAGGACGTTGACGCTGCTGGTGATGGTGTCCAGCGACACCGCATAGGGCGCGGCCGTGACGACGACGCGGGAGACCTCGGCGTCATCGCTCGAAGCGGCGGAGGCCGGGGCGGTGACGGCGTGATCGGCGGCGGCGGTTTCGGCCTGGGCCGACAGGGCGGCGCCGAGCGCCAGCAGGCTCACGGCGGAGAAGATAACGCGACGCGACATGGGAAAATCCTGAACCTTGGCCGGGGGAGCGGCCTGGAGCGCAACTGTTATGAAATAACATATCGAGTCGTCAACACGCTTCTCGCTTGACGCGCCGGGTCGCTATCGTTCTGTGGGCGATTGATCGAATGGAGTGCATCCATGCCACGCGCCCTGCTCCCCGCCCTGGCTGTCGCCGGCGTTTTCATCACCGGATGCTCGGCGCTGGAGCCCGTGCGGGACGTGTTCTCAAAGCCCGCCGCCCCGCAGATGGCGGCCGGGACCTCCAGCTGGACCAAGCCGCCGGCTGGCTATCTGGGCGCGGACGCAGGTCTCGACGGCGCCCTGGTGGTCGGCCCGCCGCCCACCCCGGACTCGCCGCGCGGCAAGGCCGACCGGGCGCGGTTCAACGAGACGCGCAAGCTGGTCAACACGCCCGCCTGGACGCAGGCCATCGCCGACGCCGACCTCACGGGGCGCGAGGGTTTCAAGAGCTTCTCCTGCGCCGCCGGTGTGACCATCGGGCCCGAGGCGACCCCGACCCTGGCGCGGATGCTGCTGCGGATGACCAGTGACGCCAGCACGATCTATCAGCCCGCGAAGGCCGCCTATCAACGCGCCCGGCCGCCGGTGGGCAACAAGAAGCCGATCTGCGTGCCGCGCGAGGCCTGGATCGACACCGACGGCTCCTATCCGTCGGGCCACGGCATGATCGGCTGGTCGTGGGCGCTGGTGATCTCGGAGGTCGCGCCCCAGCAGACCAGCAAGATCCTGGCGCGCGGCCGGGCGTTCGGCGACAGCCGCATCGTCTGCGGCGTCCACTTCCAGAGCGACATCGAGGCCGGCCGCTATCTGGGCTCGGCCATGGTCTCGCGCCTGCACAACGACGCGGCGTTCCAGGCGGACCTGGCCACGGCCAAGGCCGAGGTGGCGGCGTCACGGGCGACGGGCGCGCCGGCGGGGTGTGGCGGCTGACTCGCCCCCTCCTGACCGCTTCGCGGTCGTCCTCCCCCATAGGGGGAAGATAAAGGTCGGCGCGACTCATCTTCCCCCTATGGGGGAGGAGGATGCGCAGCATCCGGAGGGGGCGAGCGCCCGCCTTAAGCCGGCCGCCCGCTCGCCAGCGCCCCGTACAGCTCCGGCCGGCGATCGCGGAAGAAGCCCCAGGCCGCGCGGTGGGTCTGCAGGAAGTCCAGGTCGAAGGTCGAGGCCACCAGGCCCTCGTCGTCGCGGCCCAGTTCGCTGACCAGGTCGCCGCGATGGTCGGCGATGAAGGACGAGCCGTAGAACCGCTGGCCGCCGTTGGGATAGCCTTCCCACGGCTCGAAGCCGATGCGGTTGGCGCCCACGACGGGGATCACGTTGCTGACGGCGTGGCCCTGCATGGCCCGCCGCCACGGCAGAGCCGTGTCGAGGCTGGCGTCATGCGGCTCGCTGCCGATGGCGGTGGGATAGAACAGGGCCTCGGCGCCCATCAGGGCCATGGCGCGGGCGGCCTCGGGGTACCACTGGTCCCAGCAGATGCCGACGCCCAGGCGGCCGAAACGGGTGTCCCAGACCTTGAAGCCCGTGTCGCCGGGCCGGAAATAGTACTTCTCCATGTAGCCTGGGCCGTCGGGGATGTGGCTCTTGCGATAGAGGCCCAGCAACGAGCCGTCGGCGTCGGCCATCACCAGACTGTTGAAATAGTGCGGGCCTTCCTTCTCGAAGATCGAGATCGGGATCACCACGCCCAGCTCGCCGGCCAGGGGCGCGATGGCCTTGACCACCGGATGTTCGCGCCACGGATGGGCCTCGGCGAACCAGCGCTCTTCCTGCGCCACGCAGAAATACGGCCCCTGGAACAGCTCGGACGGCAGGATCACCTGCGCGCCGCCGGCGGCGGCCTCGCGGATGAAGCCTTCGGTCTTCTTGATGTTGGCCTGCAGATCCATGCCGTACGAGGTCTGGATCGCGGCGACGCTGAGCGTGCGGGCCATGTTTACGCGGGCTCCTGCTGGCTGATGCAGTGGAACGAACCACCGCCCGTGAGGATCGCGGTGGACGGCAGGCCGATGACCTCGCGCTCGGGGAACAGGCCGCTGATCACTTCGACCGCGAAGGCGCCCGACTCCTCGGCGTAGATCGGCACGATCACCGCCTCGTTGGCGATCAGGAAGTTCATGTGCGAGGCCGGGATCGGCTCGCCGTCCTCGTCGAGGATCTTGCCCGGCGAGGGGATGCGCACGACCTGCAGCGGCGAGCCACGGCTGTCGGTCATGCCGGCCAGCAGGCGGGCGGTGTCGGCATAGACCTCGGCGTTGGGGTCGTCGGCCCCGAAGGCCATCGGGCAGGCCACCACGCCCGGCGCGACGAAGCGGGCCAGGTTGTCGACATGGCCGTCGGTGTGGTCGTTCAGCAGGCCGTCACCCAGCCACAGCACCTTCTTGGCGCCCAGGGCCTTGGCGAGGGCCGCCGAGGCCTTGGCCTCGTCCCAGTCGCCGTTGCGGTTCTCGTTGAGCAGGCACTGGCGCGTGGTCAGGATGGTGCCCAGGCCGTCGTGGTCCAGGGCGCCGCCCTCCAGCACGAAGCCGTTGCGGGCCAGGGCCACGCCGGACGCCGCCGCGATCTGCTCGGCGACGATGTCGTCGCCCTCCAGGTCGTACTTGCCGCCCCAGCCGTTGAACTCGAAGCCGGCCGCCGAGGCGCCGTTCGGGGTCTCCACGAAGATCGGCCCGGTGTCGCGCAGCCAGATGTCGCCGAACTGACCGCGGACGATCTCGACGCTGGTGTCGCCCAGCAGGGCTTTGGCGGCGGCCTCGGCCTCGTCGCCGACCACCATCAGGCGCACGCGCTCGGCCCCGGGGCCGGCCAGGGCGCGGGCCAGGTCGGCCACTTCCTTCTGGGCGACCTCGAGGTCTTCCTGCCAGAGCTCGGCGTGGCTGGGAAAGCCCACCCACATCGCGCGGTGCGGCGCCCACTCGGCGGGAACGGTCGGGGTCATGGTTCTTAAAAGCCTGATCAAAAACGGACGGCGCAGATGGCCCCTGGAGGACCGGGGGTCAAGCATCGGTTCTAGCAAATGCGTACGACAAAAGAAAAAGGGCGGCCCTTGCGGGGCCGCCCTTCCTTCCAACGCCAGTCTGGACTGGGTTTAGAAGCTGTACTTCAGGCCGAACTTCACCTGCCACAGCGAACGGTTCGGAGCATCCGAGTTCGAGATGGTCTTCTGGTTCGTCTGGTAGTTGGTGCCCGAGTAGACGTACTTGTTGCCGACGATCGAGGTCGAGACGACCGGCGAGGTGTACGGGAAGTCGACTTGCTCGACCACGCCCCACTTGTCGTTGAGCATGTTGCCGAAGTTGATGATGTCGACATAGGCCTGGAGCTTGGCGGCGTTCGGGAAGAAGGCCGGCAGTTCCTGGGTGAAGCGCAGGTCGACGCGGGTGACGTCGCGCGACTTGAAGCCGTTACGCGGCGAGATCTTGCCGGCGTACTTGATCAGGCCCGTCTGCTTGAGGAAGTCGTTGAACTTCACCAGGTCCACGGCCGACAGGTCGACCTTGGAGTCGCTGGTCGCCGTCACGTTGCCCGACGAGTCGGTGGCCGGGACGTAGAACAGCTGACGGCCGCTGGCGGCGTCGCCGAAGGTGTTCAGGCTGTTGATCGCCGTCGTCGAGGACGTCAGGAACGTATAGCTGAACGGCAGGCCGGCGCGGCGTTCCATGAACACGTTGAAGCCGGTGTTGTTGTCGCCGAAGAAGGCGTGCTTCCAGCTCAGGCGACCCTTGTATGAGTACTTGATCTGGTAGTTCGAGGTGGCCAGCGCCGGGTTGTTCAGGTCGTAGGTCGCCACCTGGCCGAAGTTCGACGAAGCGGTCGAGCTGGTGCCCGAATTGACGTCCTTGGCGCGAACCCAGGTCGCCGAACCGCTGGCGTCGATGCCGAACGGGAAGCTCTTGGACAGGCTGATGGCCGCCGACTTCTGGTAGCCCTTCTTGGTGTTGGTCAGGACGTAGTCGGCGCCCGTGTCGGTGCCCGAACCGGCGACCAGCAGACCGCGTTCGGCCTGGCGGTTGTAGATCGGACGGCCGTCAGGCGCGAAGGCGACCGGGGTCAGGCCAGCGCGGTAATCCTTCCAGAGGATGGCGTTGTTGACGTCCGAGTAGATGGCGTCGACGCCCAGGCGGTAGCCGTCGCCCAAGATGCCCAGGTCCAGATCGGCGCCGAACGACAGCGTGGTCTTCCAGGTGGAGATCGGCTTGAAGTTCGGGTCCAGGGCGTTGACGTTGGCCGAGCGCTGGATGTTGACGATCGAGGCCTTGGTCGGGTCGAGGAGGTTCTCGACGGTCGACGGAATGTCGAAGCCCGAGGTGATCGAGTCCAGGACGACCGCGTCGGTGGTGCCGTTGGCCGCGCCGCAGCTGGTGCTGGTCGAGCCGCGGGTACAGGACACGGTCGCGCCCAGGACGCCGGTGTTCGAGTAGCTGTTGGACAGCCACACGGTCGACGAACCGCCCGAGAACAGGCCGAAGCCGCCGTTCAGGTTGACGCGGCTGACGTGCATCGCGTCGAATTCCGGTGTCCAGTTGAAGCTGACGCGCGGCAGGACGATGTTGCGGCCGTCCAGGTTCTCGCTGTTGGAGAACTTGTAGCGGTTGATGAAGTTCTGGTTGGCGAGCGGCTTATCGTTCTGGGTGTAGTACTGGTAGCGGAAGCCGGCCGCGATCGTCAGATCGGGCGTCACGCGCAGCGAGTCTTCGAAGTAGAGGTTGGTCGACTTGAAGTCGAACGCAGCCGCCAGGTCCTTCTCGTTGCGCACGCCGTCGCCGTTGGCGTCGACGATGGCGCCTTGGTAGGTCAGCGAGAAGATCGTCTTGCTGGCCAGGTCGGCGATCGAGTTGAAGGCGAAGGTGCCTTCGGTGTTCTGGCCGAACAGGTTGTAGACGCTGATGTCTTCGCGCTCGGCGCCGGCGATGAACGAGTTCTGACCCAGTTCGTAGAACACGCGGCCGCGATAGGTCTTGACCGTGTTGCTCAGCGAGTTGGCGTGACGCGAGGTGTCCGGACCGGCCAGGATGCGGGTCGCGGTGCCGGCGACGCCCGGGACGGCGCCGATGCCGAACTGGCCGAATTCGCAGGTCTCGTCACCCGCCGCCGAACCGTCGCCGGCGCAGCCGCCGAGCGGATCCTGGATGGTGTTGACTTCCTTCTTGGAGACCACCAGCTCGGTGCGCAGGTTGTCGGTCCACTGCGAGTTCAGCTGACCGGTGTAGACGCGCAGGTGGTCGCCCTTGGTGTAGTAGCCGCCGTACATCTGCAGCTGGGTGGTCGAGCTGCGGTTGCCTTCGATCTGGCGAGTGCCGTCGGTGTCCTGGATCGTGACCGCCAGACGATGCTTGTCGGTGATGTTCCAGTCGAACTTGGCGAGCTTCTTGACGTCCTCTTCCGGCAGGCTGCTCAGGTTGAGGATCGAGTTGTTCTTCTCGAAGTCATAGCCCCAGGTGGTGGCCAGGATGTCCTGGACCTGGGTCAGCTGGGCCGAGGTGATGTAGGTGCCCAGGGTCGGGTTGCCGGCGATGACCGGACGGCCCGAACCGATCGGACCCGATTGCACGGGACGGTCGGCTTCGAAGTTCTCGTACGACAGGAAGAAGAACAGCTTGTCCTTCCAGAGCGGGCCGCCGAGGGTCGCGCCGTAGGACTTTTCCTTGAAGTCGTTGGTGACCTTCGTGCCGCGCACGCTGTCGCCGATGTACTTGTCGTTCGAGTACTCGCCGAAGGCGGTGCCGTGGAACGTGTTCGTGCCCGACTTGGTCACGGCGTTCAGGTTGGCGCCCTGGAAGTCGTTATAGATGACCGAGAACGGAGCCAGGTTGACCGACAGGGCCTGAACGGCGTCGGTCGAGATCGGGCCGCGCTGGGTCGGGTAGCCGTTGTTGTTCAGACCGAAGTCGTCGTTCTGCTTAACGCCGTCGATGGTCAGGCTGTTGAACTTGCTGCTGGTGCCCGCGGCGATCACGGCGTCCAGGTTGGTCGGGTCCAGCGTGATGAACGGGTTCAGGCGCGCCGCGTCCTTCAGGTCGCGCTTCAGCGACGGCAGGGCGTCCAGGTCGGCGCGGGTGAAGCGGGTGGTCGGGCCGTTGTTCTTGGTCTTGTCGACCGAGCCGGCGGTGACCACGACTTCCGAAACGGCTTGGGCGTTGACTTCGACGTCGACGCCGACCGGGTCGCCAACGCCGACCGAGGCGATCTCGACCGTCATCGGGGCTTGGCCCGGCGCAGCTACGGCGATGGCGTACGGACCGCCAACGCGCAGGCCGCGCGCCAGATAGATGCCGTCCGAACCGGTCAGCGTCGTCGCGACCGTGCCGGTGGGCTTGTGGGTGATGGTGACGGTGGCGCCGGCGACAGGAACGCCGTTGTCCGTGACCTGACCGCGGATCGCGGAGGTCGTTTCCTGCGCGTAGACCGCGCTGGTGGCGGCCATGGCCAGCACCGTCAGGGCCGCCCCGCCGGCAAGCCTTTTCATCGAAATCATTGCAATCCCCTCATTCTTGGCACGCTCTCGACGCACAAGAGACACATCGCACCACAAGTTTTGCCGATCCTTAGCGATTCATTTCGAAGGTTTGGTGACGGAAAGGCCACGATCGCCCCGAAACCGTCACAAATGAGATCGCCTGCGGAAGAATTAGTCAGTTTTCCCTTACTTGGATAAGGAGGGGGCCATGACATCCTCCCGCGAAATCGCCGCCTCTCCTGGCCGCGCCTGGCGCCTGACCCTGGGTCTGATCGGCGTGCTGACGATCCTTCGGCTGGTCGCCCTGTTCGCCACGCCGTTCGAGCTTTATCCGGACGAAGCCCAGTACTGGCTGTGGTCGCGCGAGCTGGCGTTCGGCTATTTCTCCAAGCCGCCGATGATCGCCTGGCTGATCTGGGCGACCACCGGGATCGGCGGCGACGCCGAGCCTTGGGTGCGGCTGGCCGCGCCGCTGCTGCACGCCTGCACCGCCCTGGTGATCTGCCGCATCGCCCGGCGGCTCTATGACGAATGGACGGGTCTCGCCGCCGCGGCCTTCTACGCCCTGATGCCGGGCATCCAGCTGTCGTCGGGCGTGATCACCACCGACGCGCCTCTGCTGTTCTTCCTGTCCCTGACGATCTGGGCCTATGTCGAGCTGCCCTTGGCCGAAGTCCGCCGGAAGCTGCCGCTGGCCGCCGGCCTGGGCGCGGCCCTGGGCCTGGCCTTCCTGTCGAAATACGCCGCCGTCTACGTGCTGGCCGGTCTGGCCGCCCACCTGGCCGCCTCGAAGGAGGCCCGCCAGGTCTGGACGATCCCGATGGCCGCCGCCGCCCTGGCCGCCCTGGCATTGGTCTTTACGCCCAACCTAGTCTGGAACCTGACCCACCATTTCGCGACGCTGGAGCACACGGCCTCGAACGCCAACTGGAACGCCAAGTCGCTGTTCAACATCCGTGAACTGATCGAATTCATCGGCTCGCAGTTCGGCGTCTTCGGCCCCGTGCCGTTCGCGGTCCTGCTGGGCGGAACCATCGGCCTTGGCCTGCGCCGCAGGCTGGAGCCGGCCGACAAGCTGATGCTGTGCCTGGTCCTGCCGCCGCTGCTGACCGTGGGCGCCCAGGCCTTCGTCTCGCGCGCCAACGCCAACTGGGCCGGCGTGGCCTATATCGCCGGCTCGATCCTGGCGGCGGCCTGGCTGTTGCGCTGGAACGCCCGCCGCTGGCTGATCGCCGGGGTCGCGATCCAGGCGGTTTTCTGCGCGGTGTTCATGGTGATCATGATCAAGCCCCGCGTCGGCGACAGCCTGGGCGCGGCCAACAGCTTCAAGCGCGTGCGCGGCTGGGAGCAGAGCGTCCAGGCCATCGTCGAGCGCGCTCGCGAGGAGCAGGCCCATGGCGGCCTCACCGCCGTGGCCATGGACGACCGCTTCGTGTTCAACGCCACCGCCTATTACGGCCGCGACTATTTCGGCAAGCCGGGCGCGCCGCCGCTGAAGATGTGGGTGCACGAGGCCCGGCCGCAGAACCAGGCCGAGACCGAGGCGCCGCTGAACGCCGCCTTCGGCCGCCGGGCCCTGATCGCCAGCTTCGAGGGCGGCTACCGGCCCGAGATCGAGCAGGACTTCGCGAAAAGCTCGGGCCTGCAGATCGTCCGCATCGGCCTGGACCGCAAGCACACCCGCCGCACCGACCTCTTCGTGGCCGAGGGCTTCCAGCCGCTGCCGCGGGATCCGGTGACGGGGCTGCCGCCGGAGCCTAAGCGAGCGGCGCACTAGCCCCCTCCGGGCCGCTTCGCGCCCCTCCTCCCCCATAGGGGGAAGAAGAGCCGCGCCGACCTTCTCTTCCCCCTATGGGGGAGGAGCGCGTCAGCGCGGAGGGGGCAACTCCGCCAAGCTAGACCGCCACCTCGAACGCGGCCTCGGTCTTGGCCTTGACCTCATCCACGGTCACGCCGGGCGCCAGCTCGATCAGCTTCACCGGCGTCTTGCCGCGATTGATCTCGAACACGCCCAGCTCGGTGATCAGCAGATCCACCACGCCCGCGCCGGTCAGCGGCAGCGAGCAGCGCTTGAGCAGCTTGGGCGCGCCGGACTTCTCGCAGTGGTCCATGACCACCACCACGCGCTTGACGCCGGCGACCAGGTCCATGGCCCCGCCCATGCCTTTGACCATCTTGCCAGGCACCATCCAGTTGGCCAGGTCTCCGTTCTCCGCCACCTGCATGCCGCCCAGGATCGACAGGGCGATGTGCCCGCCGCGGATCATCGCGAAGCTGTCGGCCGACGAGAAGTACGAGCTCGAATCCAGCTCGGTGATCGTCTGCTTGCCGGCGTTGATCAGGTCGGCGTCCTCTTCGCCCTCATAGGGGAAGGGACCCATGCCCAGCATGCCGTTCTCGCTCTGCAGCGTCACCGACATGCCCTCGGGAATGTGGTTGGCCACCAGGGTCGGGATGCCGATGCCCAGGTTCACATAGAAGCCGTCGCGCAGCTCCTTGGCCGCGCGGGCGGCGACGTCGTCGCGGGTCCAGGCCATCAGACGGTCTCCCCAGCGGTTTCCTGGCCGGCTTTTTCTTCCCTCGGTCGGGTGGTGACCCGCTCGATGCGCTTTTCGAATTTCGCGCCCTTCAACACGCGGTCGACATAGATGCCGGGCGTGTGGATGTTGTCCTTGTCGAGCGCGCCGATGGCGACGATCTCCTCGACCTCGACGACCGTGACCTTGCCGGCCGTGGCCATCATCGGATTGAAGTTCCGGGCCGTCTTTCGATAGATCAGGTTGCCCTCGGCGTCGGCCTTCCAGGCCTTGACGATGGCCAGGTCCGCGACCAGACCGCGCTCCATCACATAGAGCTCGCCGTCGAAGTCGCGCACTTCCTTGCCCTCGGCTACCAGGGTGCCGACGCCGGTGCGCGTGAAGAAGGCCGGGATGCCCGCCCCGCCGGCGCGGATGCGTTCGGCCAGGGTTCCCTGCGGATTGAACTCCAACTCGAGCTCGCCGCTGAGGTAGAGCTGTTCGAACAGCTTGTTCTCCCCCACATAGGACGAGACCATCTTCTTGATTTGCCGGTTCTCCAGCAGGATGCCCAAGCCGAAACCGTCGACGCCGCAATTGTTGGAGACGACCGTGAGGTCCTTGACGCCCGTCTCGCGGATCGCCGCGATCAGGTTTTCCGGAATGCCGCAGAGACCAAAGCCCCCCGCCATGATGGTCATGCCGTCGAACAACAGCCCCGACAGGGCCGAGGCGGCGTCCTTGCTTATCTTGTCGACCATGGGTCCTCCGTGTCCGGTATCTGGCGTCCCGGTGTTCGGCGAAGGGTTTCGCCCGGGCGCTGAGGAAATTCAACCTTTGATGAATAAATTTTCGACCCTCGGAGAGTCCGCGTGACACCTGACGCTAACACCGGCTCCGCGACGCCCGCCACCTCCGGGGTGCTGCTGGTCCTGGCCCATCCGGCGCTTGAACGGTCTCGCGCCAATCGGACCCTGGCCAAGGCGGCCAAGAGCCTTTCGTGCGTCACTTTCCGCGACCTCTACGAGACCTATCCGGACTTCGCGATCGACATCGAGGCCGAGCAGGCCTCGCTGGTCGCCCACGACGTCATCGCCCTGCAGTTCCCGCTCTACTGGTACTCGACCCCGGCCCTGATGAAGGAGTGGCTGGACCTGGTCTGGCTGCACGGCTTCGCCTACGGCCATGACGGGGTCGCCCTGCAGGGCAAGCGCCTGTTCGTGGCCTGCACCACCGGGGCCAGCGCCAAGGCCTATCACTCGCACGGCTACAATCGCTTCAGCATGGACGAGTTCCTGCGCCCGCTGGAGCAGACCGCCCATCTGTGCGGCATGGTCTGGGAGACGCCGTTCGTGGTCCACGGCGCAGCCGTGAAGGACGACATCGCCCTGAAGGCCGAGGCCGAGCGCTACAAGGCGCGGGTCATGTCTCTGCTGCCCGCCAAGACGGAGGTCTGATCGATGGAATCCTTCCTCACCCAGACCCTCTGCTATCTCGGCGCGGCCGTGATCTCGGTGCCGATCGCCAAGCGCCTGGGACTGGGCTCGGTGCTCGGCTACCTGATCGCCGGCGTTCTGATCGGCCCCCACGCCCTGTCGCTGATCGGCGCCCAGGCCGACGTGATGAAGTTCGCCGAGTTCGGCGTCGTCATCCTGCTGTTCCTGATCGGGCTGGAGGTCCAGCCCTCGACCCTGTGGGACATGCGCAAGGCGATCTTCGGCTTCGGCGGCGCGCAGGTGGTCGGCACGACGGTGGCCATCGCCGGCGCCGCGATGCTGCTGGACCTGCCCTGGCAGACGGCCCTGGCCGTCGGCATGGTCCTGGCCATGTCTTCGACGGCCATCGTGCTGCAGACCCTCGACGAGAAGGGCCTGCGGCAAGGCCCCGTCGGCCGCGCCGCGTTCGGCATCCTGCTGCTGCAGGACCTGGCGGTGATCCCGATGTTCGCCCTGCTGCCGCTGCTGGCCACCGTCGCCCCGCCGGCCCACGCCGCGGCGGCCGGTCACGGCGTTAGCCTGGTCGCTCACCTGCCGATCTGGGCCCAGGGCCTTTCGGTGTTCGGAGCCGTGGCGGCCGTGGTCGGCGGCGGCCGCTATCTGGTGCGCCCCCTCTTCCGCTTCATCGCCAAGGCCCGCCTGCGCGAGATCTTCACCGCCTCGGCCCTGCTGATCGTGGTGGCGGTGGCCAGCCTGATGCAGATGGTCGGCCTGTCGCCCGCCCTCGGGGCCTTCCTGGCCGGGGTCGTGCTGGCCGAAAGCGAGTTCCGCCGCGAGCTGGAAACGGACATCGAGCCCTTCCGCGGCCTCTTGCTGGGCCTCTTCTTCATCACCGTCGGCGCCGGCGTCGACCTGCCCCTGATCGCCAGCCAGCCCTTGACCCTGATCGGGTTGGTGCTGGGCCTGATGATCCTGAAATTCCTCGTGCTGCTGGGCCTGGCCCGCCTGTTCGGCGCGCCCCTGCGCGGGGCCGCCGCCGTGGCCACGGCCCTGGCCCAGGGCGGCGAATTCGCCTTCGTGCTGCTGACCTTCACGGTTGGGGCCGGCGTGATCGGGGCCACCCTGGCGGCCCTGCTGACCGCCGCCGTCGCGGTGTCGATGGCCCTGACGCCGCTGGCCATGATCCTCTACGAGCGGGTCGCGGCCCTGATGGACGCGGCCATCCCCGACAAGGTCCCCGACACCGGCGACTTCGAGGACGGCGAGCCCGACATCATCATCGCCGGCTTCGGCCGCTTCGGTCAGATCACCGGCCGCCTGCTGACCGCCAACGGCTTCCGCTCGACGGTGCTGGACAGCGACATCGAGCAGATCGACCTGCTGCGCCGCTTCGGCCGCCGGGTGCACTATGGCGACGCCACGCGGATGGACCTGCTGCGCGCCGCCGGCATCGAGCGGGCCCGGATGCTGATCGTCGCCCTGGACGACCGGGAAAAGACCGTCGAGCTGGTCGAGACCGCCCGCAAGGCCTTCCCGGACCTGGTGATCCTAGCCCGGGCCTGGGACCGCCGCCACGCCTACGACCTGCTGGCCAACGGCGCCGACGCGGTCGAGCGCGAGACCTTCGAGGCGGCCCTGTCGCTGGGCACCACCGCCCTGCAGAAGCTGGGCTTCCGCGCCCACCGCGCGCACCGGGCCGGCGCGATCTTCCGCCGCCACGACCTGCACAGCTTCGAGGAGCTGCGGCCGATGTGGGGGCAGGAGGAGGCCTATATCCTGGCCTCGCGCGACGCGGCCAAGACCATGGACCGCCTGCTGGCCGCCGACCTTCAGCGCATGCGCCCCGGCGACGGCGGCGGGGCCTGGGACACCGCCAGCCTGGAGCAGGAACTGCGCGAACGCGCCGAGCGCGAGGGAGCGGACTAGAGCGCGGTCTGCAATCAGCCGGAACGCATTTCACGCCCCGCCGAGCTCAACCCATAAATCCCGTCATTCCGGGCCTTGTGCCCGGAATGACGGTGCTGGTTGGACAGCGCAGAGATCTTGGATCAGCTGAAAGCTGATCCGCACTAGCCCTCGAGTGTCGCGGTCTGGCCTGCCGTATCGCTCGCCGACGGCAGGGCCGCGCGGATCGCCGCCAGGCTCTCGACAAAGGGCGTGATCAGGCAACCGGTGACGGTGTGCGGGGCCTCCGCCACCGCGCCGAAGGTCAGGCCGGGCGGCGGCGTCTCGCCGGGCGTGTGGAGCGTGCCGAACACCCGGTCCCACAGCGTCAGGCAGCTGCCCAGGTTGCGGCCGAAATGCTCGGGATTGGCCGAGTGGTGGATCTGATGGTGGGCCGGGCTGATGATCCAGCGGCCCAGCGGCCCGCTAAAGGTCATCCACACGTGCGAGTGCTGCAGGTGAATCACCGCGAACACGAAGACGATCAGGATGGCGTTCTGGCCGAACACCAGCAGTTCGTGCGCCCCGGGACCGAACAGATAGGCGCCGAGACCGCCGGTCGCGCCGACGGTCAGCGCCACGATGTTGTGGAACTTCAGGCTCTCCATCGGATGCACCCGAAACACCGTCAGCGGCGTCATCACCTCGGCGGTGTGGTGCACCTTGTGAAAGGCCCACAGGGCCGGGACCTTGTGGCTGAGATAGTGGTCGATCCAGTAGCCCAGCTCATAGGCCAGATAGGCCGCGACCGTGCCGATCGGCAGGACAACCCACGCCGGCGTCCCGCGAAGGGGCGAAGCGCCCAGGAGGTCGGTCAGTCCGCCCGCGACGGCGCGACTGATCCAGGCGGCGGAGAACAGCGCCCCGGCCAGCAGCACGCCGGCCACCCAGATGTTGAACAGGAAGAAGCCGAAGTCGGCGCGGCTGGAGGGGCTGAGCCACAGCGACCGCGGGAACAGCGTCCGGCGCAGCAGCTTCAGGCTCCAACCCCGCCCCTTGGCAAGTCTGCGGCCCACGATCTGGCCCGCCGCGATCAGCAGGGCGACCGTCAGCGAGGCCAGCGAAAAGGTCGAGCCCAGCCCCAGCAGGGACTGGGTCAGCGGATGGACGAGCCGCGCCGCGATCGCCGTCAGGTCGGAAAGGTGGATCGCGTCCATGGCCGTGACGATCGTCGCCCCACTCGAGAACCGAGGAGGGCGACCTTATCGACCGGCCGTGAATCCGCGTTTAACCGCGGGACCTACTGGGTGACGGGACGCAGGATGATCTCGACCCGGCGGTTCTGCGAGCGGCCCTCGGCGGTGTTGTTGTCGGCGATCGGCTGGCGCTCGCCCATGCCGGCCACGAAGATGCGGTCCTGCAGCACCCGGCCCGGACCGGTCAGGTAGCCGGCCACGGCGCTGGCGCGACGCTCCGACAGGGTCTGGTTGTAGGCGTCCGGACCGCTCGAGTCGGCGTGGCCGACCACGTCGATGGTGGTCTGCGGATAGGCGTTCAGCGTGCGGGCCACGTCGTCGAGCACGCGGGTGAACTGCGGCTGCACGTCGGACTTGTCGACCGCGAAGGTCACGTCGCTGGGCATGACCAGCACGATCTGGTCGCCGTTGCGGCGGATCATGACCCCCGAGCCTTCCAGCGAGCGGCGGAAGTCGGCCTGCTGGCGGTCCATGTAGTTGCCGACCGCGCCGCCGGCCAGCGCGCCGATGCCCGCCCCGATCAGCGCGTTCTTGCGGCCCTGTTCGCCCTTGTTGGTGTTGGTCAGATAACCCAGCACCGCGCCGACGCCCGCGCCGCTCAGGGCGCCCGTGGCGGTGTTGTTGCGGACCGGCATGCCCGTATAGGGGTCGGTGGTGGTGCAAGCGGTGAGAGCGGCGGCGCCCATCAAGAGAGCTGCGATCGCGGTCTTCTTCATCATGGCCGTCGTCTTTCGTATTTTCGGGCGTATGGTCACGCCAGGATCATCGACAGGGCAAACGCCCGCTCAATGGTCAAGTTCCATCGCGCGACATGACCCCGGCATGAACGGGTCTTCGCTCGGCTCCCATCCCGGTGTAGTAAGTCTCGACTTACTAATTTTGAAGGCATCCGCTCCCGTGTCCACGTCCGCGATCGAACCGGTCTCTTTCACGCTGTACAGCAAGGATTTCGCCGGCTTCGCCCAGGCGCTCGGCGCCTCGTTCGAGCGCTACGGCTTCGCCGTCCTGTCGGAATACGACCTGCCGCAGGACCGCATCGACGCGGCCATCGCCGACACCAAGGCCTTCTTCGCCCTGCCGGTCGAGACCAAGAAGCAATATGCCGGCGTCAAGGGCGGCGCGCGCGGCTATATCCCGTTCGGCGTCGAGACCGCCAAGGGCGCGACCCACCACGACCTGAAGGAATTCTGGCACATGGGCCGCGACCTGCCGCCCGGCCACCGCTTCCGCGCCACCATGGCCGACAATGTCTGGCCGGCCGAGATCCCGGCCTTCAAGCATGACGTGTCGTGGCTCTACAACGCACTCGACGCCATGGGCGGCAAGGTGCTGGAGGCCATCGCCACCTACCTGAAGCTGGACCGCGACTTCTTCAAGCCGACCATCGAGAACGGCAACAGCGTGCTGCGCCTGCTGCACTATCCGCCGATCCCGATCGACGCCACGGGCGTCCGCGCCGGCGCCCACGGCGACATCAACACCATCACCCTGCTGCTCGGCGCCGAAGAAGGCGGCCTGGAGCTGCTGGACAAGAACGGCGACTGGCTGCCGATCAACCCGCCGCCGGGCTGCATCGTCGTCAACATCGGCGACATGCTGGAGCGCCTGACCAACCACGTCCTGCCCTCGACCCAGCACCGGGTGGTCAATCCGCCGCCGGAACGCCGGGGCGTGGCCCGCTATTCGACGCCGTTCTTCCTGCACTTCGCGTCGGACTACGAGATCAAGACCCTGCCGGGCTGCGTGACGCCGGAGAACCCGGACCGCTATCCGGAGTCGATCACCGCCGACGAGTTCCTCCAGCAGCGCCTGCGCGAGATCAAGCTGGCCTAACGGCCGGCGCGCCGCCTGAAAGATCGAAGGCCCCGCCGATCGCCGGCGGGGCCTTTTGTTATTTCGCGATCCGCAGGTTCTGGATCGAGCCGGCGATGGCGTCGAACACCGCCGCCAGTTCGTCGGAGTCGGTGACGTCGTAATACTTGTCGGTGGTCGAGGCGCAGGTCTGCAGGATCGACTTGGAGTGGGACGAAACGCCCACGCCGATCGAATAGATGATCACGCCCTTGGCCTTGGCGTTGGCGCAGGTCTTGGCCTGGCGGCTGTCGATGGCGTCGCGGCGCTCGGTGCCGGTCGAGCCGGTCGTCAGGGCCACGTTGCTGGCGTTCTTCAGGCGCTGCTGCCAGATGTAGCCGTATCCCGTGTAGATCGAGTCATTGGGGTTATCTTCTTCGTCATTGGTGTTGTCGCCGTCGGTCAGCAGCACGATGACCTTGCTGACATTGGCCGTGCCGTAGGCCGAGCCGTCCGAGAACGGCGCGTTGGGCGACACAGCGTGCCAACCCCACATCATGCCCATGGCGACGTTGGTGTTGCCCGAGGCGATCATGTCGTCGAGCTTGTCCTTGACCGTGGTGGCGCCGGCGCTGGTGCGCACATTGGTCATGCGCAGCACGCTGGTGATGCCGCAGCCGGCGTTGGGGCCGATGCTTGTGCCGGTCTTGGCGCTGCTGCTGACCTTGCTGTTATTGCTGGTCGCGTACTTGCTGACATTGCCCTGGCGCGTGAACCAGTCGGTCGAGCTGGTGCCGTCCGAGCTGATCCAGTTGTTGTTGGACGAATAATAGTAGGTCCAGCCGCGGCTGGTGTAGCTGACCGAGTTGCTGTCGGGCTCGTCGGGCGCGAAGAACGGCACGAACATCGAGGCCGGCGTGCTGGACGAGGGCCCCGTGTCGGTGATGTCGTAAGGATCCGGCCGGCTCTCGACGCAGCCCGCCCAGCTGGTGCCGGTCTGGGTGTGCAGGGTGAAGCGGTTCTGCGAGGTCGCGAACACGTCCGAGCCATAGGCCGACGGCAGCGTGCCGGTGATCCAGTTGGCCGACGCATAGCTGGAGCCGACATTGACGGTCATCGAGAACGGCACGACGGCGATCTTCACCGCGTCGGTCTCCGAGGCGCGGGCGGCGGCGGCGTAGAGCGTGTCGACCAGCGACTTGGACGCGCTGATCAGGGCGGTGATCTTCTTGCCGCCCGAGCCCAGCTTGCTGTCCATCGAGCCGGTGTTGTCCAGCACCAGGGCCACTTCCAGCTTGTTGACCGAACGCACCACCTCCGACGTGGCGGTGACGGTCGGGTCGGTGCTGCTCCACAGGTTGGAGATGATCGGCTTGATCGTCACCGAGACCGAGCCGATGACGCGGTTGCCCGTGCCGGCCTTGAAGGTGGAGTTGCTGGCCGTCAGCGTCAGGCCCAGGCCGTTCATCTCGGCCAGGAAGGCGGCGTCGCCCACCGTGTCGAGGGCGGTGTCGGTGGTGGCGGTCGAGCGGGCGGCCATCAGGGTGGCCGCGTCCAGGGCGTCCTGCAGCTGGCGGCGCTGGACGCTGATGCGGTTCATGTCGACCAGGCCGAAGGCCAGGACGGTGATCGGCAGCACCAGGAAGGCGAACTGCACGGCGATCGCGCCTCGCTCGTCGCGACGCAGCCGACGCAGCACGCCGGACAGGCGGTCGCGCAGGCGTTGGAGGGGGCGATGAGCGGTCATGACCAGGTCCGGACGAATTTCGAGCCCTCACCCTGCCGCAAGAGGGTGAACAAGCCGCCAATGACGATGGTGAACGGACCGCGACCCGTTGACCGGCCTCGACAATCGCCGTCGCCGGGCGCTTTCGCCCGACCCGCTCTGCCGCTAAACAGCGCCCATGCCGTTCACCGCCACCGTCATGACCATGTTCCCCGAGGCCTTCCCCGGCCCTCTCGGCGTCTCGATGATCGGGACCGCCTGGAAGGAGCAGGACCTGTGGCGATTGGAAACACTGGACATTCGGCCCTTTTCCAAGGATAAGCGCGGCTTCCTCGACGACACCCCCGCGGGTGGCGGCGCGGGAGCGGTACTCAAAGCGGACGTCATCGCCGCCGCGCTTGATAGCGTGGACGTCGGTGGGCGGCCGCTTTTGTACATGAGCGCCCGGGGTCGGCCCCTGACCCAGGCGCGTGTTCGAGAGTGGAGCAAGACGCCCGGGATCATCGTCCTGTGCGGCCGCTTCGAGGGGGTGGACCAGCGGGTGCTCGACGCCCGGGGGTTCGAGGAGGTCTCGGTCGGAGACGCGGTGCTCGCCGGTGGCGAGGCGGCGGCGATGGTCGTGATCGAGGCGTGCGTTCGACTTGCCCCGGGGGTTCTGGGGAACATCGAGAGCACGCTGGAAGAAAGCTTCGAGGACGGCCTCCTGGAGCATCCGCAGTACACGAGACCGCGGACGTTCGAAGGACTGGATATCCCCGAGGTGCTGCTGTCGGGCGACCACAAGCGGGTGGCCCAGTGGCGCAACAGTATGCGTGAAGAAACGACACGCGAGCGGCGGCCCGATCTCTGGGAAGCGCATCTCGCCAATCAACAGGCAAAAGGCGGCCCGAAAACGGGTAAGCCCAAAGGAGATTGAGACCATGGCGATCAACATCATCAAGCAACTCGAGCAGGAAGAATCCTCGCGTCTGCTGGCCGTCCGGGCGATCCCGGAATTCCAGCCGGGCGACACCCTGCGCGTCAACGTGAAGATCAAGGAAGGCGAGCGCGAGCGCGTTCAGGCCTATGAGGGCGTCTGCATCGCCCGCGCCGGCAGCGGCATCCACGAGAACTTCACGGTCCGCAAGATCTCGTTCGGCGAAGGCGTGGAGCGTCTGTTCCCGCTGCTGTCGCCGAACATCGAAAGCATCGAAGTCAAGCGTCGCGGCGTCGTCCGTCGCGCCAAGCTCTACTACCTGCGCGACCGTCGCGGTAAGTCGGCCCGTATCGCCGAGCGCCAGACCGTCCGTAAGGAAAAGGGCGACGCCGCCGAATAAGGCGCGTCTCTCCGGAGATATGAAGAAGGCCCCGGTGGAAACGCCGGGGCCTTTTTTCTTGGTCCTCGTGGAGGTCGGTTCCGCTGCAGCCTTATCGAGCCCCCATTCTTGTCATCCCGGCCGTAGCGAAGCGCAGAGCCGGGACCCAGGGGCGACCGCGATGCGGCGCGCCAATTGAGCAGGAACATGACTGCGAACGCTCAGCGGAGTGTCACCAGATGGCGAACGCGCTCGGGCGTCGGCCGGGCCTTGAGCGCCGCCGCGATCCATTGGATCGCCAGCACCCAGCCGAACGGGGTTTCCTTATGGGTCTTGAAGGCCGTGTCGATCATCGCCGTCTCCTCGGGCTTTTAGTGACGGGGAATTTCGGCCTCCAGGCGCGGGATGACAAACGGGGCCTCCTTGGGCATCCATAAGGCCGACTTATGGCAGATATCCTTTCCACCACGCCCCTGGCGGCCCTGCGCGTCTTCGAGGCGGCCGCGCGCCTGCGCAGCTTCACCCGCGCCGCCGACGAGCTGGGCGTCAGCCAGGCGGCGGTCAGCTGGCAGGTGAAGGCGCTGGAGGCGCGGCTGGGCCAGCCGCTTTTCATCCGCCTGCCGCGCGAAGTCGCCCCCACCCCAGCCGGCGAGCGGCTGTCGCGGGCCGCGACCGAGGCCCTGTCGATCCTGCGCTCGGCCGTCTCCGACCTCGTGGAGACCGAAGAGGGCGTGCTGGCGGTGACCACCGTCCAGAGCTTGGGCGGCCAGTGGCTGGCGCCGCGCCTGGGCGGCTTCCAGATCGCCCATCCCAGGATCGCCGTGCGGCTGGACGCCACCAGCCGTGTCATCGACCTGGGCCGTGAGCCGGTCGACGTGGCCCTGCGCGGCGGCAAGGGCCAGTGGCCGGGCCTGACCTCGCATCTGCTGATCCCCGCCGTCCAGACGCCGCTGTGCGCGCCCGACCTCGCCGCCAGGCTGGACCTGAAGACGCCGGCCGACCTGGTCGGGGCGCCGCGCATCGGCAGCGAGGGCGAGTGGCGCGAATGGTTCGAGGCCGCCGACGTCGCGGTCGAGCGCGATCCCGTCCCCCTTCGCCTCGCGGCCGACGCACAGGCCCTGGAAGTGGCCAGCGCCCTGGCCGGCCAGGGCGTGGCGCTGGGCTCGCCGATCTTCTTCGCCCAGGAGATCGCCCAGGGCCGGCTGGTCATGCCGTTCGACATCGTCACGCGCTACAACGGCGGCTACTGGCTGGCCTATCCGACCGAGCGGGCGCGCGTGCGCAAGATCGTCGCCTTTCGCGACTGGATCCTGGCCCAGGCCGCCGCCGATCCGCTGGTCGCGCGCTACGCGGCGTTGGAGCCCCGCCAAGGCGTCGACCTGCCCTCGCCTCTGCAACGACCGAAGATCTGACTCCACGACCAAGCTTGAGTGCAACAGCACCCTTCTTGACAGAACGCCGGTTTGGGAGGACCGTCCTCCTCGCCCCCGCCGCCTTGCGACGGGCTACCTGACCGCTCCCTCTCAGGGGGTGGCCCGCTTCAGCTGACGCACCGCGCCACTGGACTCAAAAGCGATACAGGGCGCGCTCAAGGGCGCGCCCTCAATCGGTTCAGGACGCCGCTCGACGTCGTCGGGGCGCTCCACGCGTCTTCTTGCGGGCGTCGCGTTCGGCCTGGCTCTCGCGGGCCCGGCGCAGGCGACGCTGCACCCGTTCGTCCCGCAGGATCGCGGCCGGCACGTCCGTCAGCAGCTTCAGGCCGGCGATCGGCGAGAGGTTGCGCACGTCGCGGCGGGCCTGGGCCAGCACCTCGCCGACCATGGCCTTGCTGTCGACCTCGCCGGCCTCGGTGACCAGCGACAGACGGTGCAGGGCGTAGAGGCCCAGAACGAAGGCGATCAGGAAATAGAAGTCCCAGCTCGAGACCCTCAGCGGCATCAGGGTCAGGACGTCGCCGGGGCTGGTCCAGCGCAGCAGGATCTCCAGCCGACGCGCGGCGAAGAAGTCGGCGAACATGCCGCCCAGCACCGGCGCGAGACCCGCGGCGGCCGAGCTGATCAGGGCGTTGGCGGCGATATAGGCGGTGGCCGAGCCGCGCGGCGACAGCTTCATGGCGATATTGCCCGACGACAGGGTCACGCCGGCCGTGGCCAGGCCCATCAGGGCGTGCAGGGCCACCAGATAGGCCATCACCCAGACCCGGTCGGTGATCTGCGAGGCGCCGACCATGCCGGCGATGCACAGGATGAACAGCGGCGCGGCCACCGCCAGCACAGATTTGTTGGCGAAGCGGTCCGACAGCAGGCCCCAGCTGCGCAGGGCCAGGACGTTGGTGGCCTGGCTGACCATGCCCAGGATCACCACGAAGGTGATGTTCAGCCCCAGCTGCTTGACGAAGAACACCGTGAAGAAGGGCGTGGCCAGGTTCACCGCGAACTGCCAACTGGCCAGGAAGACGATCAGCCGCCGGAAGTTCAGGTCCTTCAGCGGCGCGCGCAGCAGCGGCAGCAGCTTCACCCGCTCGGCCGGGGCCGGCATCTGCGGCTCGGGGGTCAGGGCCAGCTCGCGGCAGCTGAGCAGGGCGCCGAGGAAGCCCAGCACATAGAGCCCGGCGAAGGCCATCGGCCGCCAGGACGAGCCCTCCGGCGCGCGGTCCAGGGCGAAGGCGGCGGCCAGGCTGGCGACCAGGCCGACCAGGGTGGCGTTGATGGTCCGCTTGGCGAAGATCTGCCCCATCCGCGCCTCGGGGGCCAGGTCCCGCACCCAGGCGTTCCAGGCGCAGCCGCCGAAGGTGGCCACCGCGCCGTAGAACACCTGAAGGGCCACCAGCGCCGCCAGGGTGAAGCTCCCGCCGCGGGGCGCGATGGCCAGCAGGGCCATGCCCAGCAGCGCGCAGCGGCTGATCAGGCTGGCCAGCACCGAGATGCGCTTGCGGGTGCGGAACTTCTCGACCAGCAGCACGCCCGGCGCCTGCAGCAGCTGCACCCAGAAGGCGGCCGCCGCCAGCAGGCCGATGGTGGTGTTGGACGCCCCCAGATGCAGGGCGAAGGCGGTCAGGATCACCCCGCTGGTCACCGCCGTGACGGCGTTGGAGTAGCCGGCCTCGAGGACCAGATGTCGCAGGCCGCGCTCGCGGTCCTCCTCGGTGAGGTTCGGTGACGGGGCAAGAAACATGCGCTGCAAAGCCTTTGCATGTAGCCGATGGGGCACGAACGACCGCTCGCTGTACGAACAGCCGTCGATTTTTGGCGCTTCCTCGCTTTACGAGCCCGTCCTCAAGGCCTAGATGCCCGGGTATCATGGCCCACGCACCCAAGACCCTCTACGACAAGATCTGGGACGCTCACGTCGTCAACGAACAGGACGGCGAAGCGATCCTCTATATCGACCTGCACCTCATCCATGAGGTCACGACCCCGCAGGCCTTCGCAGGCCTTCGCGCGGCCGGTCGCAAGGTGCGCCGGCCCGACCGCACGCTCGCCGTCGCCGACCACAACATCCCGACCGAGGGCCAGGCCCTGGGCGTCGACGCCGTGGCCGACGAAGAGGCGCGCCTGCAGCTCCAGACCCTGGGCCGCAACGTCAAGGACAACGGCATCGAGTTCTTCCCGATGGGCGACATCCGCAACGGGATCGTCCACGTCGTGGGACCCGAGCAGGGCCGCACCCAGCCGGGCATGACCATCGTCTGCGGCGACAGCCACACCTCGACCCACGGCGCCTTCGGGGCCCTGGCCCACGGCATCGGCACGTCCGAGGTCGAGCACGTCCTGGCCACCCAGACCCTGCGCCAGAAGAAGGCCAGGAACATGCTGGTCCGCGTCGACGGCCAGCTGGGCCCGGGCGTGACCGGCAAGGACATCGCCCTGGCCGTCATCGGCGAGATCGGCACCGCCGGCGGCACCGGCTATGTCATCGAATACGCCGGCGAGGCCGTCAAAAGCCTGTCGATGGAGGGCCGCATGACCCTCTGCAACCTGACCATCGAGGGCGGCGCCAAGGCCGGCCTTATCGCACCGGACGAGAAGACCTTCGCCTATATCCAGGGCAAGCCCGCCGCCCCCAAGGGCGCGGCCTGGGACATGGCCCTGAACCACTGGAAGAGCTTCTTCACCGACGAAGACGCCGTGTACGACCGCACCGTCGTCATCGACGGCGCGGCCCTGGTCCCGATGGTCACCTGGGGCACCTCGCCCGAGGACGTCATCCCGGTGACCGGCAACGTGCCCGATCCCGAGAGCTTCTCGACGCCCGACAAACGGTCCGCCGCCCACCGGGCGCTGGACTATATGGGCCTGACCGCCGGCCAGCCGATCTCCGAGGCCCGCATCGACCGCGTCTTCATCGGCTCGTGCACCAACAGCCGGATCGAGGACATGCGCGCGGCCGCCGCCGTGGTGCAGGACGCCTTCGCGCACGGCCGCCTGGTGGCCCCGCACGTCAAGGCGATGGTCGTGCCGGGCTCGGGCCTGGTGAAGGAGCAAGCGGAAGAGGAAGGCCTGGACGCCATCTTCAAGGCCGCTGGCTTCGACTGGCGCGAGCCGGGCTGCTCGATGTGCCTGGCCATGAACCCCGACAAGCTGCAGCCGGGCGAGCGCTGCGCGGCGACCAGCAACCGCAACTTCGAAGGCCGTCAGGGCCGCGGCGGCCGCACCCACCTCGTCTCCCCCGCCATGGCGGCGGCGGCGGCGATCGCCGGCCATCTGGTTGACGTGCGCAGCTTCCTCGAGGAGACCGTCTGATGCAGGCCTTCACCCGTCTCGACGGCCGCGCGGCCCCGCTTTCGCTGGCCAATATCGACACCGACCAGATCATCCCCAAGCAGTTCCTCAAGACCGTGGAGCGCGAAGGGCTGGCCAAGGGCCTGTTTTACGACTTCCGTTTCGACGCGGCCGGGAACGAGATCACCGACTTCGTGCTCAACCGCCCGGAGTACAAGGGCTCGTCGGTGCTGATCGCCGGCGACAATTTCGGCTGCGGTTCGTCGCGCGAGCACGCCCCCTGGGCCCTGATGGACTTCGGGATCATGTGCGTGATCTCGACCGGCTTCGCCGACATCTTCAACAACAACTGCTTCAACAACGGCCTGCTGCCGGTGGTGCTGCGGCCCGAGGAGGTCTCGGTCCTGATGGACGAGGCCAAGGGCGGCAACCACATGGTCAGCATCGACCTCGAAGCCCAGACCGTGATCTCGCCGTCGGGCAAGACCTTCAATTTCCAGATCGATCCCGTGCGGAAAGAAAAGATGCTCAAGGGCCTGGACGCCATCGGCGAGACGATGATGCACGGCGCGGACATCGACCTGTACGAAAGCAAGCGGGCGATTGGGCAGCCTTGGTTGGAACACTGAACCTCTTCCCTCCCCCTTGGATGGGGGAGGGGCAGGGGTGGGGGTGACACCGCCAGCGGACTTGAACGCGGCCGAGCCACATCCTGAACCGCTTTCACCCCCATCCCCGCCCTTCCCCCATCAAGGGGGAAGGGAGAGAGTGCTGAGATGACCATCATCCTCGCCGGCACCGTCCGCCTGCCGCCCGAACGCCTGGCCGACCTGCGTCCGCACCTCCGCGCCCAGGTCGAGGGCAGCCGCGCCGAGCCGGGGTGCCTGGACTACGCCCTGACCGAGGATCCGCTCGATCCGGGCCTGATCCGGGTCTATGAGCACTTCGTCGACGAGGACGCCCTGGCCTTCCATCGCGCCAGCCCGCACATGGCCGCTTGGCGCGCGTGCTGGCCCGAACTAGGCATGGGCGAGCGCCGCATGTCGTCGTTCGACGTCTCCGCCTACCGCGAAATCTGAAGAGAGCCTCCCGATGTCCACGCTCCTCCTCCTGCCCGGCGACGGGATCGGCCCCGAAGTCACCGCCCAGGTCCGCCGCGTGGCCGCCGCCCTGACCCCGGACCTCAAGGTCGAGGAGGCCATCTATGGCGGCGCCAGCTATGACGCCCACGGCGCGCCGCTGACCGACGAGGTCCGCGACCGGGCCCTGGCCAGCGACGCGGTGCTGATGGGCGCCGTCGGTGGTCCGCAATGGGCCGACGCCCCGCGCCACCTGCGCCCGGAGGCCGGCCTGCTGGCCCTGCGCAAGGCGATGGACGTCTACGCCAACCTGCGCCCGGCCTATTGCTTCGAAGCCCTGGCCGGCGCTTCCAGCCTGAAGACCGAGCTGGTCTCGGGCCTGGACGTCATGTTCGTCCGCGAACTGGTCGGCGGCGTCTATTTCGGCCAGCCGCGCGGCATCGAGGACCTGCCCGACGGCCAGAAGAAGGGCTTCGACACCGCCGTCTACACCACCAGCGAGATCGAGCGCGTCGGCCGCGTGGCCTTCGAGCTGGCGCGCGGCCGCACCAACAAGGTCCACTCGGCCGAGAAGTCGAACGTGATGGAATCGGGCCTGCTGTGGAAGCAGGTGATCACCGAACTGCACGCTCGCGAATATCCGGATGTCCAGCTGGAGCACATCCTGGCCGACAACTGCGCCATGCAGCTGGTGCGCGCGCCCAAGCAGTTTGACGTCATCGTCACCGACAACCTGTTCGGCGACATTCTGTCGGACGCCGCGGCCATGCTGACCGGCTCGCTGGGCATGCTGCCCTCGGCCGCCATCGGCGATCCCGGCAAGCCGGGCCTGTACGAGCCCATCCACGGCTCGGCCCCCGACATCGCCGGCAAGGGCCTGGCCAATCCGCTGGCCGCCATCCTGTCGTTCGAGATGGCCCTGCGCTGGTCGCTGAAGCAGACCGAAGCCGCCGACACGCTGCTGGGCGCGGTCAAGGCGGCGCTGGACGGCGGCGCCCGCACCCGCGACCTGGGCGGTTCGCTGTCGACGGTGGAAATGGGCGACGCGGTGCTGGCCAAGCTGTAGGCGACACCCTGCATGGCCTCGCCCTTCGACAAGCTCCGGGTGAGGGCCATTTCAAAAGCCGTTCCGTAGAAAACCTCGTCCTGAGCTTGTCGAAGGGCGAGGTTTCGTTTGCTCCCCTACTCCTCCCGCAGCTCCAGCGCCGTGAACGGGGCCTGGCCGCGCTCGATGCGGACCAGGTCCAGCACGCTGACAATCTGACGCGAGCGCCAGTGGCTCATCAGATAGGCCAGCGGGCCCAGGGTGGCCGTCGCCGCCAGTTGGATGGTCCCGAGCATGTTGGCGCGCACGAAGCTCATGACGCTGTCGCCGGCCAACTCGGCCAGCAGCGCCAGGATCGACAGCGGAATGGTCAGGTAGCCGATGATCACCGCCCGCAGCATCTGGTCCTGCCGGCGTGCGTTCAGGCTGGCCAGGGCCGACACGGCGTCGAACAGGGCGTCGTCGACGCCGTCCAGCAGCGCGAAGGCCTGGATGGTCGAGCGATTGCGCCGAAAGCCGCTGACGAAATCCACGCCCATATAGCCCCAGGCGCCCGGGGTGTAGAGCGTCGACGGCAACAGGCTCCAGACCGGGAACAGGCGCTTGAGGCCGCGCCACAGGCTCCACAGGTCGGCGCGCGGCGCCTCGGCCCCAGGCTTGTGGTCTTGCATGCGCCCCTCGTTCCAATCCGGCCCTTTCGACCAGTGCCCATCCGAACGGTCCCGGATCAAGCAAAACCCGCCCGTCCTGCGCGATCTCCGCAACCCCTGGAGGACCCTGCACGGGGATTGGCGGCGTTCCATCCCGGGCGTTGGCGGGATCGAACCCAGCGATTTCAACACCTTGAAACTTTCTCGCATCGCGCTTTCGGAGGCGTCGAACGCGGACCTCATACTGTCTTCACCTGACAGCACGGGAAGGGCGTCCGGCCGGCGACCAGCGACGGCTGTCAGGGGTGATCGCGCGGGAGCGAGGATGGGGGACGTAAACCCATCCATCGGGGGAACGCTAAAGCCCCCGCCCGTCCGAAGGTCCGCTCCGGATCCCTCCGGAATCGGCGTGGCTTGCAGCTTTCGAGCTGGGTCCGTCGCGAGGAGGATAAATCCGGGTGGGGCAAAGGGTTGAACCAGACCCGCGCGCCCCGGCCAGAGGGAAAACGGTCACGCGGAGCGGACGGCTTCGTCGAAACGGTACTTATCAAACTCCCATCCGGACGTCGTCCGGACGCTCCGCGACCCTTCCCACACCTTCGCAGCCAACGGCGCGAGGTTGTCGACACTCGCCCCCACCTGACCTGCTACGCAGGTCGTCCGCCCCCATAGGGGGCGGATCGGATCATCTTCCCCCTATGGGGGAGGAGCGCCGCAGGCGCGGAGGGGGCAAGGTAGCCCCCTCCCCAAACCCCGCCATCCGCCCTACCCTCGACCCAACGATAAAAGGGAGGCGCCGCGCATGATCTCGGGCCTGATGCAGACCACGCCGCTGCTGATCAGCGGCATCCTGACCTATGCCGCCCAGGCCCATGGCGAACGCGAGATCGTGTCCAGGCTGATCGACGAGCCTGTCTGGCGCTACGACTATGCGGGTCTGGCTAGGCGCGCCGCCCAGCTGGCCCACGCCCTCAAGCGCCTGGGCGTCCAGCCTGGCGATCGGGTGACCTCCCTGGCCTGGAACACCCACCGGCACCTGGAGCTGTTCTACGCCGTCCCGGGCCTCGGCGCGGTGCTGCACACCGCCAATCCCCGATTGTTCGACGAGCAGATCGTCTACACGATCAACCACGCGGAAAGCCGCGTCCTCTTCTTCGACCGCAGCTTCGCCGCCCTGGTGGATCGCATCGCCCCGCTGCTGACCACGGTGAAGACCTTCGTCATGCTGTCCGACCGCGAGCGGACCCTTCCCGGCGCGGTCGGCGCGACCAGTTACGAGGCCCTGATCGCCGGCGAGGCCGAGACGATGGATTGGCCGTCCTTCGACGAGAACGCCGGCGCCTTCCTTTGCTACACCTCGGGGACGACGGGCGATCCCAAGGGCGTGCTCTATTCGCATCGGGCCGTGGTGCTGCACGCCATGGCCGGGGGCCTCAACAGCGCGTTCGGCTTCACCGCCTTCGACGTGGTGATGCCCTGTTCCAGCCTCTACCACGCCACCGCCTGGGGCCTGCCGTTCAGCGCCCCGATCTGCGGGACCAAACTGGTCCTGCCCGCCGACAAGATGGATGGCGCGTCGCTGCACGCCTTGATCCAGGACGAGGGCGTCACCTTCACCGGCGGCGTGCCGACCATCTGGACGATGTACCTGGCCTGGCTGGAGCAGAACGGCGAAAGCCCGACCACGCTGAAGCGGGTGGTCATCGGCGGCAGCGCCGTGCCGCGCGCCATGGCCGAGGCCTTCAAGCGGCTTTATGGCGTCGCGGTGCTGCAGATCTGGGGCATGACCGAGACCTGCCCGATCGGCGTGGTCGCCACCCCAACGCCCGCCCTCGCGGCCCTCGGCGAAGAGGCGATGGACGAGGCGATCTGGACCCGCCAGGGCCGGCTGCAGTTCGGCATCGAACTGAAGGTCGAGACCGAGGACGGAACCGAGGCGCCCCGCGACGGCGAGACCTCCGGCGCCCTGCTGGTGCGCGGCCCGTGGGTGGTGCGCCGCTATTTCCGCCAGGACCAGGACGCCGCCCGCACCGACGGCTGGTTCGACACCGGCGACATCGCCACGCTGGACGAGCATGGCTTCATGCGCATCACCGACCGCCAGAAGGACGTCATCAAGTCCGGCGGCGAGTGGATCAGCTCGATTGACCTGGAGAACGTCGCCGCCGGCTGTCCGGGCGTGAAGATCGCCGCCGTGATCGGCGTGCCGCATCCCAAGTGGGAGGAGCGACCGTTGCTGGTGATCGAGGCGCATGACGGCGTCGAGGTCAGCAAGGCCGCCGTGCTCGACTATCTGGCCCCGCGCATCGTCAAATGGTGGACGCCCGACGACGTGGTCTTCGCGGCCGTGCCGCTGACGGCGACGGGCAAGATCGACAAGAAGGTGCTGCGCGAGGCGTGGCGGGGGCATCTGGGCGGATAGGCCTTGCGTCCTTCGAGGCCGCTGCGCGGCGCCTCAGGATGAGGAAGATTGCAATGAATTCCTCATCCTGAGGTGCTCGCCTTAGGCGAGCCTCGAAGGACGCACAGCCTTAAGCCAGCATGCGCACCTTCGGCTCGCGGTCCCAGAACCGCAGCGCCGCCGCCGCGATGAAGTCCGAACCCAGGCCCACCACGCCCTCGTCCGGTTCGACCCCGGCCTTGTCCAGCAACGGCTTGGCGGCGTCGGTGGCGCCGATGGCCTTCAGGTGGCCGAAGGCGTCCATCACGAACTGGACGGCGGCGGCTTCCTTCAGCAGCGCCGCGCAACCGGTGTCGGACAGGACCAGCGCGATGGCGTCCACCGTCACCGACGGCGTGCCGGCCAGCTGGCCGTCGGCCGGGATCAGCGTGCCGTCCGCGCCCTTGGCCCCGCCGATCTTCGGCGCGATCACCTTGGCCACGGCGCCGGCCTTCTTGATCGCCGCCTTGAGCTTATCGACCGCCGCCGCGTCGGAGCCGTCGGCCACCAGCACGCCGATGACATGACCCTTGATGTCGGTCGGCGCCAGCGGGCCGTTGACCACCCGCAGGGCCGGCGACAGGTCGAGATCCTGCACCGGAACCGCCGTCTTCGACGCCTTGGGCACGGGCATGTTCAGGCCCGCCCCGACCCGCTTGGCCAGCTCCGGATCGACATTGACCAGGTTGGACATCATCCGCGTCCGCACGGCCTCGATGCCCACCTTCGACAGCTCGAAGACGATGGCCGAGGCCAGGTGAGCCTGCTCATGCGGGTCCAGCGAGCGGAAGAAGAGACGCGCCTGGCTGTAATGGTCGGCAAAGCTCTCGGGCCGGATGCGCAGCTTGTCGCCTTGCTCGTCCGCGCCCTCGCCGGCCGCGAAGGTCTTGAAGCCGGTCACCGGACATTCGCGCGGCCCGCCCTCCTCGCCGGCGGTTTCCGGCAGGCTGTTGGGCTCGTAATTGGCGCGGCCCTTGGGCACCGCCATCTGCATCTGGCCGTCGCGCTGGAAGTTCATCACAGGGCACTTGGGCGCGTTGATCGGCAGCTGGTGGAAATTGGCCGTGCCCAGGCGGCTCTTCTGGGTGTCGAGATAGGAGAAGAGGCGGCCCTGAAGCAGGGGGTCATTGGTGAAGTCGACGCCCGGCGGCACGTTGGCCGGGCAGAACGCCACCTGCTCGGTCTCGGCGAAGAAATTGTCGGGATAGCGGTCCAGCACCATCCGGCCGACGATGCGGACGGGCAGCACCTCTTCCGGAATGATCTTGGTCGGGTCCAGCACGTCGAAGGGCAGGCTGTCGGCGAAGGCCTGGTCGAAGGCCTGGATGCCCAGTTCCCACTCGGGGAAGTCGCCGCGCTGGATCGCTTCGAACAGGTCGCGACGCTGGAAGTCCGGATCGGCGCCGGCCAGCTTGACCGCTTCGTCCCAGAGCGTCGAGGCCACGCCCTGCTTGGGCTTCCAGTGGAATTTGACGAAGGTCGACTTGCCCGCCGCGTTGACGAACCGGAACGTGTGGACGCCGAAGCCTTCCATGGTGCGCAAGCTGCGGGGAATGGTGCGGTCGCTCATCGCCCACATGATCATGTGGGTGCTTTCGGGCATCAGGCTGATGAAGTCCCAGAAGGTGTCGTGGGCGCTGGCGGCCTGCGGATAGCCGCGATCGGCCTCCATCTTCACCGAGTGGATCAGGTCGGGGAACTTGATGGCGTCCTGGATGAAGAACACCGGGATGTTGTTGCCGACCAGGTCCCAGTTGCCTTCCTTGGTATAGAACTTCACCGCGAAGCCGCGCACGTCGCGGGGCGTGTCGACGCTGCCCGCGCCGCCGGCCACGGTGGAGAAGCGGGTGAACAGCGGCGTCTTCTCGCCGGCCCGCTGGAAGAGGTCGGCCTTGGTCAGGTCCGACAGGGATTCATAGAGTTCGAAGAAGCCATGGGCGGCCGTGCCGCGGGCATGGACGATGCGCTCGGGAATGCGCTCGTGGTCGAAATGGAAGATCTTCTCGCGAAGGACGAAGTCCTCCAGCAGCACCGGGCCGCGCTCGCCGCTCTTCAGCTGGTTCTGGTTGTCGGAGATTCGGATGCCCTGATTGGTCGTCAGGTGCGCCTCGGCCTCATGCGGTCCCTTTGCTGGAACGTGCTGGTGGGTCTCGCCGCCATTACCGATATCGGTCGTGAATTCGCTCGCCATGTCCGCCACTCCTGATTGCGCCCGGGTTGACGGCCAAACCCTCGCCTGGAGTGATGGTTCCTATGTCGATGAGGTGACTCTGGTCACGTTTCGAGCAGCGCCTTCAGGGTCGAGAGGTCCTTGGCCACCATGCCGGCGTCGCGGGCGAACATGGCGTCGTCCATGCCGGGTTGGCGAAACAGCGTCAGGGTCACCTCGGCTCCGTCGCCATTGGCCACGACCCGAAGCGGGATGCTGATCTCGGTCCCGTCAGGGAGGGTGACCCAGTGATCCAGGACGCCGAAAGCGTTCTCCGGCGAGAACCGCACATGAACGTCGCCGTCCGGACCATGGGCGATCCAGCGGTCGCCGTCCGGGGTCAGGCCCGCGCCGAGACCGTGCGCCCACTTGGGAAAGTTCTGCGGCACATGGGCGAAGGCGTAGACGTCGTTGGCCGAACGGTCGACGCCGATGCTGATCGGGCGGGCTTCAAGGCAGGGCATGGCAAATCTCGCGAGGCGCGGCGGTCATTCGATCAGAACGACCACCGCCCCCGCGAAGTTTCAGCGCTCGCTGTCGAGATAGACCATCATCGCCTCGGCGTAGCGCGTGCCGGCGACGGCGTCCTTGGGCACGGCGGCCTCGATGGCGGCGAGGTCTTCGGCCGAGAACGTGACGTCCAGGGCGCCAAGGGCCTCGGTCAGGCGATCGCGGCGACGGGCGCCGATCAGCGGGATGATGTCCGGCCCCTGTGCGGCCACCCAGGCGATGGCGGCCTGGGCCGTGGTCACGCCCTTGGTCTCGGCGACGGCGCGCAGGGCCTCGACCAGGGCCAGGTTGGCGTCGAGATTATCGCCCTGGAAGCGCGGACTGTGGGCGCGGAAGTCGCGGCCGCCGAGGCCGCTGTCCTTGTTCCAGTGACCGCTGATCAAGCCGCGCGACAGCACGCCATAGGCGGTGACCCCGATGCCCAACTCTCGCAGGGTCGGCAGGATGTCGGCCTCAATGCCGCGCGAAACGAGCGAGTACTCGATCTGCAGGTCGACGATCGGCGCGACCTTGGCGGCCCGGCGGATGGTCTCCGAGCCCATCTCCGACAGGCCGATATGGCGGACGTAGCCGGCCTGGACCATTTCGGCGATGGCGCCGATGCTGTCCTCGATCGGCACCGACGGGTCCAGGCGCGAGGGGCGGTAGATGTCGATATAGTCGACGTTCAGGCGCTTGAGGCTGTAGGCGAGGAAGTTCTTCAGCGCGTTCGGGCGGCTGTCGAAACCCAGGAACTGGCCGTCGGGCCCGCGCAAGGCGCCGGTCTTGACGCTGAGCACCAGGTCCTCGCGCTTGTGGCGCTGCAGGGCCTCGCCGATCAGCATCTCGTTGTGGCCCATGCCATAGAAGTCGCCGGTGTCGATCAGGGTCATGCCCTGCTCCACGGCGGCGTCGAAGGTGGCCAGGCTCTCGGCCCGATCGGACGGGCCGTACATGTCCGACATGCCCATGCAGCCCAGGCCGAAGGCCGAAACGACGGGACCGGTCTTGCCGAGTTGATGCGTCTTCATGGTGGATCTCCAAATCTCGTGGAGAGGGTTATGCGCCCCGATACGCCGTGCGATAATCCGGGCATGGCCGCACGACCCGTTCGGAAATTCGTACAATGAAAAACCCTGGGGCCGACGCCGATTTCGCCGATCTCGACGCCTTCACCGCCGTGGCTCGGGCCCGCGGCTTTCGCGGCGCGGCCAGCCTGCGCGGCGTCTCGGCCTCGTCGCTCAGCGAGGCGGTGCGGCGGCTGGAGGCGCGGCTGGGCGTGCGGCTGCTCAACCGCACCACCCGCAGCGTCACCCCCACCGAGGCCGGCCAGAAGCTGCTGGAGCGCCTGACGCCCGCCCTGGCCGACGTCGCCCTGGCGCTGGACGAGGTCAACGCCTTCCGCGACAGCCCCACCGGCACCCTGCGCCTGAACGTGCCCGGCGTGGTGGCACGGGTGCATCTGCCGAAGATCCTGCCGCGCTTCCTGGCCGCCCATCCCGGCGTCAGCGTCGAGATCACCGCCGAGGACAGCTTCATCGACGTGCTGGCCGCCGGCTTCGACGCCGGGGTCCGCTATGACGAGCGGATGGAGAAGGACATGATCGCCGTCCCGATGGCGGGGCCTCAGCGGTTCGTGCTGGTCGGTACGCCGGCCTATTTCGCCGCCCGCGGCAAACCGGCCCATCCGCGCGATGTGCTCGACCACGCGTGCATCCGCCACCGCTTCGCCAGCGGCGTCACCCATCCGTGGGAGTTCGAAAAGGACGGCGAGGTCATCCGCATCAGCCCGAGCGGTCCGCTGACCTCGACCAGCATCGACCTGGAGCTGGAGGCCTGCCTGGCGGGCGTAGGCCTGATCGCCACCTTCGAGGACTTCGTCGCTACGCCCCTGGCCGACGGCCGGCTGGAAGCCGTGCTCGAGGACTGGCTGCCGCCATTCACCGGCCCCCTGCTCTACTATCCCAGCCGCAGGCACATGCCCGCGCCGCTGCGGGCCTTCGTCGACTTCATCAAGGCGGAGAGAGCCGGTCAGAACTGGTGAAAAATTGCCGCACCGACAGCGTTCTATGGGTCTTCATAGAAACCCTTGCCTTGCCTATATGCCCCCCGAGGCGTAACGGGTCGCTTCCTCCCAGATCGGGGCGGAAAAGTCAGATTGGAGACCGCTATGGGTTACCGGGTCGCCGTGGTCGGCGCCACGGGCAATGTTGGCCGTGAGATGTTCAACATCCTCGAGGAAGTGAAATTCCCCGTCGACAAGATGCACGCCATCGCCAGCCGGAAATCCATCGGCGTCGAGGTCTCGTTCGGCAATCAGATCCTGCGCTGCGAGGACCTGGAGCAGTTCGACTTCTCCACCGTCGACATCGTGCTGATGAGCGCCGGCGGGACGATCTCTAAGGAGTGGGGCGAGCGTATCGGCCGGGCCGGTCCGATCGTCATCGACAATTCCAGCCACTTCCGGATGGACCCGGACGTGCCGCTGGTGGTGCCGGAAGTGAATCCGAACGCCGTCGACAAGCTGCCCAAGAACATCATCGCCAACCCCAACTGCTCGACCGCCCAACTGGTGGTGGTGCTGGCTCCCCTGCACGCCGAGGCCAAGATCAAGCGGGTCGTCGTCTCGACCTACCAATCCGTGTCCGGCGCGGGCAAGGAAGGCATGGACGAGCTGTGGGAGCAGACCAAGGGCGTGTTCGTCCTGGGCGCCCCGCCGCCCAAGAAGTTCACCAAGCAGATCGCCTTCAACGTCATCCCGCACATCGATGTGTTCATGGAAGACGGCTACACGAAGGAAGAATGGAAGATGATGGCGGAGACCAAGAAGATCCTGGATCCGTCGAT
Organism: Caulobacter sp. GW821-FHT10F06; assembly: GCF_058809215.1. Taxonomy (NCBI): domain Bacteria; kingdom Pseudomonadati; phylum Pseudomonadota; class Alphaproteobacteria; order Caulobacterales; family Caulobacteraceae; genus Caulobacter; species Caulobacter sp. GW821-FHT10F06. The sequence goes on along the minus strand of NZ_JBXASK010000009.1, from coordinate 56,549 downwards.
CAAGCTGACCGCCACCGCCGTGCGCGTGCCGGTCATGGTCGGCCACGCCGAGTCGGTGAACATCGAGTTCGAAACCCCGCTGGACGAGGACGACGTCCGCGAGATCCTGCGCGACGCCGACGGCGTGGAGGTGATCGATAAGCGCGAGGACGGCGGCTACATGACGCCGAAGGAAAGCGCCGGCGAGTTCCCGGTCTATGTCTCGCGCATTCGCACCGATCCGACCGTCGAGAACGGCATCGCGCTCTGGTGCGTCGCGGACAACCTGCGCAAGGGCGCGGCGCTGAACGCCGTGCAGATCGCGCAGCTGCTGCATGACAAGGGTTTGATCAAGCAGAAGCTCCCGGCCTAAACCGCCTCCCCGCAAAGATCGGGTGGACGATTTCAGGGCTCCCGGGACATCAGGTCCCGGGAGCCCTTTTCTTTTCTAGCCAACAGGAACGACGCCATGACGGCGGACATGACCAAGAGCCCGGACGAAGCCCGGACCGCGCTGATCGCAGGGGTGGGCTGCTACCTGCTGTGGGGCTTCCTGCCGCTCTATTTCCACCTGCTGTCGGTGCTGGGCGTCGGCTCGTGGGAGATGATCGCCCACCGCACCCTGTGGGCCGCGCCATGGGCGTTCATGGCCGTGCTGCTGGCCAAGCAGGGACCGCAGGTGGCCGCCGTGCTGCGCCAGCCCAGGACTCTGATGATGCTGGCCTTCTCGACGGCGGCGATCTTCACCAACTGGTCGATCTACGTGTTCGCGGTCAACGCCGGCCACGTGATCGAAACCTCGCTCGGCTACTACATCAACCCGCTGATGAACATGGCGGCCGGGGCCTTGCTGTTCCGCGAGCGGATCAGCCGCGAGGGCGCCATCGCCATCGGCCTGGCGGCGATCGGGGTGGCGATCCAGACGGCGGCCCTGGGCCACCTGCCGGTGATCTCTCTGGGCGTGGCGCTCAGCTTCTGCGCCTACGCCATCCTGCGCAAACAGGTGAAGGCCGACGCCCAGACGGGCCTGTTCATCGAATGCGCCTATCTGGCGGCTCCGGGCCTGCTCTACGTGCTGCACCTGCAGTCGACGGGCGCCGGACAATTCGGGACCGGCGCGGGCGTCACCACCCTGCTGCTGATCGCCGGCCCGGCCACGGTCGTGCCCCTGGCCCTCTTCGCCTGGTCGGCGCGCCGCATGCCGCTCAGCGCCATGGGCTTCCTGCAGTTCATCGCCCCGACCATCCAGTTCCTGATCGGCGTGGTGCTGGGCGAAGCCTTCACCCCGATGCGGGCGCTGTCGTTCGTGTTCATCTGGGCCGGGGTGGCGGTGTTCGCCTACGGGGCGTGGAAGCGGGCGCGGGTGGTGGCGGCCTAGGTCGGGACGCCCCCTCCGTCACGTCGCCTATCGGCGCCGCGCCACCTCCCCCGTACGCTTCGCTACGGGTGAGGAGAAGATGCACCCTCCTCCCCTGTGAAACGGGGGAGGTGGCGCGATGCGAATACGCATCGTGACGGAGGGGGCGTTCGGCGCTTGCCCTACAGGCTCGCGTAAGCCGCCTCGATCAGCCTCACCGCGCGCGGGTCGCCGATCAGGGCGTTGCCCTGCCTGTTCATCACATACGACCCCGACAGGCCCTTGGTCGGATCGGCGAAGGCGCAAGAGCCGCCCCAGCCGGAATGTCCGAACGCCTCGGCCGTGGGGCCGTAGAACAGGTTGGGCGTGTTGCGCATGAAACCCGCGCCCCAGCTGATCACGTAGGGCAACACCAGGTCCTGGCCCACGATGCGCTCGGCGGTCGCCGCCTTGATCCCGGCCGGGGTGATGATCGAGCGGCCGTCCAGCGTTCCGCCGCTGGCCAGAGCGCCCATCAGCCGGGCCAGGGCCGGAGCGGTGGCGTGGCCGTTGGCCGAGGGAATCTCCACGCGCCGCCACTCGGCCGCGCCCTTGCCGCCGGGCGACGACCAAGGCTTCAGGAAGGCGGCCTGAACGGCGACGTTGATCTCGCCGAACTTGGGCAGGGCGGTCGGGCGCATCAGCTCCGACACCCGGTCGTGCTCGCTGTCGGGCAGCCCGATCCACAGATCCAGGCCCAGCGGCGCGCAGATGTCCTGGCGCAAAGCGGTCCCCAGCGTGCGGCCGTCGACCCGGCGGAAGATCTCGCCGGCCAGATAGCCGAAGGTCACCGGGTGATAGCCGCTGGCCGAGCCGATCGGGAACAGCGGCGCCATGGCCGCCAGCTTGGCGCAGGTGGCGTCCCAGTCGAACCAGATCGCCGGATCGGTCTCGTCGGGAAAGCCCGACAGCCCCGCCTGGTGCGACAGGGCCTGCTCGACCGTGACCTCGCCCTTGCCGTTCTGGGCGAACTCCGGCCAGACGTCGGCGACGGGCTGATCATAGGCCAGGCGGCCCTCGTCGACGAGGCGGGCGACCATCAGGGCCGCGATGGCCTTGGTGGTCGAGAACAGGGCCGTCAGGGTGTCGGGACCGAACGGAACCTCGCGTTTGCGGTCGGCGAACCCGCCCATCAGGTCGACAACGATCTCGCCGTCGATTGCGAGCGCGAAGCGGGCGCCCAGCTCGCCACCGTCTTGGAAATTGGCGGTGAAGGCCTCGCGCACGGCGGAGAAGCGATCGGGGCAGAAGCCGGTGATGTCGGTCATGGGCAAGGGTCTAACGCAGGGCCGTTCCAGTTGTCATCCCGGCAGGCGACGCGAACCTCGCCCTTCGACAGGCTCAGGGTGAGGTCGAATGCAAAAGCCGTTCAGTCGAAAACCTCATCCTGAGCCTGTCGAAGGACGAGGTTTTCGGGTTCCCCTTAAGCCAACCGCTCGATGCGGACGGTCGGCGAGGTCTGCTTGATCCGCGCGCCCATGGCCACGATCGGCAGCTCCGGCGCGTTCCAGATGTTGGCCGCCGTCACCGTCTCGGCCACCCCGCCGACGGCGCGCGCCAGGCCGTAGGACAGGGTCTGGCCTTCCAGGATCGAGGCCGCGTAAAGGGCGGTCAGCAGGTCGCCGGTGCCGTTGGGCGAGCGCTCGACCTTGGCGTGGGCGGCCAGCCAGGCCTCCTTGCGGTCGGCCAGGACCACGCCGATCTCGGCGCCTCGGTGGACGGAGGAAACCAGGGTCGTCTTGTTCAGCAGGCGCGCGGCGCGCATGGCCGATTGCGGATCGCGGGCGTCGGCGCCGGTCAGCTTCTGCAGCTCCCAGGCGTTGCAGGCCACCACGTCGGCGCGCGGGATCAGGTCGGCGACGATGGCGTCGGCCACTTCCTGGGCCACGTAGAGCCCCTTGCCGGCGTCGCCCATGGTGGGATCAACGACGACGTGCGGCTTGCGGGTGGCGGCGCCTTCGCGCGGCGCCTCGCGCACGGCGTCGATGGCCCGGGCGGCCGCGCGCACCTGGGCGGCGTTGGCGAAATAGCCGGTGATCACCAGATCGACGAGACCCAGCAGGCCGTTGGCCTCGATGCCGTCCATCATGCCTTCCAGCACCTCGATCGGCACGGGCGCCCCACCGGGAATGCCCCAGCCGGGATGGCGGCCATAGAGCACCGTCGGCACGACCATGGAGTCGATCCGGAATTGCACGAAGGCCTGGGCCTGGGCGGACGCGCCGACCTGGCTGCCGGCGACGTGGCTGGAGATGATCAGGGCTAAAGGCATGGCAAAGCGATTAGCGGACGTTCGCGAACTTGAACAGGGCGTCAGCCAAATGTGACAGACTAAGTGACCGATGTTTTCCGGCGGCTTCGCGGCAAACGAAAAAGGCCCGTCGCTTGCGCGACGGGCCCTCTGTCCGATCTCGGAAGATCCGAAGCCTAGTAGCGGTAGTGGTCCGGCTTGAACGGGCCCTTTTCGGGGACACCGATATAGTCGGCCTGGTCCTTGCGCAGCGTCGACAGCTTGGCGCCCAGCTTCTCCAGGTGGAGGAAGGCGACCTTTTCGTCGAGGTGCTTGGGCAGGGTGTAGACTTGGTTCTGGTAGGCGGCCTTGTTGGTCCACAGTTCGATCTGGGCCAGGGTCTGGTTGGTGAACGAGGCCGACATCACGAACGAGGGGTGACCCGTCGCGTTGCCCAGGTTCACCAGGCGGCCTTCCGACAGCACGATCAGCTTCTTGCCGTCCGGGAATTCCACGTGGTGGACCTGCGGCTTGATCTCGTCCCACTTGAAGTTGCGCAGGCCGGCGATCTGAATTTCCGAGTCGAAGTGGCCGATGTTGCAGACGATGGCGTTGTTCTTCATCTGCCGCATGTCTTCGACGGTGATGACGTCCTTGTTGCCGGTCGCCGTGACGAAGATGTCGGCCTTGGAAGCGACGTCCTGCAGGGTCTGGACTTCATAGCCTTCCATCGCCGCCTGCAGGGCGCAGATCGGGTCGATTTCGGTGACGATCACGCGGGCGCCGCCTTGGCGCAGCGAGGCGGCCGAGCCCTTGCCCACGTCGCCGTAGCCGCAGACCACCGCGACCTTGCCCGACAGCATGACGTCGGTGCCGCGACGGATGGCGTCGACCAGCGATTCCCGGCAGCCGTACAGGTTGTCGAACTTGCTCTTGGTGACGCTGTCATTGACGTTGATGGCCGGGAACGGCAGGTCGCCCTTGGCGGCCATCTGATACAGGCGGTGCACGCCCGTGGTGGTTTCTTCCGACACGCCGCCGATGGCGTCGCGGATGGCGGTGTAGAAGCCCGGCTTCTCGGCCAGGTACTTCTTCATCACGGCGTAGAGGGCTTCTTCCTCTTCGTTCTGCGGGTTGTTGAGGATCGAGGGATCCTTCTCGGCCTTGGGGCCCAGCACGCAGAGCAGGGTGGCGTCGCCGCCGTCGTCGAGGATCAGGTTCGGATAGCCGCCGTCGTGCCACTCGAAGATCTTGTGGGCATATTCCCAGTACTCGACCAGGTTCTCGCCCTTGAAGGCGAACACCGGCACGCCCGAGGCGGCGATGGCGGCCGCGGCGTGATCCTGGGTCGAGAAGATGTTGCACGACGCCCAGCGGACTTCAGCGCCCAGGGCGGTGAGGGTCTCGATGAGAACGCCGGTCTGGATGGTCATGTGCAGGCTGCCGGCGATGCGGGCGCCCTTCAGGACCTGGGCCGGGCCGTATTCGGCGCGGGTGGCCATCAGGCCTGGCATTTCGGTCTCGGCGATGGCGAGTTCCTTGCGGCCGTAATCGGCGAGCGAGATGTCCTTGACGATGTAGTCGGCCACGGTCGGCTCCTGCGGTCGGTGAATGTCTTGGAGCCGCTTATATCGCGCCTGACCCTTCCGGGCAATTAACGCATAAAGATATCTTTATGTGACGCTCAGCCTACCAGAAGCGCTTGGCCTCGACGAAAGCGGCGTGGGCCGTCTTGGCCCCTTCCAGCAGCTCGGCCTCGCGCTCGGCCCCGCCGGCCGTAAGGCGGCCAGCGGCGAAGGCGGCTTCAGGCTCGCCGCTGGTCACAGCGACGCCACGCGCCAGGGCTTCGCGCACGGCCAGGTCGTTCAGCGCGCCCAAGCTGTCCTGCAGGTTCTTCGTGGCTGTGATGAAGCGGTCGGCGCGTTTGGGGCGCCGGGGAAACAACGACGCCAGATCCTCGGCGGCGTACCGCAGCATCTTTCCACGAATGCGCAGGTGATGGCGCGCCTCGGGCGTGAGCGCGGCCAGATCCCTGCCGTCCTTGCGAATCTTGCGGCGTCGCTTTTCGAGCGCTTCGATGGCGAAATCGGCGACGGGGCGGCGGCGGATCTTCTCCAGCCCCTTGTCCGTCGACCAGGCGCCCGCCTCCAGCCATGCGGCGGCCTCGAGGGTCAGGGCGCGGCAGCGCGCGGAATCGACCGCCTTGCCGGCCCAGCCATAGGCCGAGGCCTGGGCCGCCAGCAGCGCCTTGCCGAAGATGGTCAGGGCGCGCGCCTCGTCTTCCGCCGCCGGCTGGGTCTGGTTCTCGATGGCGGGCCGCCAGACCTCTGCGACGAAGACGTCCAGTTCGCGCGCCTGGCTCAGTGCGTCGGCGATCCACTTCAGCTCGGCCTTGACGTGAACGGCGGCGGGATCCCTGGCCAGCGGCTTGAACAGCGACAACAGGGCGCGGAAACGTCGGGCCGCGACGCGCAGCTTGTGGACCTTCTCGGGTCCCGGATGGGTCCGCAGAGCCTCGGCGGCGGCGCAGAGGCGATCCAACGCCGCCCGGCCCAGGGCCTGGAAAGCCTGCTCGGTGGTCGCCTCGGGATCCAGGGGCGGATCGGCGCGGGGCGCGTCGGCGTCGCCCAGGGCCAGGGCGTAGCCGCGCTCGGCCTTGCTGACCAACGACAGACGCAGGGGCGCGTGCATGGCCAGGTCGCGGGCCAGGTCGAACAGCACGCGCGGCGCGCCGGCCTTCAGTTCGAGTTCGAGCTCGCAGACGCCGGCCCGGTCTTCGCCGGCCAGCAGTTCGCCCTGGTCCAAGGCCGCCTCGATGGTGGCGCCGTCGCGCTCGATCATCCGGGTCACGCGCCGGACATTGGTGGCGAAGACCGGGGTCAGGGCGTCGCCGTTGATGACCTTGTGGGCGGGGGTCCGAGCCAGAAGTTCGCGATCGGGCTCGGGCCCCGCGACGGGGCTCTCCCATTCGCCACGCGCGAAGACGCCGCCCGACGAGGCCGACTTCAGGGTCTGTTTGCGGCCGCCTTCGCCGTCGCGCACCCGCAGGCCGAAACCCGCCTTGCGCAGGGCGTGGTCGGCGGTGTCGAAATAGGTGGCGTCGAGTTGCTTGACCGCTTCGCGCCCGTCGAGACGGGCCAGGATGTCGGCGGCCGACTGGGGCGCGATCAGGAACTTCAGTTCGATCTCGTGATCCATGATCCCGTCCGCGCGCCGATAGGCTCCGACGCCTATGAAGCCTGAGCCTTGACTTGCCAAGCACCATCCTCCGGTTCAAACGTTCGCGCCATGACTCAGATCAACGCCGCAGCGCCCCGCCACGATTGGACCCTGGCTCAGGTCGAGGCCCTGTTCGACCTGCCGTTCATGGAACTGGTGTTCCAGGCCGCCAACGTGCACCGGGCCTGGTTCGATCCCTCGGAGCTGCAGCTGTCGCAGCTGTTGTCGGTCAAGACCGGCGGCTGCGCGGAAAACTGCGGCTATTGCAGCCAAAGCGCCCACTTCAAGACCGGCCTGAAGGCCGAGAAGCTGATGGACGCCGACGTCGTCATCGCCAAGGCCCGCGAGGCCCGCGACGGCGGCGCCCAGCGCTTCTGCATGGGCGCGGCCTGGCGCGAACTGAAAGACCGCGACCTGCCCAAGCTGGCGGCCATGATCGGCGGCGTGAAGGCCCTGGGCCTGGAGACCTGCGCCACCCTGGGCATGCTGACGCCTGAGCAGGCCAAGTCGCTGAAGGACGCCGGCCTCGACTACTACAACCACAACCTCGACACCGGCCCGGAATACTACGGCGACGTGGTCACGACCCGCACCTACCAGGAGCGCCTCGACACCCTGGCCTATGTGCGCGACGCGGGCATGAGCACCTGCTGCGGCGGCATCGTCGGCATGGGCGAGACCCGTCGCGACCGCGCCAGCCTGCTGCGCCAGCTGGCCACCCTGCCGTCTCACCCCGACAGCCTGCCGATCAACGGCTTGGTGCCCGTCAGCGGCACGCCGCTGGGCGACAAGATCCTGAAGGACGGCGACAAGGCCATCGACTCCATCGAGTTCGTGCGCACCATCGCCGTGGCCCGCATCGTCTGTCCCAAGTCGATGGTTCGCCTGTCGGCTGGCCGCGACGAGATGAGCCGCGAGCTGCAGGCCCTTTGCTTCCTGGCCGGCGCCAATTCGATCTTCGTCGGCGGCAAGCTGCTGACCACGCCTCTGCCGGACATGGACGCCGACTCGAGGCTGTTGCACGACCTGGACCTGCGCCCCATGGGGTCGCGCCAGGCCAACGCCGAGACGATCGCCGCCGAATAGGCGCGATTCTGACGGAAATTTAATGCGGCCCATGACGGTCGCTCTTGCCCGCCACAGGTCACAACCTATGGTCTAGGTCTCCGCGCAGTCTGGCGCGGTCCTATCGGGGCTTTCCATGAAGTTGTTCGCTTCCGCCGCCGTCGCGGCTCTGCTGATCGCGTCGCCGACGCTTGTCCTCGCCCAGCCCAAGGCCAAGGTCACGGGACAGCTGGCGCAGCTGCCGGCGGTCGAGATCCCGCACACCACCTTCAAGCTGTCCAACGGCCTGACGGTGATCGTGCACGAGGATCACAAGGCCCCGATCGTCGCGGTGAACATCTGGTACCACGTCGGCTCCAAGAACGAGCCCGTCGGCAAGACCGGCTTCGCCCACCTGTTCGAACACCTGATGTTCAACGGCTCGGAGAACTTCAACGACGACTGGTTCAAGGCGCTGGAGAAGCTGGGCGCCACCGACATGAATGGCACCACCAACGAGGACCGCACCAACTATTTCCAGAACGTCCCGACCGCCGCGCTGGACCAGGTGCTGTGGCTGGAAAGCGACCGCATGGGCCACCTGGTCGGCGCGATCGACAAGGCCAAGCTCGATGAGCAGCGCGGCGTCGTCCAGAACGAGAAGCGCCAGGGCCAGAACCAGCCCTACGGCCAGGTCTGGGACGTCATCACCGAAAGCACCTACGACCGTGACCATCCCTATGGCCACACCGTCATCGGCTCGATGGAGGACCTCGACGCCGCCTCGCTGGACGACGTGAAGACCTGGTTCAAGACCTATTACGGCCCCGCCAACGCCACCCTGGTGCTGGCCGGCGACATCACCCCGGCCGAAGCCAAGGCCAAGGTCGAGAAGTATTTCGGCGACATCCCCTCGGGCCCGCCCCTCACCCGCCAGAAGGTCTGGGTCGCCAAGCGCAACGGCGAACAGCGCGCCGAGATGCAGGACCGCGTGCCCCAGACCCGCATTTACAAGGTCTGGAACGTGCCGGCCTTCGGCGACGCCGAGCTCGACTATCTGGACCTGCTCAGCGACGTGATGGTCTCCGACAAGACCTCGCGGTTCTACAAGCGCCTGGTCTACACCGACCAGACCGCGACCACGGTCGGCGCCTCGGTCTCGCCCAGCGAGCTGGGCAGCCAGTTCATGGTCACCCTCACCGTCAAGCCGGGCGGCGACGCGGCTAAGGTCGAGGCGGCCTTCGAGGAAGAGTTCCAGCGCCTGCTGAAGGACGGGCCCACGCCCGAGGAAGTGGCCAAGGTCCGCACCGGCAACCTGGCCGGCTTCGTGCGCGGCGCCGAGCGGATCGGCGGCTTCGGCGGCAAGTCCGACATCCTGGCGCAGAACCAGGTCTTCCTGGGCGATCCAGACGCCTACAAGGCCAAGCTGGATCGCGTGCGCAACGCCAAGGCCGGCGACCTGCTGGCGGCCGGCCGCAAGTGGCTGAGCGACGGGTCGTTCACCCTGACCGTATCGCCCTTCCCCAACTACACCGCGGCGACGACAGGCGCGGATCGCAAGACCATGCCGAGCGTCGGCGAGACCAAGGCCCCGGCCTTCGTGCCGCTCAAGCGCGCCACCCTGTCGAACGGCGTCAAGGTGATCCTGGCCGAGCGCCACGAGACGCCGATGGTGCAGTTCAACCTGCTGTTCGACGCCGGCGCGGCGGCCGAGGCCGGCGACAAGGCCGGGCTGATGGGCCTGACCATGGCCATGCTGACCGAAGGCACCGCCAACCGCGACGGCCTGACCATCAGCCGCGAACTGGCCCAGCTGGGCGCCGGGATCGGCGGCGGCGGGGCGCTGGACTATTCCAACCTGTCGCTGAACGCCCTGACCACCACGGTCGACCCGGCCCTGGCGATCTATGCCGACGTGCTGCGCAATCCGGCCTTCAAGCCCGAGGACCTGGAGCGCCAGAAGCGCCAGCGGATCGCCGCCGTGCAGCAGCAGAAGCAGAACCCCAACGCCATGGCCTCGCGCCTGCTGCCGGCCCTGGCCTATGGCGAGGGCTCGCCCTACGGCCAGCTGACCACGGAAGCCTCGCTGGCCTCGATCACCCGCGATGACCTGGTCCGCTTCCAGAAGACCTGGCTGCAGCCCAAGGGCGCGACCCTGGTCGTGGTTGGCGACACCACCCTCGAAGAGATCGTGCCAAAGCTGGAGGCCCAGCTGGGCGGCTGGTCGGGCGCGCCGTCCAAGACCAAGGCGCCGGTCGACGCCCCGGCGACAAAGGGCGCGGTCTATCTGATCGACAAGCCCGGCGCCCAGCAGTCGATGATCATGGCCGGCAACCTGCTGGCCCCGCGCGATCCCAAGGACGAGGCGGCGATCGACACCGTCAACGCCCTGCTGGGCGGCGACTTCGTCTCGCGCCTGAACATGAACCTGCGCGAGGACAAGCACTGGTCGTACGGCGCGGGCAGCTATGTCCGGGCTGGCCGCGGCACGCGCCTGTTCGTGGCCTACGCCCCGGTGCAGACCGACAAGACCGCCGAGTCCTTCACCGAAGCCCGCAAGGAGCTGACCGGCGTCATTGGCGACAAGCCGGTGACCGCCGCCGAACTGGCCAAGACCCAGAACGGCCTGATCCTGTCGATGCCGGGCGCATGGGAAACCTCGGGGGCCGTCAGCGGCTCGATCACCGAACTGGTCAACTACAACCTGCCGGACGGCTATTTCGACGCCTATCCGGGCCAGGTGCGCGCGGTGACCACAGACACGGCCACGGCGGCCGCCAAGAAGGCGGTGAAGCCCGGCGAGATGATCTGGCTCATCGTCGGCGACCGCGCCGTGATCGAGCCGAAGCTGAAAGGCCTGGGGCTGGATCTGAAGGTCGTCGACGCCGACGGCAAGCCGTTGAAATAGCGGGCTTACGGCGCAGCTTGGCTCTGTAAAAAGGACCGCGCGGCGCCGGAACCTTCCCTCTCCCAGAGGCTTCATTCCGGACCTCTGGGAGATCCACCACATGTTGAAACCAATGATGGGCGTCGCGCTCGCCGCGATGCTGATGGCTGCCTGCGGCCAGAAGAACGCCGACCACGAAAAGGTCGAAGGCCCGGCCGTTTCGACCGCCGAGGCGCCGGCCAATGTCGCGGTCGACACCGCGCCGACCACCGGTGAAAGCGGCCCGACGCCGGGCGCCAGCTCCTACACCGCCGACCAGGCCCGCGAAGCCATCGAAAAGGCCGGCTACACCGAGCTGGGCCCGCTGAACCAGAACGCCAACGGCGTCTGGCAGGGCAACGCCACCAAGGACGGCAAGAAGGTCAGCGTCTCGATCGACTACAAGGGCGCGATCACCGCGCTCTAGGTCTCCGACGTCCTCTCACATCATAAAAATCTCGGGAAACACGCCATGAGCAAGACGATCACCCGGCTGTTCGACAGCCACACCCAAGCCCTCGACGCCGTCTCCGACCTGGAAGCGCGCGGCATCGACCACGACAAGATCAGCATCGTCTCCAACAATGCCGACAACTGGCATGAAGGCCACAAGCACGCCGGCGGCGCGGCCAATACGGGTCCGCTGGGCGACCGCAATGGCGACGGCGAGAACGACGTCGCCGACGGCGCCGGCAAGGGCGCGGCCACGGGCGGCGTGATCGGCGGCGGCGCTGGTCTGCTGGCGGGCCTCGGCATGCTGGCCATCCCGGGCCTGGGTCCGGTGGTCGCCGCCGGTTGGCTGGCGGCCACGGCCGTCGGCGCGGTGGCCGGCGCGATCGCGGGCGGCGCCACGGGCGGCCTGCTGGGCGCGCTGAAGGAAGCCGGTCACAGCGATGAAGAGGCCAATGTCTATGCTGAGGGCGTACGCCGCGGCGGCACCCTGGTCAGCGTCAAGGCCAGCGGCGACGAGATCACCCTGGTCGAAACGATCCTGAACGACCGGCGCGGGGTGGACGCCCTGAGCCGCGGCGGCGCCTATCGCGAAACCGGCTGGACCGGCTTCGACCCGGCCGCCACGCCTTACAGCACCGAGCAGATCGGTCGCGAGCGCACGCTGTATGGCGAACAACGCGCCTTCTCGCCGACCGACGATGTGGCGATCACTGACGATGAACTGCGCCGCACCGATGGCCCGATCGTCTCGCCGACCGCTCGTCCGTACTGATGGAAAGCGCCGCATCTCCGGTTTGACTGGGGATGCGGCCGCATCAGGATGCGAAAACCTCGTCCTTCGACAAGCTCAGGATGAGGTTTTCGACCGCAAGACGTTCAGAGTGTTCCTCATCCTGAGCCTGTCGAAGGACGGGGAACACGCTGGGCGAGGAACTACCGCTCCTCGTCGAACCGGTTTGCCACCAGTTCGCTGAGCGCATCGACGGCGGCTTCCGCCTCGGGGCCGTCCGCCGCGATGTCGATGGTGGAGCCGATGCCGGCGGCCAGCATCATCAGGCCCATGATCGAGCGCGCGTCAACGCAGGAGCCGTCGCGGCTCACGGTGACCTCGGCGTCGAACCCTGCCGCCATCTTCACGAACTTGGCCGAGGCCCGGGCGTGCAAGCCCCGTTCGTTGACGATCTCGACCGTTCTCGCCGCCATGCGACTCATTTTTCTCCCGCGAGCACGTAGGAGGCCACGGAGATATATTTCCGTCCAGCCTCCTGGGCGTGGGCGACACAGGACTGCAGGTCCTCGCGCTGGCGCACGCTGGCCAGCTTGATCAGCATCGGCAGGTTCAACCCGGCGATGACCTCGGCGCGCGTCTGCTCCATCACCGAAATGGCGAGGTTGCTGGGCGTGCCGCCGAACATGTCGGTCAGCAGGATGACCCCGCCGCCGCTGTCCACGGTGGCGCAGGCCTTCAAAATGTCGGACCGGCGGCGTTCCATGTCGTCTTCCGGACCAATGCAGATCGCCTTCACGGCGGTCTGCGGTCCGACCACATGTTCCATGGCGGAGACGAACTCCTCCGCCAGACGCCCGTGCGTAACGATCACGAGCCCGATCATGCCTGATTTCTCAAACGGGATCCCCATAACCCGTGGCGGCCGGGAGAAGCCGCGCGGGCGCACTTGATACGCTCGTTAGAGAGCGACTCCAAGATGCTCCAGCATGCGTCTGATTTTCGCGGGCGCGGCGGGTTCCCGGGGCCACAGGTCGAAAACGGGAACGTCGACGCCCAGAATCGTCTCGAAACGCCGCTCCGGCAGGCGTTCCACGCCCGAAGGCGCGTCGACGCAGCGCACCAGCACCGACACTTCGCAGGTCGAACGAGCTGGCTGGGGAACCACACCGAGACCGCGAATCTCAAGCAGACCGGCCAGCGGCGGCGGGGCGACACCGTACAGGCGCCCTCCGGAAACGAAGACGGAGACGCGGTCGTCGGCGACCAGGGCGAAGCCTGATTCGATCGCCCGCAGCGCGAGGTCACTCTTGCCGACGCCCGACGCACCTTCGATCAGGGCTCCGCGCCACGCGCCGCCGACGCGACGCGCGACAAGGCCGGCGTGGCGGATCATTCCCTGGTTTCCGGCAGGTCGACGGTGAAGCGGGCGCCGATGACGTGACCGGAGGTGTCCAGGCGATTCTCGGCCTTCAGCTCGCCCCCATGGGCCTCGACGATCTGGCGAGCGATGGACAGGCCCAGCCCCGAATTGCCGCCGAACGCCCGGCCCTTCGGGCGCGAGGTGTAGAAGCGCTCGAAGATGGTCTCGATGTTCTCGGGCGGAATGCCGGGCCCGTCGTCGTCGATGGTCGAGACCAGCCGGCCGCGCGCCCGGGTCAGGGACACTCGCACCTCGCCGTCGGCGGGGCTGAACGAGCGGGCGTTGTCGATCAGGTTGCGGAACACCTGGCCGATCGGCGTCTCGCGCGCCATCAGCCGGGCGGGTCCCTGGGCGTCACCGGTCGAGACCGAGACCCTGACGCTGCCGGGCGCGTCGCCGGGGCGTAGCTGGGCCTCGTAGAGACTGGCGACCTCGGCCAGCAGCTTGGCCAGGTCCAGCGCGCGAGGCGCCTCGCGCGACAGCTCGGCGTCTAGTCGCGAGGCGTTGGAGATGTCGGTGACCAGACGATCCAGGCGGTTGACGTCGTTCTGCAGGATCGCCAGCAGCCGGGCCCGGGCGACCGGATCGGTGACCAGATCCAGGGTCTCGATCGCCGAGCGGATCGAGGTCAGCGGGTTCTTGATCTCGTGGGCCACGTCGGCGGCGAACCGCTCGATGCCGTCCATCCGCTCCGACAGCGAGTGGGTCATCTCCTCCAAGGCGCGGGAAAGGTCGCCGATCTCGTCCTGGCGCCTGGCGATGTCGGGCAGGGAGATGGCGCGCGCGCCTTCCAGTCGCACGCGGTCGGCGGCCCGCGACAGGCGCATGACCGGCTCGGCGATCAACCGGTGCAGCAGGATGCTGGAGATCAGGGTGGCGGTGATCGCCACCAGGATGAAGGGCAGCAGGGCGAAGCGCTCGGCGGCGATGATCTCGTCGACGTCGTTGGCTTCAAGGGTCAACACGCCCAGGACCGCCCGCACGTGCTGGATCGGGATGGAGACCGACACCACCCGCTCGCCGTTCTCGGAAATGCGCCGCCCCGACACGGGCTTGCCGCGCTGGGCCAGGGCGATCTCGTCGGCCAGGGCCTGACGGGCGCGTTCGGCCTTGGCCTCGGCCTTCGGGTCGACATGGGCGGACTCGTCGCTCTGGCCCGGTTTGCGGGCCGGCGGCAACACCTTCCACTCCACGCGATCGGCGACCACAAAGCTGTCGGCCAGCACATGGCCTTGGGCGTCGAACAGCCGGGCCCGCTGCGAGCGCGGGATGAACAGCAGCTGGAAAATCGTGCTGGCGGTCGGCGCGTCGAGCGCCGGCTCGGGCTCCCCCACCGTCGCCAGCTGATCGATGACGCGGGCGATCAGTTCGCCCTGGGTGGTCAGGCCGTCGATCCGCGCATTGACCAGGCCGCTGCGCAGCTCGTTGAGCACCAGCGCGCCGATCACCAGAATCGCCAGCGCCAGTACGTTGAGCCCGATGATCAGCCGGCCCAGGCGGGAGGCGCGCGGCCAGGACCAGCGACGCCTGGGCGCGCCGGTCTCGACCGCGCCCTCAGGCCTCGCGATAGCGATAACCGACGCCATACAGGGTTTCGATGGAATCGAACTCGGGATCGACCTGACGGAACTTCTTGCGCATCCGCTTGATGTGGCTGTCGATCGTGCGGTCGTCGACATAGACCTGATCGTCGTAGGCGGCGTCCATCAGGTTGTCGCGGCTCTTCACGAAGCCGGGGCGCTGGGCCAGCGACTGCAGCAGCAGGAACTCGGTGACGGTCAGCCGCACGGGGCGACCATCCCACAGGCTGTCGTGGCGGGCCGCGTCCAGGGTCAGCTTGCCACGCTTCATCACCTTGGAATTGGCGGCGCCGGCGGGACCGGCCGAGGCCGGCTCGTCCTCTTCCGGACGGGCGCGGCGCAGCACGGCCTTGACCCGCTCCAGCAGCAGACGCTGGCTGAACGGCTTGTGCATATAGTCGTCGGCGCCGAGGTTGAAGCCGAGGATCTCGTCGATCTCGTCGTCTTTCGAGGTCAGCATGATCACCGGGATCTCGGAGGTCTGACGCAGGCGGCGCAGCACCTCCATGCCGTCCATGCGTGGCATCTTCACGTCGAGAATGACGAGATCGGGGGTCTGGTTCTCGACCGCCTCGAGGCCCGAGGCGCCGTCGTAATAGGCCTTGACCGTGTGGCCGTGGCTTTCGAGGGCCAGCGAGACGGAAGCGACGATGTTCTCGTCGTCGTCAATGAGCGTGATAGCGGCCATGGAGCCCGTCTGATCCTTCACCTTCGTTCGTTGCGATCCTATCGACCGCCCGCCCAGTCATCAACGCGCTGAGCGGTAAAGCTTTCCGGAGCTTTCGCCGACCTTTGCGGCTCCAGCGTGGCGGCAATGCGGCTGCAAGGTCCGCAAAGCGCCAGCATTCGATACACGCCTCAACCTCGCTTTAAGGTGTTGTATCCCATAACCAACGCTCGGGGAGCGGATAGCCCATGAGTGATCAAGTCCATTACGAGCTGTTTGTGCGCCGAAAGGTCGGCGCGCAGTGGACACTCGACATGGCCACCGAAGTCCGCGCGACCGCCCTGGCCAACGCCGAAGAATGCCTCAACGCCGGCCGCGCCGTGGCCGTTCGCGTCAGCAAGGAAACCCTCGACGCCTCGACCGGCGAGTACAAATCCATCGCCATCTTCACCAAGGGCATGGTCGACGGCGGCAAGCCGAAGAAGGAAGTCGAGGATCTGGATCCGCTGTGCGTGCAGCCGGCGGACCTCTACACCGCTCACGCGCGCGACCGTATCGGCCGCCTGCTGGACGGCTGGCTGGCGCGTCACAACGCCACGCCGTTCGAGCTGCTGCACCGTCCTGACCTGGTCGAGAAGCTGGAAGCCTCCGGCACCGACCTGCAGCACGCCCTGCAGAAGATCGCCATTCCCGAGGCGGAAGCCCGCGGCGTTTCGGTCCACGAACTGATCCGCACCTTCCAGTCGCTGGTCGAGCGCTCGGTCGCCAACCTGATGAAGGCGTTCAAGAAGGGCCAGTTGCCCGACCTGGACAAGGAGGGCTTCTCCAAGGCCGCCACGCGCCTGGCCACCGATCCCGATCGCGCCTTCCTGCTGGGGGCCGGCGTCGCCGCCTCGATCGCGCCCGGCGTCAGCTGGTCCGACAAGATCGCCCGCCTGCTGGACCTGGCCGATGCGGCTCCGACCGAACCCGGGCCCCGCGCCGTGGCCCTGCACGCCATCGAACAGCCGCTGGCCGAGATCATCGGCTCGCGCGCCGGCATGGCCGACCTGCTGGGCACCAGCGACGACCTCGGCTCGACCCTGGCGGCCATGACCCGTCTGACGGGCGGCGCTCAGGTCGAGGCCCTGATCCGCATGCAGGCCCAGGTCCGCGCCTGCATGCCCGAGCTGTCGGGCACAGCCAAGCGCCTGTCCGAATGGCTCAGCGGCGACCATTTCGCGCCCGTGCGCGCCTCGATCGCCAAGCGGGTGCTCAAGGAACTGAACGGCGTGCGCCGGCTGAAGCCGAACGACGCCGAACAGGAAATCGAATTCCTGCGGGCCCTGGCCATGAGCCTGACCGCCGCCGCCGGCCGCATCTTGCCGGCCGAAGACATCCAGGCGGCCTTCACCACCCGCTCCAAGACCCTGCTGAACGGCGAGTTCATCGAGGCCCTGCTGGGTCGCGACCGCTCGGCCCGCGAAGAGGTCACCATCCTGATCCGCCTGGCGGAGAACGTCATGGGCGCGGTCAACAAGCGCCAGGCCGCCCGCTGGCTCAGCGCCAACATCACCGCCCTGCGGTTCGAGAAGGAATTGCGCCAGGGTCCGGATTCGCCGGTGTCGAAACTGGCGTCGCTCGCCTTGCTGCAACGCACCGTGTCGCGCTCGGGTCTGGTTCGCGAAGACTACGAGCCGCTGTGCGCCAAGCTGGGCGAACTCGGCGCCCAGGTCGAGGCCGACGCCCGCCTGGTGACGATGCTGGTCCGCGCGCCCGCGCCGCTGTCCCATCGCCTGGCCTTGCTGGTCAAGCTGGCCATGGGCGAGGCCGGTCCCACCGGTCCGGTGGCCGACAAGGCCCGCCTGGAAGCCCTGAAGCTGGCCCGCGCCCCGGAAGCCCGGGAAGAACTGGCCGCCTCGCCGGCGACCATGGACCTGCTCAAGAGCCTGACCCAGCATAAGGCGGCGGCGTAGCGTTTTTCCGCGCGCGTCCCTAAGTCTTCTCTACAACGGCGCCGCCAGGGCGACCGAAGGGGGAAGCGACATGATCATCTTCAGCGTTCTCTATCCGGCGTCGGAAGGCGCGCGCTTCGACGCGGCCTATTATGACGCGACCCACATTCCGCTGGTGAAGGAGGCCTTCGCCGACACCGGCCTGGTCGACGTGCAGGTGTTCCACGGCCTGTCGGCCGGCGACGGCGGGGCCGCGCCCTACGTCGCCATGGCGCATCTGAAGTTCCGCGACGCCGGAGCCTTGCAGGCCTCGATGGGCGGACCCCGCGCGCCGGCGGTGCTGGCGGACGTCGCGATGTTCACCGACATCCAGCCGGTCGCGCAGGTCAGCGCGCTGGCTTAGCCGCTCCGACCCAAGTCGATCTTAAACTGCCTTGTCATCCCGGAAGCCTCGCAGAGGCTGTCCGGGACCCAGGAGCACTGCGGTGCCCCTGGGTCCCGGCTCTCCGCTTCGCTGCGGCCGGGATGACAAGCTATTGGTATCCGGAAAAGGCGATTTCTAACGCGCCAACACTTTGGCCAAAGCGTCGACCACCCGGTCGACGTCGCTGTCGGCCATGGTGGGATAGAGCGGCAGGGTCAGGCAGCGGTCGTACCAGGCATTGGCGCCGGGCAGGTCGAGCACGCCGTAGCGCTTCACGTAATAGGGCTGGCGGTGCACCGGGATGTAGTGGACCTGCGTACCGACCCCTTGCGCCTTCAGCCCGTCGACCACCGTCCGGCGCGAGGCCCCCAGGGCCTCGAAGTCGATCAGCACGGTCAGCAGGTGCAGGGCCGGGTTCGACCAGGCCGGGCTGTCGGCCAGCTTCACGCCCTTGAAGTCGGCCAGCCGCTCCACATAGCGCGCGGTCAGGACGCGGCGGCGGGCCACGAAGCGGTCGAGCTTGGCCAGCTGTGAGATCCCCAGGGCGCACAGCACGTCGGGGATGCGGTAGTTGAAGCCGATCTCCGGCATCTCGTACCACCACGGGTCCGAGCCCGGCGGCCGCACCATGCCATGGCCGCGCAAGCTGCGGGCCCGCGCCGCCAGTTCGGGGTCGTTGGTTGTCAGCATGCCGCCCTCGCCGGTGGCGAGCGTCTTGACCGGGTGGAACGAGAAGCTGGCGAAGGCCGAATAGGCCCCGTCGCCGACCGGATGCGCGACGCCGTCGAAGGTCCCGATCGAGCCCAACGCATGCGGCGCGTCCTCGACCAGCACCGCCCCGGCCGCGCTGGCCATGGCCCGCAGCGCCGGCAGGTCGCAGACGTCGCCACGCAAGTGCACGGGCAGCACGGCCTTCACGCGGCGATCGCCCGCTCGCTGCAGCGCATCGGCCAGCGTATCGGGCGTCATCAGGCCCGAGGCCGGGTCGACATCAGCGAACACCACCTCGGCTCCGACATAGCGGGCGCAGTTGGCGGTGGCCAAGAAGGTGACGGACGGCGCGATGCAGACATCGCCCTCGCCCACGCCCAGCGCTATCATGGCGAGATGCAGAGTGGCGGTGCCGTTGGCCACGGCGATGGCGTGGCCGGCGCCAACCTTCTGCTTGAAGGCGGTCTCGAAGGCCTCGACGGTCGGCCCCGTGGTCAGGAAGTCGGCGCGCAGGGCGGCCGCCACAGCGGCGACGTCGTCGTCCTCGATGGTCTGGCGACCGTAGGGCAGAAAGGGAAGGGCCATCAGCCCGCCTTCTCCTCCAGCATGGCCAGCAGGCCGGGGGCCGACAGCCAGTCGTCGTTGTTGTCGCTGCTGTAGCAGAAGCCTTCCGCGACCGGCCTGGCGCCGTCGTCGGCCCCAAAGCGCTTGCGGGGATATTCGACGAAGGTCGGCTCGATCACGTAGCGATCCTCGAGCTCGATGGTCGCGCGGGCGTCATCTGCGCTGATCATCATCTCGTGCAGCTTCTCGCCCGGACGGATGCCGATGACCTTGATCCCGGCGTCTGGCGACATCGCCTTGACCAGGTCCGGCATGGTCATCGACGGGATCTTCGGCACGAAGATCTCGCCGCCGCGCATCAGGTCCAGCGACGAGAGCACGAAATCGACGCCCTCGTTCAGGGTGATCCAGAAGCGGGTCATGCGCTCGTCGGTGATCGGCAGCTCGGTCGCGCCGTTGGCCAGCAGACGCTTGTAAAGCGGCACGACGCTGCCGCGAGACCCTACGACGTTACCGTAGCGGACCACAGCGAAACGGGTGCCGATGTCGCCCGACAGGTTGTTGGCGGCCACGAAGGTCTTGTCCGAGGCCAGCTTGGTCGCGCCATAGAGGTTGATCGGGTTGCAGGCCTTGTCGGTCGACAGGGCGACCACCTGCTTCACATGATTGGTCAGGCTGGCCCAGACCACGTTCTCGGCGCCCAGCACGTTGGTGTGGATGCACTCCGAGGGATTATACTCGGCGGCCGGCACCTGTTTCAGAGCGGCGGCGTGGATGACGATGTCGACCCCGCGCAGGGCCAGGGTCAGGCGCTCGCGATCGCGCACATCGCCCAGGAAGAAGCGCATCTTGGCGTAGGTGGCCTCGTCGAACTGCTCGCGCAGCTCCAGCTGCATGTCGCTCTGCTTCAATTCGTCGCGGGAGTAGACGATCACCTTGCGCGGCTTGGAGAGCTTCAGGACGGTCTCGATGAAGCGGCGGCCGAACGAGCCCGTGCCGCCGGTGACCAGGATCACCTTGCCGTCGAGATCGAGGGATTTCGGAGAAAAACGGCCCACTTAAGCCTCCCCAAGACGCCCGCCGCGAAGATCCGCGAGGGTGCGATTCGTGGTTAACGCTCCTTTGTCGCGCGGAGGCGTAAAGAGGACGTCAATCCCGTCGCGTTAAACGATACCCCATGCGCCGCGCTCTCGCCCCTCTTTCGCTCGTTCTCGCCTGCGCCGTCTCGATCGCGCCGGCCCCCGCCTTCGCCGGTCACGGCGCCAAGGAGGAGAAGGCCGCGCCGGTCACCTACTTCGCGCTGCAGCCCCTGACCGCCGTGGCCCTGCGCCGCGACGGCCGCCGGGGCGTGCTGACGCTGGAGGCCGGCATCGAGGCCAAGGACCCCAAGCTGATGGAGCGGGCCCAGCAGTCGACGCCCCGCCTGCGCGCCGCCTTCGCCCAGGTGCTGATGACCTACGCCGCCGGCATGCGTCGCGGCGACCCGCCGGACGTCGAATATCTGGGCCGTGAACTGCAGAAGACCTGCGACAAGGTGCTGGGCAAGCCGGGTGGCAAGGTGCTGCTGGGCTCGGCGTTGCTGAACTAGGAGCGGCGCTCAATAGATGCTCCCCCTTTGGGGGAGCTGTCGCAGAGGGACTGAGGGGGTCCTCAACGGCACAGACCGGAGAGGACCCCCTCCGACCCTCCGGGCCACCTCCCCCAAAGGGGGAGGATCTGCGTTCTACCCCTTCTTCCCCCGCCGCTCCCGGAAAAACCCCCGCAGCAGGTCCGCGCTTTCCTGCGCCATCACCCCGCCCGTCACCTCGGGGCGCCAGTGGCAGGTCGGCTGGGCGAAGAACTTCGGGCCGTGGACCACCGCCCCGCCCTTGGGGTCTTCGGCGCCGAACACCACCCGGCCGATGCGCGCGTGGCTGATCGCCCCGGCGCACATGGCGCAGGGTTCCAGCGTCACCACCAGGGTCAGGTCGGTCAGGCGATAGTTCTCGAGCTTGGCCGCCACCTGCCGCATCACCGCGATCTCGGCGTGGGCGGTCGGGTCGTGGGCGGCGATCGGGCCGTTGCCGGCCACGCCCAGCACCTCGCCCGTCTTCGGATCGAGGATGACCGCGCCCACCGGCGTCTCGCCCCGAGCGGCGGCCGCGCGGGCTTCGTCCAGCGCCAGCCGCATCATCGCCTGATCCCGGGCTTGATCCCGGGCGTGATCTTGATCGTCAGGCGGATCGGTGCGCATTTGCGGAAAAGCCCATCGTGAGATGCGCCCAGCCCCTCGAAGGAACGAGAATGACCAGCACGCCCCACGACCCCCTATACGATCCCGGCCTGGACGGCGACCTCGACGATCCCGCCGCCGGCGAACGGGTCGCCAAGGCCCTGGCCCGCGCGGGCGTGGCCTCGCGCCGCGAAGTCGAGCGGCTGATCGAGGCCGGACGCGTCGCCATCAACGGCAAGGTGCTGACCACCCCGGCCGTGAAGATCGCTCCGGGCGACTTCCTGACCGTCGACGGCAAGCTGGTGGCAGAGCGCGAGCCGACCCGCCTGTTCCGCTATCACAAGCCCACCGGGCTGATGACCACCCACAACGACCCCAAGGAACGCCCGACGGTGTTCCAGGCCCTGCCGCGCGAACTGCCGCGGCTGATTTCGGTGGGTCGTCTGGATTTGAACTCCGAAGGCCTGCTGCTGCTGACCAATGACGGCGAGCTGTCGCGCAAGCTTGAGGCCCCCAACAACGGCTGGCTGCGCCGCTATCGCGTCCGCGCCTTCGGCAATACCGACCAGGCTCGGCTCGACCGCCTGAAGGACGGCGTCACCATCGAGGGCGTCCGCTACGGCTCGATCGAAGCCAAGCTGGACAAGGCCCAGGACAAGGTCGGCGGCAAGAACATCTGGATCACCATCACCCTGACCGAGGGCAAGAACCGCGAAATCCGTCGCGTGCTCGAGCACCTGGACCTGAAGGTCAACCGGCTGATCCGCCTGTCCTACGGTCCGTTCGCCCTGGCGACGCTGCTGCCGGGCCAGGTGGAAGAAGTCGGCCCCCGGGTGATCCGCGAGCTGCTGACCGGGCTGGTGGCCGAAGAAGACATGCCCAAGGGCGACAAGCCGCAGTTCATCGGCATCGCCGATCCGCTGCACGCGCCCGGCACCGCCAAGGGCGGCGAGCTGCAGCGCCGGGCAATCAAGTCCGCGCCTCTCCCCAAGGCCCCGGTCGAAGGCGAGCGCTCCGAGGAAAAGCCGGTCTACAAGCCCGGCTGGGCCAAGCCGAAGAAGAAGGTTGTCCACGCCGGGACCAAGGCCCTGAAGCGTGGACCCAAGTCGATCGAGACCAAGATCATCGGCCCCAAGTCCGATCCTCGCGCCGCGCGTGAAGCTCGGGTGGCGGGCGCCGGCGTCGGGACCAAGGGCGGGACGGTCAAGTCGTTCGGCGCCAAGGCCGCCGGCGGCGTGGCCCGGCCGTTCGACAAGGCGGGGGCCAAGCCCTTCGCCGGCAAGGCGGCCGCCGGCGGCGATGCGAAGCCGCTTTCGGCCAGACCGGCCGCGAAGCCTTTCACCGGCAAATCGAATGGTCCCGCCAAGGCGTTCGGCAAGCCCGGCGCGAAACCGGCGGCCGGCAAGCCCACCCGCACCGCCCCAGCCGCATTCGACGCCAAGCCCGGCGCGCCGCGTCCGTACAAGGGCCCCAAGAAGCCGCGCTGATTTAGATGCTCCCCCTTTGGGGGAGCTGTCGCGGAGCGACTGAGGGGGTCCTCAACGGCATGGACCGGAGAGGACCCCTCCGACCCTCTGGGCCACCTCCCCCAAAGGGGGAGGATCTAGGTCTGGCCATCGCTCAACGCGATCGCCAGCCGCCGCGTGCGCCGCACCACCGTGACCAGCGTCCCGATCGCGATTAGCGCCAACGCGATCATCATCACTTGGCCGCCGCCGCCCCAGATCGGCTCGAAGACCGACACGACGCACCCCGCCGTCAGCGCCGCCATGCGCTGCGGCTTGGCCATGGGTCCGGAAAAGTCGGCCGGCTGGCCCAGGCCCCGGCCCAGCTCGCGGACATAGGCCGTACCTACCGCCAGCACTGCCGCCATCCAACCCAGCGCCTCGGCTCCGTGCAGGCCCGCCGTGCGCGCGCCATAGCCGGCCCCGACCAGGAACAGGACGTCGGCGACCCGGTCGGGCAGCTCGTTCCAGATCGGACCGGCCGGGCTGCCCCGCCTGTGTTCCACCGCCACCAGGCCGTCCAGAAGGTTGCAGACCAGCCGCAGCTGGACGCACAGCGCCGCGACGATCAGGGCGACCGCGCGGGCGCCGGGTCCCAGGCCGCCGGCCAACATCAGCAAGGCCCCGCCCAGCACCGCGCAGCCGACGCTGGCGGCCGAGATCGCGTCGGGGCTGACGCCCTTGTGCGCCAGCCGCGCCGCTAGGGCGTGCGGCCAGCGGGCGGAGCGGACCTTCAACGGACGGCGGTTCTGGTCGGTGTCGGTCATGGCGGCTCCGGGCATGTCGCGGTCGGCGACAACTAGGCTATACCCTTGAAACGCGCATGGGACGGGCATGACGATCTTCGACGGCGTTCGCGATTTCCTGGCCAGCCAGCCGCCGGCCCTGCTGATGGGCCTGGCCGGCGTCGTGGCCCTGCTGGGCGTCGCCGCGATCATCGCCGCCGTCCTGCCGTTGCTGAAGCCCGGCAGGTCATACGAGGAGCTGCGCCTGCGCATCGGCAGCTGGTGGGTGATGGTGGCCATGCTGGCCGGCGCGCTGCTGGCGGGCCGGCAGGCGAGCGTGGCCATGTTCGCCCTGGTCTCGTTCATGGGCCTGCGCGAGTTCCTGTCCCTGGCCCCCACGCGACGCGAGGACCGGTTCGCGATCCTGGCGGCCTATCTGGTGCTGGTCGCCTCGTACGGCTTCATCGCTGCCGACCTCTACATGTTCTATCTCGTGTTCATCCCGGTCTGGGTGTTCCTGGGCATGCCGTTCCTGATGGCGATGCTGGGCCAGACGCGCGGCTATCTGGCCACGGCGGCGACCTTCCATTGGGGCTTGGTCACCTGCGTCTACAATCTGGGTTTCGCCGCCTTCCTGATGCGCACGCCCAAGACCGAGGCCCTGCCCGCCGGCGCGGCGGGGCTGGTGTTCTTCCTGCTGCTGGCCACCGAGTTCAACGACGTGGCGCAATATGTCTGGGGCAAGCTTCTGGGCCGCCACAAGATCATGCCGGCCATCAGCCCCAACAAGACCTGGGAGGGCTTCATCGGCGGCTGGATCAGCGCGGGCCTGCTGATCTGGTTCGCCGGGCCGATCTTCACCCCGTTGTCGGGTCACGGCCTGGCGATCATGGCCCTGGTGCTGCCGGTTGCGGGCTTCGCAGGCGACGTGACCATGAGCGCGGTCAAGCGCGACATCGGGGTCAAGGACACCAGCCACGCCATCCCCGGCCACGGCGGGGTGCTGGACCGCGCCGACAGCCTGACCTTCACCGCCCCGCTCTATTTCCACCTGCTGGCGCTCTACGCCCTGGACCGGTTCTGACTTGACCTTCCTGCGCTCCCTGCTGCTGATCCTGGTCGCCCGACCGATCGCGCTGTTCATGACTGGGGCCGACGTTTCGCACCGCGAACGCCTGCCGTTGAAGGGCCCGGCCATCGTCGCGGCCAACCATTCAAGCCATGTCGACACCCTGCTGCTGCTGGCGATCTTTCCGTCCAAGGCCCTGCGACGCGTGCGGCCGGCGGCGGCGGCCGACTATTTCCTGCGGGACCCCGTCATCGGCTGGTTCTCGCGCCGGGTGATCGGCATCGTGCCGGTGGCGCGGGCGAAAGCCGGAACCGGCGAGGACGTCCTGGCCCCCGCCCGCGAGGCCTTGGCGGCCGGCGACATCGTCGTGGTCTTCCCGGAAGGCACGCGCGGCGAGGGCGAGAGCGACGAGATGGGCCAGCTGAAGGGCGGCGTCGCCCGCCTGGCCGAGGCCTTCCCCGACGCGCCGGTGATCCCGGTCTGGATCCAGGGCGCGGGTCGGGTGCTGCCCAAGGGCGAGGTGGTGCCGGTGCCGCTGAACTGCGCCGTACTGGTGGGCGAGCCCCTGCGTTGGGAAGGCAGCCGTCCG
Organism: Caulobacter sp. GW821-FHT10F06; assembly: GCF_058809215.1. NCBI lineage: Bacteria > Pseudomonadati > Pseudomonadota > Alphaproteobacteria > Caulobacterales > Caulobacteraceae > Caulobacter > Caulobacter sp. GW821-FHT10F06. The sequence goes on along the minus strand of NZ_JBXASK010000009.1, from coordinate 31,172 downwards.
GCCTTCATGGAGAGCCTGCGCCAGGCGCTGCTGGCCCTGAAGGCCGACGCCCCGCCGTTGCGCTGGCGCTAGACGGCGGCCGCTCGGCGGCGACCGGCGATCCAGCCCGTCACCATCGGCCAGCGGACCACCGCCTCGGCGACCGCCGCATAGCCGACGGCGATGGCCGTGGCGATGATCAGCGAGGTCGGCTGGAACGGGTGCGGCGTATCGGGTTGCAGCGACAGCGGCCGGATCAGCAACAGGATGACGATGTTGTTGGCTGCGTGGGCGCCGATCGACAGCTCGATGCCGCCGGTCCGCAGCACCATCCAGGTCAGGCCCGCGCCCATCGCCGCCCGCACCAGGAAGGCGTCCAGATTGGGGTCGAAGTGGATGGCGGCGAACACCAGACCGTTGACGGCCATCAGGATCGCCGGATGCCGTGTAAAGGCGCCGGTCTGTTTCAGCAGCCAGCCCCGGAACACCACCTCCTCGGCAGCGGCGGCCAGCACCAGCAGCACCACCGCGAAGGCGACATAGACTGCGCGGCCGAGGCTGGTCGAGGCCAAGCCCAGCACCGGCAGGGTCGGCGGTGTCGCGCCCAGCAACCAGGAGGCCAGGATGACCGTGCCCATCACGGCGCCGACCGTCAACAGGCCGGCGACGGTCAGACGGGTGCGATAGACGGCGTCGATCACGGCGTAGCGGCGGATGGCGCGATGCTCCAGTCCGCCCGCTACGGCGACGAACGCCACCGCCGCCGCGCCGTTGGCGCCGGCCAGCACCGACAGGACGAACAGCGACGACAGCCCCTCGGTCGTAGCGCGCCAGGGCTCGTCGAACACCGAGAACAGCGCCGCGGCGGCGGGCGCGCCGTCCAGGCCGCTGACCACCACCATCACGATCAGGCAGGCCGAGACCGCGCCCAGCAGGCCGGCGACCACCGCCGCGACCAGGCCGACGGGCACTGTCAGCGCGATCAGCCGGCCGTCGCGATCGCGCGGCGTGAGGTCCGCGAAGAATCGCGACTCCCGCATCTGCTCGAAGATCACGCCCATGGCCGTCACGTCGTCGACATTCCTTACCCCGCCACGACTAAGAGCGGTCGATCGGCGGCTTGTAAAGCCTTGCGCTTGCCGATCCGCGCGGAGCGCGTCACACATCCGCCGAAGGGTTCAGGGGATGAACATGAGCGACAAGGATACGGGCGCGGCGCACCTCCATCGGCTGGTTCTGTTCTCGGACGCCGTCTTCGCCATCGCCATCACCCTGCTGGCCATCGAGATCCATCCGCCCGAGCATTGGCATGGCGTGGCCCAGCTGTTCGAACTGATGCGCGAGAAGCTGCTGGCCTATGCGATCAGCTTCGCCGTGGTCGGCGTCTACTGGGTCAGCCACCGGCGGATCTTCGGCCGCCTGGCCCGGGCCGACGGGGTGCTGGACGTGCTGAACTTCGTGGTGCTGGGCCTGGTGGCCCTACTGCCGCTGGGCACCGAACTGCTGTGGGAGGCCACCGACGGCCACGCCTATCTGGTCTATCTTGGCCTGGTGACGTCGATCGGCCTGGCTCTGGCGGCTCTGTGGAGCTACGCGCTGTTCGTCGGCAAGATCGCCAGGCCCCAACCGCGCATCGAAGCGATCTACCTGCTGCTGCGGGTGGCCCTGCTGCCGGGCCTGATGTGCGGCCTGTCGTTCTTCAGCCTGGTCAAGCCCTGGGGCTGGGGCCTGATGGCCGCCGTGATCGTGGGCCTGTCGCTCGTCAGCCGCTGGGTGCGGTCGCGCACGCCGGCCCAGGTCGCCATCGAGGCGGAAGACTGATGCGCATCGTCTCGGGCCGGTATCGCGGCAAGGCCATCGTCGCCCCGCCCGGCGACGCCACGCGGCCGACCTCGGACCGCGCCCGCCAGGCGGTGTTCAACATCCTGGAACATGCCGCCTGGGCGCCGGAACTGCACGGCGCGCGGGTGATCGACGTCTTCGCCGGCTCGGGCGCCCTGGGCCTGGAAGCCCTGTCGCGCGGCGCCAGCTTCTGCCTGTTCGTCGAGACCGCCGATCCGGCCCGCGGCGCGATCCGCGAGAACATCGACGCCATGAGCCTGTTCGGCGTCACGCGCGTGCATCGCCGCGACGCCACCGACCTGGGGCCGCGTCCGTCCAGCGCCGGCGCGCCGTTCGACATCGCCTTCCTGGACCCGCCCTACGCCAAGGGCCTGGGCGAGAAAGCCCTGGCCGAGATGGTCGCCCACGGCTGGCTGGCTCCGGGCGCGATCGTGATGTTCGAGCGCGGCCGCGACGAGATCGACCCCGTCGTCCCCGGCTTCACGGTGTTGGACACGCGCGACTACGGCGCCGCGCGTGTCCTGTTCCTGAAATTGAACGACTAGCTACCAGGCTCTTTGGGTCACCCGGTTGTCGACCTGCGAGCGCAGGCTGACCGCCCCTTCCCGCGTGATGCGGTAGGGGCCGCCGCCCTTGCTGGCGATCATCCGCCGCTTCTTCAGCGCCTTGAAGACGTCGAGCGAGCAGTCGCTCAGACGCCAGCCCTCGCCGGTGATGCAGTCAGCTTCGACGATGCGGCCGTGGTCGTCGCGTACGAGTTCGATGCGGGCGCCCTGCGCCAGCGCGTGCAGCGTGCGTTGCTGCGCCTTGGAGATGTTCAAGAGAGTGAGTCCGGAGATCGAGGCGTGACATCGCAAATCCCCGCAGGAACTTGCGGACGGATCAGGGCCTGATCGACTTACGAACCGAGGGTTCGGAGCCTGTTAGGCCCGGGCCTCGCGCACAATCTCGGACATAAAACCACCGCTGGAGGTTGGAGAACGGCGTTATAGCGCGACGGTCGGCGCTGCTTCAAGCGCCTCCATCCTCCGTTTTCCCGGCGAAGGCCGGGACCCAGATTTTCATCCTGAGCGTCTGGGGATGCCGCGCCATCGAACGGGGCCAGGCGCCCATGGCGCTCCGGGTTCGATCTGGGCCCCGGCTTTCGCCGGGGAGACGGAGTGGGACTACTTCTTCTTCGCCGGTGTCGCAGTGGTCTGGGCCACCTTGACCGGCGCGCCCTGGCCGCGGGCGTCGGCGACCAGGCCTTCGCAGTCGGCGTTCTTGGCCTCGCCGGTGGTGACGAAGGGCAGGATCGCCGCCACCGGGTTGATCAGCGTGCCCAGGGCCGCGGCTATGCCGCCCTGGCCGATGGCCGCGCCGGGCTCGACCTTGAACTTCGGCGCCAGGAAGGGGCCCGAGATCGTGAACGGCACGAACAGGCGCACCAGGCGCGCCTTCTTGCTGTCCCCCTCGATGCGGAAGTTCATCCGCTCGGTCTCCAGATTGATCTCGCCCTTGCCCTTGGCCAGCACCACGCCGGTGTCGGCCACCAGGGTGTTGGTGGTCATCACGCCGTTCTTGACGGTGAAGTCGGCCACGGCGCAGCGGACGCTGGTCTCCTTGGCGTCCTTGGCCAGCAGAAGCAGCACGCCCTTGGACAGGTTGACGCCCAGCAGCTCGGCGAAGGCCTGGCGGATCTCACCGCGGGGCGAGACCAGGGTCACCGTGCCGTTGGCGCTGGAGGCGGCGCGGTGAATGCTGTTGCCCACGCCGGTCAGCTTGGCGCGCGCCATCACCGGGCCTTCGATGATCGGCTTGCCGCCGCTCTGCACGGTGATGAAGTCTTCCAGCTTGGCGTTGCTCAGACGCAGGTCCAGGTCGGTGCGCGGCACGTTCGGACGGGCGTCCAGCCGCACCTTGCCGGCCAGATCGCCGCGCGAGAAGGTGAAGGCGATGGGGTTCATCTCCAGCACGCCCTTGTCGAGCGTCAGGTCGAGACGGACCTTCTTCAGCGGGAAGCCCGGCGCGTTCACCGCCAGGGCGCGATACTTGACCTTGGCGTCCATGGCCCGCACGCGCTCGGTCTGCAGGGTGGCGTCCGGCAGCAGCAGCTTGGTCACGTCGCGCTCGGCGGCCTCGGCCTTCTGGCCGGCCGAGGCGGTCTCGCCCTTGCCGGTCGCCGGGGCCGCGCCGACTAGGCTGCCCAGGTCGTCGAAGTCCAGGCGGCGCGACTGCAGGTCGGCCTCAAGATGCGGCCGGTCGCGATCGGTCAGTACGAAGAGGTCGCCGCCGATGTCGCTGTCGCCGATCCGGCCGCTCATGCCGTTGAAGTCGAAGCGGCCGCCCTTGCGGGTCAGCTTGCCGCTGACCTTGTAGGGCGGGGTGTTGGGCAGGGTCAGGCCCGTCAGGGCGTAGAGGCGGTTCAGGTCCGAGCCCGACACCGTCAGATCGGTGACGAACCGGCCCAGATCGAACGGCTTGGTCACCGAGCCCTTGGCCATGATGCTGGTCGCGCCGGCCAGCACCTTGGCGTCGAACGGATAGGGCCGGTCGGGCGTGATGTTCAGCAGCGGACCGCCGGTGACCATGGCCGTGAACGGCGCGCGGTTCAGGCTGCCCTTGCCCTCCAGCACGAACCGGCCGCGTCCGTCGCCGGTGGCGTGCTCGTTGGAGCTGATCGTGCCCTCGAAGAACACGTCGCGCTGAAGGTCGTCGACCTTCAGCTGGCCGTCATTGATGATGAAATGCTGGATCGCCGGCAGCTTCAGAGGCTTGCTGGATTTCTTGTTGGGATCGCCGAATGTCCAGTTGGCCTGGCCCTTGGCGTCGCGCAGCAGGCGCACATCGGGCTTGTCGACCGCCAGCAGGGGCAGGATCACGTCGCCCTTGAACAGCGGCAGGATCTTGAACTGCACGGCCAGGCGCTGGACCTTGGCCATCGGCGGCAGCTTGGGATCGGCCTTTGTGGCCCAGGCGGGCTGGCCGATGCGCACGTCCAGCGCCTCGACCTTGGGCGAGAACGACCAGGGATGGACGCGCAGGTCGCCGACGATCTCGACCTTGCGGTTCAGTTGCGTCGAGGCGATGCGGCCGATCGGACCGCGCAGCCAGTTCCAGTCGAAGATGATCAGGAACACCACCACCGCCACGGTCAGCACGACGGCCGCGATGGCGCCGCGCCGCGCGGAGGGCGGCATCAGGCTCCAGCGGGCGCGAAGGCGCTCGCCTACGGGGCGGCGTGGCAGGCTTTGGGCGTGATCGGACAGTGTCTGGACCTCCGGTTGCCCATGCACAACGCGCGGGCGGGGCGGTCCTGTTCCATTCCGGCGCCAGACAGGGGCGCTAGTAGACGAGTCCGAGGCTGCTGACGGCGATCGCGGCCACCACGAAGGCGGCGATGGCGATCAGTTCGTAGCGCTTGAAGAAGGGCTTGGTTGGCGTGCGCATGGTCTTGAGGTCCCCGTCCCAAAATGGCTCATCTCGGGAAATCTCCCGCAAGCGACGCGCCAGACGGACGGTGGGTTTCAGGGGGTCTTGCCGGGCCAGACGAGATAGCCGTCGGCGTCGCGTCCCGCGTAGCGGTAGGTGGTCTGGATCGGCCCGCCGCCATAGCGGTCGTAAGGGTGCTCGCGCGAAGGTCCGTCATAGCCGCCGCCGAGATAGCGGTCGTCGGCATGGCGCTCGCCGGCGTATCGATCATCCGCATAACGCGAGGTCTCGACCTCGATCCGGCGTTGGCCGTAGCCCCAGCGGTCGTCGACCGATTGGGCGTCACACTCCACCCGGTCCCAGCGATAGGCGCCGCCGGGTCCGGTGACTCGGCGGGTGACGCAATCGCCCGGCGCGGTGTTGGGCGGCAGCAACTCCGGATCCAGCGGCAGGCCCGGACGCGACACGGCCACGCCCCCGGCAGGGCCGCGCTCACCGGCCAGGGCCGGGGCGGACAGGCCGACACCGACCAGGACGAGACACAGGGACAGCCGGGACAAGATCATGGGGAACGCTCCTAGAGGTTAACCAAATCATCCCCGTGACAGCATGGCTCGCCGGTTCACCCTGGACGCGAGCTTGGCCATGCAAGCTCGGCGTTCCGCGCCCGCTTGCCACGCGTCGACGGCCGCCCTACCGTCGATCAAACAACTGTTTGAGGGCGGAATGGCGATCGAGGCGGTGATCTGGGATTTCGGCGGCGTGTTCACCACCTCGCCGTTCGAGGCCTTCCGGCGCTACGAGACCGAGCGCGGCCTGCCCGCCGACTTTATCCGCACGGTCAATTCCACCGATCCCGACACCAACGCCTGGGCGCGTTTCGAGCGCGCCGAGATCGACGCTGCCGGCTTCGACGGCCTGTTCCTGGAGGAGGCCACGCGCCGGGGCCACGCCGTGCGCGGCGCCGAGGTGCTGCCCCTGCTCTATGGCGACCTGCGCCCCCGGGTGCTGGAGGCGCTGAAGGCCTGCAAGACGGCCGGCTTCCAGGTCGGCTGCATCACCAACAACGTCCCGACCGGCCACGGTCCCGGCATGGCCCAGAGCGCCGACAAGGCCGCCGCCGTGGGCGAGATCATGGGCCTGTTCGACGCCGTGATCGAAAGCTCCAAGGCCGGGGTGCGCAAGCCCGACCCGCGCATCTACCAGATGATGTGCGAGCTGCTGGCCGTCGAGCCCGGCGCCTGCGTCTATCTCGACGACCTGGGAATCAACTGCAAACCCGCCGCCGCCCTGGGCATGACCGCCATCAAGGTCTCCACCGAGGAGCAGCTTCTCGCCGACCTTGCGAAGGCGACCGGTTTGGCGTTCTGAAGAGGCGATCGTTTTCAGGAGTCGCCCATGTCCGCCCCCGTCAAGATCGGCGCCGCCGCCGCGCTGTCGCAGCTTCCGGACTGGAGCGCCGCGCCTGGCGGAAAGGACGCGATCGTCCGCACGTTCAAGTTCGCCGACTTCAACGAGGCCTTCGGCTTCATGGCTCGCGTGGCGCTGATGGCCGACAAGCTCGACCATCACCCGGAGTGGTTCAACGTCTACAACCGCGTCGAGGTGCTGCTGACCACGCACGACTGCGACGGGGTCAGCGAACGGGACGTGGCGATGGCGAAGTTCATGGATAGGGCGGCGGGCTGAGGCGCCGTGCGTCCTTCGAGGCCCGCTACGCGGGCGCCTCAGGATGAGGAATTCGAGGCAACCAAGCTCCTCATCCTGAGGTGCGCGCTCTGGGGCGCGCCTAGAAGCACGCGCCGCCTCAAAGCCGTTTCCCCCTTCCGCCCCCGCCCCTTCCGGTTCAAACTATCGTTTGAATAATCGGGAGAACGCCAAATGGCGCAGAACACGGGCCGGGTCGCCGGCAAGAAGGCCTTCATCACCGGCGGGGCCCAGGGCCTGGGCGCGGCGGCCGGACGGATGCTGGCCAGCGAAGGCGCCAAGGTCAGTCTGGCCGACATCAACCTGGCCGGTGCGCAGGCCGTCGCCGACGAGATCAACGCCGCCCACGGGGCCGGCACGGCCTTCGCCTATGAACTGGACGTCACCCAGGAAGACGAATGGATCGCGGTGCTGGAAAAGGCGTCTGAGGCCATGGGCGGCCTGTCGGTGCTGGTCAACAACGCCGGCATCGGCGGCGACGGCCCGATCGAGAACCTCGACTTCGGCCTCTGGAAGAAGGTGATGTCGGTCAATGTCGACTCGGTGTTCCTGGGCGCCAAGCACGCCCTGACCCACATGCGGGCCCACCAGCCCGGCTCGATCATCAATCTCTCGTCGATCGCCGGCCTGATCGCCAACGGTAACTCGCCCGCCTACAACGCCTCGAAGGCGGCGGTCTGGCTGCTCAGCAAGAACATCGCGCTCTATTGCGCCAAGCAGGGGCTGAACATCCGCTCCAACTCGATCCACCCAACCTTTATCGACACGCCGATCCTGGACGGCTTCTCGGCGCGGTTCGGCAAGGAGGAGGCCCACGCCAAACTGGCGCGGCAGGTGCCGCTGGGCCGGATCGGAGAGCCCAACGACATCGCCAACGCGGTGCTCTACCTGGCCAGCGACGAGAGCAAGTTCATGACGGGCTCGGAGATCAAGGTCGACGGCGGGATTTCGGCGATGTGATCGCCGACGTGAGCGAGATGCTCCCCCTTTGGGGGAGCTGTCGCGGAGCGACTGAGGGGGTCCTCAACGGCTTAGACCGGAGAGGACCCCCTCCGGCCCTCTGGGCCACCTCCCCCAATGGGGGAGGATCTGCCCTTTCCGCCTACCGCGGCGCGCGCTTCGCCAGAATCCGCTGCAGCGTCCGCCGGTGCATGTTCAGCCGGCGCGCCGTTTCCGACACGTTGTGGCCGCACATCTCGTAGACCCGCTGGATGTGCTCCCAGCGCACGCGATCGGCGCTCATCGGGTTTTCCGGCGGGGTCGGGGCGGCGTCCTTGGCGGCCAGCAGGGCCCGAGCCACGTCGTCGGCGTCGGCCGGCTTGGAGAGGTAGTCGACCACCCCCGCCTTCACCGCCGCCACGGCGGTGGCGATATTGCCGTAGCCGGTGAGCATGATGATCTTGGCGTCCGGTCGCGCGTCGCGCACCGCCTCGACCACCTTCAAGCCGGTGCCGTCCTCAAGCCGCATGTCGCAGACCGCGTGGGCCGGCGCGTGCGCTCGCAGCAAGGCCAGGGCCTCGGCGACCGAGGCGGCCAGCGTCACTTCGAAGCCCCGCTGCTCCAGGGCTCGTCCCAGACGCGTCCGCAGGGGCGCATCGTCGTCCAGCAGCAGAAGCGTCTTGTCGGGCAGGGCCGCGACCAGCTCACTAACATCCGCCATGAATTCAGCGCCTCCCCGCGCCCATAACTCAACCGCTAGTTAAAGTTCATCATGTCGCTCATGTGGCCCCCGCGTCAAACCCCCGTGTAACCGGGCGCTTCAAGCGCGGACCTAGGCCAGCGCGCCGAGACCACCGCCCCGCCTCGCCGTCCATTCCTGAAATCCACCGCCGCCCCCGTTCGTTCCAACAGGGTCTTGGCGATGAAGAAACCCAATCCCATGCCGATATGGCCCGTGCGCGAGCCTTCGGCCCCCGGACGGGTCGTGACATAGGGCTCGCCCAGCTTCGCCAGCACCTCGGGCGAGAAGCCCGGGCCGTCGTCGCGGACCTCGATGACCACCGACCGCTGGTCGAAGCGGGCGATGACCAGAACCTCGGCGCGGGCGAAGTCGACCGCGTTCTCGACGATCGACGTCATGGCGTGGATCACCTCGGGCCGGCGCCAGATGTCCGGCGCGGTCTCGCCCGAGGGGCCGTTGACCACCGCCTCAACCCGCACGCCGTGCACCAGATGGGGCTCGATGACGTCCTGGACCAGCTGCACCAGGCTCATGCGCTCGTGCACGGCGTCCTGGGCCTCGGGCATCTCGGTCAGGCGCTGCAGGATCTCGCGGCAGCGGGCGGCCTGGCCGATCAGCAGTTCGGCGTCTTCGCGGATCTCGTCGCTTTTGGCGTTGCGCGCCATCTCGCGGGACACCACCGAGATCGTCGCCAGCGGCGTGCCCAGTTCGTGCGCCGCCGCCGCCGCCAGGGCGCCCAGGGCCGAGAGGCGTTGCTCGCGGGCCAGCACGGTCTCGGTGACGTTCAGAGCCAGCTCCATCCGGGCCGACTCGCTGGCGGCCTGCCAGGCATAGGCGCCGGTGATGATGATCCCCAGGATCCGCGCCAGCACCATGGTGATCAGCGTCGCGCTGGACGCCGCCGCCGCGGCGGGCGCGCCGGCCGGCACCGGCACCGGCATGTGGAAGAAGGCCAACCCGATCTGGCAGGTTATCGCCAGCAGGCCCAGCCCCAGGGCGAAGCGCGCCGGCAGGGTGGCCGCCGCCAAGGTCACCGGCGCGATCAGCAGCAGGCAGAAGACGTTCTGCGCGCCGCCGGTCAGGTACAACAGGCCGGTCAGCTGCAGGATGTCGAAGGCGATCTGGGCGGTGGCCTCGCCCTCGCGGGCCAGGCGCTGCCCGGTCGAGGCCAGGCCCAGAAGCACGTTGAGCCAGGCCGACAGGGCGATCAGCGAGAAACACAGCGCCCACGGCACCTGCAGCTTCAGCACCAGGCCGACGACCAGCAAGGCCACGGTCTGGCCGGCGACCGCCAGCCAGCGCTGCGCGAGAAGCGAGCGAACGCGAAGACGTCCTCGACGAAGCCCGGGCGCGGCCCAGGACCAGTCATCGTCTTGCGCCGGGTCCGCACCCGGCTTATCGAGCCCTTTCGACTGATGGTCGTCGGGCGCTCTAGCGAACGAAACGTCAGCCATGAAGCAAGATTGTCCAGAATTACGCGTCTGGCGAGAGCCAAAGGTGAAAACGCACATGCCTCGTCATCGGATCATCCTGGTTCTGACCTGCGTCGCGGCCATGATCGTCACCGCCGGGCTGGCTTACCGGGCCGGAGTCTTCAAGCCCGCGCCCGCGCCGTCGGCCGTCGGCGGCCCCTTCGAGCTGGTCGACCAGAACGGCCGGCCGACCACCGAGAAGGTCCTGAAGGGCAACTGGAGCGCGGTGTTCTTCGGCTTCACCTACTGCCCCGACGTCTGCCCCGGCACCCTGCAGGGCCTGGCCGCGGCGACCGACATCCTTGGCCCCAAGGCCAAGGACCTGCAGATCGTCTTCATCTCGGTCGACCCCGAGCGCGACACCGTCAAGCAGATGAAGGACTATCTCTCGGCCGACTATGTGCCCAAGACCACCCTGGGCCTGACGGGCACGCCCGAGCAATCCGACGCCGCCGCCAAGGCCTATCGCGTCTATCACGCCAAGGTCGGCGACGGCCCGGGCTATACGGTCGACCACTCCACGGCGATCTACCTGATGGATCCCAAGGGGCGGTTCGTCACCGTGATCCCATACAACCTGCCGCCCGAGGATATCGCGCGCCGTATCGCGGATGCGATGCGCGGAAGCTGAATTCGACGCGAGACGCTCCGCCGCATGCTTGTGGGTGGACTTTCTTAGCTTTCGATATGCTATGCTGCGGCGCAACATATCGGATGCGCCATGCTCTACGCCCTTCATGAAGCGGCCTATTACGCCTCCTCCCCTCTGCGCGAAGCGGCCCGTGTCGCGCGCGACTTCTGGGGCTCGCCGCTGAACCCCGCCGCCAACACCGATCTTGGCCGCCGCCTGCACGCCGGCGCCGATCTGTTCACCAACATCACCCGCCGTTACGGCAAGCCGGCCTGGAACATCGACACCATCAAGGTGGGCCAGGTCGACGTTCGGGTGCGCCCCACCGTGGTGTGGGAAAGCCCCTGGGCGCGGCTGATCCAGTTCGATCGCGACATGGCCGACATGCGCCGCGCCGGGAAGTTCAGCCTCGATCCCGCCGTGCTGATCGTCGCGCCCCTTTCAGGTCACTATGCCACCCTGCTGCGCGGCACGGTCGAGGCCTTCCTGCCCGACCACGCGGTGTTCATCGTCGACTGGGTCAACGCCCGCGAAGTCTCGATGCTCGAGGGCCGCTTCGATTTCCACGACTATATCGACCACATCATCCAGATGCTGGCCGTGCTGGGCCCCCGTCCCAACGTCGTGGCCGTCTGCCAGCCCGGCCCGCCGGTCCTGGCCGCCGCCGCCCTGATGGCCGAGGAGAACCATCCCTCGCGTCCGGCCAGCATGACCTTCATGGGCTCGCCCATCGACGCGCGCCTGTCGCCGACGGTCACCAACCAGCTGGCCGAGGACAAGCCGTTCACCTGGTTCCAGTCCAACATGATCTACACCGTGCCGCCGCCCTATGTGGGCGCGGGCCGGCGCGTCTATCCGGGCTTCGTGCAACTGGCCAGCTTCATGAGCATGAACGCCCAGAAGCACCAGGACGCCCACCGCCGCTACTTTCAGGACCTGGTGAAGGGCGACGGCGACAGCGCCGACAAGCATCTGGAATTCTACGATGAGTACCTGTCGGTCCTGGACCTGACCGAGGAATTCTACCTGCAGACCATCGACATCGTCTTCCAGCAGCACTTGCTGCCCAAGGGCGAGCTGACGCACCGGGGCAGGCTGGTCCGTCCCGACCTGATCACCGACATCGGCCTGATGACGGTGGAGGGCGAGAACGACGACATCTCCGGCATCGGCCAGACCCAGGCGGCGCACGGCCTGTGCTCGAACCTGCCCGCCGAGATGAAGACCGACTACGTTCAGCCGGGCGTGGGCCACTATGGCGTGTTCAACGGCCGCCGGTTCCGCGAGGAGATCTATCCCCGCGTCCGCTCGTTCATCCGCAAAAGCGACCCGAACTTCTCCGACGAGGTCTAGAGCGAGCGATCGGGAACTTGGGGGCGCTCGAATTGAGAAGCTCCGTCATTCCCGCCCTTGCGGCGGGAACCCCTGGTTCAGCTGACACGTGAAGCGCCAGCGAAGTGCGCACGCATTTCGCCCCTCCCGCACCTGCGGCGGACAGAGGGGTTCCCGCCACAAGGGCGGGAATGACGACGAGCGGTCGGCCTTGCATCACAGTCATCCAAACGCGATGTAGGGACCATGGGTCTGTTCACCGCTCAGCGCTTCTCCGACGGCGACCGGCTGGACGTGGCCGGCTGCCCGGTGCGCCTGAAGGTCGACGGCCGCGCCCGCCGCATTTCGCTGCGGGTCGACCGCGCCAAGTCCGAGGTGGTGGCCCTGGCCCCCACCCCGCGCCGGCTGTCCGAAGCCGTCGCCTTCGCCCATGAGAAATCGGCCTGGATCGCCGGCCAGCTCGCCGCCCTGCCTGGCCGCATCCAGATCGCGCCCGGCGGAACCCTGCGCCTCTATGACGAGGCCTACCGTCTGGAGGTCGGACCTGGGCGACCACGCAAGGACGGCGACCGGCTGATCGCCCCCGATGACGCCAACTGGGGCCTGCGCATCCTGCGCTTGGCCAAGCGCGACGCCTTGGCGGTGCTGACCGAGCGCACGGCCGTCCACGCCGCCGCCCTGGGCCGCCCCATGCCCAGCGTCGCCGTCGCCGACCCCAAGGCCCGCTGGGGCTCGTGCCGCCCGGCCCGGCCGGGAAATCCGGCGGCCATCCGCTACAGCTGGCGGCTGATCCTGGCCCCGGCGGCGGTGGCCGACTATGTCGTCGCCCACGAGTGCGCCCACCTGATCGAAGCCAATCACGGCCCGAAGTTCTGGGCCCTGTGCGAGCGCCTGGTCGGCGATCCCGCCCCGCACCGCGCCTGGCTGCGGGCCCACGCCGCGGAGCTGCACGCGATTTCGGCGTGAGTTTCAGAAGACCGCGTCCAACTCAGCTTGTCATCCCGGCCGCAGCGCAGCGGAGAGCCGGGACCGCCGGAAGCGCGGCGCTTGCCGCGGTCCCGGATCGGCGCGCTGCGCGCTTGTCCGGGATGACAAGGTTTAGTGGGGCGAGGACGGGGACAGGCGGCTGTCTTTCCCAGGCGTTCGCGACATCGAACCAACGATTTCAACGCCATGCAACTTTCTCGGCCGCGCCAATCCACGGCGCTTCAACCCGCCCCATACTCATTGCTGTCCCCGTCGCAGGGGGAGGGCGCCTGGTACCGGCCCAAAGCGGCGATGGGGATGGAGCTGAGCGGGGCCGCGATGTCCTGGCCGGCGGGTCGAAGCGTGCGGGCTGTCTCAGAAGGACGGCGCAAGCGCCGAGTGGCTCGCAGGGCCGGAGCAAGCGCGGGAACGACAGGGCGGTGATCGTACAAGCCGCCTATCGGGGATAGTCGGGGTCGAGACGGACAGAGACCGATCGATCTTATCCCTGCCCGTCCGGGGGCTCTTGGGGACCCGAGCCGAAAAACGCTCACGCCTCCCATCCTCAGGTCAAGAACAGCGCCTGCGAAGCGGACGATCGAACCGAAACGCACACAACACATCACGGTCACCGGGTTCGTCCCGGCCGCTTCGCGCCTCCCCAACCCCTTCAGCGGCTCGTGCCGCGTGAGGCTGGAAAGCCGTGCGTCCTTCGAGGCCCGCTGCGCAGGCGCCTCAGGATGAGGAGATCAGATGCAAAAGGGTCCTCATCCTGAGGTGCGAGCCAGCGGCGAGCCTCGAAGGACGCACGAAGGACGCCGACCCCTCCGGCCGCTGCGCAGCCACCTCCCCCTTCAGGGGGAGGATCAGTACGGCAGGTTATCCGCGGGCGGGGTCGTCGAGGCCGGCACTTCGGCGTTGGGGCCTTCGGGCGTGGCCGAGGGGTCGATCAGGTCACCGATGGGGTCGGCGCCGCCGGGCGGGGGCGGTTCAACCGTGCCGCCGGGGATCGGGGTCGACTTCAGGCGCGGCAGGGCGGCGGTCATGAAGGTGCGCCAGATTTCGGCGGGCGCGCCGCCGCCGGTGACTTTCTTCATCGGCGTATTGTCGTCCTTGCCGGTCCACACGGCGGCGACGAAGCCGCCCGAATAGCCGACGAACCAGGCGTCGCGATAGTCGCTGGTGGTGCCGGTCTTGCCGGCGATATCGTAGCCGGCGACCTTGGCCCGCGTGCCGGTGCCCGAGGTGACGACCTGGCGCATCATCTGGTTCATGTACTGCAGGGCCGGCGAGCCGATCACGGCCGGTCGCGAGCTCTTCTCGACGCCGTGGTCGTACAGCACCTTGCCGCTGGCGGTTCGGATGCGTTCGATGCCGTAGCCCTTGGCCAGGAAGCCGCCGTTCGAGAACGGGGCGTAGGCCTGGGCCATTTCCATCGGCGACACCTCGACCGCGCCCAACGCCATCGACGGGTCCAGCTGGATCTTGCTGGTGATGCCCAGGCGCCGGGCGGTGGTGGCGACGTTGCTGGTGCCGACCTCGTTGGCCAGGCGCGCGGCGACCGTGTTGATCGACTGGGCCAGGGCCGTCTGCAGGGTCATCGGGCCCAGATACTTGTTGGTGTAGTTCTTGGGCTCCCAGTTGCCGATCTTCACCGGCTCGTCGACCACCATGACGTTGGGCGTGCGGCCCTGCTCCATGGCGGTGAGATAGACGAACGGCTTGAAGGCCGAGCCGGCCTGGCGGCGGGCCGTGGTGGCGCGGTCGAACTGGGTCTCGCCATAGTCGGCGCCGCCGACATAGGCGCGGATGCGGCCTTCGCCGTCGATGGCCACCAGGGCCGCCTGCTCGACGCCCTGCTTGATGTGGCCCTCGACGCCCAGCTTCACCGAGCGTTCGGCCGCGACCTGGATCGGCAGATCCAGCGTGGTCTCGACGACAAGGTCTTCGGTCGGTTCGCCGACCAGAGAGCGGACCTGAGCGTCGATATAGTCGGTGAAATACTGCGCCCGCTGGTTGGCGAGGGTGGCCGAGACCTGGACCGGGGTCTTGAAGGCCTCATCGCGCTGCTCGGGCGTGATGGCCTTGATGCGCACCATCTCGTCGAGCACGACGGTGGCGCGGCGGGCGGCGCGCTCGCTGGCGCTGACCGGCGAATAGCGGGCCGGGCCCTTCATCATGCCGGCCAGCAGCGCGGCCTCGCCGATGGTCAGCTGATTGGCGGGCTTGTTGAAATAGCGCTGCGAGGCGGCCTCGATGCCATAGGCCCCGGCCCCGAAATAGACCCGGTTCATGTAGAGGGCCAGGATCTGCTTCTTGCTGAACTTCAGCTCCAGCCAGACGGCCAGGATCAGCTCCTGGGCCTTGCGGCGATAGTTCTGGGCCGGGCTGAGGAACAGGTTGCGGGCCAGCTGCTGGGTGATGGTCGAACCGCCGCGCTGAGGCCCGTCATGGGTCATGTTCCAGGCCACCGAGCGGATGATGCCCCAGGGGTTGAACCCGAAGTGATGGTAGAACTGGCGGTCCTCGATGGCCACGAAGGCGGCCGGGACGTATTCGGGCAGGGCGTCGATATCGACCGGCGGCGCGTACTGGCTGCCGCGCACGGCCAGCAGGGCGCCCGAGCGGTCCAGATAGTTGATCGAGGGCTGGCGCTTGACGTCATAGAGCTTGGACGTGTCGGGCAGGTCGCTGGCGAACACGGCGAAGAAGGCGACGATGAAGATCAGGCCCCAGACGCCGACGACCGTGCCCCAATAGAGCGCGGCTTGCAGCGGCGTGCGTTGCGGCTTCGCCGGCCTGTTCCCGCCGAAGGTTCCGTTCGCCATGTCGTCCTTATCCCAGGGTCCGGTCGAGGGTGCGTCGAGGGCCGCGCGCCAGTGTCCCGTTTAGCCGAAGCCCACAAAACGCGCGACAAGATTGACGAGAGGTGAACGTGGAACACGGCGCTCTTGTGACGCGATAGGGCGGAAGGCCTATTGCCATTTTGAGTTGAGAAGTTTGTTCTTGATTTGATCACCAAGTCAGGAATGCCTTGGCGCTGCCTCCGCCCGCTGTCAAAAGTCCCGCCGTGCCCACGATCGTTGATTCACC
Source organism: Caulobacter sp. GW821-FHT10F06 (assembly GCF_058809215.1). Lineage (NCBI taxonomy): Bacteria > Pseudomonadati > Pseudomonadota > Alphaproteobacteria > Caulobacterales > Caulobacteraceae > Caulobacter > Caulobacter sp. GW821-FHT10F06. The sequence continues at coordinate 15,058 of NZ_JBXASK010000009.1, read as the reverse complement.
CGACCTCGACACCGCTCGCGACGTGCTGCGCCGCACGTTCGGCCATGCCGACTTCCGGGGCCTGCAGGCCGGGGTGATCGGCGAGCTGCTGGCCGGGCGCAGCGCCATGGCCGTGCTGCCGACCGGCGGCGGCAAGAGCCTGTGCTACCAGATCCCCGCCCTGATCCGTCCGGGCCTGGGGCTGGTGGTCTCGCCGCTGATCGCTCTGATGGCCGACCAGGTGGCCGGACTGCAGCAAGCCGGCGTCGCGGCCGAGCGGCTGGACTCCAACACGCTGCCTGACGAGCGCGCCGACATCTGGCGGCGCATCGACGCGGGTCAGCTGGACCTACTGTACCTGTCGCCCGAAGGCCTGATGCAGCCGTCGATGCTAGACCGGCTGTCGCGGTTGAACCTGGCCCTGGTCGCCGTCGACGAGGCCCACTGCGTCAGCCAGTGGGGCCACGATTTCCGGCCTGAGTACCGGATGCTTGGGCGCATCGCCGAGGTGTTCCCCAACGTCCCGCGCCTGGCGGTGACCGCCACCGCCGACGCCCGGACCCGCGACGACATTCGCACCGAGCTGCGCCTGGACGGCGCGGCCGAGTTCGTCGACAGCTTCGCCCGTCCCGAACTGGCGCTCAACGCCGAACGCAAGCGCGGCAAGGGCCATGACCGGGTGGTCGAGCTCGTTCTGGAGCGTCCCAATCGCGCCGGCGTCGTCTATGCCGGCAGCCGCGACTCCACCGAAAAGCTGGCCGAGAAGCTGATCGCCGAGGGCGTACCGGCTCTGGCCTATCACGCCGGCCTCGACAAGACCGTCCGCGCCCGGCGGCTAGAGGAGTTTCTCGAGGCCGACGCCGCGGTGATGGTCGCGACCATCGCCTTCGGCATGGGCGTCGACAAGCCCGACGTCCGCTTCGTGATCCACGCAGATCCGCCCGCCGCCATCGAGGCCTACTGGCAGGAGATCGGCCGCGCCGGGCGCGACGGCCAGCCGGCCGAGGGCATCACGCTTTATGGCTCGGCGGATCTGGCCTGGGCCGGCAAGCGCATCGAGAGCCGCGAGGCGCCCGACGAGGTCAAGCAGGTCCAGAACCGCAAGCTGCGGCAGTTCTATGCGATGCTGGAGGGCGTCACCTGCCGCGCCGCCGCCGTACGCCGCTATTTCGGTGAGGAGGGCGTGGCCCGTTGCGGGGTCTGCGACATCTGCACCTCGCCGCCCAAGGGCATCGACGCCACCGAGGCGGCCCAGAAGGCGCTGTCGGCCGCTCACCGCCTGGGCGGACGGTTCGGGCGCGGCCGCCTGATCGATCACCTGCTGGGCAAGACCAAGGATGTCACGCCACAGGAGGCCCAGATGTCGACCTTCGGCATCGGCCGCGAGTTCAGCCCCGTCACCTGGCGCGACCTGCTCGACACGTTGGTGTTCGAGGGCCTGCTGCGCGAGGACCCCAATGACGGCCGGCCCCTGATCGGGCTGGGCGACGTCGAGGGCGTCAAGCAGGTCTATCGCGGCGAGCGGCGGGTCAGCCTTCGCCAGCAGCCGGAAGCCGCCGCCGACACCCGCTCCGGGGCGCCCCGCAAGCGTCGCGAGGGCAAGGCCCTGACCGTGCCGATCGAAAACCAGGCCCTGTTCGAGGCCCTGCGGTCCTGGCGCAAGGAGCAGGCGCAGGCCCAGCACGTGCCGCCCTACGTCATCTTCCACGACGCCACCCTGGCCGAGATCGCGGCGGCGCGTCCGGGCAACCTCCAGGCGCTCGCCAAGGCCGGCGGCGTGGGCCAGGGCAAGCTGGATCGCTACGGCGAGGCGGTGCTGAAGGTGGTGAAGGACAATTAGAGCCGGGTGGCCATGACGCCCGAGGCGCGCATCGCCCCCAGCCGGGCGAAGGCTAGGGTCAGGGCCTTGCGGCGGGCGGGCGCCAGCGGCGCGACCGGCGCCTCGCGGACCACGGCCCCGCCAAAGCCGTCGGCGACGATCATCCCCGGCTCGTCGGGCAGGACGCCTTCGGGAAAATGGGGAGCGACGGCGAAGTAGAAGGCGTCGCAATAGGGCGCGTATTCGGGCCACTTGCGATCGACGCGGAAGTCCTCGAGGCCCGACTTCACCTCGACGATGATGATGTCGCCCTTGGGTCCCAGCGCCATCAGATCGGCCCGCCGGCCGTTGGGCAGGGTCACCTCGGCCAGCGGCGCATAGCCCAGGTCGATCAGGAACCGCGCGGCCCCGCGGGTCACCGCATCGGTGGTCTCGGGCCGCGATGGGCGAAGGTCGATCACGACGTCCATGTTGCGATCTTGTTCCATCTTTGTTCGCCCCGCAAGTCCAAGATGGCATACTCTCGTAACCATGGGTCGAAACGGGATCACAACCTATCGACGCAATACTGAAGCTTGATCGTCGCAATGGGGTGCGACGCCGGGCGGGACAGAATGTCGAAACACGTTGCTCTAGCGACCATGGCCGCGGCCGTGGCGATAACCCCCGCCTTGGCCTTCGCCCAGCCTGCGAAGCCGGAGACCGAGACGGTCGCCTTCGGCACGCTGAAGCCCGCGCCTCTGGTCACCCGGTCGTCCGGGCGGTCGATCTTCATCGTCGGCGGCCTCGTCGGCGCGCTGGTGGACATGTCCGAAGGCAAGGACATCGCTCGGAAGAACGATATCCGCGATCCCGCCGTCGACATCTCGCGCTCTCTGGCCCGCACCCTGGCGGACCGTCGGGGCGGCGTCCTGCTGGAGACGCCGCTCGATTTTGGCGACATGAAGCCGCCCGAGGTCGCCAAGGCCGGCGGCCAGGCCCGCTACGTGGTCAACGTCGTCACCCGCCAACAGGACATGTGGTGGTATTCCACGAAGTGGAACCGGTACTTCATCACCTATCAGGCCCAGATGAACGTGCTGGACGGCCGGACCGGCGCGATCCTGGCCTACGATCACTGCAAGTGGAAGACGGCGAAGGCCTCGGCCCAAACCCGCGACGACCTGCTGAAGGACGGCGCGCGAGGGCTGAAGGGCGAGCTTGGGGTCGCCGGCGCGACCTGCCTGGCGCAGTTCGAGCGCAAGCTCGAGCCGCTCTGGCTGCGGGACCCGTTGACGGCCGAAGCCGCGCCCGCGCCGATCGCCGCGCCGTCGCCTGTCAAGGGCGTGTTCCAGGCGGCGCTGACCACGTTGGCGCCCCCCAGAGAGCCGGTTGAAGCCGTCGCAGCGCCGCCGCTCCCGCCGCCTCTGTCCAGGCCGACCGAACCGACGGTGGTTAGCAACGAGGCAACTCCGACTCCGCCTCGGATCGCGCCCGACACTCCGCCGGCGCGTGAGCCCATGACGCTGGACACAGGCCTGCCGGCCTATGTCGAATATCCCTATGCGCGTCCGGGGGAGGCGCCGCCGCCGAGGGTTCGGCGGCCCCTCTATCGCTATGCCGGCCGCGACGCCGACGGCTATCTGGTTTGGCCCGGCAAGCGTCCCTAGGGCGCGGGCTGTTTGGTCTGGCGGAGCATCGTGGTGTCGTAGCCCAGGGCCCGGGCGCGGGCGGTGAGGGCTTCGCGCTCCAGGTCCGACGGCGGCTTGCGGGTGAGCAGCCAGAGATACTTGCCCGAACCTTCGCCGACGATGCTCCAGCTGTAGTCGTCAGCGTGGTCGAGCACCCAGTAGTCGCCCCAGAACGGGCCAAAGAACGAGACCTTCAGCTTGGCGCCAGTCGCCGGATCGACGACCTTGGCCCTGCCTTCGCTGGTCTTGACCGGCCCGTCGACCGCGCCCTTGTGGCAGGTGTTGAGCACGCGGATCAGGCCGTCGGGACGCTTGGAATATTCGGCGGTGACGCCTTCGCAGCCCTTCTCGAACCGCATGTCGTAGCGGGCGACCTCGTACCATTTGCCGGCATAGCGCGCGAGATCGACCGCCTTGGCGGGCTGGGGCGGATGCGGATTGCCGCTGGGCTGGCTGGAACAGGCGGCCAGCAGGAGGACGGCGGCGATGGGGGCGAAGTGCTTCATCATGATCATGCCGGCGGCTGGGCGGGGAATTCGAGCTTGGCGTAGCCCAGCGCCTTGACCTTGGCCAAGGCGGCCTCCCGGGCGGAGGGGCTCATCACGGCCTCGCGCGATAGCAGCCAGACATAGTTGCCGCCCGGCGTGGCCATGATCGCCCAGGACTGGTCGTCGGCCCGGTCGAGGACCCAGTATTCCTGCTTCTTCAGCCCGCCCAGAAAGCTCATCGAGAACTTGGCGTTCTTGGGCTCGCTGGCGACGATCTTGCCGGTGGTGTTGAACGTCTTGGCCGCGCCCGAGGCCGAGCCCTTGCGGCAGACCTGGACGACCTTGAAGCCGTTGGCGCCGGTGCTGGTGAACTGGGTGGTGGCGGCCTGGCAGTCGCGCTGCCCCGAATTGGGCGTGCGGGCGATCTCGTACCATTTGCCGGAATAGAAGGCCTCGGACACCGGCTTGGCCGGAGGCTGAGCGGCGGCGAGGGCCGCGCCGGCGATGGATGCGCTCAGGGCCGCGCCGATGAGGATCGAGGTCGAGCTATGCATCTGGAGACCTTGCCAACGAGGGAACTCAAACGCAAACCACCCGCCGGTGTTCCGGCGGGTGGTCCGTTCCAAGGCCCTAACGCCGGCTATTCGGCGGCGATGCTCACACCGCCCACCGGACGATCCTTGAAGTTGATGGCCTGCAGGTGGCGGATGCCCTCCTCGGCGATGTCGTCTCCGACCATGCGGTCGCCCTCGCCCTTCAGCTCGTCGATATCGACGTACATGGCGTAGAAGGCCTTGGTGCGGTCGGTGATGATCCCGGCGTTCAACAGCGTCTTTACGAGCACCCGGAAGATGTTGGTCTGCTCCTTCATGTGCTCGCGACGCACGTCGTCGGTCATGATCTTCCCGTACTCCTCGACCACCTTGTCGGGATCCAGGCCAAATTCGGCGTAGAGATCCAGCTGCTGGTGCGGGGAAACCAGGTTGAACAGCAGGGTCTGGAAGCAGTGCGCCGCCCAGTCCTCGATGATCGCGTGCTCTTCCGGCGACAGCTTGGGCACCGTGCGGTCGGCCCAGATCTTCCCGAACTTGTGGTGGAAGGCCTCGTCGGTCATCACCAGCTGCAGCATCTTCTTGCCGACCGGATCGTGGATCTGGTTGTAGAAGGTGGCGAAGGCGCCCATGGCCAGGCCCTCGACCAGCATCTGCATGCCGATGATCTTCTTGTAGACCTCGGGCGCGCCGATGATCTCGACCAGCAGGGTCTTCAGGGCCGGGCCGCACTCGACCGGCTTGCCCCAGCGAGCCTTGATGTACTTGGCGAAGGCCGTGACGTGGCGGGCTTCCTCGCGGGTCTGGTTGGCGGCGTATTCCTGCGCGCCCTGGTCCTTGAGCACGTGGCACAGCGAGGCCGACAGGTTCAGCGCGCCCTGCTCGCCGTGCAGGATCGACGAGAAGCTGCGCAGCACCGACTGGTTGATGAAGCGGATGCGCTGCTTGGGGTCGCTGAGGTGATTGGAGACGTAATCGGTCGACAGGGCGATCACGAGATCCTCGGGCACCAGGGCCTGGTTCTCCATGTCGAACGGCTCGTCGAAATCGATATAGGTCTTGTCCAGCGGATCCCAGAAGTGGTCGTGGGTCGCCGAGATGATCTTGTCGAACGCCGAGGAGCGGTTGTTGTAGCGGTCGAGTTCGAGCATCGACTCGAAATCGTCCGGCGCAACCGCGTCGTACATGGCGTCCTTGGTGATGTTCTTGTCCGTCACGTAACCTCTCCTATCGGCCAGGCTCGGGGTCCGTCTGACGCGGACCTCCGGCGATCTAAACACTGTCAACTCAATCCCAGCGGCGGGTCAAATTAAAAATGACGGATGCGTCAAGTTCAGAGGGCGGACATTAGGATGGGCGAGCCGCTGAACATCTTCGTGCTGACCGGGGCCGGGATCTCGGCCGAGAGCGGCCTGTCGACCTTCCGCGACGCCGATGGCCTGTGGACCCAGAACGACCTGGCGCAGCTGGCCACGCCCGAGGGCTTCGCCAAGAACCCCGAGCGGGTGCGGGAGTTCTATTCGGTCCGCCGCAAGGCCCTGGAGATCGCCGCCCCCAACGCCGCCCACAAGGCGTTGGCCCGGCTGGAGGCCGAGATGACGGCGCGGGGCGGATGGGTGTTCCTGTGCACCCAGAACGTCGACGACCTGCACGAGAAGGCCGGCAGCCAGCGGGTCGTCCACATGCATGGCGAGCTGACCGTCACGCTGTGCACCCTGTGCGCCGGTCGCTGGACCGATCGCGGCCCGCTCAGCGCCCGCCAGGTCTGCCCCGAATGCGGCGCGATCGGCACGACACGGCCCCACGTCGTCTGGTTCGGCGAAATGCCCCTGCGCATGGACGAGGTCGAGCGGGCGCTGGAGGAGGCCGACCTGTTCGTCGCCATCGGCACCTCGGGCGCGGTCTATCCCGCGGCCGGCTTCGTGGCCGAGGCCCGGGCCCTGGGCATACCGACCTGCGAGATCAACGTCCGCCGCTCCGATAACGCCCACGCCTTCGACAAGCGATTGTACGGCCCGGCGACGCAGAAGGTGCCCGAATGGGTCAGCGAAGTGCTGGACGATGGTCGGCGCTCCTGGGACGTGCGATAGATCGGCAAACTCGCCCCCTCCGCGCTGCGCGCTCCTCCCCCATAGGGGGAAGATGATCCGATCCGCCCCCTATGGGGGCGGGCGACCTGCGAAGCAGGTCCGGTGGGGGCAAGTCTGGCGGACACGGCTTCGCCGCTTCACGCGGATCGCCGCTGAAGGTCGGGAAGGGTCGCGGAGCGCCCGGGCCTCGCCCGGAGGTGGGTTAGATGATTACCGTTTCGACGAAGACAGACGCTCCGCGTGACCGTTATCCCTCTGGCCGGGGCGCGCGGGTCTGGTTCAACCCTTTGCCCCACCCGGATTTGTCCTCCTCGCGACGGACCCAGCCCTGGGGCTGCAAGCCACGCCGATTCCGGAGGGACCCGGAGCGGACCTTCGGACGGGCGGGGTTTTTAGCTTTCCCCCGATGGATGGGTTTACGTCCCCCATCCTCGCTCCCGCGCGATCACCCCTGACAGCCGTCGCAGTCGCCGGCCGGACGCCCTTCCCGTGCTGTCAGGTGAGATCAGTATGCGGGTGGTTTCCGGCGCGTCTGACGGCACGGTGCGAGAAAATCGTAAGGCGTTGATTTCACGGCGTTCGATCCCGCGAACGCCGGGGACCGACGCCGCTCTATCCCCGCGCTGGACAGCGGTCGCCGATCCGCCTTCACTCGCCGCGTCGAGAGGATCAAGGTTTCCATGCGCAAGACGGCCACGCGTTCGAAGACCGGCAAGGCCTCGGCCGTCCAGGCGGCGGGCCAGTGCGCCTGCGGGACGGTGAAGCTGGAGATCGACGTCCCGGCGCGGTGGGCGTTCCACGACCATTCGGCCGCCAGCCGGCTGGCCCAGGGCTGCGCCTACGCCACCTATGTCGGCAGCTATCGCAGCCGCTTTCGCCTGCTCGAAGGGGCTGACAGCCTGACGCGGTTCGAGGATATCGAGGCTGGAACGGCGCGCAGCTTCTGCGCGCGCTGCGGCACGCCGGTGCTCTATGAGCGGCCGCGCGCGCCGACCATGATCAACATCCCGCGCGCCCTGTTCGCCGAGCGCACCGGCCGCGAGCCGCGCTACCACACCGCCCTCGACCAGGCGCCCGACTGGGCCTATTCGGGCGCGGAATTGGCCCCGCTGAAGGGCTATCCCGGCGTGATGTGGGAGCGCCCCAGGCGCAAGCCGAAGCCCAAGGCCCGCGCGCTGGAGGACTGGGATGATGTCTAGGGCTGGCTCTGGCCGACGCCAGACGCCCCCTCCGTCACGCTGCGTATTCGCAGCGCGCCACCTCCCCCGTTGCACAGGTGAGGAGGACGGTCGCTGATCTTCTCCTCCCCTGCGAAGCGGGGGAGGTGGCGCGGCGCCGATAGGCGACGTGACGGAGGGGGCGTTCTCGGCGCGGACGTCCTCAACACCGCACAGGGTGGCCTGAGCGCGCGCCGCGGGGTAACACCCTGGCATGGCACGAACCAAGCAAAGCGCTGATCTCGAGATCGAAGTCGATGGGGAGCCCTATGTCTGGCGGCTTCATCGCCAGCCGGGGTGGTCCAGCGACGCGCCCGTGCGACACGGCATGGCCATCGCCGTGCGTCACCAGGAAGGTCAGCGCGAAGCCGTGGTGGAGTTTCCACCCGGCCCCGAGCCCCGCTACGGCGCGCCGCTGCTGAAGCCTTCGCATATTGCGCCGCAACTGGTGAAGAACGCGATCGCGTCGGCCATCGCGGCCGGGTGGGACCCGCATTCCCGCGGCAAGACGGTCGCCATCGTCGTGGACGCCACCGGCTCTTGAGCCGCCTAGGGCTCGCGGTCACCTTCCAGCGTCGCCAGCACGGCCGGCTGCTTGCGCGCCAGCTCTGCCAGTCGCTCGACCAGGGCTTCGCGGGTGTCCAGCGCCAGGCCGTCGCGCAGGCGGGCCATGCGCTCGCGGACCTTCGAGAGATCCGCGGCGTTGGCGGCCACGGCCACCGCCGCCTGGTGCTTGCAGGCCCCGAACTTCTCGAAGCCCAGGCAGGTGCAGGCGCCCTCGCCGTCCGGCGCGCGCAGCTCCACCACATAGAGGTCGCCGACGCTGCCGGTGACATGGGCGGTGACGCGCTCGTCGTCGACGGCCACCAGATCGACCGCGCCTTTCTCGGCCATGGCTTCGCCGCTCTCGAACCAGCGCTCGTCCATGCGGCCGCGCCAGGCGTCGATATCGAAACAGGGCAGGCTCATCAGGCGTCCTCGATGCGGTGGATGTCGTCGTCGGACAGGCCGAAATGGTGGCCGATCTCGTGGACCAGGACGTGGGCGATCAGTTCGCCCAGGCCGACGTCGCCGCGCTCGCACCATTCGTCGAGGATCGGGCGACGGTACAGGAACACCATCGAGGGCTGCGGCGCGGGGTCCAGCACCGAGCGGCGGCCCAGGTCGACACCCTGGTAGAGGCCGGTCAGCTCGAAGGGATCGTCGATGCCCAGATCGTCCAGCACCTCGTCGCTGGCGAAGTCATCGACCCGCAGCACCACGTCGCCGCTGAGCGCGCGGAAGTTTCCCGGCAGGGCCTTGAAGGCGGCCTCGGCCAGGGCGGCGAAGTCATCCAGAGAAGGGGCCAGCGCGGGCGCGAGGCGATCGGTCCAGTCCATGCCCTCCCAATAGCCCGATTGGAGCGCTTGGCCAGCCCAGACGACGCCCGGCCCGCGACATCCCGCGACAGCGCAGCTGATCGCGCTCTGGTCACGGCCGGACTAATCTGTGATTCTGATTCGGACCCCGCCAGGGGGTTCCGCCTGGGGCTTGAGCGACCGGCCTGATGACTTCGTACGAATTGATCCTCGCGGCGGCGGCCGGCGCGGTCTGTCTCGCCATTTGCGCGACGTTGTGGGCGCTTGCCCAGCGTCGGGGTTTCGAGGCGCGGCTGGCGGTGTTGCAGAGCCGGCTTTCGGGCCTGGGAAGCGGCGTCCTGGCCGCCCAGGCCTCGGCCGAGGCCTTCGACAACGCCCTGATCTCCGTCGAGGACGGCCAGGCCGAGCTGGTCTCCGGCGCCGACAGCCTGGCGGCCTGCGCCCAGCTGCTGGGCGTCGCCGCCGACGCCCAGGACGTGGTCCAGGCCCTGATCCGGGTCGATCCCCATCACGCCGGCAAGCTGGCGGACCTGTTCGAGCGCGGCGAGCCCTGCGCCTTCGAGGCCCAGGGCAAGACAGGGTCTGTCTCGGTCGAGGGCCGCGCGGCCGGCGCCCTGGCCTGGCTGCGCCTGTCGGTCTCGGCCTCGGAGCAGGCCGGCCTGCCGTCGGCCAGCCGCTTCGCCGCCTTCCTCGACAGCCAGGTCGAGCCGGCCTGGATCGCCAGCGCCGACGGCGCGGCCGTCTGGGGCAACGCCGCCTTCCTGCGCGCCGTGGGCGCGACCTCGTCCTCGGCCCTGGCCGGCAAGAGCTTCGACCGCGCCGCCGACGCCCTGGCCACCGAGGCCGCCAACACCGGCGAACCGCGTGAAGCGGTGCGCTGGGTCAATATCGAGGGCCGCCGGCGGGCGTTCCGCATCGCCGCCCAGTCGCTCGAGGGCGGCGGCGTCGGGGTGTTCTGCAGCGACGTCACCGAGGTCGAGGACATGCGCGACGCGCTGAAGAAGCACGTCGAGGCCCACGACGAGACCCTCAACCACATCGCCGACGCGGTGGCGATCTTCAGCCAGACCCGCCGCCTGTCGTTCTACAACACCGCCTTCGCCGAGCTGTGGGGCCTGGAGCCGGCCTGGCTGGCTGACCGTCCGACCCATGGCGAGGTTCTGGATCGCCTGCGCCAGCGTCGTCGCCTGCCCGAGACCATCGACTACGCCAAGTGGAAGGCCGAAGAGCTGGCCCACTACGAGGACCTGGGGCCCCAGGCCGACGAGCTGTGGGACCTGCCCGACCGTCGCACCCTGAAGGTGATCCGCCAGCCGCACCCGATGGGCGGCATGCTGCTGCTCTATTCCGACATCACCGGCGAGCTGCGCCTGAAGGCCCAGTACAACGCCCTGATCCAGGTGCAGCAGGCCACGCTGGACAAGCTGAACGACGCCGTCGCGGTGTTCGGCTCGGACGGCCGCCTGCGCCTGCATAACGAGGCCTTCGAGAACTTCTGGAACGTCACGGCCTTCGCGCTGGAGGCGGCCGTCGACTTCGAAGGCGTGGTGGATCTGTGCGTGCCGCGCCTGCACGACCTGTCGTTCTGGCGCGAGCTGAAGGGTCGGGTCGCCGATCCGGATCCGCAGATGCGCTCGCCGACCTCGGGCGAGGTGCGCACCTCGGACGGCCGGATCGTGCTCTACCAGAGCCGGCCGCTGCCGGACGGCGCGACCCTGATCGCCTTCGCCGACGTCACCGACACCCGCGACCTGCAAAGCGCCCTGGCCGATCGCTCCGCCGCCCTGGCCGAGGCCGAGCGGCTGAAGCGCGACTTCGTCGGCAACGTCTCCTACGAGCTGCGCACGCCGCTCACCACGATCATCGGCTATTCGGAGCTGCTGGAGCGGGCCGACGGCCTGCACGAACGCGGCCGCAACCACGTGGCCGCCGTCCGCGCCGCCGCCACGCAGCTGGCCCGCTCGATCGACGACGTGCTGGACATGGCCCAGATCGACGCCGGCGAAATGGCGCTGGAGATCGAGGACATCCGCGTCGCCGACCTGCTGGTCGACGCCCGCGAGCGCGCCGCCAAGGACGCCCAGCTGGGCGGGGTGACCCTGGCCATCGAGTGCGACGACGACGTCGGCCTGATCCGCGGCGACCTCAAGCGCCTCTCCCAGACCCTGGACCACCTGGTCGAGAACGCCCTGCGCCAGACCCCGCCGGACGGCGTCGTCACCCTGACCGCCCGCCGGGCGCTGGGCGAGGTGCGGCTGGACGTCAAGGACACCGGCCGCGGCGTGCCCTTCCACGTCCAGGCCCACATCTTCGACCGCTTCGTCGGCCGCGATCGCGGCGGCCCGGGCCTGGGCCTGGCCCTGGTCAAGGCGCTGGTCGAGCTGCACGGCGGCTGGGTGGCGCTGGAGAGCGAGCCGGGCGCCGGGTCGACCTTCACCTGCCACCTGCCCGAGACCCAGCAGCCGGGCGCGATGCAGCCGGAGCTGTCCTTCTAGGCGTCGCGCTTCAGGGCCGCCGTCACGCGGCGGCCTCGGGCGCGTCGCGCACCAGCAGGATCGTCGCGCCCATCACGGCCACGGCGGCCGCGACCAGCGGCAGGGCCAGGCCGCCGAACCGAAGCATCACGGCCCCGGCGAAGGCGCCGGCCAGGATCGAGCCGATCGCCGACAGCCGCCGGACGAGGTTGGGATTGCCCCCGCCGGCCAGTTTGGAGTCTGCGGCGATGCCGGTCACCGTCAGGGTCAGCACCGTGGTGGTCAGGTCGGCGACCTTCAGCTGACGGACCGTGGCGTTGCGGCCGCCCATGGCCGCGGCGGTCAGGGCGATCATCGCCATCAACGCCCAGCCGGGCGCGGCCGAGATGGGGTCGTAGGCGATCGAGCAGGCGGCGGCGGTCAGCAGCATCACGGCCTCGAAGCCGGCCATGATCAGCAGCCACCGGCGGCGACCGCCGGGCCGGACGTGGCGCTCGATCCGTCCGGCGACGCCCGCGCCCAGGGCGAAGAACGCCAGGGCCGCCACATAGAGCCGCCACTTGAAGCCCGGAACCCCGGCCAGGGCGAAGGCCAGGAAGACGATGTTGCCGGTCATGTTGGCCGTGAACACCTTCGACAGCCCCAGGATGCTGACGGCGTCGATCAGGCCCGTGGTGAACGACAACAGCACCAGCAGGGGGACCATCGGGTCACGGGCGGTCGGTGAAGCGGCGGTCACGCCGTCGCCTCCGGCGGGCGGCGGACGAGGAAGACCGCGCCGCGCCAGTCGAGGACGGCGTCGACGAAGCGCGGGTCGGAACGGGTGGATGGCTGGCGCATGGTCATCCCTTCCCTCAGACGGCCCAGCAGCCGCAGCCGAGCGAACCCCAGAACGTCTGCATGTCGGCGGTCGGCGCCTCGGCTCCGAGGGCGGCGGCGTGGTCGTGGCCATGAACGTTGCAGGACGCGGCGCAGGCGCAGGCCGAGGCCAGCAGCGAGCGAGATTTCTCACCGCGCCAATAGCCGCCGAACGCGCGGACCGGCGCCCAGTCGGGCATCGGCGCGGGCAGGGCCGGCGCCAGGCTGGAATAGTCGCCGTCGCCGTGCACGATCTTGCCGCCCAGCAGGGTCAGCACCGAGCGCAGGTGGACGATCTCGTCCTCGGGCACGGTGAAATAGTCGCCCGACAGCACCGCCAGGTCGGCCAGTTCGCCGGCCTTGATCCGCCCCTTCTTGCCCTGCTCGTTGGAGAACCAGGTGTTGGCCTCGGTCCACAGGCGCAGGGCCGTTTCGCGGTCCAGGCGGTTGGCGGCGGGATAGAGCCGCAGGCCGCCCACCGTCCTGGAGGTGACCAGCCAGGACAGCGAGACCCAGGGGTTGTAGCTGGCCACGCGGGTGGCGTCGGTGCCGGCGCCGACGGGGATGCCGGCCTCCATCATCCTGCGGATCGGCGGCGTGGCCTCGGCGGCCTTGGCGCCGTAGCGGGCGACGAAGTCCTCGCCCTGATAGGCCATGCGGTGCTGCACGGCGACGCCCCCGCCCAGGGCCGCGATGCGGTCGATGTTGCGCGCGCTGATGGTCTCGGCGTGGTCGAAGAACCAGTTGAGGCCCTGCAGCGGGATGTCCTGGTTGACCTTCTCGAACACGTCCAGCGCCCGGCCGATCGTCTGGTCGTAGGTGGCGTGCATCCGCCAGGGCCAGCGGCGCTCGGCCAGCAGCCGGATCACCGGCTCCAGGTCGCTCTCCATGTTGGCCGGCATATCGGGACGCTCGACCCGGAAATCCTCAAAGTCGGCGGCCGAATAGACCAGCATCTCGCCCGCGCCGTTGTGGCGGTAGGTGTCGTCGCCATCGCCCGGCTTGACCTTGGTCGACCAGTTGGCGAAGTCGGCCAGCTCTTCCTTCGGCTTCTGGGTGAAGAGGTTGTAGGCGATGCGCAGGGTCAGCTCGCCGTCCTGGTGCAGCGTCTCGATGATGTCGTAGTCGTCGGGATAGTTCTGGAAGCCGCCGCCGGCGTCGATGACGCTGGTCACGCCCAGGCTGTTGAGCTCGCGCATGAACTGGCGCGTGGAGTTCAGCTGGTGTTCCGGCGGCAGTTTCGGGCCCTTGGCCAGGGTGGCGTAGAGGATCGTGGCGTTGGGCTGGGCCAGCAGCAGGCCGGTGGGATTGCCGGCCGCGTCGCGGACGATCTCGCCGCCCGGCGGGTTGGGCGTGTCCTTGGCGTAGCCGACGGCGCGCAGGGCGGCGGCGTTCAGCAGCGCGCGATCATAGAGATGCAGGATGAAGACCGGCGTGTCGGGCGCGGCGGCGTTGATCTCCGCGATGGTCGGCAGGCGCTTTTCGGCGAACTGGTGCTCGGTGAAGCCACCCACCACCCGCACCCACTGCGGGGTCGGGGTGTTCCGGGCCTGGGCCTTCAGCATGGCCATGGCGTCGGCCAGGGTCGGCACGCCGTCCCAGCGCAGCTCCAGGTTGTAGTTCAGCCCGCCGCGGATGACGTGGATGTGGCTGTCGATCAGGCCAGGGATCAGCCGCCGGCCCTTGGCGTCGATCACCCGGGCGTCCTTGGCGGCCGCTGCGCGAGCCTCGGTCTCGGACCCGACGACCAGGAACTTGCCGTCCCGAATGACGAGCGCCTCTGCCCGGGGGTTCTCGCGATCGAGGGTGGTGATCTTGGCGTTCACGACGAGCAGGTCGGACATGGCGGTTTCCCGGAGAAAGCTGGGCCTGGAACAGAGAGGGAGGAGAATGGCGGCGGGAAAGGCCTCAGCCCAGCGCCGCGTCGGCGGGCGGGCGGGCGATCTGCGGACGCAGCACGCTGGCGGCGCAGTCGGTGCGGACATGGTCCATCACTGGGCGTTTGGTCGTCAGCGCTTGATCACCGGCGCGGCCTGCTCGCCCAACAGCATGCCGATTGGGCCAGGAGGCCCCGGCGAGCGAAAACAGACAGGGCTTCATTGCGAAACTCCCGGAGGGACGAAGGGAGGGGCCGGCCCACGGGCCAACCCGACAGTCGCACCCCGGATAGCACCGGAAAGCCCGCATGAGCGACGACGACCTCGACAAGTGTGAAGCGCTCGAGCGCCGCGGCCGCGCGCGCCGGATGATGGCGCTGGTGGCTTCAGGCCCGATGAACAAGCGGCAGGCTGGCGCTCAGCGAGATCGCCGTGAAGGTCCATCGCGGATCGGCGATGAAGAAGATGGGCGCGAAATCTCCGGCCAACCTGATGCGCCTGGCCGAGATCCTGACCCTGAGCGCCACGAAGGCAGGGTCCAAACGCAGAAACGGCCCTCTTGGGGTTGCCAAGAGGGCCGCTGCTTGTCCCACCGGGACGGGTCTTGGGTGCGGGGACAGGATTTGAACCTGTGACCTTCAGGTTATGAGCCTGACGAGCTACCGGGCTGCTCCACC
>NZ_JBXASK010000008.1:0-302011 GCF_058809215.1 Caulobacter sp. GW821-FHT10F06 | reverse complement strand
ACCCCGATCGCCATGGACCAAGGCCTGCGCTTCGCCATCCGCGAAGGCGGCCGCACCGTCGGCGCCGGCGTCGTCGCGAAGATCGTCGAGTAGTCGATCGATCCCAGCGATAAGCTGACTATTGCGAAGGCCCCGGGGGAAACTCCGGGGCCTTTTGCTTTGGGCGATCGACGGCTGCAATCTGGTTGTAAGCTGTGCCGTGGCATGCTGCTATCTCAAGCTGTAGTCGTGAGTTCGGGGGACGGGCGTGTACGGTGAGGGAGAGGGACCAGGACCCGTGGGTTTTGGGCCCGTCGGCGATTGGGTCGAGGTTTCGGAGTTCACTCGCCCGGCGACCGCGCCGGACGGCAGCGTGGACGGCGGTCGCCGGTTTTGGCTTTCCGACAATCAGGTCGACCTGCGAAGCGGCCACGATTGGATGACGCGGGTGATCACCGAGGTGGTCAGTTCCGACGGTTTGCAGCCGACCGCCCAGATCAGTATCGACTTCGAGCCCTCGTACGAGCAGCTCAGTCTCCACCACATCCGGGTGCTGCGCGGCGACACGGTCCGAGAACTCGATATCCCGGCCCTGATCAGCGTCTTTCGCCGCGAGCGGGACCTGGAGCGGGCGATGTACGACGGCCGCCTGACCGCCCACGTCGTCGTGCCCGACCTGCGGATTGGCGACATCGTCGACTATGGCTACACGCTGAGCGGGCTGCACCCAGCGCTGAAGGGGCTGTTCGCCTGCGAGGTCTGTTTCCAGTGGGGCTGCTGGGTGGGCGAGACCAAGGTGCGGCTGCTCACCGACGCCCGCCGTCAGATCGTCACCCGCGCCTGGCGTGATCCGCCCAAGGAAGATCGCCGCGTGCTGGCCGATGGCAGTATCGATCGGGTCTGGATCTCGCGCGACACCGCGCCCTTCCGGTCCGAAGCCGACACGCCTGGCTGGGTGCGGATCCAGCCCCTGCTGCGGATCGCCGACGCCATGACCTGGAACCAGGTGGCGGCCGTCTTCGCCGGCGGCTACGCCTCGCCGCCGCGCTTGCCCGACGACCTCGAGGCCGAGGCCGTCCGCATCGAGACCGCCTCGGCCGATCCCGCCGTGCGCGTGGTCGAAGCCCTGCGCCTCGTACAAGGCTCGCTGCGCTATCACTCCGTCAGCCTGGGCGATGGCGGTTTCGTGCCGCGCCCGATCGAGCGCATCTGGGCGACGCGGGCCGGCGACTGCAAGGACTCCTCGCGCCTGCTCACCGCGCTGCTGCGCCGGTTGGGCGTCGAGGCCGATCCGGCCCTGGTCCACACCGTCAAGGGCGCGGAGCTGGACCAGGACGCGCCCAACGTCTCGGCCTTCAACCACTGCATCGTGCGGGCCCGGCTAGACGGCAAATCGTACTGGCTGGAGCCGACGCGCTATCCGCAGGGCGGCGTGCTGGAGGTGCTGTCACAGCCCCGCTACGGCTGGGCGCTGCCGCTGACGGCCGAAGCGAGCCTGGAATCGATGGGCGAGGACACCGCCACCCCGGTCTGCGACGTGAAGGAGACCTTCGACCTGGGCGCCGCGCCGGACGGCGAGAGCACGCTTCGGGTCGAGGCCGTTTATCGCGGCTGGCGGGCCGACGACATGCGCCGCCGCCTCGACAACGAAGGCCCCGCGGCGCTGGCCCAGAGCTATCGGGATTATTACGAGCG
The DNA here is from genome assembly GCF_058809215.1 of Caulobacter sp. GW821-FHT10F06. Lineage (NCBI taxonomy): Bacteria > Pseudomonadati > Pseudomonadota > Alphaproteobacteria > Caulobacterales > Caulobacteraceae > Caulobacter > Caulobacter sp. GW821-FHT10F06. The sequence goes on along the minus strand of NZ_JBXASK010000008.1, from coordinate 300,337 downwards.
GTCCTATGGCCGGGTGACCGAGATCGCGCCGATGGAGACGGCCGACGATCTGGGCAAGAACGAGGTGCGGATCACCGAGCACTACACCCTGGCGCGGGCCTGGGAGACGCTTGAGGGGACGCGGGTGAGGTTCACGACGCTGGACGATCTGTTCGCGCCGCACCTGACCACCCAGCGCTCGATCGACCGCAAGCACCCGATCGACCTGGGCGCGCCGCGTTCGGTGTCGGTGGAGACCCTGATCAAGACCGCCAAGCCGTTCAACGTGTCCAGCTGGTCGGACGTGTTCGAGATGAGCGGCGTGCGCGCCAGCTCCAAGTTCGAGACCCTGGCGGATCGATCGTACCGCCTGCTGCGCGGCGTCAACGTGTCGAAGCGGCACCTGCCGGCCAGCGAGGCGGACGCCTTCTTCGATCTGCGCGAAGGCGCGCTGGGCTCCTCGGCCCTTCAGCTGACCGACAATCTCGTCGCGGAGCAGCCGAAGGTTGCGGGCGTGGATCGCCGGCTGATCTTCTTTGGCATCTGGGTCCTGATCATCATCGCAGCCCAGGCGATGCGGATGATGACGACGGCGTCCTGACCTAGACGAAGCGCGGTATCGGGCCGACCTGCGGCGTCTGGTCGTCCAGCTCCAGAAAGAGCTCGTCGACGAAGCACCAGCCCCAGCCCTCGGGCGGGTCATAACCTTCGATGATCGGGTGCTTGGTCGCGTGGAAGTGGGCGGTGGCGTGCTTGCCGGGCGACTGGTCGCAGCAGCCGACATGACCGCAGGTCCGGCAGAGGCGCAGGTGCACCCAGCCCGAGCCGGTCCTCAGGCACTCCTCGCAGCCCTTGGCGCCGGGCGTGACGGTGTGGATGGCGTTTCCGTGCGTGCAGGGCATGGCTGGCTCTCTAGGCTTCCGCCAGATAGGCGTGGATGGCGGCGACCACCTGGGCGCCTTCGCCGACGGCGGCGGCGACGCGCTTGACCGAGCCGGCCCGGACGTCGCCGATCGCGAACACACCCGGCAGGCTGGTCTGCAGCAGGGGCTGGCCAAGCTCGGTCCCGGTGCGGACGAAGCCGTGGTTGTCGAGCTCGACATGGCAGTCGGCCAGCCAGTGGGTGTTGGGCGTGGCGCCGATGAATAGGAAGAGGTGGCGGATCGGCCGGCGGGTCTCCTGGCCGCCATCGAGAGTGCGCCAGGCCACCTCGTCCAGGCAGCCGGCCTCGCCCTTCAGCTCGGTGACCTCGCTGCGGACCACGACCTCGATATTGGGCAGGCTCTCGATGCGGTCGATCAGGTAGCGGGACATGCTGGCGGCCAGGCTGGGGCCGCGCACGATCATCCAGACCTTGGCCACCTGGGCGGCCAGATAGACCGCCGCCTGACCCGCCGAATTGCCGGCCCCGACCAGCACCACTTCCTGGCCCGCGCACAGCTTGGCCTCCAGCGGCGAGGCCCAGTAGTGGACGCTGCTGCCCTCGAAGCGGTCGAGGTCGGCGACCTCCAGCCGGCGGTAGCGCGCGCCGCTGGCGATCACCACGGTCTTGGCCTGGGTGGTTTCGTCCGGCCCCAGGATCAGGCGGTATCGGTCGGTGTGACCCTCGCAGTCGAGGGTGGCGACCTCGTCGGGAATGGCCATCTCGGCCCCGAACTTCTGGGCCTGGTTATAGGCTCGGCCCATCAGGGCCATGCCCGACACGCCGGTCGGGAAGCCCAGGTAGTTCTCGATCCGCGCCGAGGCTCCGGCCTGGCCGCCGAAGGCGCGGGTGTCCAGCACCAGAACCGAAAGGCCCTCGGACGCGGCATAGACCGCGGTGGCCAGGCCGGCGGGACCGGCGCCGACCACGGCCACATCATAGAGGCGGTCGGGATCGACCCGGCCGACCAGGCCGATGCAGCGGGCCAGCTCGCGATTGGACGGATGGCGCAGCATCTGGCCGTTCGGGCACAAGACGATCGGCAGCTCGTTCTCGTCGACCTCGAAGCGGTCGATCAGCACTTGGGCGCAGCTGACCGTCTCGGGGTCCAGCTGCTGGAACGGGTGGCCGTTGCGGGCCAGGAATCCGCTCAGCCGGATGACCTCTGCGTCGGCGGCGCGGCCAATGATGATGGGGCCGCCGGCCCCGGTCTCGATCAGGCTGACCCGGCGCAGGATCAGGGCGCGCATGATCTTCTCGCCCAGCTCGGCCTCGGCGATCAGCACCGCACGCAGGCGTTCGGGCGCGATCAGCAGCACCTCGACGTCGGTCAGGGCCGTGACGTCGACCAGGGCCGGGCGGCCCGACAGCTGGGCGATCTCGCCGACGAACTGGCCGGGATCGTGCTCGATGATGGTGTGGGCGCGTCCGTGCTCGTCGCGCCGCGAGATGTCGATCCGCCCCGCCAGCACGACATACAGCCCGGGCCCGACCTCGCCGGCGCGCGCCAGGCTGTCGCCGGCCGCGAAGCTCAGCGGCTGGCCGAACCGCTTCAGGCGCGCGATCTGCTCCTCGTCCAGGACGGGGAACATCTGGTCGCGGCGGGTGTCGAAGGTCGATGTCGTCATACGCGAACTCAAAGCTCCTGGCGCGGTGATCGGCCATGTTCCGCGATCTCAAGTCTTGCACGTTCCTGACCTTGCGGCAGGGCGCAAAACGCGGCGACGCGCGGCCTTGGGATTTCACCCGATATCCGACCTGAAATATCGCGCTCATCTGACTGTTCTTTGATCGCTGCTCGCCGTCGACCGATCGGCGGGTGCGAGGAAGCGGAATGAACCAGCAGGTCGCCGTGCGCGCGGCGCTCGACGGGGCCGGCGAGGCCCTCCAACGCGGCGATCCGCGCGCGGCCGAGACGCTGCTGCTGGCCGCCGACCGCGACGCTCCCGGGAGCCTGGAGATTAAGCTGCAGCTGGCCCTGGCGCTCAGGCTGTCGGGCCGGTCGGAAGCCGCGCTCGAGGCGCTGGACGCGGCCCTGGCCATTGATCCCTATTGCTTCGTCGCCTTGCTGTCGAAAGGCGCGATCCTGGAGCGGGAAGGACTGCCGCGCGCCGCCGCCCAGATCTATCGCGACGCGGTGGCGGCCGCGCCGGCCGAGATTCCGCCCAGCCTGGTCTCGCCCCTGGCCCGGGCCAGGGCCGCGATCGCCCGCGACGTCGAGGCCATGGACGATTTTCTGCGCGCCAGCCTGGCGGGCGTTCCGGCCATGGCCGAGTCCGAGGCCTCGCGGCGGTTCGCGGAGGGGCTGGGCATCCTGTCCGGGCGGCTGACGCCGCAGCCGGCCCAGCCCCTGCTGCTGCACTATCCGCGCCTGCCGGCCATCCCGTTCCTGGACCGGTCGCACTTTGCCTGGCTGCCACGCCTGGAGGCGGCCACGGACATGATCCGCGAGGAGCTGCTGGCCCTGTGGCGCGCGCGGCTGGACGCCTTCGCGCCCTATATCGACCTGCCGCCCGGCGCGCCGGTCAACCAGTGGGCGGAGCTGAACCACTCCGATCAGTGGACCTCGTTCTGGCTGTGGAAGGACGGCAAGGCCCAGGAGGACGCCCTGGCGCTGTGCCCGGGGACGGCGGCGCTGTTGGCCGACCTGCCGATGGCCGACCAGCCCGGCTTCGCGCCGACGGCGGTGTTCTCCGCTTTGCGGCCCGGCGCGCATATCCCGCCCCACACGGGATCGACCAATGTGCGGTCGCTGGTCCACCTGCCGCTGATCCTGCCGGGGCCGGCGCGCTTCCGGGTCGGCAACGAGACCCGCGACTGGCGCCTGGGCGAGGCCTGGGTGTTCGACGACACCATCGAGCACGAGGCCTGGAACGAGGCCGACGAGACGCGGGTGATCCTGATCTTCGACGTCTGGAACCCGCTGCTGACCGCGCAGGAACGCGAGCGGATTTCGACGATCATGGCCGCGCGCAAGGCCTATTACCGCGGCGAGCCGCCCATGCTGAAACGACGGGTTTGACCATGCTTCGAGCCTTGGCTGCGGCGCTGGTCGCCTTGCCCATCAGCGCGGCGGCCGCGCCGAAGGCCGTTTCGCCGCTGATCGCCGACGTGGTCGCCTGTCGCGCGGTAGAAGCCGCCGAGGCGCGGCTGGCCTGTTTCGAGGCGGCGTCCGAACGGCTGGATGCGGCGTCGCGGCGGGGCGGCGTCGTGGTGATCGACCAGGCCCAGGCCGAGGCGGCCCGCCGCGACACCTTCGGCCTGGGCCTGCCCCGCCTGGCGTTTCTTGACGCCACCGGCGAAGGCAAGCCGTTGGAGGCCCTGGACGGGGTGCTGAAGAGCGTCCGCGCCTTGCCGGGCGAGGGCTTCGGGCGGTTCGAACTCGCCGACGGATCGGTCTGGCGGCAGATCTCCGGTGCGCCGCAGCCCGGCGTGAAGGCCGGCGAGGGCGTGCGGATCACGCGCGGCGCGGTCGGCAGCTACTGGATCAAGATCGGCGGCCGTCCGCCGGTGAAGGCCCACCGCGACCTCTAGGGCGTGTCGGCATACGGGGCGGAGATACGAAAACCTCGCCTTCGACAAGCTCAGGATGAGGTTTTCGACTGCATGGCCTGCGCATTGGCCCTCATCCTGAGCCTGTCGAAGGACGAGGACCACGCAAAGCCGCTGAATATCGATCCGCTCTAGCCCTCGCGAACGAAAAACGGCGGACCCAAGGGGCCCGCCGTTTCTTCTCCAGCCCCCGACGGCTCGCGCCGCCGGGGTGTCGATGCTGGCCGACGCAGCAGCCAGCATCGTGTCCTTAGAATTCCCGCGACAGGCGCATGAAGCCGTAACGGCCCAGGGTGTCATAGACCTGGGAGTAGGTGTTGCCGTTGCACGAGCCGGACGGGCAGTTGCTGCCGCCGACCAGGGGCGGATCGATATCGAAGACGTTGTTGATGCCGATATTGATCTTGTAGACGTCGCGCACGCTGAAGCTGGACGACAGGTCGATATAGCTGCGGCTCTTCAGGCGCTTGTCGGTCTCGAAGATCAGGCTGTCATTGTGCAGCGTCGGATCGCTAGACGAGGCGTCGACGTCCACGCCGCCGATGTAGCGCCACTGGGCCGAGAACGCGATGTCCTTCCACGGCGTGGTCCAGGTGGTGCGCAGCTTGTGGCGCCACTCCGGATTGGGCACGCCGCACTGGGTGCCGAAATAGCCGGCGCAGTCATAGGCGGCGTCTTCCGGCAGCGGCTGGGTCTTCAAGGTGTTCAGCTTGGTGCCGACAAAGTTCACCGAGCCGCGACCCCAGCCGGCCAGGCCGAAGGTCTCGAGATCCGTGCTGTAGTTGACCTCGAAGTCGATGCCCGACGTGTCCAGCGAGCCGGTGTTGAGCGTCGTGTCGGTGACGTACCCCTTGGACGACAGCCACAGCGAACCCTCGGAGTCGCGGTGCACCAGGCTGCAGTACTTGCTGTCCAGCGTGTCCAGGCAGCGCGAGATGATCGTGTCTGCGCCCACGGTCGAGATGTAATCCTCGACCTTGATGTGGAAGTAGTCGGCGGTGATGCTCAGGCCGGGCGCGAAGGACGGACGCAGCACGACGCCGTAGCTGACGGTGTCGCTGGTTTCCGGCGCCAGGTCCGGGTTGCCGCCGTTCAGGCCGTTGTACTGGGCGGCCGAGTTGGGCTCGATGGCCAGCACCTGGGCCGTGGTCAGGCCGAAGGCCTTGGCGCAGGTGGCGACCAGGGTGCTCGTCGCCGTCAGGCCGGCGCAAGGATCGGTGGTGCCGTCCAGCGCCACGCTCTGGGCGCTGTACAGTTCCAGGATGCTGGGCGCCCGGACCGCGCGGTTGTAGCTGGCGCGGAATCGAACGTCGGTGATCGGCGAATAGTCGAAGCCGACCTTGTAGGTGTCGGTGCCGCCCACGGTCGAGTAGTTCGAGTAGCGGTAACCCAGCTCCATCTGCAGGTCTTCGACGAACGGCTTGTCCTGCACCAGCGGGATGCGCGCTTCGCCGAACACCTCGGCCACGTTGAACGAGCCGTTCACCGCCGGTGAGGCGCCGCCGGTGCCGCTGAGCAGGCCTTCGGTCAGCAGGTAGTCGGCCTGGTACTGCAGGCTTTCCCGGCGATATTCCGCGCCGAACGCCACGCCGACGCCGTCCTTGGCCCAGGGGCTCCTGACGCCGTAGTCGCCCAGCAGGCCGGTCATCGAGAAGTTGGCGACGTGCTGCGAGGTCGTGCCCTTCTCGGTGCCCGCCACCTGCAGGTAGTTCAGCTGCGCCTGGGTGACGCCGCCTTCCGAGAAGATGTTGTAGGGCACGCAGGACGGATCAGTGCCGTCGATGACCGACTGACAGACGATGTTGCCGCTGGCGTCCTTCTTGGCGATCAGCGCGTTGTTGATGCGCGTGGTCATGAAGTAGCCCAGGGTCGACTGGCTGTAGGTCGTGGTGCCGTACTGGGCGTAGGCGTCGTAGGTCCAGTTCTTGCCGATGTCGCCGCGACCGCCGACCACGGCGCGGTACGAGGTGTGGCGGATGTCGCTCTGGCGACCGCCGCCCTCGACGTTGCGGCGGGCGACCGTGACGGTCTTCAGGGCCGAGGTGCCGGCCGCCGTGCCGCACAGCTGGGTCTGCTGGGCCGCCGTCATCAGCGGATTGTCGCAGTTGATGCTGTAGGAGCCGGCGAAGATGCCGCCCGGCGCGATCTGGGCGACCGAGTGGTCGTCCATGAACATCAGGTCGCTATAGGCTTCCAGCCACGGGGTCAGTTCGTAGTGGCTGAACGCACCCAGGGTCACGCGCTTGTCGGGACGCTGGTAGTAGTTGGTCGGACCGTAATTGTAGACGTCGTTGGCGGTGCGGGTGCGGAAGGTGTTGCCTGACACCACGTAGCTGCCGACGCGGGCGGGGTTCGAGGTGCCCGAGCCGCCGCAGGTGAAGACGCTGCCCGAGTTGAAGGTGCAGGCGCTGTAGTCGCGGTTGCCTTCCAGCACGGCCTGCACCTCGCGATAGGTGCCATAGGCGGTGATGTTGCCCTTGCCGTCCGGGCTGTTGACGCCGAACACCAGGCTGACCTCGGCGGCTTCGCCGTCCCAGACCGTGCCGTCGGGCAGGGTGAAGCCCTTGGCGTTGTTGGCGTTCTTGGCGTTAACGTTCTCGTTTCTGTGTTGATAGCCGCTGTACTGAGCGTCGATCCGCACGCCTTCGAAATTGCGCTGCATGATGAAGTTGACGACGCCCGCGACGGCGTCCGAACCGTACACCGCCGAGGCGCCGCCGGTGTTCACTTCGACGCGCGAGACCAGCGACGACGGGATGAAGTTCAGGTCGGCGGCAGGGGCCACGGGGCTCCCGGGCGTCATGCGGCGGCCGTCGATCAGCACCAGCGTCCGCGAGGCCCCCAGCCCGCGAAGATTGACCGTGGCGGTGCCGGTGGCGCCGTTGGAGATATTGGCGCCCTGGGCCGCGAAGGCCTGGGGCAGGGCGTTGATCATGTCCTCGACGCGGGTGACGCCCTGGGCCTTGATGTCCTGGGCGGTGATCTGGGTCACCGGGCTGATGCTGCTCATGTTCGGCTGCGGAATCCGCGAGCCGGTGACGACGATCTCCTCGACCGCGTCGGAGGTCTGGGCCAGGGCGACCATGGGCGCGCCCGACAAAATGACGGCTAGCGCCGATACCCCACGTAGGTACTGAATTCTAGTCATTTAACATCCCCAAGTATTCTCCTTCGCGTTTCCGCGATGGAGCGCATGTGCGAAATGAATTTCGCCTGCTGAAAGGGATGAAATGACTTCGTTTCTCAAATGTGATGAAAAGGTATCGGCGGAAAACGTGAAATCTCTGTCATAGTGGCGGTGCCGGCATTTTGTTTTCGTGATTACACAATCCGAGAGAATTGGATATTTTTCACCGCCTTTGATCTCGTCTTTGTCGCGTAACCATGGTCTTTGAGTTTTTCGGCAACGCTGGAGAGCGATTTCAGCGTGGCCAGCGCGCCACAGTGCGTGGCCCTAATTGGCGTGGCGAGGGCGCGACCCAGGGGATAGGGTGGCGGGCATGCCGCACCGCATCGCCCAGACCCGCCCCGCCTTGCAGTGGAGCTCCGCCGCGACGTCGCGGACGATCGAGCGCGCCGTTCCGGACGAGGTCGCCGTCGGCCTGTCGTTCAACGGCCGCCCCCACACCGTGCTGATGGCCACGCCCGCCGATGTCGAGGATCTGGCGCGGGGCTTCACCCTGACCGAGGCGATCGCGGTCGCCGACGATATTCTCGGAATCGAGGTCCAGAGCGCCGAGTTAGGCCTTCTGGTCGATGTGCGCCTGAAGCCCGAAGCAGCGCCGCGCAAGGCTCGGCCGCGAACCCTGGAAGGGCGCTCCAGTTGCGGGCTGTGCGGCGTCCAGCGCCTGGCCGACGCCGTTAGGCCGCTGCCGCCGGTGGCGGACGGACGCGCGATCTCGCACCAGGCGGTGCAACGGGCGCTGGACGCCTTGGCCGAGAGCCAGGTCCTGGGCCGCCTGACCCGCGCCACCCACGCTGCCGCCTTCGCCGATAAGGAAGGGCGCATCCTGCTGGTCCGCGAGGACGTCGGCCGGCACAACGCCCTCGACAAGCTGGCCGGCGCGATGGCGGCGTCTGGCCTGAACGCCGTCGACGGCGTCCTGCTGGTCACCAGCCGTTGCTCGTTCGAGATGGTCGAGAAGGCGGTGCGCATCGGCTGCCCGGTGCTGGTGGCGGTCTCGGCCCCGACCGAGCTGGCGATCCGCAAGGCCGAGGAGGCGGGGCTGACCCTGGTGGCCCTGGCCCGCTCGGACGGCCACATGGTGTTCACCCGCGCCGACCGTCTGGTCGAAGTCGAGCTGGAGATCGCCTGATGTCCGATCCGAAGATTCGGGGTGTGCATAAGTACGACGGTCCCGCCGGCGGCTGGGGCGCGCTGAAGGCGGTGGCCGGCGCCTTGAGCGATCAGGCCACGATCATCGAGGGCGGCAAGACCCTGATGTCGGCCAACCAGCCCGAGGGCTTCGACTGCCCCGGCTGCGCCTGGCCCGATCCCAAACACACCAGCTCGTTCGAGTTCTGTGAGAACGGCGCCAAGGCCGTGGCCTGGGAGGCGACCAGCAAGCGCGCCACGCCCGAGGTCTTCGCCAAACACACCGTCAGCGAACTGCTGACCTGGAGTGACCACGCGATCGAGGATCTGGGCCGGCTGACCGAGCCCATGGCCTATGACGCCGCCAGCGACCGCTATCTGCCGATCGGCTGGGACGAGGTCTTCGCGCGGGCCGGCGCGGGGCTGAAGGCGCTGGACCATCCGAACCAGGCCGAGTTCTACGCCTCGGGCCGGGCCTCCAACGAGGCGGCGTTCCTGTACCAGCTGCTGGGCCGGCGGTTCGGGACCAACAATTTCCCCGACTGCTCGAACATGTGCCACGAGCCGACCAGCGTCGGCCTGCCGGACTCAATCGGCATGGGCAAGGGTTCGGTCACGTTGGAGGACTTCGACCACGCCGACCTGATCATGTGCTTTGGCCACAACCCCGGCACCAATCACCCCCGGATGATGGCCACCCTGCGCGAGGCCTCGCGGCGCGGCGCGACGATCCTGGCGTTCAACCCGCTGCGCGAACGGGCGCTGGAGAAGTTCGCCTCGCCGCAGGACCCGGTCGAGATGGCGACCCTGTCCTCGACCCCGATCGCCTCGGCCTACTACCAGGTGACGGTCGGCGGCGACGCCTTGCTGGTGCAGGGCATGATGAAGTCGGTGCTGGCCCTGCAGGCCGTGGACCGCGCCTTCATCGACGAGCACACCGCCGGCTTCGAACGCCTGGTCGAGGCGCTGGACGCCATCACCTGGGACGAGATCGAAGCCGGCTCCGGTTTGTCCCGCGAGCGGATCGAGGAAGCCGCCGGCGTTTATGCGCGCTCGAAGGCGGCGATCCTCTGCTACGGCATGGGCCTGACCCAACATCGGGACTCTTCGGGCGCGGTGCAGCAGCTGGTCAACCTGCTGCTGCTGCGCGGCAATATCGGTCGGCCGGGGGCGGGGATCTGTCCGCTGCGGGGCCACTCCAACGTTCAGGGCAATCGCACGGTCGGCATCGCCGAGAAGCCGTCGGCGGCCCTGCTGGACTCGATCCGCGACGTCTTCGGCTTCGAGCCGCCGCGCGAGCATGGCCACACCGTCGTCGAGACCATCGAGGCGCTGGAACGCGGCGAGGCCAAGGTCTTCGTCGGGCTTGGGGGCAACTTCGCCGTCGCCGCGCCCGATCCGGTGCGCACCTTCGCGGCCATGCGCAAGCTGGACCTGGCGGTCCACATCGCCACCAAGCCCAACCGCACCCACCTGCTGGTCGGCAAGGAGAGCCTTCTATTGCCGTGCCTGGGCCGCACCGAGATCGACGTCCAGGCCGGCGGACGCCAGGCGGTGACGGTCGAGGACTCGATGTCGATGGTGCATGCCTCCAAGGGTCTGAACCAGCCGGCCTCGGAACACCTGAAGTCCGAGCCCGCCATCGTCGCCGGCATCGCCCGCGCCGCTTTGGGCGAGGATGCGCTGATCGACTGGCTGGGCCTGGTCGGCGACTACGATCGCATCCGCGACCTGATCGCCCGCGTGTTCCCAACCGCCTTCGACAACTATAATGAGCGCATCCGCATTCCGGGCGGCTTCCGCCTGCCGGTGCCGCCGTCAGAGCGGGTGTGGAAGACCGCCTCGGGCAAGGCCAACTTCCTGGTCCATGCCCCCAAGGGCGGCGATCCGCGCCAGGGCGATCCCAGCGTGATGCTGCTGACCACCCTGCGCAGCCACGACCAGTACAACACCACCATCTACGGCAACAACGATCGCTATCGGGGTGTGTTCGGTCGGCGCGACGTGGTTTTCGCCCATCCCGACGACCTCGCCGAGCGTGGCCTGACGTCCGGCGACGCGGTCGACCTGGCCGCCGCCTTCGACGCAGACGGGCGGCGGGTGGTGCGCGGCTTCACCATCGTGGCGCGTGACATCCCGCGCGGCTGCCTGGCGGCCTATTATCCCGAAACCAACGTGCTGATCGCCCTGGACGACCACGATCAGCGCAGCGGCACGCCGGCCTACAAGTCGGCTCCGGTGCGACTGTCGGCCCACGTCGCGGCCTAGCCAGCGGGAAGCATGGCCGTGGGGCCGTTTTGTGACATCCGGGTCATGACCTCGAATTAAGTCGTCTCGTTCGCCGACCGCCGCTAGCTTTCCCTCATCACCGCCATCCGACAGGGGAAATACTCGATGCGCGCTCTTCTCATTCTGGCCGCCGGCGCGGCCGCCCTGGGTTTCGCTGGCGCCGCCGCGGCCGAACCTTCCGTCAAGATCAAGGACGCCGCCGTGCGGGTCGTGGTGATCCCCGAGGCGCGCTCCGACGTGAAGGTGGAGTTCCTGACTACCAACAAGAGCCTGCCGCTGGAGATCCGCAAGAACGGCGACGAGACGATCATCGACGGCGACCTGAACCGCAAGATCCACGGCTGCAACACCAACATGGGCAAGACCACCATCAAGGTGCGCGGCGTCGGCGATGTGAAGTGGGAAGACATCCCGCAGATCGTCGTGCGCACCCCGCTGAAGGCCGATGTCGCCGGCGGCGGCGCGGTGTTCGGCAGCGTGGGTCGCAGCGACAGCCTGGAACTGGCCAACGCCGGCTGCGGCGATTGGACCGTCGCCAACGTGAAGGGCAAGCTGGAAGTCAGCGAAGCCGGATCGGGCGACGTCAACGCTGGGACGGCCGGCTCGGCCGAGATCAGCATCGCCGGCTCGGGCAGCGTCAAGACCCAGGCCGTCGCGGGCGACCTGGAAGTCAACCTGATGGGCTCGGGCGACGCCGGCGCGGCCAGCGTCGGCGGCAAGATCGAGGTCAACATCATGGGCTCGGGCGACGTGAAGGTCGGCGGCGGTCGCGCCGCCTCGCTAGAGGCCAACATCATGGGGTCTGGCGACGTGACCTTCGACGGCGAGGTCGGCGACGTCGAGGTGTCGGTGGCCGGTTCCGGCGACGTCCGCATCGCCAAGGCCACCGGCTCGATCAGCAAGCACGTGGCTGGTTCGGGCGACGTCTATATCGGCCGCTAAGCCGCGTTCGCCGCACACTCTATATATAAGAGAGAAGGCCCCGGGGCATCGCCCCGGGGCATCGCCCCGGGGCCTTCTTCATGTCAGCGCGTCGGCTGGGTCCGTTTAGCGGACGCCGAAGCCGAACAGGTCGCTGGCGGTCGCCAGGTCGGCGCCGGCCGCGTCGCGCGCCTTCAGGCTGCCGCCGAAGGTGTAGCGCACGCCGATCTTGACCGCGTCCGACTTCAGGTCGGCCAGGTCTTCGGACTCGGTGTGGGTGTACTTGCCGAAGGTCGACCAACCGCTGTTGGCGAACTTGTATTCGCCGCCGACCGAGGCGTCCCACGCGTCGGCCTTGATGGCCGTGTCGATGCGCGAGTAGCCCAGACCGCCGTCCAGACGGAAGTCGTCGGTGACGAAGTAGCGGGCCTCGCCGCGCACGGCGTAGAGGTCGGCGTCCAGGTCGTTCGACTGGCCGTAGGCGACCAGGCCCGACAGGGTGACGTTGGTCAGGTACTTGTGGGCTTCAGCGCCGACGGCCCAGAGGGTGTCGTTGCTCGGACGCGACAGGGCGGTGAAGCCGCCGACGCGCCAGCTGTCGCCGGCCTTGGTGGTCAGGTGGGCGGCGCCCGAAGCGACGGTTTCGTCGCTGATGTCGTTGTCCGAGATAGAGACGTCGCCGTTGACGGTGACGGTCCAGGCCGCGCCGACCGGAACGGCGACGGAGCCGTCGATCTTCACCGACGTGCCGTCGGCGTTGGCGACCTTGCTGTCGATGTCGCTGTAGTTCACGGCAGCGCCGACCGAACCGACTTGCTGGGCGAATGCCGGAGCGGCGAAGGCGACGGCGGCGACGGCCGCGGCTGCAAAGAGTTGGGTCTTCATGGTGTGGGTAATCCCCTTACTGAAACAACCCCGGCGCTGACGGTCGTTGTGGGGGAGGGGCCACCAGTCCGCCGGGGAGGGGCGGCATCTATGGAGCTTCGACCCGGGCCTCAACCCCGACGGCGACGCTTGCGGGCGGATCAATGCATTTTTGTGACACTTGAATGGGTGGTGATTTCGCCCACGCGCAAGCGGGCGCACGTTCTTGCTTCATCGAGGCGTTCAGCCGCAAAATTCCAACCGGCGTTATCTCGACAACGCCCTTGCGCGGCGGGGGCAGGGCGCCTATTCAGAACCGGCCCGACGAGTCGCATCTCACCAAGATGCGAGGAACCGAGCAGAGCGCTTGACGAAACCGGATTCGGAACGTACAAGCGCGCCTCTGTTGGACCGGCTGTGAGCTTTAGGGCTCAAACGCGGTTCGCGAGACGCCCGGACATAGCGCCTTTCGGCGCAATATCTGGACATCAACCCCCACGGGCGACCGTGAGGGTCATTTGTTTTGCGGACGCTGCGTACGAGTTCCTCTCGGGGAATTCGAGTTGGTCTTTGAAATGGTTCGAGACGCGGGCGCAGCCCACTAGGAAACCGAGCGATATGGATCGTCAGAACATCCGCATCCGGCTCAAGGCCTTTGATCACCGCGTGTTGGATCATTCCACGCGCGAGATCGTCAATACGGCCAAGCGCACGGGTGCGACGGTACGGGGCCCGATCCCCCTGCCCACGCTTATCGAGAAATTCACCGTCAACCGTTCGCCGCACGTCGACAAGAAGTCGCGCGAGCAGTTCGAGATCCGTACGCACAAGCGCGTTCTCGACATCGTTGACCCGACTCCGCAGACCGTGGACGCGCTGATGAAGCTCGACCTGTCGGCCGGCGTTGACGTCGAAATCAAGCTGTAAGGAGGGCCGAACAGATGACTCTCCCCGCTAATCGTACTGGCGTTCTCGCCAAGAAGCTGGGCATGACCCGCTTCTTCGATGAAACCGGACAGCACGTCCCGGTCACCGTCCTGTCGCTCGACGGTTGCCAGGTCACGGCTCAGCGCACCACCGAGAAGGACGGCTACACCGCCCTGCAGCTCGGCGCCGGCGCCAAGAAGCCCAAGAACACCTCCAAGGCCCTGCGCGGCCACTTCGCCAAGGGCGCGGTCGAACCCAAGCGGGTCGTCGCCGAGTTCCGCGTCGAAGAAGCCGCCCTGATCGAAGTTGGCGCCGAGTTCACGGCCGACCACTTCGTCGCCGGCCAGAAGGTGGACATCCAAGGCCTCACCGTCGGTAAGGGTTTCGCCGGCGCCATGAAGCGCTGGAACTTCGGTGGTCTCCGCGCCACCCACGGTGTTTCGGTCTCGCACCGTTCGCACGGCTCGACCGGCAACCGCCAGGATCCGGGTCGTACGTTCCCGGGCAAGAAGATGGCCGGTCACCTGGGTCAGGAAACCGTCACCACGCTGAACGTCACCGTTTGGAAGGTGGACGTCGAGCGCGGCCTCATCCTGGTCAAGGGCGCCGTCCCGGGCCACGAAGGCAGCTACGTGAAGGTTCGCGACGCGATCAAGAAGGCCGCTCCGGCCGACCTGCCGCGTCCGGGCGCCTTCCGCAAGGCTGGCGAGGCTCCGGCCGTTGCTGAAACCCCCGCTGAGGAAGCCCCCGCGGCATCGACCGAAGAGGGCGAAGGCTAATGAAACTCGACGTCATCAAACTGGACGGCGGCAAGGCCGGCTCCGTTGATCTCGACGACGCCATCTTCGGCATCGACGACATCCGCGGCGACATCCTGCAGCGCGTCGTGACCTGGCAGCTGGCCAAGCGCCGCTCGGGCAACCACAAGATTCAGGTTCGTAACGAGGTCTCTCGTACGAGCAAGAAGATGTACAAGCAAAAGGGCACCGGCGGCGCTCGTCACGGCTCGCGTCGTGCGGCTCAGTTCGTCGGCGGCGCCAAGGCTCACGGCCCGGTCGTCCGCAGCCACGCCTTCGATCTTCCCAAGAAGATCCGGGCTCTGGCTCTGCGTCACGCCCTGTCGTCGAAGGCCAAGGCCGGCTCGCTCGTCGTGCTGGACAGCGCCGTTCTGACCGATCCGAAGACGGCCGCCCTGCGCGCCACCTTCGAAAAGATCGGCCTGAAGAACGCCCTGGTCATCGCGGGTCCGGAAGTGGACGGCAACTTCAAGCTCGCCGCCCGCAACATTCCGAACATCGACGTGCTGCCGAACGCCGGCCTGAACGTCTATGACGTGCTGCGTCGCCACACCCTGGTCCTGACCAAGGACGCGGTGGATGCGATCTCGGCGCGTTTCGCTGAGAAGGAAGCCGCGTAATGGCCGCTACCGCCCGTCACTACGACACGATCCTGTCGCCGGTGATCACCGAGAAGGCCACCCTGCTCAGCGAGCAGAACAAGGTTGTCTTCCGCGTGGCCGCCGATGCGTCCAAGGACGAAATCGCCGCCGCCGTCGAAGAGCTGTTCAAGGTCAAGGTCACCAAGGTCAACACCCTGGTCACCAAGGGCAAGACCAAGCGCTTCCGTGGCATCGTCGGACGCCGTTCCGACGTCAAAAAAGCCATCGTGACCCTGGCCGAAGGCCAGTCGATCGACATCACGACGGGGCTCTAACCAGATGGCCTTGAAGCACTTTAACCCGACCAGCCCCGGCCAACGCGGCCTGGTGCTGATCGACCGCAGCGAGCTCCACAAGGGCCGCCCGGAAAAGAAGCTGGTCGAAGGTCTGACCAAGTCGGGCGGTCGTGGCGGCAATGGCCGCATCGCGGTCCGCTTCCGCGGCGGCGGCGCCAAGCGCCTGTACCGTCTGGTCGACTTCAAGCGTCGCAAGCAAGGCGTGGCCACGGTCGTTCGTCTTGAGTACGACCCCAACCGCACCGCCTTCATCGCCCTGATCAAGTATCAGAGCGACGGCGAGCTGGCCTACATCCTGGCCCCGCAACGCCTGAAGGCCGGCGACGAAGTCGTCACCGCCGACAAGGTCGACGTGAAGCCGGGCAACGCCTCGCCGCTGCGCACGCTGCCGATCGGCACGATCATCCACAACGTCGAGCTGAAGCCCGCCAAGGGTGGTCAGATCGCACGTTCGGCTGGCGCCTACGCCCAGCTGGTCGGTCGTGACGCCGGCTACGCCCAGATCCGCCTGAACTCGGGCGAACTGCGCATGGTTCTGGACACCTGCATGGCCACCGTCGGCGCCGTGTCGAACCCCGACCACATGAACGAAAACCTCGGCAAGGCCGGTCGTGTTCGTCACATGGGTCGTCGTCCGCACGTTCGCGGCGTCGCCATGAACCCGGTCGACCACCCCCACGGTGGTGGTGAAGGCCGGACCTCGGGCGGCCGTCACCCGGTGACCCCGGCTGGTAAGCCGACCAAGGGCGCCAAGACCCGCGTCAACAAGGCCACGGATAAGTTCATCATCCGTTCGCGCCACAAAGCGAAAAAGGGCCGCTAAGCCATGACCCGCTCCGTCTGGAAAGGCCCGTTTGTCGACGGGTACCTCCTGAAGAAGGCCGACGCCGCTCTGTCGTCGGGCCGCAAGGACGTCATCAAGACCTGGTCGCGTCGTTCGACCATCATGCCGCAGTTCGTCGGCCTGGTGTTCGGCGTGCACAACGGCCAGAAGCACGTTCCCGTCTCCGTGTCGGAAGACATGGTCGGCATGAAGTTCGGCGAGTTCGCTCCGACCCGTAACTTCCCCGGCCACGCCGCCGACAAGAAGGCGAAGAGGAAGTAGGCCATGAGCCAAGCTAAACAACCTCGCCGCCTGCCGGCCAACGAAGCGATGTGCAAGGTTCGCACCCTGCGCACCAGCGCTCGCAAGCTGAACCTGGTCGCTCAGTCCATCCGTGGCCTGAACGTCCAGCGCGCTCTCAACGAGCTTGAGTTCAGCCACAAGCGCATCGCTCAGGACGTCCGCAAGGCGCTGTACTCGGCGATCTCCAACGCCGAGAACAACCACAACCTCGACATCGACTCGCTGGTCGTCGCCGAGGCCTATGTGGGCAAGAACCTGGTGATGAAGCGCTTCTCGCCCCGCGCCCGCGGCCGTGCGACGCGCGTTGAAAAGCCGTTCTCCGAGATCACCATCGTGGTCCGCGAACTGGGTGAGGCCGCCTGATGGGTCAGAAAGTCAATCCGGTCGGGCTGCGGCTCGGCGTAAACCGCACCTGGGACAGCCGTTGGTTCGCCGACGGCGACCAGTACGGCAAGCTCCTGCACCAGGACCTCGCGGTCCGTGCGATGCTCAAGAAGCGCCTGTATCAAGCCGGCGTCTCGCGCATCATCATCGAGCGTCCGCACAAGAAGTGCCGCGTCACGATCTATGCCGCCCGTCCGGGCGTCATCATCGGCAAGAAGGGCGCTGACATCGACAAGCTCCGCAAGGACCTGTCGGTGATGACGGAAGGCGAAGTTCACCTGAACATCGTCGAAATCCGTAAGCCCGAAACCGATGCGCAGCTGGTGGCCGAGTCCATCGCCCAGCAGCTCGAGCGTCGTATCGCCTTCCGCCGCGCCATGAAGCGGTCGATCCAATCGGCCGTCCGCCTTGGCGCCAAGGGCATCCGCATCAACGTGTCGGGCCGCCTCGGCGGCGCTGAAATCGCCCGTATGGAATGGTATCGCGAAGGTCGCGTGCCGCTTCACACGCTGCGCGCCGACATCGACTACGGTTTCGCGGAAGCCAAGACCACCTACGGCATCATCGGCGTGAAGACCTGGATCTTCAAAGGCGAAGTGCTGGAGCATGACCCGATGGCGCTCGACAAGCGTCTCGCCACTGAATCCGGCCCGGCCGGCGAAGGTGGCGGGCGTGAGCGCGGCGATCGTCCCGACCGGGGCGACCGCGGCCGTCGCGATCGGGGCTAAGGATAGAGCGCTATGCTGTCACCGAAAAAAACCAAGTACCGCAAGCAGTTCAAGGGGCGCATCCATGGCGTCTCCAAGGGCGGCACCCTGCTGAACTTCGGCTCGTACGGTCTGAAGGCCGTTGAGCCGGAACGCATCACCGCTCGCCAGATCGAAGCGGCTCGTCGGGCGATCACTCGCCAGATGAAGCGCCAAGGTCGCGTGTGGATCCGCATCTTCCCGGACGTGCCGGTCACCGGCAAGCCCGCGGAAGTCCGGATGGGTAAGGGCAAGGGCGCCGTCGATCACTGGGCCGCTCGCGTGGCTCCGGGTCGCATCATGTTCGAAATCGACGGCGTGCCGGACGATATCGCTCGCGAAGCCCTGCGCCTCGGCGCGGCCAAGCTGCCGATCCGTACCCGTGTCGTCACCCGCATCGACGCTGGTGCGGCTCTGGAGGCCGAAGCGGCATGACCAAGATTGCTGACATCCGGGGCATGACCCCCGACCAGCTCGCCGAGCAACTGCTCAGCCTCAAGAAGGAGCAGTTCAACCTGCGCTTCCAGGCGGCGACCGGTCAGGTGGAAAAGACCCACCGCGTTGGCGAGATCCGCAAGGACATCGCCCGCATCAAGACCGTGCTGCGCGCCAAGGCCGCGGCTTAAGGAGAACGATATGCCCAAGCGTATCCTCGAAGGGGTTGTCGTCTCCGATAAGGGCGACAAGACCGTAGTGGTTAAGGTTGAACGGACCATCGTTCACCCGCTGCTGAAGAAGATCGTGCGCCGCTCCAAGCGGTACCACGCTCACGACGAAGTCAACGCGTACAAGACCGGTGAATCCATCAAGATCATCGAGTGCGCTCCGAAGTCCAAGCTGAAGACCTGGGAAGTCCTTCCCAAGGCTTCCGCTTAAGTCTGGAAGGTTTAAACCATGATCCAGATGCAAACTAACCTGGAAGTCGCCGACAACTCCGGCGCTCGCCGGGTCATGTGCATCAAGGTGCTGGGTGGCGCGGGTCGTCGCTACGCCAGCGTCGGTGACGTGATCGTCGTGTCCGTGAAGGAAGCCATTCCTCGCGGCCGCGTGAAGAAGGGTGACGTGCTTCGCGCCGTCGTCGTTCGTGTCAACCAAGGCATGAAGCGCAAGGACGGTTCGCTGATCCGCTTCGACAAGAATGCTGCGGTCATCGTCAACAAGCAGAGCGAGCCGGTCGGCACGCGGATCTTCGGCCCGGTTCCCCGCGAACTGCGCGCCAAGAACCACATGAAGATCATCTCCCTCGCCCCCGAGGTGCTGTAATGGCTGCCAAGATCAAGAAGGGCGACCGCGTTGTCGTCCTGGCTGGCAAGGACAAGGGCAAGCAAGGCGCTGTGACCCAAGTCCTTCCCAAGGACAACCGCGTTGTCGTGGAAGGCGTGAACCTGGTTCAACGCCACACCAAGGCGACCCAGGCCGATCCGCAAGGCGGCATCAAGAGCAAGGAAGCCGCGCTGCACGTCTCGAACGTCGCCATCGTGGATTCCAACGGCAAGCCCACCCGCGTCGGCTTCAAGATCGAAGGCGACAAGAAGGTGCGCGTGGCCAAGACCACGGGCGAGGTGATCAATGGTTGATCAAGCTTACGAGCCGCGGCTGAAGTCCGAATATCGCGCGCGCATCCGCGCCGCGTTGAAGGAGCAGTTCGGCTACACCAACGAGATGCAGATCCCCAAGCTGGACAAGATCGTCCTGAACATGGGCATCGGCGAAGCTGTGGCCGACTCCAAGAAGGCCCAGACCGCGCTGAAGGATCTGATGGCGATCGCCGGCCAGAAGCCGGTGGCGACCAAGGCCCGTAAGTCCATCGCCGGCTTCAAGCTGCGCGAAGGCATGGTGGTCGGCGCCAAGGTGACCCTCCGCAAGGACCGGATGTACGAATTCCTCGACCGCCTGGTCACGATCGCGCTGCCGCGCGTGAAGGACTTCCGCGGCCTGAACGGCAAGAGCTTCGACGGCCGTGGCAACTACGCCATGGGCCTGAAGGAGCACCTGGTGTTCCCGGAAATCAACTATGACCAGATCGAACAGATCTGGGGCATGGACATCATCGTCTGCACCACTGCGAAGTCCGACCAGGAAGCCAAGGCTCTCCTGAAGGAATTCCAGTTCCCGTTCACGAATTAAGAGCGGGCAGGGAAAAACACCATGGCCAAGAAAAGCGCCGTCAACCGTAACGAGATGGTCAAGACCCTCGTCAAGCAATTCGCCGACAAGCGCGCCGCGCTGAAGGCGATCGCCAACGACGAGAGCCTGCCGCTCGAGGATCGCTTCGAAGCTCGTCTGAAGCTCGCGAAGCTGCCGCGTAACTCCTCTGCCGTTCGCATCCGTAACCGTTGCGAAGTCACGGGCCGTCCGCGCGCCTATTACCGCAAGCTGAAGATGAGCCGTATCGCGCTCCGCGAGCTCGGCTCGTCGGGCCAGATCCCCGGCCTCGTCAAGTCGAGCTGGTGAGGACGATCATATGTCGATGAACGATCCCCTGAGCGACCTGATCGCTCGCATCAAGAACGCCGCCACGCGCAAGCGCGCCAAGGTTGCGACGCCGGCTTCCAAGCTGCGCGCCCGCGTCCTGGACGTGCTGGCCGACGAAGGCTACATCCGCGGCTACTCGCTCGTCGAGAAGCCCGGTGCGTTCCCCGAATTCGAGATCGAGCTCAAGTACTTTGACGGTGAGCCCGTGATCGCCGAGATCGCACGCGTGTCCAAGCCGGGCCGCCGCGTCTATTCGTCGATCAAGGACCTGAAGCCGATCAAGAACGGCCTGGGCATCTCGATCCTTTCGACGCCGAAGGGCGTCATGTCGGACTCCGCCGCACGCGACGCTAATGTCGGTGGCGAAGTCCTCTGCCGCGTCTACTAGGCGCGGGAGGGAAAGAGCATGTCACGTATCGGTAAGAAAGCCGTCTCGATCCCCAAGGGCGTCACCCTGACGCTCGACGGCCAGACGGTGTCGGTGAAGGGCCCCAAGGGTCAACTCTCCTGGACTGTTCCCGAGGAAATCGAAGCCAAGTTGGAAGGCGATGAGCTGACCCTGGCGACTCGGAACGAGACCACGCGCGCCAAGTCGATGTGGGGTCTGTCCCGCACACTGGTCGCCAACATGGTGCACGGCGTCAGCACGGGCTTCGAGGAAACCCTCGAGCTGGTGGGCGTTGGTTACCGCGCCGCGATGAAGGGCACCGCGCTCTCCATCCAGCTCGGTTTCTCGCACGACGTTGACGTCGAGGCTCCTGCCGGCGTCACCTTCGCGGTGCCCAAGCAGACCGAAATCAAGATCGCCGGCGCTGATAAGCAGGCGGTTGGCGAGATTGCCGCGAAAATCCGCCGCATTCGTCCGCCCGAGCCCTACAAGGGCAAAGGCGTGCGCTATGCTGGCGAAAAGGTTCGCCGCAAGGAAGGCAAGAAGAAGTAAGCCATGGCGCTCTCTCCTCGTGAATCCGCTCAGCGGCGCGCCCAGCGCACCCGCATCCGCCTCAAGGCGCTGTCCAACGGTCGTCCGCGTCTGTCGGTCTTCCGTTCGTCCAAGAACATCTACGCCCAGATCATCGATGATGAACGCGGCGTGACCCTGGCTCAGGCCTCCACCCTCGAAGGTGAAGGCAAGACCAAGGGCGCGGACAAGGACGCGGCTGCTCTCGTCGGCAAGCTCGTCGCCGAACGCGCCATCGAAAAGGGCGTCAAGGACGTCGTCTTCGATCGCGGCGGCTACATCTTCCACGGTCGGGTGAAAGCCCTGGCTGACGCCGCGCGCGAAGCCGGCCTGAACTTCTAAGGGAAACATCATGGCTCGTGGTGACCAACAGCGCGGTGAAGGCGGTCCTCGCCGGGACCGTCGCGACCGCAACGCCCCTGAAGAGCGGGTCGACAGCGACATCGTCGAAAAGCTCGTCCACATCAACCGCGTCGCCGCCACCGTGAAGGGCGGCCGTCGCTTCAGCTTCGCCGCTCTGATGGTCGTTGGCGACCAAAAGGGCCGCGTCGGCTTCGGTCATGGCAAGGCGCGTGAAGTGCCGGAAGCCATCCGCAAGGCGACCGAAGAAGCCAAGAAGACCATGGTCCGCGTCCCGCTCCGCGAGTCGCGCACCCTGCATCACGACGGCTACGGCCGTTGGGGCGCTGGCAAGGTCATGATGCGCGCTGCCCCTCCCGGCACGGGCGTCATCGCCGGTGGTCCGATGCGCGCGGTTCTCGAAACCCTGGGCGTCCAGGACGTCGTGGCCAAGTCGACGGGTTCCTCGAACCCGTACAACATGGTTCGCGCCACGTTCGAGGCCCTGAAGGTTCAATCGTCGCCCCGCCAGATCGCCGCCAAGCGCGGCAAGAAGGTCGGCGACATTCTCGGCCGCCGCGCCGACGGAGCTTCGGCTCCGGACGCCATCGAGGGCTAAGTCATGGCTGAAGCTAAAACCGTCAAGGTTCGCCAAACCGGCAGCCCGATCCGTCGCAACGCCGTTCAGCGTCAAACGCTGGCCGGCCTGGGTCTCAACAAGCTGGGCCGCGTGTCCGAGCTGGAAGACACCCCGTCGGTTCGCGGCATGATCCGCAAGGTCCAGCATCTGCTGGAAATCGTCGAGTAGTTCTGCTACGAGACGCCGAAATCGCCACCCCGGTGAAAGCCGGGGTGGTTTTCGTTTGAAGTCCGGTCCTCGGATCCCGTCGGGAACAGAGGGCAGGGCGGCGGACGAGATCCATTCTTTCAAGCCGAGTCCGGCCGCTGGCCGGGCGCAGATCTCCAAGGAGAGGCACATATGACCAAACTTAATGAACTGGCTCCGCGCGAAGGTTCGACCAAGGGCCGCATGCGCGTTGGCCGTGGTCCGGGTTCGGGCAAGGGCAAGACCGCCGGTCGCGGTGTGAAGGGCCAGAAGGCGCGCTCGGGCGTCGCCATCGCCGGCTTCGAAGGCGGCCAGATGCCGCTGCACATGCGCATGCCCAAGCGCGGCTTCAACAACCCCTTCCGTCTCGAGTTCGCCGAAGTGAACCTGTGGCGCCTGGAACAAGCCGTCGAAGCCGGCAAGCTGAAGGCCGGCGCCGAACTGTCGGCCGCCGAGCTGATCGCCGCGGGCGTGATCCGTCGCGAACTGGACGGCGTGAAGCTGCTGGGCAAGGGCGAGATCAAGACCGCCCTGAAGCTGACCGTCTACTCCGCGACCGAAGCGGCCATCAAGGCCGTGGAAGCCGCCGGCGGCTCGGTGACCGTGACCAAGAAGGTCAAGGTCGAAGCCGAAGCCTAATCCTATAGACTGTCATCCCGGACGGCCTTCGGGCCGAACCGGGACCGCCGGAGCTCCGCGCTTGTCGCGGTCCCGGCTCTTCCCCCGGGCTTTGGTCGGGGTTCGGCCGGGATGACAGTTCTTTTCGAGGCTCGCCGTGACATCACGGCGGGCCTCACCTATTTGTGGCTCATCTTAAGAGTCGTGGGGAATTGAATGGCCTCGGCCGCCGAACAACTCGCAGCCAATATGAATTTCGCGTCGTTCCAAAAGGCGACCGAACTTCATAAGCGTATCTGGTTCACGATCATCGCGCTCGTGGTCTACCGCCTCGGCACCTATGTGCCGATCCCCGGCATCGACCCCGCCGCCTTCGCCGCCGCCTTCGCGGGCCAGTCGAAGGGCATCCTGGGCATGTTCAACATGTTCTCGGGCGGCGCCGTGCAGCGCATGGCCGTGTTCTCGCTGAACGTCATGCCCTACATCTCGGCGTCGATCATCGTGCAGCTGATGGGCTCGGTGTATCCGCCGTGGGAAAAGCTGAAGAAGGAAGGCGGCGAAGCCGGCCGCAAGACCCTCAATCAGTACACCCGCTACCTGGCGGTGATCCTGGCGGTCGTGCAGTCGTTCTCGATCGCGGTCGGCCTGCATAGCCAGCCTGGCCTGGTGTTCGACGGCATCTCGGCTCCGTTCTTCATCGCCTCGACCGTCGTCGCCCTGACCGGCGGCACCATGTTCCTGATGTGGCTGGGCGAGCAGATCACCAGCCGCGGCGTCGGCAACGGCGTGTCGCTGATCATCTTCGCCGGCATCGTGGCGGGCCTGCCCAAGGGCCTGATCCAGCTGCTGGTCCAGGCGCAGACCGCCGGCAACTACACCCCGCTGTTCGTGATCGTGATCCTGGCCGTCGCGGCCGTGTGGGCGATCGTCTTCATCGAGCGCTCGCAGCGCCGCCTGCTGGTCCACTATCCCAAGCGCCAGCAGGGCAACCGCATGATCGGCGGCGACACCTCGTTCATGCCGCTGAAGATCAACACCGCCGGCGTCATCCCGCCGATCTTCGCGTCCAGCCTGCTGCTGCTGCCGACCACGGCCATGGGCTTCCTGTCGACGGCCAACCTGCCCGAATGGGCGGCCTGGCTGCCCGGCACGGTGGGCGCGCTGCAGCACGGCAAGCCGGCGTTCATGCTGATGTACGCGGCCCTGATCATCTTCTTCTCGTTCTTCTACACCTCGGTGGTGTTCAACCCCGAGGAGACGGCCGAGAACCTGCGCAAGTACGGCGGCTTCCTGCCGGGCATCCGTCCGGGCAAGCGCACGGCCGAGTATCTCGACTATGTGCTCACCCGCCTGACGGTGATCGGCGCGGCCTACATCACCGCCGTCTGCATCATCCCCGAGGCGATGATGGCGTCGCTGGGCGCCACCCAGTTCGCCCTGGGCGGCACCTCGGTGCTGATCGTCGTGACCGTGACCATGGACACCGTGGCGCAGATCCAGTCCCACCTGCTGGCGCACCAGTACGAGGGCCTGATCAAGAAGTCGAAGCTTCGAGGCGGCAAGGGCCGCTAGGCATTAGAAGCGTTCCGGAAGCCGGTTTGTCACAAAACCGGCTTCCGTTTTCTCCACCCGGGCTCTAGGTCTGCTCGGGGAAGACGACCGGGCGAAGACTCGGCAACGCGCGAAGGGGCATTCATGAACTTGATCCTGTTCGGACCGCCGGCGGCGGGGAAGGGGACCCAGGCCAAGCGGCTCGTCACCGAGCGCGGCATGGTCCAACTCTCCACCGGCGACATGCTGCGCGCGGCCATCGCGTCCGGCTCCGAGCTGGGCGCCCGCGTCAAGGGCGTGCTGGACCGCGGCGAGCTGGTCACCGACGAGATCGTCATCGCCCTGATCGAGGACCGCCTGCCCGAGGCCGAGGCCGCCGGCGGCGCCATCTTCGACGGTTTCCCCCGCACCGTGGCCCAGGCCGAGGCGCTGGACAAAATACTGGCGGCCCGGGGTCAGAAGATCGACCTGGTCCTCCGACTCAAGGTAGACGAACCAGCCTTGGTGGAGCGGATCTCGAAGAGATTCGCCGAGCAGGGCCGGCCAGACGACAATCCCGAAGTCTTCGTGACCCGGCTTGCCGCCTACAACGCCCAGACCGCGCCGCTGCTGCCCTACTATGTAGAGCAGGGTAAGCTCACGGAGCTGGACGGCATGGCTTCCGTGGAAACGGTCGCCGCCTCGATCGACGCGGCGCTCTCGGGCGCGGCGTGAGACATTTTCAATTCGTTGATTTTCAGCGGATTCAACCATTGACGGCGGCGCAACGATCCCTATAACGGGGCGCTTCCGCGAAAGGGCGCGATCTGTGCGCGCCGGACTGGGTCGAAAGACCTGGCCGGGCGCGCCGTTCGCGTCTTTAGTGCGTGACTAGGAGAACATTAGACGTGGCCCGTATCGCAGGCGTCAACATCCCGACGAACAAGCGCGTTTTGATCGCGCTTCAGTACATTCACGGCATTGGCCAGAAGTCCGCTCGTGACATCGTCACGAAGGTGGGCATCGATGACGCTCGCCGGGTCAACCAGCTGACCGACGCCGAAGTGCTCGCGATCCGTGAAACGATCGACAAGGACTTCACCGTCGAGGGCGACCTGCGCCGCGAAAACTCGATGAACATCAAGCGTCTGATGGACCTGGCCTGCTATCGCGGCCTGCGTCACCGTAAGGGCCTGCCGGTCCGCGGTCAGCGCACGCACACGAACGCTCGTACCCGCAAGGGTCCGGCCAAGCCGATCGCCGGCAAGAAGAAATAAGGTAGCCTGACGATGGCCAAGGAACCGGGTCGCGTTAAAAAGCGCGAACGCAAGAACATCACCTCGGGCGTGGCGCACGTGAACGCCTCGTTCAACAACACCATGATCACCATCACCGACGCTCAGGGCAACACGATCTCGTGGTCCTCGGCCGGCATGATGGGCTTCAAGGGTTCGCGCAAGTCGACCCCGTACGCCGCTCAGATGGCTGCGGAAGACGCGGGCAAGAAGGCTGCCGAGCACGGCGTGAAGACCCTCGAGGTCAACGTGTCGGGTCCGGGTTCGGGTCGCGAGTCGGCCCTGCGCGCTCTCCAGGCCGCGGGCATGACCATCACGACGATCCGCGACGTCACGCCGATCCCGCACAACGGCTGCCGTCCGCCCAAGCGTCGTCGCGTCTAGTACTTTTTAGACACAATTCTCCTTCGCCGGCTGCGCAAAACGCGGCCGGCGAGCCGCGTTCAAGGGATCGACCACGTGATCGAAAGAAACTGGAACGAGCTGATCCGTCCTGAGAAGCCGCAAATCGAGACTGGCGCCGACGCGACCCGCAAGGCGCGGATCGTGGCCGAGCCGCTCGAGCGTGGTTTCGGTGTGACGCTCGGCAACGCTCTGCGCCGCGTCCTGCTCTCCTCGCTTCAGGGCGCCGCCGTTACCGCCATCCAGATTGATGGCGTTGTCCACGAATTCTCCTCGCTCGAAGGCGTCCGCGAAGACGTCGTCGACATCGTTCTGAACATCAAGCAACTGGCCGTGCGCATGCACGCCGAGGGCCCGAAGCGCATGACGCTGCGCGCCACCGGCCCCGGACCGGTGACCGCTGGCCAAATCGAAACGCCTTCGGACATCGAGATCCTGAACCCCGACCACGTGCTCTGCACGCTGGACGACGGCGCCACCGTGCGCATGGAGTTCACGGTCAACACCGGCAAGGGCTACGTCCCCGCCGACCGCAACCGTCCGGAAGACGCGCCGATCGGCCTCATCGCCGTCGACGCCCTGTACTCGCCGGTCAAGCGCGTCGCCTATCGCGTCGAGCCGACCCGTCAGGGTCAGTCGCTGGACTACGATAAGCTGATCCTGGAAGTCGAAACCAACGGCGCTGTCACGCCCGTGGACGCCGTGGCCTACGCCGCCCGGATCCTGCAAGACCAGCTGCAGATCTTCATCACCTTCGAAGAGCCCAAGGCCAAGTCGGCCGACGAGGCCAAGCCGGAACTGCCGTTCAACCCGGCGCTCCTGAAGAAGGTCGATGAGCTGGAACTGTCGGTTCGCTCGGCCAACTGCCTGAAGAACGACAACATCGTCTACATCGGCGATCTGATCCAGAAGACCGAAGCCGAGATGCTGCGCACGCCGAACTTCGGCCGCAAGTCCTTGAACGAAATCAAGGAAGTGCTGGCTGGCATGGCGCTGCACCTGGGCATGGACGTGCCGAACTGGCCGCCCGAAAACATCGAAGACCTGGCCAAGAAGTTCGAAGACCAGATCTAAGATTTAAGTATCGCGCTCGATCCGGGCCGCTCGCGGGTTTCCTTCGGGAAATCGGCGGGTGGCCTGGGCCTTTTGAAGCCGCAACAGCGGTGGAGGGCCCCGGCGCTTCGTTCTGACCCGGCCGGGATACGCTGGGATTGGTGACAATCAGCGCTTGTTCGCGCCACTGCGGGCCTCGGCCCAGGAGAGACTAAAATGCGTCACGGTAAGGCTCACCGTAAACTCGGCCGCACCTCGGCTCACCGCACCGCCATGTTCGCCAACATGTCGGCCTCGCTGATCAAGCACGAGCAGATCGTCACCACCCTGCCTAAGGCCAAGGAACTGCGTCCCTTCGTCGAAAAGCTGGTCACCCTGGCCAAGCGCGGCGACCTGCACGCCCGTCGTCAGGCCATCTCGACCGTCCGCGACGTCGAGCAAGTCGGCAAGCTGTTCGCCACCATCGGTCCCCGTTACAAGGACCGCCAGGGCGGCTACATCCGCGTCCTGAAGGCCGGCTTCCGCTATGGCGACAACGCCCCGCTGGCCGTCATCGAGTTCGTCGATCGCGACGTCTCGGCCAAGGGCAAGGATTCGGGCCCGGTGTTCACCGCCGACTCGGAAGACTAAGATTTCTCAGCCTCGGCTGAACGACGAAGGCCCCGGAGCGATCCGGGGCCTTTTTCTTTGCTCGCGGTTGGCGGGCTTCTACCGCGCCGCCGCGACCTCGGATGCGCTGGGCGTCTTGGCCGTCTGCACCGGGTTGCAGTCGGCCAGTTGGGCTTCCGACAACACCGCGCCGCGATAGCCGAAGCTGGTCACGGCTCCCAGCTCTCGCGCCAGGCGCTTGCAGCTGCGCAGCGGCGGCAGCGACTTGACCTTGATCGAGCGGCAGACGTCGGCCTTGCAACGCCAGACCGCGCCGTCGAACACGATGTGGTCGCGGGTGGTGGGCGCGCTCAGCGTCAGCCAACCGTTCGTGGGTTGGGTTTCGGCCATGACGGGGCCGCCCGTCGCGGCCAGGGCCGCGACGGCGAAAAGAAGACTACGCATGGGAAGCTCCGGGGAGGAGGTTTGGGGGAGGTACGCTTACTGTCGTCCCGGCCCGCGCTGGGGCGCGGCCCGAACGGGTCTAGGCCGCGGCCTTGAACAGGGTGAATTCCTCGCCGAACGCCCGCGCCACCGAGGGGCGGGCCTGCAGGCGGTCGCGATAGGCGGTCAGAGCGGGGTAGGGGGCGAAGTCCAACCCGACGTATTGGGCCCAGACCAGCATCACGAAGAGATAGGCGTCGGCGACGCTGAACCGGCCCTGCAGGAACTCGCGTCCGGCTAGGTGGGCCTCCACCACGGCGAAGCGGCCGGCCACCGACGCGCGGGCCACGGCCTTGGACTCCTCCGGCGCGCTGGCGCTGAGCAGCACCCCGAACGTCTTGGCGTGCAGTTCGGTGCTGATGAAGCTGAGCCAGCTCTGAACGCGACGCCGCTCGGCGCCATCGGCCGGCATCAGGCCCGAGGCCGGGAAGCGGTCGGCCACATAGGGCAGGATCACGGCGTTCTCGTAGATCAACTCGCCGTCCTCGGCGCGCAGCACCGGCACCTGGCCTGCGGGATTGATCGCCGTGAACGGCTTCCCGTCAGGCGTGCGCTTGGGCGTGGCCTTGTTGTCGACCTGGATGAAGTTGATCGGGGCTCCGGCCTCATACGCCGCGATCCGCGTCGCCATCGAACAGGCCATAGGGAAGAAATACAGGTCCATCGCCGCCTCCATTTGCATTTTCATACTATTTCGCATAAAAATAACCGAGGTCAAGGAATAAGCTGCGAACCGGTACAAAAAGCAGAATCCGCCTGGAGAGAGTGAGATGTCAGAACAGCCCGCCAAGCGCCGAGGCCGGCCTCGCGCCTATGATCCCGAACTGGCCCTGGCCAAGGCCACTGAGACCTTCTGGGCCCAGGGCTACGCCGGCGCTTCGCTGGACGACCTGGCCGCCGCCACGGGCATGAACCGGCCCAGCCTGTATGGGGCGTTCGGCGACAAGCAGGCTCTCTTCTCCGCCGCCATCGACGCCTATATGGACAACTCGCGCGCGGCCATGATCCAGGCCTTCCGGGCCGGCGGCACGCTGCGCCAGGCGTTGGAGCGGGTTTATCGGGCGGCGCTCGAGAGATATCTGTCGCCCGACGCCGGCGGGCGGGGCTGCTTCATGATCAGCGCGGGCCTGGGCCAGGCCATGGTCGACCCCGCCGTGCGCGACAAGGTCGCGGGCGGGCTGCACGAGCTGGACCGGGGTTTCGAGCGGCTGGTGGCGCGCGCTCAGGACGCCGGCGAACTGCCGCTGGGCGCCGATCCGGGCGTCCTGGCCAAGGTGGCCGGCGGAATGCTGAACGCCCTGTCGGTGCGGGCCCGCGCGGGCGAGAGCCACGAGGAGCTTGAGACCCTGATCCAGGCGACGCTGGACATGGTTTGCGGCCCCGAGCCCCAGGCCAAGAGCGCCTAGCCCTTCGACTTCACCGGCCGGGCGGGATTGCCGACCACGGTCACGCCGGGCGGAACGTCCCGCGTCACCACGGCGCCGGAGCCGATGATGGCGTCATCGCCGACGGTGACGCCAGGCACGATGATCGCCCCGCCGCCGATCCAGACATTGCGGCCGATCCGCACCGGCTTGCCCGACTCCAGGCCCGTGGCCCGCTCGACCGGATCGCGCGGGTGGTCGGCGGTGTAGATCTGGACCATCGGGCCGATCTGGCAGCCCTCGCCGATCACCACCTCGACCACGTCCAGGATCACGCAGCCGAAGTTCATGAAGGCGCCGGCGCCGATCTTGATGTTGTAGCCATAGTCGCAATGGAACGGCGCGCGGATGGTCGCACCGTCGCCGACCTCGCCGAAGTGCTCGCGGAGCAGGGCGGGGCGGTCGTCGATCGCGGAGCTGTTGTAGCGGTCCATCCAGGCCTGGTTGGCCCGCTGGTCGACCTGGATCTCCGGATCGTTGGCGTTGTAGAGCTCGCCGGCCAGCATCCGCTGTTTGTGGGTGAGGGACATCCGATGGCTACTCCCGCGTGAGGTCCTGGCGGCTGAACAGGTAGATGGCGGCGGCGGTCAGGGCGGCGCTCCAGCCCAGCAGCACCAGTAGCGCGATGCCGGCCACGCCGTTCTCCAGGCCGCCATGGAACGGGGCGGAGACGAAGCCGCGCAGCAGATCGGCGTCATAGGCCGGGATGGCCAGGGTCTTCCAGGTCGGGCCCGGCGAGAAGGCCCCCAGCACCGAGGCCAGGACAGACTGCACGAAACGCGCGCCCAGGCAGACCACGACCGCGCCCATGGGCGAGCGGCTGACCACGGCCACGCAGGCGGCCAGGGCGGCCAGGGTCATGGCCTCCAGCCAGGTGATCGCGAACACGGCGACCATCTGGCCAAAGCCGACGCCGCCGCCCGAGCCGATGATGGCCTTGTGGTTGATCGCCGCGCCGATGACCGCGGCGGCCAGGGTCAGGATCACCGTCAGCACCAAGTTCCACAGGATCGCCTCGCCGACCACGACCAGCTTGGCGCCCAGAAGGTTGGGGCGGGTGTTGCGCGGGGTCAGCAGCCGCCAGGTCTCCCAGCGATAGTCGCCAGCCAGCACGGCCGCCGCGCCGATCATCAGGAACAGGGCCGAGAAGGTCGAGGCGCCCGAGCCCAGGGCCTTCAGCACCTGGGCCATCAGGTCGACCGTGCCGCCCGGCATCGGGCGCTTGAGCATGTTGCGGACGATCAGGTCGCCGCCGATGCTGAGGAAGAACCCGACCACGGGGGCGAAGACGAAGCCCCAGAACAGGGCCGAACGGTCGCGCAGCAGGCGGAAGCGTTCGGCGGCGATGGCGTCGGCCAACATCACTCGGCTCCCTTCTGTTCGAGAGTCTTGAGGTAGACGCCCTCCAGATCGGCGTCGCGCCAGCGGGCCTCGGTGATCTCCACCCCGGCCTCGACCAAGGCCTTGATCAGGGCGGGGGTCTCGGCGCGCGGGATGTCGGCCAGCACGGCGTCGTCACCGTCGGCCTGGCCCTTGGAGCCCAGCGCGGCCAGCACCTGGGCGACCGGCGAGACCACCAGACGCAGGCGGGCCTGGCTGGCGGTCAGGGCGTCGACCGCGCCCTCGGCGGCGATCTTGCCCTTGCTGAGGATGGCCACGCGGTCGCAGACGCGCTTGACCTCGTCCAGCTGATGGCTGGCCAGGATGACGGTGACGCCCTCGCGCTTGGCGAGATCGACGATCAGGGCGCGGATCTCCTGGATGCCGGCCGGGTCCATGCCGCTGGTCGGTTCGTCCAGGATCACCAGTTCGGGCTTGGTGAAGAAGGCCGCGGCCAGGCCCAGGCGCTGCTTCATGCCGACCGAGAAGCCGCTTGTCGAGCGGTCGGCGGCGTCGGCCAGGCCCACGCGCTCCAGCCAGCCGCCGATGTCGGCGCTCTTGGCTCCGCTTTCCAGGGCCAGCATCTTCAGGGCGTCGCGGGCGGTGAGCGAGGGCGGATAGCGCGGCGTCTCGATCATCGCGCCGATCTTGCGCAGCGCGTTGATGTCGCCTGCCGGCGCGCCGAACAATCGGGCCGAGCCGCTGGTGGGCCGCACCAGGCCCAGCGCGATGCGGAACAGGGTGCTCTTGCCGGCCCCGTTGGGCCCCAGCACGCCGAACACGCCGCCGGCCGGAATGGACAGCGAGAAATCGTCGAGCGCCCGCACCGACCCGTAGGTCTTGGTGAGCGCCGTGGCCTCTAGGGCGATGGTCATGCGGGGAGGGTCTCGATCACGCCGGTGGGAATCTGTCGACGACTGCGACTATGGGGGTGCGCTTGTCGCCCGCCAAGTTAAGACAAGGTCATGCGCGCCTGTCACACGGACGAGACGTCCGGCTGTCATGCCGCCTGTCGCGTTGTTCCAGAGCCCGCCATGCCTGTTCAGTTCCGCTTCGCCGTCCTGGCCCTGCTGCTGTCGCTTTCGGCCTGCGCCTCGGCGCCGCCGCCCGCGACCCCGAAGGCCAAGCTGACGGTGCTGGTGTCGATCGACGGCTTCCGGCCCGACTACATGGCGCGCGGCGAGACCCCGACCCTGGCCGCCATCGCCGCCGAGGGCGTGTCGGGGACCATGAGGCCCTCGTTCCCGTCCCTGACCTTTCCCAACCACTATGTGCTGGTGACGGGCCGCCGGCCCGACGAGACAGGCGTGGTCGCCAATACGATGGAGGATCCGCAGATCCCGGGCGTGACCTTCACCACCTCGGTCGTGGAGGTCGTCACCGATCCGCGCTGGTGGAACGGCGGCACGCCGTTCTGGGTGGACGCCGAGCGCGAGGGCATGCGCACCGCGGCGATGTTCTGGCCCGGCTCGGTGGCGCCGATCCAGGGCGTGCGGCCCAGCCGCTGGCGCTTCTACGAGAAGGCCATGACCTCAGAGCAGCGGGCCGACGCGTTGCTGGCGTTCATCGACGAGCCGGGCCTGAACCCCGGCTTCGCGGCGCTCTATCTCGACATCGTCGACGTCGAGGGGCACCACCACGGCGTGGCCTCGGCCGAGGTCGACGGCGCTATCCACGAGAGCGATCGGGCGGTCGGGCGTCTGGTCGCGGGCCTGAAGGCCAGCGGCCGTTACGAGACCACCAACCTGATCGTGGTGTCCGACCACGGCATGGTCGACCAGCCGTTGGACAAGGTGATCGTGCTCGACACGCTGGTCGACGCCTCCAAGTTCAAGACGGTCGGCGACGGCGCCCTGGCCGGGATCCAGCCGGTCCCCGGCGCGGAGGAGGAGGTCGCCGCCGCCTTGACCAAGCCGCATCCGCACATGACCTGCTGGCGCAAGGCCGACATTCCGGCGCGCTACTACTATGGCCGCAACCGGCGCGTGCCTGCGGTCGTCTGCATGGGCGAACCGGGCTGGACCGTCATGACCGCCGCCAAGTTCGCCAAGCGCACCGACATCGGCGGTCACGGCCACGATCCCTCCGATCCCAGCATGACGGCGGTGTTCCTGGCGCGCGGGCCGGCCTTCAAGCCGGGCGTGACCCTGCCGCTTTTCGACAATGTCGACGTCTATTCGCTGCTCAAGCGGATCACGGGCGTGAAGGGCCACAAGGGCGACGGCGACCTGAAGATCGTCGGCAAGGCGCTGCGCTAGCGAGGGCGACTCGAACGGCGTTATGCGGACTTGCGCAGATAGTTTCGTTATGCGTTAAATATTGTCACTATCCGCAAGGGGAAGCGACATGGCTGACGGACGTCCCAACCTGAGCTCGGCGGTGTGCTACCGCGATCCCAAGGCCGCCCTGGTCTGGCTGGAAAAGGCGTTCGGCTTCGAGCTGGTGTTCCTGGTCGAAGACGCCGAGGGCAATCTGGGCCACTCGGAGATGCGCTTCGGCGACTCCGTGGTGATGATCGGCAACGAGTGGAGCGCCGACCACAAGAGCCCGGCCTCGATCGACGGCAAGAACACCCAGACCGTCCACATCCAGCTGCACGAGGGCGATCTGGACGCCCACTGCGAGCGGGCCAGGGCGGCGGGGGCGTCCATCCTGGCCGAGCCCGAGACCCAGTTCTACGGCGATCGCACCTATCGCTGCAAAGACCCCGAGGGTCACATCTGGACCGTGGCGCGCAGCCTTGAGGACGTCTCGATCGCCGAGATGGAGCGGCGCAGCGGCCTGAAGATCGTCGATCCCAAGTCGTGACGCCCGATGACTTTCGCCGCATCGCCCTGTCGTTTCCCGGAGCGATCGAAAGCGCGCACATGGGCACGGTCGATTTTCGCGCCGGGCGGATCTTCGCCACCCTGGGCAATCCCGACGCCGACTGGGCGATGGTCAAGCTGACGCCCGAGCGGCAGGAGATGCTGGTCGCGGCCGAGCCGGCGGTGTTCGTTCCCGTGCCGGGCGGCTGGGGCCAGGGTGGGGCGACCCGCCTGCGTCTGGGCGCCTGCGACGAGGCCACCGCGACGGGCGCCCTGACCGCCGCCTGGCGCGGCGTGGCCTCCAAGACCCTGCTCAAGGCGTTCGACGGCGCATGAACAGCTCGCTGGACCGCACCCTGGCCGCCCTGGCCGACCCGCATCGCCGGCGGGTCGTCGACCTGCTGCGCGCGCGGCCGCACCGGGCGGGGGAGCTAGCCGAGGCCGTGGGCCTGACCCCGCCGGCCATGAGCCGCCACTTGCGCGCCCTGCGCCAGTCGGGGCTGGTGGAGGAGAGCCATCCCGCCTTCGACGCCCGGGTGCGGGTCTACGCCCTGCGCGCCGGGCCGATGGACGAACTGAAGGCCTGGCTGGACGCGGCCGAAGAGCATTGGGTCGACCAGCTGTCGGCGTTGAAAGCCCATGTGGAGGGGTCATGAGTTCGCGCGTCGTCGTGGCCCTGCGCATCGCCGCGCCGCCGGCCCGAGTGTTCGAGGCCTTCACCCACGAGATCGGCCTGTGGTGGCGGCCCAATGGCCTGTTCGCCTTCACGCCTCGCTCGCCCGGCGTCATGGCCTTCGAGGCGGAGGAGGGCGGCGGCCATCGGCTGGTCGAGCGCCTGGCCTCGGGCAAGGTGTTCGAGGTCGGCAAGGTTCGCGTCTGGTCGCCCGGCGAGAAGCTGGTGGTCGGCTGGCGGCAGGCGACCTTCGCGCCTGATATGGACACCGAGGTCGAGGTCAGGTTCGAGGCGGTCGAGGACGGAACGCGGGTGACGGTCGAGCATCGGGGCTGGGACAGCGTCCCGCAGGTCCACGTCGCGCGCCACACCTTCCCCGACGGCCTGTTCCTGCGTCGGCATGGGGAATGGTGGCGCGACCTGCTGGGCGGCCTTGCGGTCGCCGCGGCGTCGGGTCAACTAAGGGACGCCGGGGAGGGCGACACATGACCGAGATCACGGGAAAACGGCGACAGGCCGCGCTGGGCTTCATCTTCGTCACGGCCATCATGGACGTGCTGTCGCTGGGGGTGATGATCCCGGTGCTGCCGAACCTGGTCAAGCAGTTCGGCGGCGGCGACACGGCGGTGGCGGCCGACTGGAACGTGCTGTTCGCCACCACCTGGGGGGTGATGCAGTTCTTCTGCTCGCCGATCCTGGGCCTGATGTCCGACCGCTTCGGCCGGCGGCCGGTGATCCTGACCTCGATCTTCGGCCTGGGCGTCGACTTCCTGTTCATGGCCTTCGCGCCCAGCCTGTGGTGGCTGTTCGTGGGCCGGGTGTTCAACGGCATGACGGCGGCCAGCTTCTCGACCGCGTCGGCCTATGTCGCCGATGTCACCACGCCGGAGAACCGCGCCAAGGGGTTCGGCCTGATGGGCGCGGCGTTCGGCATCGGCTTCACCTTCGGCCCGGCCCTGGGCGGCTGGCTGTGGCACTACGACCATCGCCTGCCGTTCCTGGTCTGCGCCAGCGTGGCCCTGTGCAACTGGCTGTACGGTTTCTTCGTGCTGCCGGAGTCCCTTCCGCCCGAGCGCCGGGTCAAGACCTTCGACTGGAAGAAGGCCAACCCCGTCGGCTCGCTGAACCTGCTGCGCAGCAAGCCCAGCCTGATGGGCCTGGCCGGGGTCGGCTTCCTGTTCCAACTGGCCCACAACGTCCTGCCGTCGGTGTTCGTGCTCTATATGGGCTTCCGCTACCACTGGTCGGTGCAGGCCATCGGCCTGACCATGATGATCAGCGGCCTGCTCAGCATCCTGGTGCAGGGCGCGATCGTCGGGCGGGCCGTCAAGGCGCTGGGCGAGCGCGGCGCGCTGCTGGTGGGCCTGTTCTCCGGCGCGGTGGCCTTCCTGATCTACGCGCTGGCGCCGAGCCCGATCCTGTATCTGTGCGGCATGCCGATCTTCGCCCTGACCGGCCTGATCCAGCCGGGCCTGCAAGGCCTGATGAGCCGCCGGGTCTCGCCCTACGAACAGGGCCAGCTGCAGGGCGCCAATTCGGCGATCATGGGCATCACCGCCATCATTGGCCCGACGCTGTACCTGGCGCCGTTCGCCTTCGCAGTCCGGCATGACGCCACGCTGCACATGCCCGGCCTGCCGATCTTCATCGCCTCGGCCCTGATGCTGCTGGCGACCGTCCTGGCCTACGGCGCGGCCAAGCCGATCGCGGCGGAACCGCAGGCGGCCTGAGGGCTTTCGCCAGACGTCCGGCCCCAAATCCAGACGTCTGGCGGCCATCAATGCGCCCGAAAGCTCGGCTTGAAGTCCAGGGCTGATCCACGGAGTCGTCCCATACCCATGCGAGCCCATCGCGCGCTTCTTCCCGCCCTCGTCGTCCTGGCCGCCTGCTCGCCGCAAGGCCAGTCCAAGGCCCAGTCGATCCCGGACCTGGCCCAGCCCACCCGCCGCGCGCCCAGCGACCCGGCCTCGATGAAGGCCTCGTTCTCGCCCGTGGTGAAGAAGGCCGCCCCGGCCGTGGTCAACGTCGCCAGCCGCCGCGTGATCCGCGCCCAGGCCCGCGATCCGTTCTGGGACTTCTTCATGGGCGGTGGCGGCGGTGCGCCGCGCGACCAGGTGCAGGGCTCGTTGGGCTCCGGCGCCATCGTCCGCGCCGACGGGGTGATCATCACCAACCACCACAACATCGAAGGCGTCACCGGCGGCAACGGCGACATCACCGTCCAGCTGTCCGACCGCCGCGAGTTCCCGGCCACCGTGCTGCTGGACGATCCGCGCGCCGACCTGGCCGTGCTGAAGATCGACACCAAGGGCGAGCGCCTGCCGGTGATGGCCATCGACGACCAGGAGCAGCTCGAGGTCGGCGATCTCGTCCTGGCGCTGGGCAATCCGTTCGGCGTCGGCCAGACCGTGACCAACGGCATCGTCTCGGCCCTGGCCCGCACCGATGTCGGCGCGGCCGACTTCGGCAGCTACATCCAGACCGACGCCTCGATCAATCCGGGCAATTCCGGCGGACCGCTGGTCGACATGGACGGCGACCTGATCGGCATCAACACCTTCATCATCTCGCGCTCGGGCTCGTCGGCCGGCGTCGGCTTCGCCATTCCGGCCGCCGTGGTGCGCCAGGTGGTGTCGACCGCCCTGGGCGGCGGCCATAGCGTCGTGCGGCCCTGGCTGGGCGTGAAGGGCCAACCGGTCACCGCTGAGATCGCCCGCAGCCTGGGCATGCCCGCGCCGCTGGGCGTTCTGGTGGCCCAGGTCTATGCCGGCTCGTCGGCCGACAAGGCCGGCCTGCGGGAAAGCGACATCATCCTGTCGATCGACGGCCGGGCCGTGAACGACGAAGGCGGCGGCGCCTTCGCCATCGGCACCCACAAGGTCGGCGACCGCGTGCCGATGGTCATCCGTCGCGGCGACAAGGAGCAGACCCTGACCGTCCGCGCCGAGGCCGCGCCCGAAAGCCCCGCCAAGGACGAGCGCACGATCACCGGCCGCAACCCCTTCGAGGGCGCGACCGTCGTCAACCTGTCGCCCGCCGTGGCCCAGGACCTGAACGTCGACCCGTTCGCGGGCAGGGGCGTGCTGGTGACGAAGATCGCTCAGGGCTTCGCCATGAACGCCGGCCTGCGTCCGGGCGACTTCGTCCGCGAGGTCAACGGCCGCGCCATCAACACCGTGGCCGACCTGGCCTCGGTCTCGGCGGGAACCGGCCGCAGCTGGTCGGTGACCATTGAGCGCGGCGGCCAGCGGATCACCGCGCGGTTCAACACCTAGGCCCTGTCCCGGAGATCGGCGCTCAAGCCGTCGATCTCCGGGCGGTTTTCAATCGGCCGTGATGCGCTAGGTTGCGGTCATGTCTCAGCCGTCTCCGCCCCTGAACGATCCGCGTCTGGCGACCACGGCCGTGCGGCCCTTCGTGCCCGGCGGCCTCGACTTCGATGTGTCCAAGCGCTTCTACCAGGCGCTGGGCTTCACGATGATCTTCGAGGCCCCCGACATCGCGGGCTTCGACGGCGACAGCGGCGGCTTCCTGCTGCAGAACGCCTATTTCAAGGGCTGGGCCGAGAACTTCATGATGCAACTGACCGTCGTCGATCTCGACGCCTGGTGGACGCATCTCCAGGCGCTGGACCTTCCGGGCCGCTTCGGCGTGCAGGCGGCCAAGGCGCCGGCCCTGCAGCCTTGGGGCCTGCGGGTGGCCTATGTCTACGGGCCGTGCGGAGAGCTCTGGCACGTCGCCCAGGCTTAGGCGTTGGGAACGGGGAGGGTGTGTCGCCCTTTCGGTCTCCCTGCTAGAAGAGCCCATGTCCGATCTTTTCCAAGCCGCCGGCCTGACGCCTCATGCGCCGTCGCCGCTCGCCGAGCGCCTGCGGCCCCAGACGCTCGAACAGGTCGTGGGGCAGGAGCACCTGCTGGGCCCGGAAGGTCCGATCGGTCGGATGGCGGCTGCCCAGCGCCTGTCGTCGATGATCCTGTGGGGCCCCCCCGGCACCGGCAAGACCACCATCGCCCGGCTGCTGGCCAAGGCTGGGGGCTATGAGTTCCAGCAGATCTCGGCGGTGTTCTCCGGCGTCGCCGACCTGAAGAAGGCCTTCGAGCAGGCGCGTGGCCGCCGCATGGCCGGCCAGTCGACCCTGCTGTTCGTCGACGAGATCCACCGCTTCAACCGCGCCCAGCAGGACGGCTTCCTGCCGTTCGTGGAGGAGGGGATCGTCACCCTGGTCGGGGCGACCACCGAGAACCCGTCGTTCGAACTGAACGGCGCTCTGCTCTCGCGCTGCCAGGTCTTCGTGCTCAAGCGCCTGGACGAGGAAGCTCTGGAAGCCCTGCTGGCCAAGGCCGAGGAGGCCGAGGGCCGCAAGCTGCCGCTGGACGCCGAGGCGCGCGGCACGCTGATCGCTATGGCCGACGGCGATGGCCGCTACCTGCTGACCCTGACCGAGACTCTGCTGTCGGTCGGCACGGACAGCCCGCTGAACGCCGTGCAGCTGGGTCAATTCCTGCAGAAGCGCCGGCCCGCCTACGACAAGAACCGCGAGGAGCACTACAATCTCATTTCCGCGCTTCACAAGTCGGTGCGCGGCAGCGATCCGGACGCGGC
Source organism: Caulobacter sp. GW821-FHT10F06 (assembly GCF_058809215.1). Lineage (NCBI taxonomy): Bacteria > Pseudomonadati > Pseudomonadota > Alphaproteobacteria > Caulobacterales > Caulobacteraceae > Caulobacter > Caulobacter sp. GW821-FHT10F06. Next base: position 261,104 of record NZ_JBXASK010000008.1, on the reverse strand, counting down.
GCTCTACTGGCTGGCGCGGATGCTGGAGGGCGGCGAGGACCCGCTGTTCATCGCCCGTCGCCTTGTGCGCATGGCGTCCGAGGACATCGGCGCGGCCGATCCGCTGAGCCTGCTGCTGACCACGGCCGCCAAGGACGCCTACGACTTCCTGGGCAGTCCCGAGGGCGAACTGGCCCTGGCCCAGGCCGTGGTCCACATGGCCAGCGCGCCCAAGTCCAACGCCGTCTATATGGCCTACAAGGCCGCCCGCCGCGCCGCCAAGGAGACCGGCTCCTTGGCCCCGCCGGCCCATATCCTCAACGCCCCAACCAAGCTGATGAAGACGCTGGGCTATGGCGACGGCTACGCCTACGACCACGATGTCGAGGGCGGAGTTTCAGGGCAGAACTACTTCCCGGATGGGATGGCGCGGCCGAAGTTCTATGAGCCCAAGCCAGTGGGCGCCGAGGCCAAGGTGCGCGAGCGGCTGGATGCATGGGGCAAGCTGCGGCGAGACGGGAAGTAGTCTTCTCCTCCCCCGTTGAAACGGGGGAGGGGGACCACGAAGTGGTGGAGGGGGCGCGGCCGGCGCACGGACGCCCCTTCCGTCACGTCGCGTATTCGCGACGCGCCACCTCCCCCGTGATACGGGGGAGGAGATGACTCAACGCCCGCCCCGCCGTCCCCTCGCGCAGCCGAAACCCAAGGCCTCCGACGCGCCCATCGCGCTTACCGACGACGAGATCGCGCTCGCCCGGTCATGGGTGATCCATGAGGACGACAGCGTCATCGTGCTGAACAAGCCGGCGGGCCTGTCCAGCCAGGGCGGCCGCATCCAGGCCCATACGCTGGACGACCTGCTGTGGGCGTTCGCGCGGCCGGGGCGCCCGCGTCCGCGGCTGATCCACCGCCTGGACCGCGACACCTCGGGCGTCATCCTGACCGCCAAGACCAAGCCGGCGGCGGCGTTTCTGGGCAAGGCCCTGATGGGCAAGCGTTTTCGCAAGTCCTACATGGCCATCGTCGCGCCCGGCGCGCCCGAGCCCAAGGGCGGCATGATCGACAGTCCGCTACGCCGCGAGTCGATCGGTCGCGAGGCCTATATGCGGGTCTGCCCGCCCGACCATCCCGACGCCGAGACCGCCCGCAGCCGCTACCGCACCCTGTCGTCCAACGCCGTCGCGGCCCTGGTCGAGCTGTCGCCGGACACCGGTCGCATGCACCAGCTGCGCGTCCACATGGCCTCGATCGGCCGACCGATCTCGGGCGACAGCCGCTATGGCGGGGCGTTGATGCTGGGCGGGGCGGCGGTTCCGCGGCTGATGCTGCACGCCGCCAGCCTGGCCTTTCCCCATCCCGAGGGCGGCGAGCGGCGGGTCAATGCGCCGATCCCGGCCGACATGATCGCGATGCTGGGTTCGCTGGGCCTGCCGGTTCCGGAACAGCGAGCCGAACCAAGCCGTTGATACGGCAAGGAGATAACGCCATGAAACGCCTCGCCGGTCTTGCCCTGTCCCTGATGCTGCTGAGCGGCTGCGCCAGCGCGCCGACCCTCTACGCCGCCAAGACCACGCCCGCCAGCGCCGGCTATTCGGAGTTCCGCCTGGAGCCCGGCCGTTACCGCGTCACGTTCCAAGGCGGCCCGGGCGCGCCGATCAACCAGGTCAGCGACTACGCCCTGCTGCGGGCGGCCGAGCTGGCGGTCCGCGACGGCTACGACTGGTTCCGGGTGTCGGACCGCGTGACCTCGACCACGGGCTCCAGCAACGGTCCGCGCCTGTCGGTGGGCGGCGGCTCCAGCAGCTATGGCCGCCGCAGCTCGGTGGGCCTGGGTGTGGGCACCAGCTTCAACCTCGGCCCGGGCCCGGCCGTGACCAGCTCGCTGGAAGTGGTGTTCGGACGGGGCCAGGCGCCGCGCGACGCCGACGCCTATGTCGCCAAGGCGATCATCGACTCCATCGGCCACGGCTACGGCCGCAGCGCGATCTAGCCGTTACTGACAGCAGGCTGTCAGCAGGGGCGTTCCATGGTCCGTAATCAGGACGCATGGAGACTGTCATGACCCTCAAGGCCCGTTGCCACTGCGGCGCGACCCAGTTCGAGATCACCGAGGCGCCCACCGAGCTGGCCGACTGCAACTGTTCGTTCTGCTCGCGCCGGGGCGCGCTGCACGCCTACTACAAGCCGGCCCAGTTCAAGCTGACTACGGCGCGCGACCGGGTCTCGACCTATCAGTGGGGTCACTATCTGGGCCAGCATCACCACTGTGGCGTCTGCGGCTGCCCGACCTATTCGGAGTTTCCCAGCTTCGACAGCGGCGCGCCGGACTTCGACGACCCCCGGATCAGCGTGAACGCGCGGCTGCTGGTCGATTTCGACTGGTCCGCGCTGCCCGTCCGTAAGGTGGACGGCAAGGCCTACTAGGCGGCGGCCGTCTTGGCCGCGATCGCCGCCAGCGGATTGGTGGCGCGCAGCGCCGCGTGGGTCAGGCCGGCGGTCTCGGCGGCGGCGAAATAGCCTTCCGCCGGCAGGCCCTGCAGGATGGTCATCGGGGCCAGGCCCTTGGAATCGCGGCCGAAGTTCATGATCTCGGCGGCCACCTTCTCGGCGGGACCCACCAGGTCCGAGGCGTCCAGGGTCAGGCCAGCCAGGCGCGCGTCCTTCAGACCGCGCAGGGCGTCCTTCTCCGGCGGCACGCGAGCGATGACGCCGCGCGTCAGGGCCTTCAGCAGACCGACCACTTCCAGCAGGCGGCCCGACGGCGTGCCACGGGTGACGTCCACCAGCTCGATCATCACGCCGCCGCGCAGCAGTGCCAGCGAGAGGCCCGGCGTGCCGGTCAGCATGTCGCGGCCGCGCTGGGTGCCCAGGGTGCGGAACGAGGCGGGCAGGATCAGGTCCGGCACGTCGTGACCCTGCGCCCCCCGGGCGAACAGGGCGGCGAACTTCAGGGTGGCCTCGTCGACGAAGGCGATGTCGCGGTCGGGCAGGCGGCTGACGGCGCGCGAGGTGGCCTGGCGGCCGCTGCCCAGGTGGGTGACCACCGGCTCGATGCGGATCGCTGTGGCCACGTTGCGGCGCAGGCTGACCACGTGCTCCAGCGTGAAGTCGACCCGCAGGGCCGCGCCGCCGGCGGTGGTGAAGGCGACGGGCGTGCGGCGAGCCTCGTCGGCGGCCTCGACCGCGCGCCGCACGGGCGAGCGGTTGGAGTCGCGGCGGGCGCGGGCGGCCAGCACCGAGGCGGCGTCGATGCGCCGGCAGACGGCCTCGCCGTTCTCGACGCCGATCACCGAGCTGATGCCCAGGTCGTTGACGTCGACCGAACCCAGCAGGTGGGTCAGCACGTCTTCGAGGATCTTCACGCTGGTGGCCTGGGCGGCCAAGCCGTGATCGCTGTTCATGGCGATCAGGAATTCGCTGTCGGAGATGCGGGCCCGCATGTCCTGGCGGTCCAGGTGCTCGGCGAGCTTGCGCTCGACATAGGTCCAGACGTCGCCGCGCTTCTGGCTCCACCAGTCGCCGGCCCAGGCGCGGATGGCCTTGACGCTGATGACGTTCACCGAGCCGCGGGCGATCAGCTCCGATCCCGCCAGCCGGTGCAGGACCGGGGCGGGCAGAGCGAGACGCTGGGTCGTTTCGTTCTGGTCGTGGCTGTCGAAGGGCATTGGCGAAGGTTCTCGGAGAGGACCTTCAGAATGCCTGCCTTGCGCTTAACGGGTCGTTCGGAAACAAGGTTTCCAAATCGACTACCTTATAGGTTTACCAAGCTGAGCCTTACGACCTCGCCGGTTCAGTAATCGTCCTCGGGCGCGTCCGGGATGGCGTAGAGGATCGGGACGAGGCAACCGCGATAGCCCGTGGGCGGCGCGGTCGGACGGGCGGCCGAGACCAGGTTGCGAGCCGCGATGCCGAACGCCTCGCTGGGCTGGGATTCCACGACCTCGACATTGCCGATCTGGCCCCAGGGCGCGACGTCGAAGCGGACAACGGCCCAGCCGGCCACCTGCCGCGCGGCGTAGACCGGCGGATAGGTCTTGTTGGCCGGCACGTTCATCTGGGCCTGGGTGATCTTGCAGACGTCGCCGGGCCGCGACAGGGCCTTCAGGTCCGGCCGCGCCGGGGCTGGCGTCGGGCGCGGCCGGGCGGCGAAGGTGGCGAAACAGGCGGTGCGCGGCGAGCCGGGCTGGTAGCGCGACTCCGCGACGGCGGCGGCGGCCGTGTCGGCGAACGCGGCGTCGCCGTTCTGAGCCACGACCCGCACATTGCGCACCGCGCCGTCGGCGTCGATGTCGTAGCGCAGGCCGGCCCAGGCCGGATCGATGCTCTTGCCGTCGAAGGCCCGCAGGTCGGGATAGGCGATGGTCTGCGGACGGCGACGCGGGGCCTTCCCGCAGTCGCCGGCGGCGGCCAGGGCCTCGCGGAGGGCCGGCGGCGCGTTGCGCCCGTCGGTGGCGAAGGCCTCGAACAGCTTGGCGGGCGAGGCCTCGGCGACCGGAACGCTGGTCTGTTTCAGCTCGAGCCGGCAGCTCTTGGCCGGCGCGCCGGGCGCGAACCGCCAGGTGGCCAGCGTGGCGCCCAGGTCCTCGTTGGGGAAGTAGAACGGACCGGGCGCGCGCTTGAGATTGGTCACAGCGCCATCGGCGTCGATAGAGAAGGCGTAGGCCTCGACCGGCGCAGCCGGCGGCGGCGCGGGGGTCTGGGTCACCGGCGGCGTCCACACCTGGCGGGTCTTGGCGCGGATCGGCGCGCTCTCGACGACACGCACGTCGTGTCCGTCGCAGACGACGGTGGCGGGGGGCGGCGCGAAGCCGACCACGAAGACCGACGGGGTTCCCGACAGGGGCGGAACGGTGGCCTGGGCGGCGGTGAGGGGCGTCAGAGCCGCCAGGGCCACGAGAACCAAACCGCGCATGCGACCTCCGGAACCTGTACTGCGCCGACGCTACCACAAGACGTGTGACAGCTGCAAAGCGCCGCGCCGCTTGGCGTTCGGCGCCGCTCGGCGCATAAGGAGCCAATGACCAAACTGCTCCTCGTGGCCGCCGGCGGCGCCGTGGGCTCGGTCGCCCGCTATCTGGTGGGCGCCCAGGCTCTCCGGCTGTTCGGGACGGCGTGGCCCTATGGCACCTTCACCGTCAACGTCGTCGGCGGATTCCTGATGGGCGTCCTGGCCTCGTGGCTGGCCCATCGCGGCAACGCCCATTCGGAGCAAATCCGCCTCATGCTCGCCGTCGGCGTCATGGGCGGGTTCACCACCTTTTCGGCCTTCTCGCTGGAGACCGCGCTGATGATTCAGAAGCGCGCCTACGGCCAGGCCTTCACCTACACCGCCGCCAGCGTCCTGCTGTCCGTGGCGGCTCTTTACGCGGGGATGTTCATCGCCCGCAGGATATTCGCCGCATGAAAGAAGTACGCACGCTCTATGTGGACGCGGGCGAGGACGGGGTTCGCGTTGACCGCTGGTTCAAGCGCCGCTGGCCCCACCTGAACCACATCCAGCTCAACAAGCTGTTCCGCTCGGGCCAGGTGCGGGTCGACGGCTCGCGCGTGAAGGCCGACACCAAGCTGGCCGCCGGCTCGCAGGTGCGCGTGCCGCCGCTGCCCGACGCGCCGGATCCGGACGAAAAGCCCAAGCTGTCGGCCCGCGATATCGCCTACGCCAAGTCGCTGGTGCTGTACGAGGACGAGGAAGTCCTGGCGCTGAACAAGCCCGCCGGCCTGGCCGTGCAGGGCGGCACGAAGACAACCCACCACATCGACAAGCTGCTCAGCGCCTGGGGCGAGGGCGTGGATCGGCCCAAGTTGGTCCACCGCCTGGACCGCGACACCTCGGGCGTGCTGCTGCTGGGCAAGACCCCGGCCGCCGCCGCGCGCCTGTCGGGCTCGTTCGCCAAGCGCAAGGCGCAAAAGACCTATTGGGCCATCGTGCAGGGCAATCCGCACCCGGTCGAGGGCGTCATCGAGCTGCACCTGGCCAAGCGCGGCGTGGGCGATCGCGAACTGGTCGTTCCGGCCGAACCCAAGGACAAGGACGCTCAGCCGGCCGAGACCGAGTTCGTCTCGATCAGCCGCGCGGGTCCGCGCGTCACCTTCATGGCCCTGCGCCCGCACACCGGCCGCACGCACCAGCTGCGCGCCCACATGAAGGCCATCGGCCACCCGATCCTTGGCGACCCGAAATACAGCGACGAGAAGTCGGTCCAGCTGTCGGAAGGCCTGAAGCTGCAACTGCACGCCCGCTCGGTGATGCTGCCGCACCCGTCGGTGGGCATGCTGTTCATCGAGGCGCCGATCAGCCCGGAGCTGAAGGCCGGCTTCGCCAAGTTCGGCTTCTCGGAAGACGAGGCCGACCAGGACCCGTTCGCGAAAAGGCAGATCAAGCGCCGATGAGCCAGGACGTCGTTCGCGACGCCTGGGCCCTGCTGGATCAGGGCCGGCCGGCCGACGCCGTCGAGCTGACGCGCGTCGCCGCCGCCCTGCCGACCGCGGGGACGCCGGTGCTGGTCGTCCACGCCGCAGCGCTGAAGGCGGTCAATCGCCACGACGAGGCCCTGGCGTTCAATCGCCGGTCCGTGGCGGTGACGCCCGGCGACCGCATCGCCTGGTACAATCTGGCCGCCACCCTGGGCGATCTCGCGCAAGCCGAAGACGGCGAGGCGGCGATCCGCAAGGCCATGGCGCTGGGGCTCGATGCGCCCGAGGCCTGGCTGGTGCTCGGCCGCGCCCTGCAAGGCCAGCAACGCTATGACGAGGCCGAGGCGGCGTTCCGGGGCGCCGTCGCCCGGCGCGAGACCTTCGCCGACGCTCACCGCAACCTGGCCCAACTGCGCTGGATGCGGACCGGCGACCTGGCCCACGCGCTGGAGCCCCTGAAGGCCTCGATCGCGCGAGCGCCCGGCGACAGCCCGTTGATCCTGCTGAAGAACACGGTCGAGGAGTTCGCCGGCGACAAGGCGGCCGCCTACGCCACCCTGCGCGAGGCCCTGGTCCGCCAGCCCGGCGATGGCCACCTGCTGCTGGCGGCCGCGCACATGGCCGGCGAGGTCGGCGAGATCGACGCCATGCTGGCCTACGCCCACGCCGTCGAGCGTCTGGCTCCGCAGTTCCCGCCGGTGCTGGCGGCGCTGTGCGAGGCGCATCTGGCGATCGGCGATCCGGCCTCGGCCGCCGCCGTGGCCGAGCGCTTGCGCGTGGTCTCGCCTCTGGACCAGTACGGCCTGGCCCTGCAATCGACGGCCTGGCGCCTGACCGGCGATCCGCGCCACGCCCAGCTCAGCGATTACCCGGGGTTGGTGCGATCCTACACCCTGCCCACGCCCGAGGGCTGGGACAGCCTGGAGGCCTATCTCGACGCCCTGCGCGCGCGCCTGGCGCAGCGTCATGACCTGAAGACCCATCCGCTGCAGCAGTCCCTGCGCGGGGGCAGCCAAGTCCCGTCATTGCACCAGTCGCCCGAGCCGGTGTTCCGCGCCTTCTACGAACAGGCCCGCAAGGTGGTGGCCCAGTACATCGCCGACATCGGCCCGGGCGCCGACCCGCTGCGCTCCCGGGCGACCGGCGACTTCCGGTTCAGCGGCGGCTGGTCGGTGCGCTTGCGGCCCAACGGCTTCCACGCCGACCACGTCCATCCGCAGGGCTGGATTTCGTCGGCCTTCTATCTGGACCTGCCGACAGGCGTGGCCGACGACGACAAGCGCGAAGGCTGGATCAAGTTCGGCCAGCCCGGCTGCGTGACCAAGCCGGCCCTGGGCCCAGAGCACGAGGTGCGGCCGTCGCCGGGCATGCTGGTGCTGTTCCCGGCCTACATGTGGCACGGCACGCGGGCGTTCACCTCGCCGGAGCACCGGCTCACCATGGCGTTCGACGTGGCGCCCCAATAATCTTGTCATCCCGGCCGTAGCGAAGCGAACAGCCGGGACCCAGGGCAACCGCAGTGCGCCGGCCCCTGGGTCCCGGACAGCCTCTGCGAGGCTTCCGGGATGACAAGAAATTTGCGCCCTAAACCAAGCCCGTAACCGCCTTCGCCCCCGCGCTGTCCGGGAAGATCCTGCTCTCGATCACGGCGCGATCCACGCCCATGTGGTCGGCCAGAACGCCCTTGAAGAGGCCGCGCATGTCGATCGTGGGGGCCAGGTCGCGGTTCTCGAACAGGGCCTGCTGCGACAGGGTCGGCCAGTCACCGATGATGCTTCCGCCGCCCTTCAGGCCGCCGCCGAGCACCAGGGCCGTCGATCCCGTGCCGTGGTCGGTGCCGCCGGTGCCGTTGACCTTGGCGGTGCGGCCGAACTCGGTGACCACCACGACCACGGTGTTCTTCCACTGGTCGCCCAGGCCGGTGTTCAGTCCGTCCAGCACCGCGTCCAGATAGGACAGGCGGGTGGCGATCTGGCCCGGCTGACCGGCGTGGGTGTCGAAGCCGTCCAGCGAAATGGCGGCGATCTGCGGGCCGTCGGCCTGGTTCATGAAGCCGGCCAGGGTCGAGCCCAGCTTGCGGGCCGCCTCGTTTCCCTGCCGGTTCTGGCGGTCGTTGGCCATGGTCGGCGACATCGTGGCCGGCGCCATGCTGGCGGGGGTGGCGGCGGCCATGGCGTTCATGGCCGGGGAGGGGGCTAGGGCGGTCATCGCCGCCTGGGCCATGGTCTCGGTCTCCAGACCCCGCGCGAAGGCCGGGCCCATCAGCGGGTCGTTGCGATAGAGGTCCTGCAGCAGCGTCGGCAGGCGAGCGGTCTCGTCGACACCCTTGCCCGGCGACCAGCTGGCGGCCTGGACCTTGCCGCGCAGGATCAGCGGGGCGGTGGTCCCCACCGAGAGGCCCTCGACCTTGCGGGCCGGGGCCATGGCCTCCAGCGTGCGGTTCAGCCAGCCGGTGTCGCTGCCATAGACGTGGGATTCGCCGGTCTCCAGCACGTCCTGGGCCTCGAAGTGCGAGCGGGCGCGGTCGGGGCTGGCGATGGCCGGAGCGATGCGCGCCTGGCCCTTCAGGGCCAGCCTGTGCACCGAGGTCAGTTCGGGGTGCAGGCCGAAGGTCCCGTCCAGCTTCAGCACCTGGTCGGGCTTCAGGGCGATGGCGCCGCGCAGGTCGGCATAGGCCGGGTCGCCGACCGGCGGGGCCACCGACAGGCCGTCCATGCCGCCCCGGCAGATCACCACCACCATCTTGCGACGGGCGAGATCGCCCTCGCTGGCGGCGAAGGCCTGGGAGCCCAGGAAGCTGACCCCGACGCCGAGGCCGGCGGCCAGGCTGAGGAACGAACGGCGGGAAGGTTGTTGAGCGGTCATCGGCGTTGGAACTCCGGGCTCATCACGAGAAGGGCGAAGGCTTCGCGGCGGGTCTCGGCCCGCGACACGGCCTTGGCGACGGGCGGCGATAGGCGCGCGCCCAGGGCGTCCAGCGCGACGGCGTTGGGATCCAGGCGATCGGCGACCACGGCGGCGAAGCCCTGGCTCCATTGCATCCGCTTGATCAGACCGTCGGGCGACGCCCAGGCCTGGGCCTCTTCCGGCCACCCCTTGGGGGAAGGCGGCGAGAACGGCTTCTGGCCCAGGCCGGTCAGGATCGGCGCCAGCCGGCCGATGGCCGAGGGCTCGGCCCCGATCAGCCGCCAGGTCGACAGGGTGAACTCGTACGGCGTCTTGAACTTGGCCGGGGCCGGGTCCCAGGCTTCGGGGGCCTCGATCAGCGCCCGGGCCACCTGGTCGAGCCGGCCGTCGGTCTCGCGCCAGCGTTTCTCCAAGGCCGCGACCAGGGCGGGTGGGGGTGTGTCGGAGACGAAGTGGCGGGCGATCTTCGTGCAGACGTGATGGGCGGTGCGCGGATCGGCGGCCAGGGTTTTCAGCACGGCGAGGCTTTGGGCCAGGCCCCCTTCGGGATAGACGCGACCCATGATCGACCGGCGACCGGGATCATGTACGTTTTCGCGGAATACGAACTCCCCCGGGCGATCTTCGTCGTCGCGGGCGACGCTGAAACCCGTCAAAGCGCGGGCGAACTCCGTCACGTCCGTCTGAGTGTAGCCGGCGTTCACACTGACGGTATGGAGCTCCAAAATCTCGCGGGCGAGGTTTTCGTTGAGACCCCGACGCATGCCCTTCTTGGTGAGATAGGCCGCGGCGCGGCTGTTTGGACCGATTGACTGGGCCTGGTCCAAATAGGTCAGCATGGCCTGATGGGTGGAGGACGCTACCAGCATGTCTTCGAAACGACCGAAGGCGTGCGCGCGTATGGCTTCGCGTTCGAAGGCGGCGATCAGGCCGGACGTCATTTGCCTTGTCGCGGAGACCGTGAAGTGGTTGGCCCAGAACAGAACCCATCGCTCGCGGAAACCGTTGGGCGTATTCGCCGCCAAGCGCGAACGGGCGAGAAAATCGTTTTCGATCATCTCTCGCATCGACTGCTGAGCGTCCATGAACGCCCGCGCGGCGGTGTCAGCGTCCTTTTTCGGGGACTGACGGTCGATCCGGCGCTCCTGGCGATATTTCAGCATATCGAGGAAACGCTGCGCGCCGGTTTCGCCCCCGTCGTCCGGCACTTCGGAGTTCTGTTGAGCCTGCGTGACTAGCCAAGCTCGTGGATCGTTCTTGATGGCGTCGATCTCGCCCGGCCGGGCCCCCAGGCCGAAGCGCGTCACCGCCAGGGCGGCCATCATGTCATTGGAAGGCAAGTTCAAGAGGGGCTCTCCCTTGCGCGATGTCGCTGTATCACTCAATTCAACGCTCAAAAGGCGGCAGTCCGTCGCTTCCCATTGAAAAAAGAGTCTCGTGTCAGAAAAGCCCGACCTGCTTCAGAAGCCGCGCCGCTTCTACAAGGCCGCCGCCGCCGCGCATGTCGAAGGCGGCTTCGCGGTGCAGCTGGACGGCCGCACGCCCAAGTCGCCGGCCAAGTCGCCCCTGGTCCTGCCGACGCTGGCCCTGGCGCAACTGGTCGCCGCCGAGTGGGAGGCGCAGGCGACGGTGATCGACTCCACCGCCATGCCCGCCACCCGCCTGGCCTTCACCGCCATCGACCGCATCGGCGAGACCCGCGCCGAGGTGGCCAAGGAAGTCGCCGCCTACGCCGGCTCGGACCTGCTGTGCTATCGCGCCGAACACCCGACGCCGCTGGTCGAGCGCCAGGCCCGCGAGTGGCAGCCGCTGCTGGACTGGGCGGGTGAGACGCTGGGAGCCGCCTTCACCCCGGTCGCCGGGATCATCCATTCGCCGCAACCGCCCCAGACGCTGGCGGCCGTCGAGGCTCTAGCCCTGTCGCTGGACGACTTCAGCCTGGCGGGCGTGGCCTACGCCGCCGGCCTGCTGGGCTCGACCGTGCTGGCCCTGGCCATCCGCGCCGGCCAAATCGACGGCCAGACGGCGCTGGACCTGTCGCGGCTGGAGGAGATCTTCCAGGCGCAAACCTGGGGCCAGGACGCGGAAGCCGCCCAGCGCGCCGAGCACCTGTCGGTCGAGGCCAAGGTGCTGGAGCGGTGGTTCGCCGCCCTGCGCGAATGAGGAGCCTGGCCGTCTACGCCCTGGCGGCCCTGGCCGAGATCGGCGGTTGCTTTGCCTTCTGGGCGTGGCTGAAGCTGGGCAAGTCGCCGCTGTGGGCGCTGCCGGGCGTGGCCAGCCTGATCGTCTTCGCCCTGCTGCTGACCCGCATCGACAGCCCCGCCGCCGGCCGGGCCTACGCGGCCTATGGCGGGATCTACATCCTGGCCTCGATGGTCTGGATGCGGATGGTCGAGGGCGCCAAGCCCGACCGCTGGGACCTGGCCGGACTTTGCATCTGCCTGGCCGGGGCGGCGCTCATCCTGTGGGCCCCGCGCTCGGCCTGAGCGACTTTGCTGCGCTGCCGTTAGGGCTGGCTTGCAAGCGCCGTCGCGCGGCTTTACCCCTCGAACCATAAGGCGGCCCCCGTGTTCGGGAGACCGCTGGGAGAGCAGGGGAGTTTCGTCGCGTGCAGCACATACTGGAGGAACTGGATCGTCGCCGGGCTCAGGCGCGGGCGGGCGGCGGCGAGAAGCGGGTGGCGGCGCAGCACGCCAAGGGCAAGCTGACGGCCCGCGAGCGCATCGATCTGCTGCTGGACGAAGACAGCTTCGAGGAGTTCGACATGTTCGTCGAACACCGCAGCGCCGACTTCGGCATGGCCGACCAGAAGATCCCCGGCGACGGCGTCGTCACCGGCTGGGGCACGATCAACGGCAAGGTGGTCTACGTCTTCTCCAAGGATTTCACGGTGTTCGGCGGCTCTCTGTCGGGCGCCCACGCGGCCAAGATCGTCAAGGTCCAGCGCCAGGCGATGAAGGTCGGCGCGCCGATCATCGGCCTGTTCGACGCCGGCGGCGCCCGCATCCAGGAAGGCGTCGACAGCCTGGCCGGCTATGCCGACATCTTCCTCGAGAACGTCATGGCCTCGGGCGTGGTGCCGCAGATCAGCGTGATCATGGGCCCCTGCGCCGGCGGCGACGTCTATTCGCCGGCCATGACCGACTTCATCTTCATGGTGAAGGACACCAGCTACATGTTCGTGACCGGCCCGGACGTGGTCAAGACCGTCACCAACGAGGTGGTCACCGCCGAGGAGCTGGGCGGGGCCCGGGTCCACGCGGCCAAGTCGGGCGTGGCCGAGGGCGCGTTCGAGAACGACCTGGAGGCCCTGACCCAGGTGCGCCGCCTGGTCGACTTCCTGCCCAGCTCCAACCGCGAGCCGGCCCCGGAACGCGAGAGCTTCGACGAGGCCTATCGCGCCGAGCCCAGCCTGGACACCCTGGTCCCCGACGATCCGGGCAAGCCCTACGACATGAAGGAGCTGATCCTGAAGATCGTCGACGAGGCCGACTTCTTCGAGATCTCCAGCGAGTGGGCCAAGAACATCGTCGTTGGCTTCGCCCGCATGGACGGCGAGAGCGTCGGCATCGTCGCCAACCAGCCCCAGGTGCTGGCCGGGGTGCTGGACATCGACTCCAGCCGCAAGGCGGCGCGGTTCGTGCGCTTCTGCGACGCTTTCAACATCCCGATCATCACCCTGGTCGACGTGCCGGGCTTCATGCCGGGCACCAAGCAGGAGTACGGCGGCCTGATCAAGCACGGGGCCAAGCTCTTGTTCGCCTATGCCGAGGCCACGGTGCCAAAGATCACCCTGATCACCCGCAAGGCCTATGGCGGGGCCTATGACGTGATGAGCTCCAAGCACCTGCGCGGCGACCTCAACTACGCCTGGCCCACGGCCGAGATCGCGGTGATGGGGGCCAAGGGAGCGGTGGAGATCATCTTCCGCGCCGAGGCCAAGGATCCCGTCGCGCTGGCCGCCCGCGAGGCCGAATACAAGGCCGCCTTCGCCAACCCGTTCGTGGCGGCCAGCCGAGGCTACATCGACGACGTGATCATGCCCCACGGCACCCGCAAGCGCATCGTCCGGGCGCTGAAGAGCCTGAAGGGCAAGGAGCTCTCCAATCCCTGGAAGAAACACGACAACATTCCGCTGTAAGGGACCGTCCATGGCCGCCGCGCTGATCATCGTCGACATGCAGCGCGGCATGCTGCCCGAGAACACCGGGCCTCGGAACAATCCCGACGCCGAAGACAATATCGAGCGCCTACTCGCGGCCTGGCGGGCGGCCGATAGGCCGATCGTCCACGTGCGGCACATGTCGCGCTCGCCGGCCGGGGCGTTCTGGCCCGGGTCTCCGAACTGTGAATTCCAGACGCGGTTCACGCCGTTGCCGTCCGAACACCGGATGGAGAAGAACGTCCCCGACGCCTTCGCGGGCAGCGGCCTGGAGCGGTGGTTGCGGGTGCGGGACATCCGCGACCTGGTGATCGCGGGGGTGAGCACCAACAACTCTGTTGAGGCCACGGTGCGAGCCGCATCCTGTCTGGGCTTCGGCGTCACCGTGCCGGGCGATGCTTGCTACGCCTACGACAAGACCGACCTCGCGGGGATGATGCGGCCGGCCGAGGAATGGCACGTGATGTCGCTGTCCAATCTGGATGGCGAGTACGCGACGGTCGTGCGCACGGACGAGGTCTTGGCGGACTGAGCGCGGGGAGACTCAGCGTCACGAATGGCGGACAGACCTGATCCTTCTCCCCTTGCGGGAGAAGGTGGCGCGCAGCGCCGGATGAGGGGGCGATAGGCCTGTCGGAAGGGGCGTGGGGCGTTGCAGGGTATAGCTTTGAGGGCGGTGCGACCCCCATCCGTCAGCCTGCGGCTGACACCTTCTCCCGCAAGGGGAGAAGGGCAAGCGCGCGGGGATAAGTGCGATCTTCGCGACCGCGTTCAAACCTGCCGTATTCTGTAGTCACCTCGTCGCGAGGAAAGGGCGCATGGCCAGCGACCGTTGCGGCGACGGGGGGGTGATCGAGCGGGAAGCTCTTTCGATGGTGGGTGAAAGCCGCCAACCTCGTGTGTTTCCTTGGCGGCGGTCGGCCTTGCAGCACAGAAACGACAGGAGCACGGGGGTCGGAAGTTCAGCAGGCTGGTCCGGGAGGATCAGCGGTCCGGGCTGGATGCTAACCAGCCCGCCCGTCGGAGGCTTCAAGGCGGCGAGGCTCTAACAGAGCTCGAGCGTCGCGCGCTTCCGGATAACGGTCACGCGGAGCGGACGGCTTCGTCGAAACGGTATTTTCTATTTCCGTCCGGACGTGGTCCGGACGCTCCGCGACCCTTTCCATCCCTTCAGCGGTTTCCGCGTGAAGCTGAAACCCCGTGTCTTCTCCCTTCCCCCTTGATGGGGGAAGGGCGGGGATGGGGGTGACACCATTGGACGATTTCACGAAGGCCTCGCCACATCCTGAGAGTCTGTCACCCCCATCCCCAACCCTTCCCCCATCAAAGGGGGAAGGGAGTCTGTTCAAAGATCAAACCTAACCCCCTGCGCCAGCGGCAGGGCTCCCGAGTAGTTCACCGTCGCCGTCTGCCGGCGCATGTACTGCTTCCAGCTGTCCGACCCGCTCTCGCGGCCGCCGCCGGTCTCCTTTTCGCCGCCGAACGCGCCGCCGATCTCGGCGCCCGAGGGGCCGATATTGACGTTGGCGATGCCGCAGTCGCTGCCGGACGCCGACAGGAAGGCCTCGGCCTCGCGCAGGTCGTTGGTCAGCACGCAGGAGGACAGACCCTGGGGCACATCGTTCTGGATCGCCACGGCGTCGTCGAAATCGCGATAGGAGACGACGTGCAACAAGGGCGCGAAGGTCTCGCGCTGCATGCCGGCGCTGGGCTCGGGCAGGCGGGCCAGGGCGGGGCGCACGTAATAGGCCTCGGGATGTTCGTCGATCAGCAGCCGCTCGCCGCCGCTGACGGTCCCGCCGTCGGCCCGGACCTGGTCCATGGCCGCGACGAAGCTCTGATAGGCCGCCTTGTCGTGCAATGGGCCCAGTAGCACGCCGTCCTGGCGCGGATCGCCGACCGACAGGCGCGAGAAGGCGCTCTCGACTGCGTCGGCCAGGGTGTCGACCAGGCTCTCGTGGACGATCAGGCGGCGCAGGGAGGTGCAGCGCTGGCCCGCCGTGCCGGCCGCCGAGAACACGATGGCGCGGACGGCCAGGGAGAGGTCGGCGCTGGGCGCGACGATCATGGCGTTGTTGCCGCCCAGCTCCAGGATCGAGCGGCCGAAGCGACCCGCGACGATCGGAGCCACGGCCTGGCCCATGCGGGTGGAGCCGGTGGCGCTGACCAGCGGGATGCACGGATCGCGCACCAGCCGCTCGCCGGCGTCGCGGCCGCCCAGAACCACGCTGGCCAGGCCTTCTGGCGCGTCGCCGAACCGGGCGATGGCCCGCTCCAGGATGGCGTGGGTGGCGAGAGCCGTCAGGGGCGTCTTCTCCGACGGCTTCCAGATCACCGGATCGCCGCAGACCAGCGCCAGGCACGCGTTCCAGGCCCAGACGGCGACCGGGAAGTTGAAGGCGCTGATCACTAACACCGGCCCCAGCGGATGCCAGGTCTCGCGCATGGCGTGGCCGGGACGCTCCGAAGCGATGGTCAGGCCATGCAGCTGGCGAGACAGGCCGACGGCGAAGTCGCAGATGTCGATCATCTCCTGGACCTCCCCGGCCGCTTCCGAAGCGATCTTGCCGGCTTCCAGCGTGACGAGAGCGGCCAGGTCGTCCTTGGCGGCGCGCAGCTCTTCGCCCAGCAGGCGCACCAGCTCGCCGCGACGGGGAGCGGGCACGGTGCGCCAGGCGCGGAAGGCTCTCGCCGCCGCGGAGACCTTGGCGTCGATCGTCTTGGCGTCGTCATAGGCGACCTGGGTCAGGATCGCCCCGTCGATCGGGCAGCGCACGGGAACGCCGCCGTCGGCGGGCAAGCCGGCGACACCCAGCTTGCTCAGGACGGCGCGGGCATGGGCGGAGGGGGAGGGGAACGACGTGGCCATGCCCATGGAAAACGCCGACCCCGGGGTCGGGTCAAGTCCGCTCGGCTTGACGCATGGGGGAGGCGCACTTCAAATGCGCACGCTCACATCGGGGCGATTGGGGACGGCCGCGACCAGCGCATGGACGACAACGCCGCCTATATTCAGAAACTCGAGGTCCTGCGGGCCGGCGTCGATCGACGCCTGGCCGAGCTCGCGCCCAAGGCCGGCCAGGCTCCGGACCGTCTGGTCGAGGCCGTGCGCTATGCGCTCCTGGCGCCAGGCAAGCGCTTCCGGCCGATGCTGACCCTGCTGACCGCCGCCCAGTTCGGTGCGGCCGAGGGTGCGGCCTTGGATACGGCCTGCGCCTTCGAGATGGTCCACGCCGCGTCGCTGATTCTCGACGACCTCCCGTCGATGGACAACGCCGGCCTGCGCCGGGGCCTGCCGACCATCCACCGCGCCTTCGACGAGGCCACGGCGGTGCTGTCGGGCGTAGGCCTTCTCAACGAGGCCTATGCCGTGATCGCGGGCGACAAGGGGCTGTCGGCCGCGCTGAAGGGTGAGATCACCGGACGGATCGCCGCCTCCGTGGGTTTCGTCGGCCTGATCGCCGGCCAGGCGCGTGACCTGTTCGATCGCGACCAGGTCCGCGACATGGACGCCATCGACCGCCTCAACCACGAAAAGACCGGTGTGCTGATCATGGCCGCCGCCCAGTCCGGCGCCCGGATCGCCGGAGCCTCCGACGAGGCCGTCGCGGCGGTGGGCGAGTTCGGCCGCCGCATGGGCCTGGCCTTCCAGATCCGCGACGACATCATCGACGCCGAGGGTTCGGTCGACGGGGCCGGCAAGGATGTCGGCCAGGACGCCGGCATGACCACGGTCGTCTCGCTGCTGGGCGTCGAAGGGGCGCGGGCGGCGATGGAAGAGCATGTGGCGGTGGGCCAGGCGGCGCTGGACAGCGTCGGCGGCTGCGATCTCGTGGCCGGCTACGTGGGTCGCCTCTTCGCCGGGCGCAAGGCCGCCGCGTGACCGGCGAGGCCATTCTGACGGTCGCCGGCGTGGTCCACGCCTATGGCGACAAGCCCGTGCTGCAAGGCGTCGACCTGATCCTGAAACCCGGCGAAATCTACGCCCTGCTGGGGCCGAACGGCGCGGGCAAGACCACCCTGATTAAGACGATCTGCGGCCGCATCCGCCCCAACGGCGGCGCGGTGGCTCTGCACGGCCAGGACCCTGCGCGGGTCGCCTCGGCCCGGGGTTGCCTGGGCCTGGCGCCGCAGGAAATCGCCCTCTACGCCCATCTGACCGTGGCCGAGAATCTGGCGACCTTCGCCAGCCTGGCCCAGGCGCCGCGCCGCGCCGTGCCCGCCGCCGTGCAGCGCGCCATGGAACTGACCCGCATCGCCGACCGGGCCAACGTGCAGATCCGTCATCTGTCGGGCGGCTATCAGCGCCGCGCCAACATCGCCGCCGCCATCATCCACCAGCCAGCCCTGCTGATCCTCGACGAGCCGACGGTCGGGGTCGACATCGACGCCCGCGAGGCCCTGGACGCGGTGATCCGCGACCTGCGCGACACCGGCGTGGCGGTGCTGATCACCACCCACGACCTGGAGCAGGCCGGGGGGCTGGCCGATCGCGTGGGCTTCCTTCGCGACGGCCGCATGGCCCTGGAAGGAACGCCGGCGGCCCTGATCGCCGACGCCTTCGGCCAGCAGATGGAGGTCCTGGTCGAACTGGCCGAGGAGCCCGACGCCGCCGGCGAAGCGCGCCTTGACGCCGAAGGCCTGGTCCGCGCTCCGCGCCGCGCCAAGCTTTGGACCCGCCTGGACGCCGACGGCTACGCCGCCGCCGGCAGGCTCGACAAGGCGCTGCGCCAGGCTGGGCTGACGCCGCGCGAGATCCGGGTCCGCGAGCCGTCGCTGCACACCCTGTTCAGCCTGGTGGCCGACCGGAAGCTGGCGGCATGATCCGGCTGGAGATGATCCTGGCCATGGTCCGCGTGATGGCGCTGGAGCTGTGGCGCGACCGGGCGGCCCTGGTCATGACCTTCCTGCTGCCGCCGCTGGTGTTCCTGATCTTCAGCTCGGTGTTCGCCGGGGCCACGGGCGAGGACATCAAGCCGAAACTGGCCGTCGCCGACCTGGCCCGCAGCGAGACCTCGGGCCGGGTGGCGCAGGCGCTGCTGAAGGGGGCGGAGATTCGGGCCGAAGCGGTGACGCCGGCCACGGTCGAGGCCGTGCGGGCGGCGGTGAAGTCAGGCCAGGCCGACGCCGGGCTGGTCATTCGCACGGACCCGGCGGCCAAGGGGCGGCCGTTCCTGATTATCTCCGATCCGGCCCGCGCCGTCGCCGCGCCGCTGACCCAGGCTCGGGTGCAGCAGGCTCTGGGCCGGGCAGCCCCCGACGCCGCCATGCGTCGCGCCGTCGAGCAGGTGATGCCGGCCCTGGGCGAGTTGACCGAGGACCAGATCGAGCGCGTCGACACCGCCGCTGCGATCCTGAAGAGCGAACCGCCCAAGGAGATGAGGAGCGACCTTTTCGACCGCGAGGACCTGGTCGGCGCCAAGAAGGGCGGGGCGACCATAGCCTATTACGCCGGGGCGGTGATGATCCTGTTCGCGCTGTTCTCGGCCATGCAGGGCGCGCTGGGCCTGATGGACGAGCGCCGCACGGGGGTCGCCGACCGCCTGCTGGCCGGGGTGGCGGGCATGGGACCGGTGGTGACCGGCAAGTTCGTCTTTCTGGTGGGGCAGGGGATCGTCCAGGCGGTGGCCATCTTCGCCACCGCCCAGATCGTCTATGGCGTGGCGGTGATCCCGCACTTCGTCTTGTGGCTGCCCACCACCCTGGCCGCCGCCATCTGCGCCGCCGGCCTGGCCCTTGGCCTCGTGTCGGTCTGCAGGACCCGCGAGCAGGCCCAGATGCTGTCGACCTTCGTGATCCTGGTGCTGGCCGCGATCGGCGGCAGCATGGTGCCACGCTTCCTGATGCCGGTCTGGCTGCAGACCGTCGGCTGGTTCACGCCGCACGCCTGGGTGATTGACGCATATCAAGGCGTGCTGTGGCGCGACGCCGGAATCTCGCAGGTGTATAAGGCGTGGGGCGTGCTGACCGCCGCCGGCCTGGCCGGCCTGGCGCTGGCCCAGACCCTGGCGCGGCTGTCGCGTCGATAGGACCCGTGATGACGACCCTGGCGTTCGATATCCTGCTGTTCCTGGGCGCCTTCGCCTTCATGGAAGGCTTCGCCTGGGTGACCCACAAGTACGTCATGCACGGCTTCATGTGGAGCTGGCACAGGTCGCACCACGAGCCGCGCGAGGGCGTCTTCGAATTGAACGACCTGTTCGCCGTGGTCTTCGCGACGCCGGCCATTGTGGCGATCTATTTCGGCGTCCACGGCACGCCCTGGCTGCTGCCGGTCGGGCTGGGGATCACCGCCTACGGCCTGATGTACTTCATCTTCCACGACGGCATGGTGCATCGGCGCTTCAAGGTGCCGCTCGGCAAGTCGGCCTTCTGGAAGCGCGCCATCCAGGCCCATCGCATCCACCACGCGGTCCACACCAAGCACGGCGCGGTGTCGTTCGGCTTCCTGTGGGCGAGACCAGTGCGCGAGTTGAAGGCCCAGCTGAAGGCGATGGGCGTCGAAGCCTAGATCTTCGACCACATGGCCGGCCGCGCCGGCGGCGTGACCAGCCGGTCGAACATCGCCGAGCGCAGGGCCATGACGACGCCTTCCAGGGCCCGCCACATCTTCATCCGCCCGCTGACCACGACCCGTTCGTCCCAGGCCTTGTCGCCGACCCGGACCACGTCCAGCCCGATCTGCCGATAGACGCCCCGCGCCGCCGCGATCGCCCACGCCGAACGGACCGGCAGGTCGCGCAGACCCCAGCGGGCCGAGGCGTAATAGGGCTCGGCGGCGTCGACCAGCCGCTTGGCCATGATCG
The DNA here is from genome assembly GCF_058809215.1 of Caulobacter sp. GW821-FHT10F06. Classification (NCBI taxonomy): domain Bacteria; kingdom Pseudomonadati; phylum Pseudomonadota; class Alphaproteobacteria; order Caulobacterales; family Caulobacteraceae; genus Caulobacter; species Caulobacter sp. GW821-FHT10F06. The sequence continues at coordinate 240,836 of NZ_JBXASK010000008.1, read as the reverse complement.
CCACTGCGCCGCGATGGGCCGGATCGGCGACGGCGTCGTCCGGTACGCCCAGCTCGGTCAACCAGGCGCGAGGGACGTAGACCCGGTCGTTGCGGGCGTCCTCGACGATGTCGCGGGCGATGTTGGTCAGCTGGAAGGCCAGGCCCAGGTCCTGAGCGCGACGCAGGGTCGGCAGGTCGTCGGGCTTCACGCCCATGACCAGGGCCATCATCGTCCCGACTACGCCGGCCACGCCCCAGCAATAGTCGAGCAGGTCGTCCAAGGTCTGGTAGCGGCGGCCTTCGACGTCCATGGCGAAGCCGTCGATCATGTCCAGGGCGTAGCGCTCTGGGATGCCGCGCCGCTGGGCCACGGTCTGGAAGGCGGCGAACTGCGGATCGGTCGGCGGCTCGCCGGCCAGGGCGGCGCGGGTCTGGGCGTAGAGGGCGGCCAGGCGCGCTGGCGCGTCCTCGACCGGGCTCATGCCGTGGCCCAGGGTCTGGCCGTCGATGACGTCGTCGCAGTGACGGCACCAGGCGTAGAGCATCTCGGCGTCGGCGCGGGTCTCCGCGTCGAACAGGGCGGCGGCGGCGGCGAAGCTCTTGCTGCCCTTCTGGATTGCCTCGCGGCTCTGGACCTCTAGGTCGCTCACGCGGTTTCCGTCTGGAAGTCGTCGATCATCAGGCCGGCCGTGGCCTTGGCCGAGCCGACCACGCCGGGAATGCCCGCGCCGGGATGGGTGCCAGCCCCGACGAAATAGAGGTTGGGAATGACGTCGTCGCGATTGTGGGTGCGGAAGAAGGCGCTCTGGGTCAGGAGCGGCTCCAGCGAGAAGGCCGCGCCGTTCCAGGCGTTCAGCTCGGTCGTGAAATCGTCCGGCGTGAAGATGCGGCTGGTCACCAGATCTCGCGACAGGTTGGGGATGTAGCGATCCTCCAGGTACTTGAGGATCTTGTCGCGATAGGCCGGGCCCTGCTCGGTCCAGTCGATGTCGGCGGTCTCGAGATTGGGCACCACCGACAGGACGTAGAAGCTGCTGCATCCGGGCGGGGCCATGCCGGGATCCGTGGCGCACGGCGAATGCAGATAGAGCGAGAAATCGTCGGCCAGGCCGTCCTTGTTATAGATCTCGCCGATCAGCTCCCGATAGCGCGGGCCAAAGCAGATGGTGTGATGGCGGATGTCGGGATGCTCGGCCTTCAGACCGAAATAGATCACGAACAGCGAGGGGCTCCAGCGCTTGCTCTCCAGCGCCTTGCCCACCTTCTTGCCGCGCGGATCATCGACCAGCAGTTCGCGATAGGTGTGCATGACGTCGGCGTTCGAGGCGACGGTGTCGAAGGCTTCGAACGCGCCATCGTGATGGATGACGCCGGTGACGCGGCCGTCCTTGGTAGTGATCTTCTGGACGGGCGCATTGAGGCGGATCGTCCCGCCCAGGTCCTCGAGCAGCCGCACGAGACCCCGGATCAGCGCGCCGGTCCCGCCGCGCGGGAACCAGACGCCGCCGCGACGCTCCAAGGCGTGGATCAGGGCGTAGATCGACGAGGTGGCGAACGGGCTGCCGCCGACCAGCAGGCTGTGGAACGACAGGGCCTGGCGGACATGCTCATCCTTCACGAAGGACGAGACCTTGTCATAGACGCTGCGCCAGGCCTGCAGCTTCATCAGCGCGGGGGCGGACGAGACCATGCTGCGGATGTCGAGGAACGGCACGGCGCCCAGCTCGACATAACCCTTCTGATACAGCTCTTCGGAATAGGCGTGGAACTTGCGGTAGCCCTCGACGTCGGCCGGATTGCGGGCGGCGATCTGGCGATCCAGCTCGGCCTGATCATTGACGTAGTCGAAGACGTCGCCGTCTTCCCAGACCAGCCGGTAGAATGGATTGACCGGCATCAGCTCGACATAGTCCTCGATCTTGCGGCCGCTGATCGTGAACAGCTCCTTCAAGCAATCGGGATCGGTGATCACTGTCGGGCCAGCGTCGAAGATGAAGCCCTCGTCTTCCCAGACGTAGGCGCGGCCGCCGGGCTTGTCGCGGCTTTCCATCACCGTGACGTCGAAGCCGGAGGATTGCAGACGGATGGCCAGCGACAGGCCGCCGAAGCCGGAGCCGATGACTGCCGCGCGAGGTTTGGGATGGGTCATGCGATCCTGTCTTCGGTCACTGAGGCTTCACTGAGATATCCAAGCGCCGCGCCGATGGGAACCGGTGGCTTGCCGATCAGCACGCGGGCCCGGTCCCACGGCGTGAGCCGGGCGGCGTAGAAGCGCTGGATCAGCGGCGCGCCGAGCCGGTAGAATCGCTCCAGCACCTTGTAGCGCTGGTCCGGCGCGCAGGCCTTGAACAGCATGCGGTTGAGCAGGCGGAAGAATCGACGCCTGCGCCAGCAGGCCTTCGAGTGAGCCTCGGCGCAGGCGCGGACATGGGCGCTGGTGATGCGGGGCAGGGCGGCGATCTGGTCGGCCAGACGCGCGGCGTCGGGCAGGGAATAGCCGGTGGTCGGCTGGAACAGCGCGGCGCGCAGGCCCACCTCGGCGACCTGGGCCCGGGCCTCGCGCCAATAGGCGTCGATGTCGCCGGCCAGAGCGATGGGCAGAACGCCGTGCTCCTCGCGCTCGATCTTGGCGATGGTCCAGCCCTGCTGGCCGGCATAGGCGGCGATGGCGGCGCGCAGGTCGGCGTGGTCGAGATCGGGGCCGTCGCTGTAGCGGGTGTCCTCGATCAGCAGGCGGGTGGCGTCCAGCGGCAGCACGTAGAGGAAGCGATAGCCATCCAGCTGCGAGACCGTGGCGTCCATGACGATCGGGCGGGTCAGGCCGTGGGGCGCCGACAGCTTCACGCCCTGACCCAGAAACTTCTGCCAGCCCAGCACCAGGCTGCGGCTGCGGCGGGGACCCCGGCCGTCGATGACGGCGGCGGCGGCGATGCGGCGACCGTCAGACAGCGTGACCTGATGCGGCGAGACGTCGGACACCGGTGCGTTCAGCCAGGCGTCCTTGCCCAGCGCCGCGACCACCGCCTCGTGCAGACGCTTGGAGGTGATCGCCAGATAGGGCGTATCCAGTGTGCGTTGATGCTCGGGGAAGCGCACGTCGTAACCCGGCCAGCGATGGACGATCAGCGGACGCAGCCAGCCGCTGATCCCGGGGCTGACGTCGGTCTGGAAGTGGCACCAGGTGTGCTCGCCGCCGATTCGCGTGTCGCGCTCCAGCATCACGACCCGAAGGTCGGGCCGCAGCGCTTTCAGACGCAGGGCGATCAAGCTGTTGGCCAGCCCGCCGCCCACCAGGACGACATCGGCGCGGGTTGTGGAGGACGCAACTGCCATGCCCAGGCTCTAGCACGATTGGGCGGCGTCCACGCCAGCGTTGCGCACGACGGAGCGACCGGTTACGGACGGTCAAATCGGGAGGCGCCCATGTCCGAGGCCAGGATCATCGACGGTAAGGCATTCGCGGCCGATCTGCGTGCGCGGATCGCCGAGGAGGTGGCCGCCCTGAAGGCCGATCACGGCCTGACGCCCGGCCTGGCCGTGGTGCTGGTGGGCGAGGATCCGGCCAGCCAGGTCTATGTCCGTAACAAGGGCGAGCAGACCCTGGCGGCGGGCATGCATTCGGAAACCCATCGCTTGCCGGCCGACGTCACCCAGGACGATCTGCTGGATCTGTTGGGCCGGCTGAACGCCGATCCGGCCATCCATGGCATTCTCGTGCAGTTTCCGGTGCCCGATCATCTCAGCCAGGCTGATATCGTCGCGGCGATCTCGCCCAACAAGGATGTCGATGGCCTGACCGTCACCAACGCCGGCCGCCTGGCCAGCGGCTTGCCGGCCCTGACGCCTTGCACGCCGCTGGGCTGCATGATGCTGCTGAAGGACGTGCTGGGCGACCTGAAGGGCAAGAACGCCGTGGTCATCGGCCGCTCGAACCTGATGGGCAAGCCGATGGCGCAGATGCTGCTGGCCGCCGACTGCACCGTCACCATCGCCCATTCGCGTAGTCAGGCCCTGCCGTCCATCGTCCGTCAGGCCGACATCGTCGTCGCCGCCGTCGGTCGCGCCGAGATGGTCAAGGCCGACTGGGTCAAGCCGGGCGCGGCGGTCATCGACGTCGGCATCAGCCGCTTTCCGGCCCGCGATCCGGACGCGGCGGCGGCAGGCAAGACCCGTCTGGTCGGCGACGTCGCCTTCGACGAGGTCAAGGCCGTGGCCGGAGCGATCACGCCGGTGCCGGGCGGGGTGGGGCCGATGACCATCGCCTGCCTGCTGGCCAACACTCTTACGGCCGCCAAGCGCCTGCACGAGATCGACGCCTGATGCGCCGGGCGATGGTCCTGGCGTTCGCCGTCGTCTCACTGGCCGCCTGCGGCGAGAAGCGCCCGCCGGCCCCGACGCCCGAACAGGCCCTGCTGTTGAAGCCCGCCGACGCGCGGCTGGCGGGTCTCTACGAGACCTCCTGCAAGGCCTGCCACGCCACCCCCGGCACGGGCGCGCCGCAGGTCCATGACCGCGCCGCCTGGGACCCGCGCTGGAAGCAGGGCGAAGCCGCGCTGCTGGACCACACCGTGCAGGGCTACAAGGCCATGCCGGCGTCCGGGCAATGCGTGGCTTGCGCCCCGTCCGATTTCCAGGGCCTCATACGATTCATGGCGGGGCGCGAAGACCCCGCATAAGCCGGGGGAACGCGATGATCTCGAGACGAGGCGCTCTGGTCGCGGGCGGTACGGGAGCCGCGGTGGTCGCTACCGGCGCGACCGGATATCTGGTCGCCACCCATGACAAGCCCGAACCCTTGGCGCCGCCGTCCGTCAACGCCGAGGGCCATCTGCTCTGGCGCAACTGGTCCGGTGTGCAGACCGCCTATCCCTCCGCGCGGCTGGCGCCCAAGGACGAGGGCGAACTGGCCCTGATGCTGAAGACCGCCGCGGCGCCGATCCGGCCGGTGGGAGCAGGACACTCCTTCACGGCCCTGGCGCCGACCAGCGGCGCGCTGGTGTCGCTGGACGCGATGGCGGGGATCACCAGCTGGGAAGGCGACGAGGCGGTGGTGCTGGCCGGCACGCGCCTGGGCGCGCTGGGACCGGCCCTGGCCGCCAAGGGCCGGGCCATGGCCAATCTGCCCGACATCAACAAGCAGTCTCTGGCCGGGGCCCTGGCCACCGCGACGCACGGCACGGGCGTCAAGCTGCAGGCCCTGCACGGCGACGTCACCGCGCTGCGGCTGGTCACGCCCGGCGGCCGGGTCATCGACTGCGACGAGACCCATGAGCCGGACATCTTCCAGGCGGCCAGGGTGTCGCTGGGGGCGCTGGGTGTGATCTCCCAGGTGCGGCTCAAGACCATTCCCAACCGCCGCATCCGCCGCAAGGTCTGGATCGAACCGTTCGACGACGCCCTGGCCAAGGCCGAGGCGCGTTGGGCCGAGCATCGCAATTTCGAGTTCTACGCCGTGCCGTTCACGGGACTGGCCGCCTGCATCAGCCATGACGAGACCGACGATGCGGCCCAGGCGCGGGGTCCCGACCAGGACACCGCCTTCCTCGACGCCTTGAAGGGGCTGCGCAATCTGCTGGGCTTCTCGACGCCGCTGCGCAAGGCCGCCGCCCGCGCGCTGTTGGCCGGAGCCAAGCCAGAGACCGCCGTCGACGAGGGCTGGAAGCTGCTGTCGACCGAGCGGCCGGTGCGCTTCAACGAGATGGAGTTCCATCTGCCGGTGGATGCCCAGCTGCAGGCGTTGCAGGAGGTGGTCCGGGTCATCGAGAAGGAGCGGCCCGACGTCTTCTTCCCGATCGAGGTTCGCCGGATCGCGGCCGACGACGCCTGGCTCTCGCCGTTCAGCAGCGGACCGCGCGGTTCGATCGCCGTGCATACGCACTACAAGGACGACTTCGCGTTCCTGTACGAGCTGGTCGAACCGATCTTCCGCCGCCACGGCGGACGGCCGCACTGGGGCAAGCTGCACAGCCTGAACGGCCGCGCGCTGGAAGCGCTGTATCCGCGCTGGGAGGATTTCCTGAAGGTGCGGGCCGAGCTGGATCCGGAGGGGCGGATGCTCAATCCATACCTGAGAGGTCTGTTCGGCCTGGTTTAGCCGGCGAGGTACTCGGACGTGCGGCCTTCCAGTTCCTCGGCCAGCGCCTTGCCCACGGGGTGGGTGTCGACCTTGATGTCGCCGCGCACCGCCGCCTTGATGGCGTCGATGTGGGCGTCGACCAGGAACATCGGGGCCGAGAGACGGGTTTCCGGCTCATCGATCAGCTTGCACAGCGACGCGGCGATGCGGGTGATCAGCGGGAACTCGTAGGTGGCGCCGAGACCCTTCAGGTCGTGGGCGCGCAGATAGAGCGTCTCGACCGTCGTGGCGGTCAGGCCCTGGACCTTGACCTCCTGGCGAGCGGCCTCGAGCTTGGTGATCTCGTCCTGCAGCCATTGGGCGAAGTTGCCCGACAGGCTCTTCAGAGCGGCTTCGGCCTTGGCGATGGCGGCCATATCGATGCCGCCGCGCCCGCCCACCTTGAGCTTGAGCATATTCGGCACCTGGATCACCTCAGCGGTGGTCTTGTTCGTCACTTTCGCCTCCCCAGCGGCGGAATTTGGAGATCGGTACCATAGCAGGCGTTAACAACGAATGAGACGTAGGTTTCAGTGCGGCCAAGCGTCTCAGGCCGAGAACTGCTCAGCTAGAACCCGCTCGTCTAGACTACGGCCGGCGTCGAACAACATCGCCAGACTGGTGTCGCGATCTTCCGAGATGTGGACTTCCATGACATCGCGGACCTCGAAATTGTCGGCCACCGCGCTGACTGGCCGCTTGTCGGCCTCCAGAATCTCGAAGGTGATCCGCGCCGAGCGCGGCAGCAGGGCGCCGCGCCAGCGGCGGGGGCGAAAGGCGCTGATCGGCGTCAGGGCCAGGACCTGGCCGCCGATGGGAATGATCGGGCCGTGGGCCGAGAGGTTGTAGGCTGTCGAACCGGCCGGGGTGGCGATCAGGGCTCCGTCGCAGACCAGTTCGCCCATCCGCACCTTGCCGTCGATCGAGATGCGCAGCTTGGCGGTCTGGCGGGTCTGCCGCAGCAGCGAGACCTCGTTGATGGCCAGGGCGTGGTGGTTCTGGCGTTTGGAATCGATGGCGGTCATGGCCAGCGGGTGGATGACGGCGCGTTCGGCGGCGTTGATCCGCTCCAGCAGGCCGTCCTCGCTGTACTCGTTCATCAGGAAGCCGACCGAGCCGCGGTTCATGCCGTAGATCGGGGTCTGCTTGGCCATCGCGCCGTGCAAGGTTTCGAGCATGAAGCCGTCGCCGCCCAACGCCACGATCACCTGGGCCGCGTCCTCGCCGACGTCGCCATAGCGGGCGGCGAGACGGTCGCGCGCTTCCTCGGCTTCGGGGCGGTCGCTGGCCTTGAAGGAGAGGCGAGTCAGGGCGGGCTGCGGCGTGTACATCGGGCTCAAGAGGCGTGAAGCCCGCCCGCTTGTCAAACCGCTCCGACGGCCTGCCGGAAGGCCATTCCGGCGATGTCCGGCGTAAAGGGGCCAAAGGCGCTGCCGGCGCGGCGAGCGCCCTCGTCGCCGCCGCCCGGACGGCCGCCGTTCAACTGGCGGACGTGCTCCAGGATGGTCGGGAAGACGCTGCGGTCGATGCCGACAGCCGAACAGGCCAGCGCCAGAAGTTCAGGCCGGTTGCTGTCGATCGCGCGACGGATCTGGGCCGGTTCGAAATGACCCAGGCGAGCCAGGGCCAGGACGAACAACGGCAGGCGGCCTTCGCGCAGCACGCGCAGCAGGTAGCCCGGACGAAGCTGGCCGGCGGAATCGAGCTTCTCGACCAGCGAGCGCTCCATCGCCTCGCGCTCCTCCTCGCTCTCGACGACGCCGTCGTTGGCCGGATCCTCGCCGTTGTGCGCGGCGCGCAGGGCCTCGTCGACGGCGGCGTTCATCAGGACGGGATCGAGATGGAAGCGGGCGGTGAGGGCGTCGCGCAGGGCGCGGCCGACCCAGAGATAAAGCTGTTCGGCCAGGTCAGTGGACAGGCGCGCGTGGCGAGCCAGGGGCGAGCGCAGGGCCACGATGTCCTTGGCCCGATCCACGAGCTTTCGCAGGCCCTCCTGGGAAAGCTCTGCGGTCTCGTTGTTGGCCAGGGCCGTCAGCACGGCGGGCTCACCGCGGGCCAGGATGGCTTCGACGACCGAGGCGGCCAGGCGCGGCCGGCGGGCCACTTCGATCTGATGTTCCAGCGTGGCCTGGACCAGCAGGCGGATCAGGTCATGATCCTGCAGCACCGGGCTACGGGCGATGATCGGGCGGGCGATCTCGATCTCGTCGAGGGCCAGGATGTTGATCAAGGCCGAGGGGGCCCAGGCGGCGTCGGCCAGGCGCTCAGCCAGACGCTGGCGAATGTCGCGCTCGGCTTCGACGACCAGGGTCATGAAGATGGAATCGAGCAGGCGCTGGACGTCGGGATCGGTCGGGGCGCCAACGGTCTCGCTGGCCTCGCATAGCTCGATGATGCCGGTCAGCAGCCGTTCGCGATCGCCCGGATCGCGGCTGCGCGCCAGTGTCAGAAGCTTTGCGGTCTGGACGGCTTGGATGACCAGCCTCCTCGAATCCCGAACTCGGTGAAGATGACCTTGCCGACGCTAAATGAAAACATGCTTAAACAGGCGAACCCGCCAAACCATAAGAATAGCGGCGCGTTGTCGCGGGTGAAGCGTAGAAGATGGGAGGCGCGAGCATGGGCGAACACCTGATACTGGCCCTGGATCAGGGCACGACCAGCACGCGGGCGATCCTGTTCGATTCGACGGGCGGGGCGTTGGCCGACGCGACGCGGCCCCTGCGCCAGAGCTATCCGGCCGACGGCTGGGTCGAGCACGACGCCGAAGAGATCTTCGCCGCCTGCGTGGCGGTGATGCGCGAGACCATGGACCGCTCGGGACGCGACATCGCCGAGGTGGCCGCGATCGGCATCACCAACCAGCGCGAAACGGTGGTCATCTGGGACAAGGCCACGGGCCGGCCAATCCATCCGGCCATCGTCTGGCAGGACCGCCGCACGGCCGACGCCTGCGAGCGCCTGAGGGATGCGGGCTACGGCGAACGGGTGGCTCAGATCACGGGGCTGCTGCTGGATCCCTACTTCTCCGGCACCAAGATCGCCTGGATCCTCGACCACGTCACCGGCGCGCGGGCTCGCGCCGAGGCGGGCGAGCTGCTGTGCGGCACGATGGACGCCTGGGTTATCTGGCGGCTGACCGGCGGCGCCGTGCACGCCACCGACGCCACCAACGCCTCGCGCACCCTGCTGTTTGACATCGAGGCCCAGCAGTGGTCCGCGCCGATGCTGGATCTGCTGCAGGTCCCGGCCAGCCTGCTGCCTAAGGTGCTCGACTGCGCCGACGACTATGGCGCGACCATCGCCAATATCCTGGGGCGCGAGGTGCCGATCCGGGGCGTGGCGGGCGACCAGCAGGCGGCGCTGATGGGGCAGGGCTGCATCCTGCCGGGCCAGATGAAGGCCACCTACGGCACCGGCTGCTTCATGCTGATCAACACCGGCGAGCACCGTCCGACGTCGCGCTCGCGTCTGCTGACCACCGTCGCCGCGCGGGTCGGGGGCAAGACGACCTACGCCCTCGAGGGTTCGATCTTCGTGGCCGGCGCGGCGATCCAGTGGCTAGGCGAGGGGCTGGGCATCACCGGCGGTCCGCGCGCCGCCGAGGCTTTGGCCCGCGCCGCCAAGCCCGATCACGGCGTGGTCGTGGTGCCGGCCTTCACGGGTCTCGGCGCGCCGTGGTGGGACGCCGGCGCGCGGGGCGCGATCTTCGGCCTGACCCGCGACGCCGGCCTCGCCGAGATCGCGGCGGCGACCTACGATTCCTGCGCCCTGCAGAGCCGCGACCTGATCGAGGCCATGCGGGCCGATGCGCCGGACGCCTTCGGCGACGAGGCCCAGCTGCGCATCGACGGGGGCATGTCCAAGAGCGCCTGGTTCTCCCAGCGTCTGGCCGACCTGACGGGCATGCCGGTGCATCGCGCCAGCTATCTGGAGACGACGGCCCTGGGCGCGGCGCTGTTCGCCGGCCTTGGGGCGGGGGTGTATCCAACGTTGGAAGCGGCCGCTTCGGCGCGACCGGCGGCCGAGACCCTGTCGCCGTCGATGCCGCTGCACCAGCGCGAAGCCGCCTATGCCCGCTGGCTCGATGCGGTGCCGCGCGTCCGGACCTAAGACTACGAGAGCGTTGTTTTGATAACGCTGTCATGTTTTCTACGCTTCGAGGAAAACAAGAAGCGGAGACCGCCATGACCACCCGTCGCGCCGTGCTCACGGCCAGCGCCGCCCTGATCGCCGCAGGAGGATCGATGCCCGCGCAAGCCGCCGCGGCGGCCTATCCCCACATCGGCCGCGTTCGCCGCCTGTCGCCGGAGCTGGACGCCGTGATCGCGCCGGACGCGGTGATCGAGCAACTGGCCGACGGCATGACCTGGTCCGAGGGGCCTGTGTGGATTTGGGAGGGTAATTACCTCCTGTTCTCCGACGTGCCCGCCAACACGATGTACCGGTGGAGTGAGAAGGACGGAAAGACGGTCTTCCTCAAGCCGTCTGGCTATGATGGCCCGCCGACAAAGGTCTTCCGCGAGCCCGGTTCGAACGGCATGACCCTGAACCTGGCGGGGGAGCTGCTGATCTGCGACCACGGTAATCGGGCGGTGGCCAAGGTCGATCTGGCGACCAAGAAGAAGACGATCGTCGTCGACCGCTTCAACGGGAAGCGCTTCAACAGCCCCAACGACCTGATCGTGGCCCGCCAGGGCGCGCTGAAGGACGCGATCTACTTCACCGATCCGCCCTACGGCTTGGAGGGGCTCGACGCCTCGCCCGCCAAAGAGCTGGCGTTCAACGGGGTCTATCTGCGCCGCCCGACCGGCGAGGTCGTGGTGGTCGACGACAAGCTGACCTTCCCCAACGGCCTGGCCCTGTCGCCCGATGAGAAGCGCCTCTACGTCGCCGTGTCTGATCCCAAGGCGCCGGTGATCATGGCCTATGACCTGGGTCCGGACGGTCTGCCTACCTCACGCAAGGTGTTCTTCGACGCCACGGAACTTCAGAAGGCCGGCGGACCGGGCCTGCCGGACGGCATGCGTGTCGACGCCCAGGGGCGTCTGTTCGCGACGGGGCCGGGCGGGGTGCTGATCCTGACGCCCGACGCCAAGCTGCTGGGCGTGATCGAGACCGGTTTCGCCACCGCCAACTGCACGTTCGGCGAGGATGGCAAGACGCTGTTCCTGACCTCCAACCATGTCCTGGCGCGGATCCGCACCAAGACCACCGGCGCGGTCTGGTAGGTCGCCATGGACGGGATCAACAAACGCGCCTTTCTCGCCGCCGGCCTGGCCGCGGGTGTCGCCATGCGGCCGCTGCGGGGCCTGGCTCAGGAGCCTGGCCGCAAGCTGGGCTATGCGATCCTGGGGCTGGGCTACTACGCCACCCGGATCATCATGCCGCGCTTCGCCGAGTGTGAGCATTCCAGGATCGCGGCCCTGGTCAGCGGCTCGCCCGACAAGCTGAAGACCTTCGGCGCGCAGTACGGCGTGCCCGACAGCGGGCTCTACAGCTACGAAACCTTCGACCGGATCATCGACAATCCGGACGTCGACATCGTCTACATCATCACGCCCAACAGCCTGCACCGCGCCTTCACCGAACGCGCTGCCAAGGCCGGCAAGCATGTGATGTGCGAGAAGCCCATGGCGACCTCGGTCGCCGACGGCGAGGCGATGATCGCCGCCTGCAAGGCCGCCGGGCGCAAGCTGATGATCGGCTATCGCAGCCGTTTCCAGCCCCACAACATCGAGGCCATCAAGTTGGCGCGGGAAGGGGCGCTTGGACCCGTTCGGACCGTCGTGGCCGACCACGGCTTCACGATCGGCGATCCCACCCAGTGGCGGCTGAACCGGGCGCTGGCGGGCGGGGGCAGCCTGATGGACATCGGCATCTACAGCCTCAACGCCGCCCGCTACCTGACCGGCGAGGAGCCCGTCGCGGTCAACGCCGTCGAGTCCACCGACCGCTCGAACATCCGATTCAAGGAGGTGGAGGACATCATCAACTTCCAGCTCCTGTTCCCGTCCGGCGCGACGGCCAACTGCGTCTCGGCCTACAGCGTCAACGTCAACCGCTACCGGGTCTCTGGCCCCAAGGGCTGGGTCGAGATCGATCCGGCCACCAGCTACCAGGGCCAAGTGATGCGCGCCCAACTGGGCGGCCAGACCGCGCCGCGCGAGCCGGCGCCGACCCGCAAGAACCAGTTCTCCGGGCAGCTGGATCACTTCTCCGAATGCATCCTGGCTGGCCGCGAGCCGATCGTCGGCGGTGAGGAAGGGGTGAAGGACCTGCGGGTTATTGAGGCCATCTACCGCGCCGCTCGCGAAGGCCGGACGGTAAAGCTGTGAGGGCGCTGGTCCTCGCCGCTGCGCTGCTGGCGCCCAGTGTCGCTTTTGCCCAGCAGCAGATCTCGCTGTGGCCGAATGGCGCGCCGGGCTTCGAGAGCCGCAAGGACATTGCCGAGGTCGCCGGTGACTACTGGCTCAGGAGCATCAACAACCCCTCGGTCACGGTCTATCTGCCGCCCAAGGAGATCGCCACCGGCGCGGCCCTGGTCGTGCTGCCGGGCGGTGGTCACAAGATCCTGGTGATCCGCTCGGAAGGCACGGACGTCGCCAAGGTGATGAACCCGGCCGGCGTCGCGGTCTTCATCATCAAGTACCGGCTGTTTCGCGAGGAGGGCTCGCCCTACACGATCGAGCATGCCCGCCAGGACGCGGTGCGGGGCGTCCGGTGGGTGCGCAGCCACGCGACCGAGTTCGGGATTGACCCCAAGCGGATCGGCCTGATGGGCTTCTCGGCCGGCGGCGAGACGGCGAACCTCGAAGTCTACCAAGGCGCGCTGGCCAGCGATCCGAAGGTTGACGCCATCGATCAGGTCAGCGCCCGGCCGGACTTCCAGGTGCTGGTCTATCCGGGGCCTTTGGGCGTTCCCGACAAGGTTCCGGCGGACGCGCCGCCCGCCTTCCTGATCGCCGCCAATGACGACGAGTGCTGCTCGGCGCCGCTGGTCGACCTGTTGTCCAAGTTCCGCGCCGCCAAGACGCCGGTCGAGCTGCACCTATTCCAGGCCGGCGGCCACGCCTTCAACATGGGTCTTCGCAAGGACCAGGCCTCATTCAAGCATTGGCCGAACCTGCTGGTCGACTGGCTGAACGACAACGGCTGGATGAAGCCCCGCTAGGGATTTTCGTCCAGATAGGCCTTCACCCGCGCGAACAGCGCCTCGAACATCGGCGTCGTCAGGCGCCCGGTGTTCGTGTTGAGGCGCGAGCAGTGATAGCTGTTGAACACCCGATAGGGCCCGGCCTGGAACTCCGAGCCGTGGCCCGGAACGCCGGCTGACGCCCTCAGGCCGACGGCCTTCAGCAGATTGCGCCGCGAGACGTCGCCCAGAGTGACGATGGCCTTCAGCTTGGGGAACATCTCCAGCCGCGCCGTCAGGAACGGCCGGCAGTTGTTCTCCTCGGAAGTCTCAGGCTTGTTGCCGGGCGGGGCGCAGCGGACGGCGTTGGTCACCGCGCTGCCGATCAGCTTCAGCGAGTCATCGGGCCGCGCCTCGAACTTGCCGGTGGCGAAGCCGAACTTGATCAGGGTGTCGTAGAGCAGGGTCCCCGCATAGTCGCCGGTGAAGGGTCGGCCGGTGCGGTTGGCGCCCTTGCGGCCGGGGGCCAGACCCACGACCAGTAGCCGAGCGTCCTTGTCGCCGAACGACGGGGCGGGGCCGTTGAACCAATCGGGATAGAGCTCTTGGTTCTCGCGGCGATAGGCCACTAGGCGCGGGCACAGCGGACAGTCGCGCGGCGGCTCGGCCGGATTGGGAACCCGTTCGCCGACGATGTTGGAGGGCTGATCAGTATTCATCGTCGGCCTCGCGCTCGGCCGGGGTGCGGGCGTCGGCGGTGGGGCGTGGCGCTGGGGCGCGCTGCGGGCGGCCGATGATGGCGCCCAGGTCGTTGAGGTCGACGAAGTTGTCGGCCTGGCGACGCAGGTCGTCGCTGGTCATCGGCGGCTGGCTCTTCATGGTCGAGACCACGGTGACGCGGCGGCCCTTGCGCTGCACGGCCTCGACCAGGGCGCGGAAGTCGCCGTCGCCGGAGAACAGCACCAAGTGGTCGGCGGTCTCGGCCATCTGCATCATGTCGACGGCGATCTCGATGTCCATGTCGCCGCGCCAACGCTTGCGGCCCTGGCTGTCGGTGAACTCGCGGGCGGGCTTGGTCACCAGGGTGAAGCCGTTGTAGTCGAGCCAGTCGACCAGGGGGCGAATGGGCGAATAGTCGTCGTTCTCGGCGATGGCGGTGTAGTAATAGGCCCGGATCAGCACGCCGCGCTTTTTGAACTCGTCCAGCAGCTTGCGGTAGTCGATGTCGAAGCCTAGCGCCTTGGCGGCCGAATAGAGGTTCGCCCCGTCGATGAACAGGGCGATCCGGTCGGTGGGATAGAAGGTCAACGCGGGAATTCCTTGAAAAATACGGTCGATCGAAATGACTTGAACGAGGCCGTTGTCGTGGCGCTCGGCTGCAATCTGCCCGGAGCCTATACGAGTCGCGAAGCCTTGTTGGAAGCCGCGCTGGAGGCCTTTCCGTCCGAAGGCTTGAGGGTGCTGGCGCGATCGTCCTGGTGGACCTCGGAGGCCTGGCCAGACCCGACGGCGCCGGCCTATCTGAACGGCGTGGCGGTGGTCGAGACGAGCCTGGCGCCGGCCGAGGTCCTGGCCGCTCTGCATCGCCTGGAGGCGCGGTTCGGTCGCGAGCGGGCGGCGCTCAATGCGCCTCGGACCCTGGACCTGGACCTGATCGCCCACGGTCGCGTGGTGATGTCCGGCCAGCTGATCGTGCCGCATCCTCGGGCTCACGAGCGGCTGTTCGTGATGGGGCCGCTGGCGCAGATCGCGCCGGACTGGCGTCATCCGGTCAGCGGCGAGACCGCCGTCCAACTGGCGCGAACGGCTACGGTGGGCGCCGACGCCTCGCCCTGAACCTGGCCCCCTGAACTTCGCCTTGCATCGCTCGCCGCCGTCGGGATGATCGCGCCCAATCATTAGGGACGACATCATGAAACTTCGCGCCGCCTGCCTGGCTCTGTGCGCCCTGTTGCTGGCCACGCCGGCGGCGGCCGACGGCTATCTCCACGCAGACGGCAAGCGGATCGTGGATGGCTCGGGCAAGCCGGTGATCCTGCGCGGCATGGGCCTTGGCGGCTGGATGCTGCAGGAGGGCTACATGCTCCAGCTGGGCAAGCTGGGGCCGCAGCAGGTCATTCGCGGCAAGATCACCGAACTGGTCGGCGAGCAACGCGCCGCCGAGTTCTACAGGGCCTGGCTCGACAACCACACGACCGAAGCCGACCTCAAGGCGATGGGACGGTGGGGCTTCAACTCGGTGCGCCTGCCGATCCATTTCGACCTGCTGACCCTGCCGGTCGACCAGGAGCCGGTGGCCGGCGTCGACACCTGGCATGAGTACGGCTTCAAGCGGATCGACGACCTTCTGGCCTGGAGCAAGGCCAATGGGATCTATCTGATCCTCGACCTGCACGCTGCGCCGGGAGGCCAGGGTAACGACTTGGCGATCTCGGATCGCGATCCGACCAAGCCGTCGCTTTGGGACAGCCCCGAGAACCAGCGCAAGACCATCGCCCTGTGGCGCAAGCTGGCGGCGCGCTATGCGGGCGAACCGTGGATCGGCGGTTACGACCTGATCAACGAGCCCAACTGGAGCTTCGCCACGCCGGGCAAGGGCAATGGCTGCGACGAGAAGGTCAACGGTCCGGTCCGCGACCTGCAGATGCGGATCACCCAGGCCATCCGCGAAGTCGACGACAAGCACCTCGTCATCGTCGAGGGCAATTGCTGGGGCAACAACTACGCCGGCGTCCTGCCCAAGTGGGACGCCAACATGGCGCTCTCGTTCCACAAGTACTGGAACGTCAACACGCCGGACTCGATCGCGGCGATCCTGAAGCTGCGCGACGACAACGCCATGCCGGTGTGGCTGGGCGAGTCCGGCGAGAACTCCAACGTCTGGTTCGCCGACGCCATTCGGCTGGTGGAAGGCGAGGGTATCGGCTGGGCCTTCTGGCCGCTGAAGAAGATCGGCTTCAATCAGCCGCTGGAGATCACGCCCAATCCGGGCTGGGCCAAGCTGGTCGCCTATTGGACCGAGGGTGGGCCAAAGCCCGAAGCGGATGAGACCTACGCCACGCTGATGCGGCTGGCTCGGCACGACATCCGCTTCGAGGCCAACGTCCAGCATCCCGACGTCATCGACGCCATGTTCCGCCAGCCGGGCTCGGACGCGGCCAAGCCGTTCGGGCCGCTGGTCGCCGGCAAGCCGATCCTGGCGGCGGACTATGACCTGGGCCGCGTCGGCGTGGCCTATGCCGACAACGACGCGGCCAACTATCATGTCTCGACCGGCAAGGAGCGCACGGCCTGGAACCATGGCCGCACCTATCGCAACGACGGCGTCGACATCGGGCGGGAGGCCGACGGCACGCCTTTCGTCGACCGCTTCGAGCCCGGCGAGTGGCTGCGCTACACCGTCGTGGCCGCG
Source organism: Caulobacter sp. GW821-FHT10F06 (assembly GCF_058809215.1). Taxonomy (NCBI): domain Bacteria; kingdom Pseudomonadati; phylum Pseudomonadota; class Alphaproteobacteria; order Caulobacterales; family Caulobacteraceae; genus Caulobacter; species Caulobacter sp. GW821-FHT10F06. The sequence goes on along the minus strand of NZ_JBXASK010000008.1, from coordinate 224,193 downwards.
CGAGACGGCGTGAGCGAGGTGATGGTTCGAGCCACGACGCCGGTCCTGGTGGGCGTGAACGGCGCGCCGCCGGTCGCGGGCGTTGAGGCCGGACCGGGCGAGGGGCGCTGGAAAACCTTCGTCGTGAAGGGCGTGCGCTTGAAGCGCGGCGACAATGTCGTGCGGGTCGAAGCGGGCGCGCAGGTCGGCGAGATGCTGTCGCTGGAATTGTCGAAGCCATAGCGACGCTTGCCGCACTGGACTTCATGTGGCGAAGCAGGCATAAGCGCCCCCTCGCGAAAGATGGGCGACAACCCGGGCGACGTTGCGTAACGTCGTCGGGCTGCTTATTTTTGCAGAGCATCACGGCTAGCCCGAGGAATTCATGGCCCGCGTCACCGTCGAAGATTGCGTCGAGAAGGTTCCGAACCGCTTCGCGCTCGTCCTGCTGTCCGCCCACCGGGCGCGCGGCATCTCGGCCGGCGCGGCCCTGCTGGTCGACCGCGACAACGACAAGAACCCTGTCGTCGCCCTGCGCGAAATCGCCGACGACGTCGTCGACCACGAAGGCCTGAAGGAACAGCTCATCAGCACGCTGCAACGCGTCGACGAGCACACCGAGGCTGAAGAAGAAGCCGAAACCCTGGCCCTGCTGGCTGATCCGAGCCACATGCAGATGAGCGAGCTGGAACTGGTTCGCGCCCTGCAGAGCGACCGCGACGGCGGTCAGGAGGAGCGGTACTGAGCCCCGACGGCGCAGACCCTCTGACCCTTGAAGCGGCGCCAGCCGCCGCTCCTTCCGAACGCGCGCCTGAATCTTCCTCGACAGAGGCGGATTCGGGCGCGTCTTCGTTTCAGGCCTCCGGCGAGCCGGCGGCCGCGCCGGCGCCGAAGCCGCGCCAGAAGTTCCTTCGCCAGTATGAACTGATCGAGCGGGTCCACTCCTACGACCCGACCGCCGACGAAGCCCTGCTGAACCGCGCCTATGTCTACGCCATGCGGATGCACGGCAGTCAGACCCGCGCCAGCGGCGACCCGTACTACGCTCACCCGATCGAGGTGGCGGGCATTCTCACCGAATACCGGCTCGACACCGCGACCATCGTCACGGCCCTGCTGCACGACGTGATCGAGGACACCCCGGTCACCCGCGAGGACATCGAGGGCCTGTTCGGCGCCGAGGTGGCCGAGCTGGTCGAGGGCGTCACCAAGCTTTCGAAGTTGGAGCTCCAGGCCGAGCATTCGCGCCAGGCCGAGAACCTGCGCAAATTCATCCTGGCGATCAGCAAGGACGTCCGCGTCCTGCTGGTGAAGCTGGCCGACCGTCTGCACAACATGCGGACGCTGCACTTCATCAAGGCCCAGGCCAAGCGCGAGCGGATCGCTCGCGAGACCCGCGACATCTATGCGCCGCTGGCCCGCAACATCGGCTGCCACCGGATCTGCACCGAGCTGGAAGAACTGTCGTTCGAGCACACCAATCCGGTGGCCCGCAACGCGATCGTCCGCCGGCTGGACACCCTGCGCGCCGAGCAGGGCGGGGCGGTGGCCCTGGTCAGCCAGGAGATCGCCGCGCGCCTCGACGCTGCCGGCCTGCCGGCCCGGGTCTTCGGGCGGGAAAAGTCGCCCTATTCGATCTGGCGCAAGCTGCAGCGCAAATCGATCGGCTTCTCGCAGATGTCCGACATCTACGCCTTCCGCGTGATCGTCGACAGCGAAGAGGATTGCTACAAGGCCCTGGGCGTCGTCCACCGGGCCTGGTCCAGCGTGCCCGACCGGTTCAAGGACTTCATTTCGACCCCCAAGCGGAACAACTACCGCTCGCTGCACACCACGGTGGTCGGTCCGCGCGGCATGCGCATCGAGATGCAGATCCGCACCGAGGCCATGGATCGCGTCAACGAAGAGGGCGTGGCCGCTCACTTCCGCTACAAGGACGCCTCGTACGGCCTAGACCTGGAAGGCATGGAAGCCGCCGGCGGCCGCGATCCGCTGGCCAACCTGCGCCAGCTGGTCCAGGTGCTGGAACACGGCGGCGACGCCGAGGAGCTGGTCGAGCACGCCAAGCTCGAGATGTTCCTCGACCAGGTGTTCGTGTTCACCCCCAAGGGCAAGCTGGTCAGCCTGCCGCGCGGGGCCATGCCTCTGGACTTCGCCTATGCCGTCCACACCAGCGTCGGCGACACCTGCATCGGCGTGAAGATCAATGGCGAGCTGAAGCCGCTGCGCACGGGCCTCAACAACGGCGACGTCGTCGAAGTCATCCGCGGCTCCAAGCCCGTGGTGCCGCCCGACTGGCGCTCGCTGACCGTGACGGGCCGGGCCCGCTCGGCCATCCGTCGCCACATCCGCCAGACCGAGAAGGAAGAGTTCCTGCGCCTGGGCCGGGCCTCGGTGGAGCAGATCTTCGAGCGGGCCGGCAAGCGGCTGAAGGACGTCTCGCTGCGTCCGATCCTCGAGCGCTTCGCCCTGGAGACCGAGGAGTCGCTGTTCGACGCCGTCGGTCGTGGCCGGGTCTCGCCCAGCCAGGTTCTGGAAACCGCATTCCCGGGCATGAAGGACACCGAGATGGCGGCCGCCTCGGCGCGTCGCAAGATCGAGGGCGGCAAGGGCGCGCGGCTCTATGTGCGCGGCGGCGGCCTGACCCCCGGGGTCTCGCTGCACTTCGCCCATTGCTGCAGCCCGGTGCCGGGCGATCGCATCGTCGGCATCCTGCGCGAGGACGGTGAAGGCCTGGACGTCCACACCATCGATTGTCCGAAGCTGGCCGACTACGAGGACCGTGAGGACCTGTGGCGCGACCTCAACTGGACGCCTGAGGCCGAGCGCGAGACGGTGTCGCTGACCCGCCTGCACGCCACGATTCAGAACGCACCGGGCGTGCTGGGGCAGGTCTGCACGATCATCGGCGAGGCGGGCGGCAACATCGTCAACCTGCGCATGCACCATCGCCAGAGCGACTTCTTCGACACCGATATCGATGTCGAGGTCCGCGACGCCAAGCATCTGACCAACATCTCGGCCGCGCTTCGGGCCTGCCCGTCGGTCGAGACCGTGGATCGCACCCGAGGCTAGGCTTTCAGGGCCGCCACCGCGTCCGCCGTCGACGCTGTCAGGGGCGAGGGCAGGGCGTCCAACGCGAACCAGCCCCACTCCGACAGCGCGTGGTCCTCCTGGATCGACGGTTCGCCCGAGAAGCTTCCGGCGCGATAGGTGATCGCCAGCCAGTGATAGTCGTCGGCGATCATGTCGGTCACCGCCAGCACAGGGCCGGCGACCAGGGTGATCCCCAGTTCCTCGTGGATCTCGCGTTCGGCGCAGGTGCGAGCGGCTTCGCCCCAGTCCAGCTTGCCGCCGGGCACGCCCCAGTGCGCGGCCTCGGGGTTCTTGATCCGCTTGACCAGCAGCAGTCGGCCCTGGTCGTCGAGGATGGCGGCGCCGCAGCCGACGCGGGGGCGGAGAGGTTCGGTCATGGCGCGATAGAGCCAAATTGGCGGCGTCGCGCAAGGCGTTGGAAGACTCAAGGGCGTCGGCTATATCGCCTGCTCATGACCAATGATGACGTCCTCGACGAATTCCGCGCCGCAGGGGCTCTGCGCGAAGGCCACTTCGTGCTGTCCAGCGGCCTGCACAGCCCGGTGTTCCTGCAGAAGAACCTTGTGTTCATGCGGCCCGAGCGCTGCGAGCGCCTGTGCAAGGCCCTGGCTGAGAAGATCGTCGCCACCGTCGGCCAGCCCGACGTGGCGGTGTCGCCGGCCGTCGGCGGGATCATTCCCGGCTACGAGACCGCCCGCCACCTGAACGTCGCCTCGATCTATGTCGAGCGCGAGGGCGGCGGCTTCAAGTTCCGGCGCGGCTTCCACCTGGAGCCCGGCCAGAAGGTCGTGATGGTCGAGGACATCGTCACCACCGGCCTGTCGTCGCGCGAGTGCATCGCTGCGATCCAGGAGGCCGGCGGCGACGTCATCGCCGCCGCCTGCATCGTCGATCGCTCGGGCGGCAAGGTCGATGTCGGCGTGCCGCTGGTCTCGCTGTGCAGCCTGGAAGTGCCGGCCTATCCCGCCGACGCCCTGCCGCCGGAGCTGGCCGCGATCCCGATCGAGGATCCCGGCAGCCGCCGGCTGAAGGCTCAGTAATCACTTGGTCGGAGCAGGCGGCGTTAGCTGCTTGACCGGCCAGGCGACGCCCAGCTGCTCCAGATAGGTCTCGTACTTGCTGGGATCGTAATAGTACTTGCTCATCTCCGGTCGGAAGGTCGCCATGATGTTGGCGTTGATCTGGGTCTGCGGCTTGTCGGTCGCCGACAGCATCGGCACGTACTTCTGATCCTTGGTCTGGACGTCCTTGAACCAGGCCTTGGAGGCGTCCAGCAGCTTGGGCTGGGTCAGCAGGTCCAGCACCGTCATCGCCACCACCTTCGAGCCGGCCGCCACGCCCTTGTGGGCGATCGGCGTGGCCATCGAGATGGCGTTGGCCCAGTGGTGGCCGGGCAGGTCGGGGATGTTGGACGGATAGTTGATTGTGATGGTCGGCATGATCCACGAGATGTCGCCGATGTCGTCCGATCCGCCGCTTTCCGGCTTGGGCTCCGGCGCGGTCAGGCCCTTCAGCTTGATGTCGAGACCTTCCTTCTTGGTCGAGCCGACATTGGTCTGCACCGCCTTGGCGAAGGCCTGCTCGTCGGGCGTCCACTTGGGCAGGCCGACGGCCTCGATATTGGCCTGGGCGGCCTCGGCCATCGGGCGGTTGTAGTAGCGAGGGGCCGCTGTGCCGACCAGCATGTGGTCGACCGTGGTGTCGGTCATGTCGGCGGCGGCCTGGGCGATCTTGTTGCCGATCGCGTAGTTCTTCTTGATCGCGTCGAAGCTCTGTTCGCGGAAATAGTACCAGACCGTGGCTTCCGACGGCACGACGTTGGGCTGGTCGCCGCCGTCCGTGATCACGGAGTGCGAGCGCTGCTCTGGTCGCAGATGCTCGCGGCGCATGTTCCAGCCCATGTCCATCAGTTCGACGGCGTCCAAGGCGCTGCGGCCCCGCCAGGGCGCCCCGGCCGAGTGGGCGGATTCGCCGTGGAAGCTGTACTTCACCGACACCAGGCCCGTGCCGATCGACGGGCCCCAGCTGGTCTGCAGGTTCGAGCCGACATGGGTGAAGATGGTGGCGTCCACGTCCTTGAAGACGCCGTCGCGGACCATGTAGGCCTTGCCCGCCACCAGCTCTTCGGCGACTCCGGGCCACAGCATCAGGGTCCCGGCGATGTTCTCCTTGATCATCAGATCCTTGAGCGCCAGGGCCGCGACCACGTTCAGCGCCTGGCCGGAATTGTGGCCCTCGCCGTGACCGGGCGCGCCGGGAACGATCGGGTCGTGCCAGGGTACGCCGGGCTTCTGCGAGGCCTTGGGGATGCAGTCGATGTCGCTGCCCAGGGCGATGACCGGACCGCCGGTCCCGTTCGTCCAGGTCGCCGTCCAGCCGGTGGGCAGGCCCGCCACGCCGCGCGTGACCTTGAAGCCGTTCTCTTCCAGCACGCCGGTGATGTATTTCGAGGTCTCGACTTCCTGGAAGCCCAGCTCGCCGAACGAGAAGATCTGGTCGTTCATCACCTGGGACAGCTTGGCTCGCGCCTCCACGCCGGCCACGGCCTTGGCCTTCAGGCTCTTGATGGCGCTTGCCGAATAGCTCTGAGCGGCTAGGGCCGAGCCCGCCGCCGTCGACATCAACAGCGCCAAGCCCAGCGCGCCCGCTTTCGTCCCGATCATGTTCCCACCCGTTTTGACTAGTCAGGGACGCGACCTTGGGCGCCCGATCGAACGCTGTCCACGCCGTTTTCCGTAAGGCGAAACTGAACAGCGTCAGCGCCGCTTTTCAGGTCTCCAACTCTTGGCCCACAGGCGATAGACTGCGGACGAGACGCGGCGTCGGCCGCGCCGGAACAACGAGCGACCGAGGTCTCGACATTCCTAGCGAGCAGCAGATGACCGTCCGGCTGGGCGTCAATATCGACCACGTGGCCACAATCCGGAACGCCCGTGGCTCCAGCTATCCCGAGCCCGTGCGGGCCGCAGAGCTGGCCCTGGCGGCCGGCGCCGACGGCATTACCGCCCACCTGCGCGAGGATCGCCGGCACATCTCCGACGCCGACATCGCGCTGCTGACTGACCTGTGCCTGAAGCGCGGCAAGCCGCTGAACTTCGAGATGGCGGTCACCGACGAGATGGTCGGCATCGCCCTGAACGCCAAGCCGCACGCCGCCTGCCTGGTGCCGGAGCGCCGCGAGGAGGTCACAACCGAGGGTGGCCTCGACGTCGTGCGCGGCTATGACGCCATCGCCGCCGCCACCGGCCGGCTTCGCGAGGCCGGCAGCCGCGTTTCGCTGTTCATCGACGCCGAGCCCGCCCAGATCGAAGCCTCGCACCGCCTGGGCGCCCAGGTCATCGAGCTGCACACCGGCGCCTATTGCGACGCCGCCCGCGAGGGCCACGTCGAACGCGCCGCCACGATCCTGGAACGCCTGAAGACCGGCGCGGCCCTGGCCGCCAGCCTGGGCCTGGAGGTTCACGCCGGCCACGGCATCGACTACGCCACCGTCAAGCCGATCGCCGCCATCCCGCAGATCGCCGAGCTCAATATCGGCCACTTTCTGATCGGCGAGGCGATCTTCGTGGGTCTGCCGCAGGCCATTCATCGGATGCGCGCCCTGATGGACGCCGCCCGCCTCGAGGCAGCCGCGTGATCATCGGCATCGGCTCCGACCTGTGCGACATCCGGCGCATCGAAAAGTCTCTGGAGCGTTTCGGCGACCGCTTCACCCACAAGGTGTTCACCGACGTCGAGCGCGCCCGGTCCGAGCGCAAGCCCGACCGCGCCAGCAGCTACGCCAAGCGCTTCGCCGCCAAGGAGGCGTGCTCCAAGGCGCTCGGCACGGGCTTGAAACGCGGCGTGCATCTGGCCGGCATGGGTGTGGTCAACCTGCCGTCGGGCAAGCCGACCATGGCCCTGACCGGCGGCGCCGCCGAGCAGCTGGCGCGCATGGTCCCGGCCGGCATGAAGGCGGTGGTCCATTTGTCGCTGACCGACGATCATCCCTACGCCCAGGCCTTCGTGATCATCGAAGCCCTTCCGGAATAAGGACTTTTCTGGCGGAGCCGCCAGCGCCCAACCTTGGCCATGAAGCCGGGTTACCCGGCGCAAAGCTTGCCCCTGTCGCCAAGCCCGTCTAGCTAAGCCTGTCCGGTTCGCCGGAACCCCATTGCCTGAGAGCTCCGCGCCCGCATGACCGACGCCGCCGACACCTCGCCGTCCGAAGAAGATAAGGGCGGCGCCGTCAAGGAATTCATCGAGATCATCAAGACGGTGGCCTACGCCCTCGGCATCGCCCTGGTGCTGCGGGTGCTGCTGTTCCAGCCCTTCACGATCCCGTCGGGCTCGATGGAGCCGAACCTGCTGGAAGGCGACTACATCATCGTCAGCAAGTTCAGCTACGGCTGGAGCAAGCACTCGATCCCGTTCAGCCCGCCGATCTTCAACGGCCGAATCCTGGGCCACGCCCCCAAGCGCGGCGACATCATCGTCTTCAAGCTGCCGCGCGACGGCCGCACCGACTACATCAAGCGCCTGATCGGCATGCCGGGCGACAAGGTCCAGGTCCGCTCGGGCGTCATCAACATCAACGGCAAGCCCCTTGCCCAAGCCGCGCAGGCGCCGGCCCTGGTCGACATGGGCTATGGCTTCACCCAGCAGGTTCAGCGCTTCCAGGAAACCAATCCGGAAGGCCGCAAGTACGTCACCCAGGACTACGGTCCCGACAGCCGCGGCGACAACACCGGCGTCTATACCGTGCCCGAGGGCTGCTACTTCTTCATGGGCGACAACCGCGACAACTCGGCCGACAGCCGTTTCGATCCGGGCGTCTCGCCGTTCAAGACCGGCCCCGGCGTCTGCAAGTGGGACTATGAGCTGGACCAGTATATCGGCGACGAGGCCGGCGTCGGCTTCGTTCCGGCCGAGAACCTGGTCGGCAAGGCCCAGATCATCCTGTTGTCCTGGAACCGCAACGCGGCGCTGTTCAAGCCCTGGACCTGGGTGCTGGACGCCCGGCCCAGCCGCTTCTTCCGCATCCTGAAGTGAACCTGAGCCATGGATAGACGGGTCGTCGCCGTCGGCGACCTGGAGCGCCGGATCGGTCATACCTTCGCGGACCGCAAGCTGCTGGAACAGGCCCTGACGCACGCCAGCGTCGGGGACGGGGCCAAGAAGACCGCCGACAACGAGGTCCTCGAATTCATCGGCGACCGCGTGCTGGGCCTGCTGGCCGCCGAGGCCCTGGCCGAGCGTTTCCCGCAGGCCAAGGAAGGCGAGCTGGCGCCGCGCCTGAACGCCCTGGTCAGCCGCGAGACCTGCGCCCGGGTGGCCAAGGCCGCCGAGCTGGGTCCGGCCCTTCGTCTTTCGGCGTCCTCCAGCAAGATCGGCGGTCGCGAGACCGAGTCGATCCTGGCCGGCGGCTGCGAGGCGCTGATGGCGGCGCTCTACCGCGACGGCGGCCTGGAGACGGCCCGCCGGGTGTTCCTGGACCTGTGGAGCGCCGAGTTCGACCGCGCCTCCCAAGGAAAGCCGCGCGATCCCAAGACCGCCTTGCAGGAATGGGCTCAGAGCCTGGGCAAGCCGCTGCCGACCTACGCGGTCAAGGACCGCACCGGGCCGGACCATGCGCCGGTGTTCACCGTGCAGGTGGTGGTTGCGGGCGTCGATCCGGTGTTCGCCACCGGCCGATCGCGGCAGGAGGCTGAGAAGGCGGCGGCCAAGGCGCTGCTGGAGCGGGAAGGGGCGGGGTAGCGCGTTCGGCGAACGCCGTTGAGGACCCCCTCCGGCCCTCCGGCCACCTCCCCCAAAGGGGGAGGATCGACCCACGTCGATGCTCCCCTTCGGGGGAGCTGTCGCGGAGCGACTGAGGGGGTCCTCACGAGCGTCCGCAACCTCGCGCTTTCGCTGCGATGGTGATGGGAAGGGCTGCGGAGCGTCCGGACGACGTCCGGATGAGTGGGGTAGTGAGTACCGTTTCGACGAAGCCGTCCGCTCCGCGTGATCTTCAGACGAGAGCTTCCGAGGCGCGGGGTTTTAACCCGCTCCCGACTTCGGCCCCCGGCGGGCGGAGCGTTGGCTTGCTCCGGACCGCATGGGCGATTTCAGCCCATGCCTACGTGTCCCGCTCGATCACCCCTGACAGCCGCTCGAGGTCGCCGGCCTAGCGCCCTTCCCATGCCGTCAGGTGAGATCGAGTATGCGGGCGGTTTGAGCGCGGAGGAGAGCGCGCTGCGAGAAAGTTGTAGGGCGTTGATTTCGCTTCGTTCTATCTCGACTCCGCCGAGGATGGAGCGCCGTTTATCCCCGCGCTCCCATCATAAACTTTCGTCATTCCCGCCCTTGTGGCGGGAATGACGGTTGAAAGGGAACGGCGAAGTATGGGCTCCCATCAGGGGGAGGAATCCCCCGCCCGCTGTGCTACACGCACGCGCAATGACTGAAACACCTCAAAACACCCGCGCCGGGTTCGCCGCCATCATCGGCGCGCCGAACGCCGGCAAGTCCACCTTGGTCAACCGCATGGTCGGGGCCAAGGTCTCGATCGTCACCCAGAAGGTCCAGACCACGCGCTTCCCCGTGCGGGGCGTGGCCATGACCGGCCAGACCCAGATCATCCTCGTCGACACCCCCGGGATCTTCAGCCCGCGCCGTCGCCTGGACCGCGCCATGGTCCGTTCGGCCTGGAGCGGCTCCGAAGAGGCCGAGGTCACCGTGCACCTGATCGACGTCCAGGCCGAACTGGCCTCGAACGAGAACAAGGCCACGCCGGCCGAGCACCGCTCGGTGCAGGATGTCCAGACCATCATCGAAGGCCTGAAGGCCGCCAACCGCCAGGTGATCCTGGCCCTGAACAAGATCGACGGCGTCAAGCGCGAGACCCTGTTGAAGGTGACGCAGGAGCTGTTCGACACCGGCGTCTATTCCGAGGTCTTCATGATCAGCGCCGCCACGGGCGCGGGCGTCGATGACCTGCTGGAACGCCTGGCCTCGCTGATGCCGGAAGGCCCCTGGCTCTATCCCGAAGACCAGACCGCCGACCTGCCGGCCCGCCTGCTGGCCGCCGAGATCACTCGCGAGAAGATCTATCTCCGCGTCCACGAGGAGCTGCCCTACGCGGCTTCGGTGGAGACCACGGCGTTCGAAGAGCGCGCCGACGGCAGCGCCCGCATCGAGCAGACCATCTATGTCGAACGCGACGGCCAGCGCGCCATCGTCTTGGGCAAGGGCGGCCAGACCCTGAAGTGGATCGGCCAAGCCTCGCGCGAGGAGCTGTGCGACATCCTGGACCGCAAGGTTCACCTGTTCCTGCACGTGAAAGTCAAGGAAAACTGGGCCGAGGAACGCGGCCTGTTCAACGACATGGGCCTGGATTTCGACGCCTGACGCTGAGCTTGGTCCTCGTCCTTCGACAAGCTCAGGATGAGGACCACTTTCGGGCCTCGCGATGGAAGACCTCATCCTGAGGCTGTCGACGGACGAGGTCTTCGCCCCTTGACTCCAGGCGTTCCAAGCTGTCCCTACGGATGAGAACATATCGGGAATATCGTTTCCAGTGAGCAAGATCGAGAACGCCTTCGCCGACGCCGCTCCGGCGGTCGACCTGGACGCCTATTTCGCGCGCATCGGCTATGACGGTCCGCGCGAACCAACCTTGGCGGTGCTGCGGGCGATCACCCAGAAGCATCCGGCGGCCATTCCGTTCGAGAACCTCGACGTGCTGCTGGGGCGCGGGATCAGCCTGGATCCGGCGGCTATCGACGCCAAGCTGATCGGCGCGGGACGCGGCGGCTACTGCTACGAGCAGAACGGCCTGCTCAAGCGGGCTCTGCAGGCCATCGGCTTCAAGGTCGAGGGGCTGATGGCGCGGGTGCTGTGGATGGCTCCGGTTGGCGCGCCGGTCCGGCCGCGCTCGCATATGGTGCTGGCCGTAACCCTGGACGGCGAGACCTGGCTGGCCGACGGCGGCTTCGGCGGCTGCGTGCTGACCGCGCCGCTGCGGCTGTTCTCCGACGAGACGCAGTCGACTCCGAACGGCGACTTTCGCATCCTCGACGCCGCGCATGGCGGCGTGGCCGAGCGGCGGGTGCAGGCCAATCTGTCGGGCCAGTGGACGACGCTCTACCAGGTGGCCCAGGGCGCACTGGCCGACATCGACTACGAGCAGGCCAACTATTTCTCCCACGCCCATCCCAACTCGCATTTCACCTGGAGCCTGACGGTGGGGCGCACCACGCCGACCGCCCGCTATGCGCTGAGGAACAACCGCCTGACCCATCGCGACCAGACGGGCGCTCTGGTCTCGCAGCGCGACCTGAACGTCGACGAACTGGAAGCGGCCCTGCGCGACGTCATCGGCCTGCCGGTCGAGGCGGACTGGCGCCCGGTGCTGGAGAAGGTCGTGGCCTGGGGGACGCCGACCTAGATGGAGTGGGAGGACGAAGCCCTGGTGCTGTCCGCCCGCATCCATGGCGAGACGGGCGCCATCGTCGAACTGCTGACCGAGACGCACGGCAAGTTCGCCGCCCATGTCGCGGGCGCGGCCTCGCGGCGGATGAAGCCGTTCCTGCAGCCCGGCTCGAAAGTGATCGCGCGCTATCGGGCCCGGATGTCCGACCAACTGGGCGCGGCCAGCCTGGAGCCGATGGGCGAGGGGGTCTCGGAGTTGTTCGACGACCCGCTGGCCTTGGCCGGCCTGTCGTCGGCTGCGTCCTTGGCGGCGGGAGCCTTGCCCGAGCGCGAGGCCCATCCCGGCGCCTTCCACGCGCTGGAGGCCTTGATCCGCGTACTGCAGATCCCCGACATCTGGCCAGCGGTCTATGTGCGCTACGAGGCCGGGCTGCTGCAGGAGCTGGGCTTCGGCCTGGACCTGTCCAAGTGCGCGGCGACGGGCAGTTTCGACGATCTGATCTATGTCAGCCCCCGCACCGGCCGCGCCGTCAGTCGTGGGGCTGGGGAGCCCTACAAGGACAAGCTGCTGCCGCTGCCGCCGTTCCTGCTGTCGGCCCAGGGCGGGCTGGCCGAGGGCGACGTGCGGCAGGGCTTGGACATCACCGGCCACTTCCTGGAGCAGTTCGTCTTCGGCCCCCTGAACCGCCCGCTGCCGCCGGCGCGGGTGTGGCTGCTGGACCGGCTGGGCGAGGCCGGGCGGCTTTAGTCTTCTCCTCCCTCGCAAAGCGGGGGAGGTGGCATGGCGCGAATACGCGACATGACGGAGGGGGCGTCGGGCGTGGGCAGCGCCCCCTCCGTCACGATGCGTATCCGCATCGCGCCACCTCCCCCGTTTCACAGGGGAGGAGGTCAAACCCGGTCGAACCGGGCGCCTCACATCTGCTACTGTGTCCTTCACGCGTAACGAATCTGCCTCATGAACAAACCTGTCCTTCCCCCCGGCGGTCCTGGCGACGGCGACCGCATTCTCGACGAGCCGCTGACGGAAGCCCTGTCGCGCCGCTACCTGGCCTATGCGCTGTCGACGATCAGTTCGCGGGCCCTGCCGGACGTGCGCGATGGCCTCAAGCCCGTGCACCGTCGCGTGCTCTACGCGATGAACAACATGCGCCTGAACCCCGAGTCCGCCGCGCGCAAGTGCGCCAAGGTGGTCGGGGAGGTGATGGGTAACTTCCACCCGCACGGCGACCAGTCGATCTATGACGCCCTGGTGCGTCTGGCCCAGGAGTTCGCCCAGCGCTTCCCGTTGGTCGAGGGCCAGGGCAATTTCGGCAATATCGACGGCGATAGCGCCGCGGCCATGCGCTACACCGAATGCCGGATGACCGAAGCGGCGACGCTGCTTCTGGACGGCATCGATGAGGACGCGGTCGACTTCCGCCCCACCTATGACGGCCAGGACGAGGAGCCGGTGGTCCTGCCGTCGGGCTTCCCGAACCTCTTGGCCAACGGCTCGTCGGGCATTGCGGTCGGCATGGCCACCTCGATCCCGCCGCACAACGCCGCCGAGCTGATCGACGCCTGCCAGCTCTTGTTGGCCCGCCCCGACGCCACCACCGAGGACCTGCTGGAGCGCGTGCCCGGCCCGGACTTCCCGACTGGCGGCGTCATCGTCGAGACCCGCTCCAACCTGCTGGAGGTCTATGAGACCGGCCGCGGCGGCGTGCGCGTGCGCGCCAAGTGGGAGAAGGAAGACACCGGTCGCGGCACCTACCAGATCGTCGTCACCGAGATCCCGTACCAGGTCAAGAAGTCGGATCTGGTCGAGCAGCTGGCCGACCTGATCGACAGCAAGAAGGCCGCCCTGCTGGGCGACGTGCGCGACGAAAGCGCCGAGGACATCCGTCTGGTCCTCGAGCCGAAGTCCAAGAACGTCGAGCCCGAAGTGCTGATGGAGAGCCTGTTCAAGCTCTCGGCGCTGGAGAGCCGCTTCCCGGTCAACATGAACGTGCTGGACGCGCGGGGCACCCCGGGCGTGATGGGCCTGAAGGCGGCGCTGATGGCGTTCCTGGCCCACCGCCGCGAGGTGCTGACCCGCCGGGCCCGTCACCGCCTGGCCAAGATCGAAGCCCGTCTGCACATCCTGGACGGCCTGCTGATCGCCTATCTGAACCTCGACGAGGTGATCCGGATTGTCCGTTACGAGGACAAGCCCAAAGAGAAGCTGATCGAGACCTTCAAGCTTTCGGACATCCAGGCCGACGCCATTCTCAACACCCGCCTGCGCCAACTGGCCAAGCTGGAAGAGATGGAGATCCGCCGCGAGCACGCCGAGCTGATGGAAGAGCGCGACGGCATCTTGGCGATGCTGGCCAGCGACGAGAAGCAGTGGAAACTGGTCGGCGTGGGCCTGGCCCAGGTCCGTGAGGCCCTGCTGAAGATCAAGCACCCGCTGGACAAGGGCGGCCGCCCCACCGGCGTGACCGGCCGCTCGATCTTCGCCGACGCCCCCGTCGTCGACGCCGAGGCCGCCATCGAGGCGATGATCGTCCGTGAGCCGATCACCATCATCCTGTCGGACCGCGGCTGGATCCGCGCCGCCAAGGGCAAGGTCGACGATCCGTCCGAACTGAAGTTCAAGGAAGGCGACAAGCTGGGCTTCCTGGTCCCGGCCGAGACCACCGACAAGCTGCTGATCTTCAGCTCCGACGGCCGCTTCTTCACGATCGGCTGTGACAAGCTGCCGAGCGCGCGGGGCCATGGCGAGCCGCTGCGGATGATGATCGAGCTGGACGACAAGGTGAAGATCCTCGACGTCTTCCCCTACAAGGCCGGCCGCAAACGCATTCTGGCCTCGAAGCTGGGCTATGGCTTCCTGATGCCCGAGGAAGAAGCGCTCGCCAATCGCAAGGCCGGCAAGCAGGTCCTGACCGTCGACGCGGCGGGCGCGGCCTTCTGCCTGGAAGCCACGGGCGACCAGATGGCCGTCATCGGCGACAACGGCAAGATCCTGATCTTCCCGCTGGAAGAACTGCCGGAAATGCCGCGCGGCAAGGGCGTCAAGCTGCAGGCCTATCGCGAGGGCGGGCTGCGCGACGCGCTGTCGTTCAACGCCGAGACGGGGGCCTACTGGATCGACACGGCCGGCCGTCGCCGCGAATGGGCCGAGTGGAAGGACTGGATCGGCCGTCGGGCCGGTTCGGGCAAGCTGGCGCCCAAGGGCTTCCCGACCCAGAAGCGGTTCCGGCCGAAATGAACCTGAGGCGGCTGCGGCGGAAAACCCTCGCGGTCGTCGCCGGCCTGCTGGGCTGCGCGGCCGCCGCCAGTGGAGCTTCGGGCGAGGCTGCGGCCGCGCCGCTGCCTCGCGCCAAGCCCGAGGCGGTCGGCTTCTCCTCGCCCAAGCTGAAGAAGCTGGACGAGACCATGCAGGCCATGGTCGACCAGGGCCAGGTGGCCGGCGCGGTCACCCTGCTGTCGCGCCACGGGAAGGTCGTCTCGACCCAGGCCTTCGGCAAGCGGGCGCTGGACGCCGCCGATCCGATGCGGTCCGACGCCATCTTCCGCATCCGCTCGGAGACCAAGCCGGTCACCGGCGTGGCGATGCTGATCCTCTATGACGAGGGCAAGTGGAAGCTGGACGATCCGGTCAGCAAGTACGTGCCCGAGTTCGCCAACCTGCGCGTGGCCAAGATGGACGCCGAGGGCCGGCCGGTGCTGTCGCCGATCTCGCGCCCGCCGACCATGCGCGAGCTGATGACCCACACGGCGGGCTTCGCCTATGGCATCGCCGACGACCCCTCCAGCCCCGCCGACCAGGCCTATTACAAGGCCGCCGTGCTGCAGTCGGACTCGCTGGACCAGCTGGTCAGCAAGGTTTCCACCCTGCCGATGTTCGCCGAGCCGGGCACGCTGTGGCGCTACAGCGTGGCCGCCGACATCCAGGGCTATATCGTCGAGAAACTGTCGGGCCAGTCGCTGCCGATCTTCATGCAGGAGCGGATCTTCACGCCGCTGGGCATGAGGGACACCGCCTTCTACGTGCCGCAGGAGAAGGTCGGGCGCCTGGCCGCGCTGTACGACACCGGCCCGAACGGGCAGCTGGTTCCAGCGGTCGAGGGCGCGTGGCGCGACATCACCAAGCCGCCCGTGGCGCCGTCGGGCGGCGGCGGGCTGGTCTCGACCGCCCATGACTTCGCGCGGTTCGCCCAGATGATCCTGAACGGCGGCGAGCTGGACGGCCAGCGCATCCTGCAGCCCCAGACCGTGGCGCTGATGAAGCTGAACCAACTGCCGCCCAGCTTTACGGTGACCACCAACGGCACGGCCGGGGTGCTGCATCCGACAAGCAACGCCAAGCCGTTCCCGTTCGCCCTGGGCATGGGCTATGGCCTGGACGTCGCCGTGGCGGTGGATCCGGCCGCCTCGGGCGCGCCGGTGGGGCCGGGCACGATCAGCTGGGGCGGCAGCGCGGGCACCTGGTTCTGGATCGATCCGGCCAACGACCTCTTCTTCATCGGCATGATCCAGCGGCTGGGCGGCGTGGGTCCAGGCCTGGACGCCACCACCCGAACGCTGGTCTATCAGGCCCTGGAGCATCCGGAGCATTAGGACGGGCATGGGCAAGGGTCGGTTCGAGGCGTTCAGCGACGGCGTCATCGCCATCATCATCACCATCATGGTGCTGGAGCTGAAGGTGCCCCACGGCGTCGAGCTGGCGGCCCTGAAGCCCTTGATCCCGGTGTTTCTCAGCTATGTGCTGAGCTTCATCTATGTCGGCATCTACTGGAACAATCATCACCACATGCTGCACACGGTGACCACCGTGACCGGCCCGATCCTGTGGGCCAACCTGCACCTGCTGTTCTGGCTGTCGCTGATCCCGTTCGTGACCGGCTGGATGGGCGAGAACCACCTGGCCGCCGTGCCGGTGGCGCTCTATGGCGGCGTGATGCTGATGAACGCCGTGGCGTTCACGCTGCTGGCCCGGATGCTGGCCAAGCACGAGGGCGAGGATTCCGACCTGAGCCGCGCCATCGGCAAGGACTACAAGACCAAGGCCTCGTTCGTACTCTATGCGATTGGCGTCGGCCTGGCCTTCGTCAGCGCCTGGCTGTCGGTGGCCTGCTACGTCGCCGTGGCGGTGATCTGGTTCCTGCCGGACCGGCGCATCGAGCGCGTGCTGAACGTCAACTAGCGGCCAATACTTCAACACTCCCTCGACTTGTCATCCCGGCCGCAGCGAAGCGGAGAGCCGGGACCCAGGAGAACCGCACTGCGTCGGCCCCTGGGTCCCGGACAGCCTCTGCGAGGCTTCCGGGATGACAACTGAAGGAGATTTCAAACGGATGTTTGCGGCCCGGTGCGGACGAGTCCATGTTGCCTCCAAGATAAAGGGAGGGGCGCATGAACCCGGCGGCTGAGTTCGACATCATCGTCTATGGCGCGAGCGGCTTCACCGGCCGGCTGGTCGCCGAATACCTAGCTAAGCAGTACGGGGTCGGCGGCAAGGTGCGCTGGGCCATGGCTGGGCGGAGCCTGGAGAAGCTGGCCGCCGTCCGCGACGAGATCGGCGCGCCCGCCGACACGCCGCTGGTCACCGCCGACGCCGACGATCCCGCATCGTTGAAGGCCATGGTCGAGCGCGCCAGGGCCGTGCTGACCACGGTCGGGCCTTACCAGCTCTACGGCTCGGCCTTGGTGGCGGCCTGCGCCGAGGCCGGGACCGACTATCTGGACCTGTGCGGCGAGCCGGCCTGGATGCGCCAGATGATCGACGCCCACGAGGCGACGGCCAAGAAGACCGGCGCGCGGATCGTGTTCTCGTGCGGCTTCGACTCCATCCCGTTCGAGCTGGGCGTGTGGTTCCTGCAGGACGCGGCCAAGGCCCAGTTGGGGGGGCCGGTTCCGCGCGTGAAGGGCCGGGTTCGCGGCATGAAGGGCGGTTTCTCGGGCGGCACAGCCGCCAGCCTGAAGGCGACCATGGCCGCCGCAGCGCGCGATCCGTCGCTGGTGGCACTGCTGAAGAACCCGTTCTCGCTGGTCCCCGGCTTCGAGGGCCCCGCCCAGCCGTCCGGGAACAAGCCGATGCTGGACGAGGACCTCGGCGTCTGGGCCGCGCCGTTCGTGATGGCGGCGATCAACACCCGCAACGTCCACCGCTCCAACGCCCTGCTGGGCCAGGCCTATGGCGCGGGCTTCGTCTATGACGAGATGATGCTGACCGGCCCCGGCGAGCAGGGCGAGCAGATCGCCAACATGATCGCCGCGTCGGGCGGCGGCCTGGGCGGCGAGGGCGGTCCCAAGCCGGGCGAGGGGCCCAGCAAGGAAGAGCGTGAGACGGGCTTCTATGACGTCCTGTTCCTGGGGATCGCGGCTGATGGCCGGCAGATCCGGGCCTCGGTGAAGGGCGACAAGGACCCGGGCTATGGCTCGACCTCGAAGATGATCTCGGAGTCGGCGGTCTGTCTGGTCACCGAGGCGACCGACGTGCCCGGTGGCGTCTGGACGCCGGGAGCGGCCATGCAGCGCAAGCTGATCGACCGGCTGGAAGCCCATGCGGGGCTGAAGTTCACGTTGGAATGATCCCTCTCCCCTTGCGGGAGAAGGTGGCGGCCGTGGGCCGACGGATGAGGGGTGGGTAGACCTGTCGGAAAGGCCCGCGCGACCCCTCACCCGACCCTTCGGGCCACCCTCTCCCGCAAGGGGAGAGGGAAGGGTTCACGCGACTGACGTCGTTCCGTCCTAGGAGAAAAACTAGGCTGCGCAACCGAGGGGATTCCTCCTAAGGTCGCTTAAACAAGTGTTCGAGACGGTAGGCTGATATGACTTTACGTCGGTTGTTCGGGACCGCAGTCGCGGTCGGGTTCCTGGCGCTGGGCGCGCCGCTGCACGCCGCTCCCAAGAGCAGCCCTGCCGTCACCCTCGCGCCCGCCGCGCCCGAGAGCGTAGGCTTCTCCAGCGCTCGCCTGAAGACCCTGGACGCCAGCATGCAGGCCCTGGTCGATCAGGGTCACCTGCCGGGCGTGACCACCATGGTCGTGCGCCACGGCAAGGTCGTGGCCTTCGAGGTGCACGGCAAGAAGGGCTTCGATGGCCCGCCAATGACCAAGGACACCATCTTCCGGATCTATTCGCAGACCAAGCCGGTCACCGGCGTGGCGATGATGATCCTGTACGAGCAGGGCAAGTGGCGTCTGGATGATCCGGTCACCAAGTACGTGCCCGAGTTCGCCAATCTGCGGGTCTACAAGGGTCAGAACCCGGACGGCAGCTTCATCACCGAGGCCGCCGATCGTCCGCCGACGATGCGCGAGATCATGAGCCACTCGGGCGGCTTCGCCTATGGCCTGGTGCCCGACAACCCCATCGACAAGGCCTATGTCTCGACCGGCGTGCTGGGGGCCAAGACCGGCAAGGAGTTCATCGACAAGGTCGCGGCCCTGCCGCTGGTGGGCCAGCCCGGCGCGCAGTGGAAGTACAGCGTCTCGGTGGATATCCAGGGCTACATCATCGAGAAGCTGTCGGGCCTCTCGCTGGCTGACTTCATGCAGAAGAACATCTTCACGCCGCTGAAGATGACCGACACCGGCTTTTACCTGCCCGCCGAGAAGAGGGATCGCCTGGCCTCGCTCTATCTCTGGGGCCCCAAGGTCCAGAAACTCGTTCCGGCCGAGGGCTTCATGGTGCTGGACATCACCAAGCCGCCGGTCGTCGCCTCGGGCGGAGGCGGTTTGGTCTCGACCAGCGCCGACTACGCCCGCTTCGCCCAGATGATCCTCAATGGCGGCGAACTGGACGGCGCGCGCATCCTGTCGCCGTCGACCATCGCCCTGATGGGATCCAACCATCTCAGCAACGACATCATGACCGGCAAGGAGGGCTCGTTCCGCGACGAGCGCGGCCAGGGCTTCGGCCTGGACTTCATGGTCATCACCAACCCCGCCAAGGCCGGCACGCCGGCGGGCGAAGGCACGATCAGCTGGGGCGGCGCGGCCGGCACCTGGTTCTGGATCGACCCGAAGAACGATCTGTTCTTCCTGGGCATGATCCACATCCTCAACAAGGACGGCGATCCGGCGCTGCGCAATCTCGACGATATCAGCCAGCAGCTGGTCTATTCGGCGCTGGTCGATCCTTCGAAATAACCAGCCTAATCAATAAGAAAAGTACTTAGGGAGAGCGCCATGAGGGCCGCCGTCTATTACGAAACCGGTTCGCCGGATGTGCTGCGCTATGAAGATGTCGCCGATCCGGCTTGCCATGCCTCGGGCGTGGTGATCCGGGTCGAGGCGGTCAGCATCGAAGGCGGCGACACCCTCAATCGCGGCGGCGGCGCGATGGCCGGCAGCCCGCATATCGTCGGCTACCAGGCGGCCGGCGAGATCGTCGAGGTCGGGGCCGAGGTCACCCACCTGAAGGTCGGCCAGAAGGTGGTGACGGTGAACGCCTTCGGTTCGCACGCCGAGCTGCGCTCGGTGCCGGCCCGTAACGCCTGGCCGATCCCGGCCGGCTTCGACATCCACAAGGCCTCGGCGATCCCGGTGCCGTTCGGTACGGCGCACGAGTGCCTATTCGGCGCGGGTCGCCTGAAGGCCGGCGAGACCGTGCTGGTCCAGGCCGGGGCAGGGGCCGTCGGCATCGCCGCCATCCAGCTGGCCAAGCGGGCCGGGGCGACGGTGATCGCCACGGCCTCCAGCGACGAGCGGCTGGAGCGCCTGAAGGTCTTTGGCCTGGATCACGGGATCAATTACGGCCGCGACGCCGTGGTCGAGCAGGTGATGAAGCTGACCGGCGGCAAGGGCGTCGACCTGGTCGTCGATCCGGTCGGTGGCGCGACGCTGGAGGGCAGCCTGCTGTCACTGGGCTATCGCGGCCGCGTCTCGCTGGTCGGCAACGCCGGGCGCGAGCCGATGAAGGTCGATGTCAGTTCGCTGATGGGCGGCAACCGCTCGCTGACGGGCGTATTCCTGGGGGCCGAGATCATGACCGATCGTGTCCACGACATGATCCAGGCGCTGATCGATGAGGCCGCGCGCGGCGAGCTGGAGGTGGTCATCGACAAGACCTTCCCGCTGTCGGAAGCCGCCGCCGCCCACGCCTATATCGAGAGCCGTGCGGCTGTCGGCCGGGTGCTCTTGATCCCATGACCAACCGCGTCCTGGCCCATACGGGCGCAAAGTATCCCATCGTCCAGGCCCCGATGGGCTGGATCGCCCGCTATCCCCTGGCCTCGGCGGTGTCGCGGGCCGGCGGTCTCGGCATCATCGAGACCTCGTCCGGCGAGACCGAGACCTGCAAGGCCGAGATCCGCAAGATGGCCGAGGCGGGCCTGCCGTTCGGCGTGAACCTGCCGATCCTGTTCCTGCGCGACGACTCCATGCTGCGGTTCGTTTGTGAGAGCGGCGTGAAGTTCGTCACCACCTCGGCCGGCAGTCCCGCCAAGTTCATCGGCCCGCTGAAGGACGCCGGGATCACGGTCTATCACGCCGTGCCGACGCTCGACGCTGCGGTCAAATGCGCCGAGGCCGGGATCGACGGCCTAGTGGTCGAGGGCGCGGAAGGCGGGGGCTTCAAGAACCCCGAGGAGGTCTCGACCCTGGTCCTGTTGCAGGCGATCCGGGCGCGGGTCGACGTGCCGCTCATCGCCGCTGGCGGCATCTGCGACGGACGCGGCATGGCCGCCGCCTTCGCCCTCGGGGCCGAGGCGATCCAGATGGGCACGCGCTTCGTCAGCTCGGCCGAGAGCCCGGTGCACGCCAACTACAAGGCCGCGATCACGGGCGCCAAGGAGACCGGCACCTGGGTGCTGAACAAGAAGGCCAGCCCCTGCATCCGAGCCCTGAAGTCGGACCTGACCAAGGACATCTACGACGCCGGCGTCATGCCGCCCGACGTGCTCAAGAACATCCTCGACGTCTATTTCGGCGGCGACATGGAGGCCGCGCCCGCGCTGGCCGGCCAGACCGTCGGCCTGATCGACGAGGTCAAGACCGCCCAGCAGATCATCGACGAGACCGTCGCCCAGTTCCACGCCATCACCGGACGCCTTGGCGCCCTGGCCGCCGCGCGCGGCTTCTGAAGGACAACACCATGCAGAACCTTTTCTCGCTCGAAGGCCGCGTCGCGGTCGTCACCGGCGGCTCGCGCGGCATCGGGGCGATGATCGCCAAAGGCTTCCTGATCTACGGCGCCAAGCGCGTCTACATCACCGCCCGCAAGGCCGCCGCCTGCGACGCCGCCGCCGAGGCGCTGTCGGAGTTCGGCGAGTGCGTCTCGCTGCCGGGCGACATCTCGACCATGGAAGGCATCGAGGGCCTGGCCAAGCGGGTCGCCGAGCGCGAGGACAAGCTGGACATCCTGGTCAACAACGCCGGCGCGGCCTGGGGCGCGGCGTTCGACGAGTTCCCCGAGAGCGGCTGGGACAAGACCGTCGACCTCAACATGAAGACCCCGTTCTTCCTGACCCAGGCCCTGATCGGCCCGCTGCGCGCGGCGGCCGCCGATCGCGTGGCCAAGGTGATCAACATCTGTTCGATCGACGGCCAGTCGGTGACCAAGGACGAGACCTATCCCTATGGCGCGTCCAAGGCCGGCCTGCTGCACATGACCAAGCGCATGGCCCTGCGCCTGGCGGCCGACAACATCGCCGTCAGCGCCATCGCGCCCGGCGCCTTCGCCTCGGACATGAACAAGGTCGCCCGCGATCATGCCGACGCGGTGTCGAAAGCCATCCCGGCCGGCCGGATCGGTTCCGAGGAAGATATGGCCGGCGCGGCCATCTATCTGGCCTCCCGGGCGGGGGACTATGTGATGGGCGGGGCGGTGACCGTGGACGGCGGGGTCAGCTTCGCGCGGTAGCAGGTGGGTAGATCCTCCCCTTCGGGGGAGGTGGCCCGGAGGGCCGGAGGGGGTCCTCTCCGGCCTAGACCGTAGAGGACCCCCTCAGTCGCTCCGCGACAGCTCCCCCGAAGGGGGAGCATCTACTAAAGCTCTTCCAAGGTCGCGGGCTGGGCGTCGCTCAGGTCCAGGTCGCGATCCTCGGCCTCGCGAGGGCCGGAGATCTTGGGCGAGCGGGCGCCGCGTTCGCGGGCCGACATCAGGGCCCAGCCGCCGGGCTTGAGGATCTCCAGCGGCGAGAAGCGCGCCTTGTACGCCATCTTCTCGCTGCCCGGCACCCAATAGCCCAGATAGACATAGGGCAGGCCGGTCTGCTTGGCCTGGACCAGGTGATCCAGGATGATGAACGAGCCCAGGCTGCGCCGGGTCAGTTCCGGATCGTAGAAGCTGTAGACCAGCGACAGGCCGTCGGCGAGGACGTCGACCAGCACGCAGGCGATCAGGTCGCCCGGGCCGCGGTCCTGCGACTTACGGCGATATTCGATCAGGTGGGTGCGGACCGCGGTGTCCTCGACCATGGCCACATAGTCGGGCCAGGTCATCTCGGCCATGCCGCCGTCGGCATGGCGGGTCACCAGGTAGCGGCGCAGCAGCTCGAACTGCTCCAGCGTCGCTTCGGACTCGACCAGATGGCGTTCCAGGTCGTCGTTGCGGGCCAGGATCTTCCGCTCGGAGCGCGAGAAGACGTACTCGCTGGCCGGCGCGCGGGCCGACTGGCAGGCGCGGCAGGTCTCGCAGGCGGGGCGATAGGCGATGTTCTGGGAGCGACGGAAGCCGACCTGGGTCAGGCTGTCATTGACCGTGGGGCCGTCGGACAGCGGGAGGTGGGCGAAGACCTTCCGCTCCTCGCGGCCCGGCAGATAGGGGCAAGGGGTCGGCGCCGTGAGAAAGAACCGAAGCTGTCGCGTCGGAAAATGCTGCGTCACGGAAGCGCCGTCCCCTTTCTTTCAGCGGCCCTCGGCCGGTAGCTGATTAGGCGGCATGAAGGCGGTTTGCGCAAGCGGCGCCGGAGCGCCGCGCGGCATCGCGTCACAGGCCGTCGGGAAGAACCGGTTTTTCGCGCAGAAGCACGATGGAAATGCGTCGATTGCCGGCCAGAGTGGGGTCGTCGGCGTACAGCGGCTCTGAATTGGCCTTGCCCGAGACCTGGTAGATGCGGTCGTCCGGGACGCCGGCGTTCAGCAGCACCCGGCGCGAGGCGTCGGCGCGCTCGGCCGACAGGGCCCAGTCGCTGTCGGACTTGCGGCCCACGGCGTTGGAGCTGGTGTGGCCCGAGACGGTGATGCGGTTGGGCAGTTGGTTGACCACCTTGGCGACGGCGCGCAGCAGGATCTTGGCGCGGTCGTTGGGCTCCTTGCTGTTCTCCTTGAACATCGAGCGGCCCTCCTGATCGATCAGCTGGATGCGCAGGCCCTCGGGGGTCTGGTCGATCATGATCTGCTTGGACAGTTCGGCCAGCTCCGGCATGTCCTGCAGCGACTGGCGCAGCGACTGGGCGGCCGAGGCGAAGCTGTCTTGCTGCTTCTTGGCCATGGCGTCGCGCAGGGCCTGTTCGCTGGCGGAATCGAGGCTGGCCTGGGTCGAGCTCTGGCCGTCCTTCTGGATGTCGTCGGGAGCCTCGGGGGCCATCTGCTGGATCACCGACATCTTGCCGTCGGCCTTGGCGCCGTCGTCGCCCAGCGAGGTGCCGCCCAAGATGCCGCCCGACCCGCTGGTCGTGGACGAGATCGAGGCGGGCGCGAAGTAGTCGGCGATGCCTTGCTTTTGTTCGGGGCTGGTGGAGTTGAGCAGCCACATCAGCAGGAAGAAGGCCATCATCGCGGTCACGAAATCGGCGTAGGCGACTTTCCACGCGCCGCCGTGGTGGCCGCCGCCGGACACCTTCTTGACCTTCTTGATGATGATTGGCTGTTCGGCGCTGACGGCCATCGTGCTTAAGCCTGCTTAACCCTGTCGCCGGAAGGTGACCTGTGGACGTTAAGATGGGGTTGCCGAACGGGCTCTGGCGGGCGAAATCCCGTGAACCTTCAAGGAGTGTTCGGCATGAAGACGGCGTTTATCGGCCTAGGCGTGATGGGCTACCCGATGGCGGGGCATCTGAAGGCCGCCGGCCACGAGGTTTCCGTCTTCAACCGCAGTCCTGCAAAGGCCCACGCGTGGGCGGCCGAGCACGGCGGGGCGGCCTTCGAGACCATCGCGGACGCGGTCGCCGGGTGCGAGCTGGTCGTGCTGTGCGTGGGCAATGACGACGACGTCCGCGGCGTTGTGGCGCAAGCGCTTCCGGCCATGGCCGAGGGCGGCGTGATCGTCGACCACACCACCACCTCGGCCGTGGTGGCGCGCGAGATGGCCGAGTTGGCGGAGCAGAGCGGCCGGTTCTTCATCGACGCCCCGGTCTCGGGCGGTCAGGCCGGCGCCGTGAACGGCCAGCTCACCATCATGGCCGGCGGCGACGAGGGCGCGTTCAAGCGGATCGAGCCGGTCATCGACGCCTACGCCAAGGCCATCCGCCGGATGGGCGAGGTCGGCACGGGCCAGCTGACCAAGATGTGCAACCAGATCGCCATCGCCAGCCTGGTCCAGGGCGTGGCCGAGGCCCTGCACTTCGCCAAGCGCGCCGGCCTGCCGACCGACGACGTGCTGGCGGCCATCTCCAAGGGCGCGGCCCAGTCGTGGCAGATGGAGAACCGCTGGGCGACGATGGCGGAAGGCAAGTTCGACTTCGGCTTCGCTGTCGACTGGATGCGCAAGGACCTGGGCATCGCCCTGGACGAGGCGGCCCGCAACGGCGCGCGGCTGGAAAGCACGGCGATGGTCGACAGCTTCTACGGCGAGGTCCAGGCTCTGGGCGGCCATCGCTGGGACACCTCCAGCCTCGTGGCGCGGTTGGAGAAGTAGATCATGCGCAAGCTCGCGATCGCCCTGGCGGCCTGCGCCGCGCTGCTGGCTCCCGCCGCCATGGCCGCGCCCGCCGTCGCGCCGAAGGAGGGCGATTTCGTGGTGCGGGACTTCAAGTTCCGCTCGGGCGAGACCTTGCCGGAATTGCGACTGCACTACACCACCTTCGGCGAGCCCAGGCGCGACGCGGCCGGCCATGTCACCAACGCGGTGATGGTGCTGCACGGCACCGGCGGCACGGGCAAGCAGTTCCTCAATCCGGTCTTCGCCGACGAGCTGCTGGCGCCCGGCGGCCTGCTGGATCCTGCCAAGTACTATGTGATCCTGCCCGACGGCATCGGCCATGGCGGCTCGTCCAAGCCGAGCGACGGCCTGCGCGCCAAGTTCCCCAAGTACGACTATGACGACATGGTCCTGGCGCAATATCTGCTGCTGACCCAGGGGCTGAAGGTCGACCACCTGCGGCTGCTGATGGGCACCTCGATGGGCTGCATGCACGGTTTCGTCTGGGGCGAGACCTATCCGGACTTCGCCGACGCCCTGGCCCCGTTCGCCTGCCTTCCCAACGCGCTGGCCGGTCGCAACCGCATGTGGCGCAAGCTGCTGATCGACGGGATCACCAAGGACCCAGCCTGGAAAGGGGGGGATTATACGGAACAGCCCCAGCAGGGCCTGCGTACGGCGCTGGGCCTGCTGATGGTGGCCGGCCTGGCGCCGCTGCCGGCCCAGATCGCCCAGCCGACCCGCGACGCCGCCGACAAGTTCGTCGACGACTATTTCGCCGCCCGCCTGCCGCCGCTGGACGCCAACGACCTGATCTACCAGGTCGCCGCCTCGCGTAATTATGACCCCTCGCCGAAGCTGGAGACGATCACCGCGCCGGTGCTGTGGATCAATTCGGCAGACGACTTCATCAACCCGCCGGAACTGGGCATCGCCGAGGTCCAGGCCAAGCGGCTGAAGCACGGGACCTTCGTGCTGCTGCCAGCGTCGGAGAAGACGCGCGGGCATGGCAGCCACACCGTGGCGGCGCTGTGGAAGGATCGGCTGGCGGCGCTGATGAAGGCGACGGATCACTGAGCCGGAGAGGGGGCTACGGCCTCGCGGCTCTGGCGGTCTTCGCCGTCGAGGTGGTGATCGCCCTGTTCGTCGACGATGCGGTGGTCCGGCCCTATGTCGGCGACGTGCTGGCGGTGGTGCTGGTCTATCTGGCGGTCCGCGGGCTGACGCCCTTTGGGCCGCTGGTGTCGGCCGCGGCCGCTCTGTCCCTGGCTGTGGTCATCGAGCTGGCCCAGTACGTCCACATGCTCTCGGCGCTGGGTCTGGCGGACAACCGGCTGGCCCGCACGGTGCTGGGCGGCGTGTTCGATCCGAAGGACCTTGTCGCCTACGCAGCCGGCGCGGGGCTCGTCTTGGTCGTCGAGCGGCTTATTCCGCCGCCAGCGGCGAGACGCTGAACTCTTCGCGCCAGCTTTCCAGGCGCTCGCGGTTGTCGTGGTCCCACGGGTGGAAGCCCGGCCGGTACCAGGCCCAGTATTCGCGGGCGCAGCGGCGGAAGAGGCCCGGGGTTCCGAACAGGAACCACAGCACCTTGGCCCGGGCGACGCGCGGGTTCATGCCGTCGGCGGCCAGCAGGGCGCTGGCGTAACGGGTGATGTTGCGGGTGAAGAGGAGGCTGATCAGCACCATGACCCGCACGCGCATGCGATAGCGGCGCAGGGGCGTCCAAGGCTGGGTGACCGCCTGGAAGACGTCGAAGGCCACGGCCTTGTGCTCGGTCTCCTCCAGGGCGTGCCACTGCCACAGGCGCTTCATGCCGGGGTCGGTGTTCTCGAACAGGTCCTGATCGCGCATGAACGAGTCGGCCATCATCGAGGTGAAGTGCTCCAGCGCGATGGTCGCGCCCAACATGGCCATCGGACCCTTGCCGCGCACGAACTTGAGGCGGTTCTTCAGCTGGGTCTCGATCTGCTCAAGCGGGTAGTGGGCGCGATCCAGCCCGCCGTTCATCGCCACGTGCTCGCGCGAGTGGATGGCTTCCTGGGCGATGAAGGCCTTGGCGTCTTCGAGCAGCTTGCCGGAGAGCTTGGGGCGGTAGTGGCGCACGGCGTCCATGAACAAGCGCTCGCCGTCGGGGAAGGTCAGGGACAGGGCGTTGAACACCGCCGTGCCGACCACGTCGCCGCCCAGCCAGGCGCCCTGGCCGGCCGCGTGGGTGTCGAAACGGATGTCACGGGGCGTGACCGTGATGTCTTGCGGTGTGATGCGCGGGCTCGCCATGGCGTTCGCTCCTGCCTCGGGATAGGGCTTGTCGTTGCAAGCTCATCGTTAGATTTGGTCTTACCGACAAAAATGTCAATAGAGCAGACCGCCACCCGCACGCGCCGATCGCCGCAGGCGTCGCGCGACAACATCCTGGCCGCCGCCGAGACCATCCTGCTGGCCTCTGGCCCGCAGGACCTGAAGCTGGCCGAGGTGGCCAAGGGGGCGGGGGTGGCCAACGCCACGGTGCTGCATCACTTCGGCTCGATCGACGGTGTCCAGACGGCGCTGATGGAGCGGTTGATCCGCCAGCTGACCGACGAGGTGCTGTCGATCTCGGCCTCGGAGGGCGACGCCTTCAGCCATGTCGGCGATGGCATGAAGGCGCTGTTCGACGCCTTCGAGGCCCGAGGCGCGGCGCGGCTGGCGGCCTGGCTGGTGCTGACCGGCGAGGCGCCGCGCCTGACGGTGGTGCGCTCGGCGGTGGCCGAGGTGATCGCCGCGCGCTCGGCGCAGATGACGGTGCTAAGCCCCGAGGTCGCGGAGGATTTCATCCTGGGCTGCGTGACCTTCGCCCTGGGGGCGGGCCTGTTCGGACCCTCGCTGAGCGAGCTGCTGGGCAAGCCGCCCGAACGCGCCCGCGAGGTGGCCCTGGCGGTGCTGATGGCCCGCCTGGAAGCGGCGACGGCGAGGCTCTAGAGCGCGGCCAGCACCACGCGCATCAGCGGCGCCAGCCGGATGTCGCCAGGCTCGGCGACGTCGATCCAGGCCATCTCCTCGATCTCGGCCCGCACCGCGATTTCGCCCTCGACGGTGGCCAGATAGGTGGCGGCCTTGACGATGTGGTCCGGTTCGTTGGCGGCCGGGGCCTCGAAGCGGCCCAGCAACTCGGCGCTTACCAGCCGGCAGCCCAGCTCCTCGTCCAGTTCGCGGGCCAGGGTGGTCAGGTCGTCTTCGCCGGCGTCGTGCTTGCCGCCGGGCTTCATGAAGATCGTCGTGCCGCGCTTGCGGACCACCAGCATGCGGCCGGCGTCGTCGCGGATCACGGCGGTGACGATGTCGATGACCTTTTCGGCCACTAGCCCAGCTTCTCGGCCGCCCAAGGTGCGAAATAGGTGATGATCCCGGCCGCGCCGGCGCGCTTGAAGGCGGTCAGGCTTTCGAGGATGGCGCGTTCCTCGTCGATCCAGCCGTTCATGCCGGCCGCCTTGATCATCGCGTACTCGCCCGACACCTGGAAGGCGTAGGTGGGCATGCGGAACTCCTCGACCAGGCGCCGGACGATGTCGAGATAGGGCATTCCCGGCTTGACCATGACCATGTCGGCGCCCTCGGCGATGTCGAGGGCGACCTCGCGGATGGCTTCCTCGGTGTTGGCGGGGTCCATCTGGTAGGTCTTCTTGTCGCCCTGGCCGCCGGCTAGTTTGGCCGAGCCGATGGCGTCACGGTACGGGCCGTAGAAGGCCGAGGCGTACTTGGCGGCGTAGGACATGATCATCGTGTCCTGGTAGCCTGCGCTTTCCAGCGCCCCGCGCAGCGCGCCGATGCGGCCGTCCATCATGTCGGACGGGGCCAGGATGTCGGCGCCGGCCTCCGCCTGCATCAGGCCCTGCTCGATCAAGCGTTCGATGGTCGGGTCGTTGAGGATCTTGCCGCCCTCGACCACACCGTCGTGGCCGTGATCTGTGAAGGGGTCCAGCGCCACGTCGCACATGATGCCGACCTCGGGGGCGGCGTCCTTCATGGCCTTGACGGCGCGGGGGATGACGCCGTCCGGATCGGCGGCGATCGAGCCGCTGGCGTCCTTCCTGGCTCCGTCGATGTGCGGGAAGATGGCGATGGCGGGGATGCCGAGGTCGCGAGCCCGCACAGCGGCCTCGGCGGCGTCCTTGACCGACAGGCGCTCAACGCCGGGCATCGAGGCGACGGGAATGGTCCCTTCGCCCTCGTGCACCACCATCGACCAGATCAGGTCGGACGGGCGCACCTCGGTCTCGCGGATCAGGCGGCGGGTCCAGTCGGCCTGGCGGACGCGGCGCAGGCGGGTGGCGGGGTAGGGAGCGAGCGGGGGCGTGGTCATGCCTAGGGTTTCGCGCGACCGGCCGCGCGAGGCAAGATCGATGGTCCCTTAAGGAGCCCCCTTAAGGAGCCTTGCCCAAGCTGGCCTGGTCCTCGACCCGGGTCCAGATCTGCGACTTGCACAGCACGTTGGCCAGCACGCAGCCCTTGGCCTTCAGGCGCTTGGTGTCCAGGACCTCGGCGCTGCCCGAAAAGGTCATGTTGAGGTCGGGCACGAACACCTTGCCGCGCCACGAGCCGTTCTTCTGCGGCGTGAAGTCCCGCAGCAGCTGGGCGCCGATCAGGTTGGGGGTGCCGCCCTTGCGAGCGTCTTCCTGTGCATGGGCGTTGGCCCAGACCACGAAGCCGCAGGTCGCGGTTCCGCAGGTCTTGATCTCGAGATGGACGCTGTCCTTGGGATTGCGCCAGACGCCGAACACGCCGGCGGCGGTGATGTCGGTCTGGGCGTTCGCGAGCGCGGGCGTCAGGGCCAGCGTGGCGGTCAGGGCAAGAACAGGCAGTTTCACGCGTCGCATCAAGGATGTCTCGGCTGTGGGTGATCCTCGTCTATGCACCGCGCCGATGGCGAAGTGAAGGCGGGCCGAGGCCCGGCCTTACATGGCCGCGCTGTAGTTCACCGGGGTGGGGCTGTCGACGCGGGTCCAGATCTGCGACTTGCACAGCACCTTGCCCAGGACGCAGCCCTTGGCGCGCATGGTGCGCGAGTCGATGAACTCGGCGGTGCCCGACAGGGTGACCTTCAGGGTGGGCACGAAGACCTTGCCGCGCATCGAGCCGTTGCCGACGGGTTCGAAGTCGCGCAGCAGCTGCTGGCCGACCAGGGTGTCGTAGCCGCTCTTGCGGGCGTCCGCCTGAGCCTTGGGGCTGGCATAGACCACGATGCCGCACGTGCTGTCGCCGCAGCGCTTGATCTCGACCCGGACGTTGTCCTTGGGGTTGCGCCACACGCCATAGCCTTCGCCGGCCGCATGGGCGGGGGCGGACGCAAGGCCAATGAGCGCGACGAGCGCGGTGAGGAAAAGCTTTAGATTACGCATGACGAAACGATGACGCCTCCGAGGAGCGACATCTGAGGTCTTTGCGAGCGGCTATCAAGGGGGTGTGGCATTCACGCCGATGCACAACGTGTAACAGAGGATTTCAGGCCACAGGTCCGTAGCGCTTCGAAACGCGTAAGCTCCGGTCGTCGGGATTGTTGACATGCGGCCGTGGGCGCGGCACGTCGGACATCAAAGAAGGTGAGGGCGGTTATGCCCCACACGGGAGGAATTCGCGCATGGATTTCGCGCTCAGCGACGATCAGCTCGCCATCCAGGACGCCGCTCGCGCCTTCGCCGAGGGACAGCTTGCCCCGCATTCGGCCGAGTGGGACGAGAAGAAGCACTTCCCCGTCGACGTATTGCGCGAGGCCGCCCAGCTGGGCTTCGCCGGCATCTA
The DNA here is from genome assembly GCF_058809215.1 of Caulobacter sp. GW821-FHT10F06. Classification (NCBI taxonomy): domain Bacteria; kingdom Pseudomonadati; phylum Pseudomonadota; class Alphaproteobacteria; order Caulobacterales; family Caulobacteraceae; genus Caulobacter; species Caulobacter sp. GW821-FHT10F06. The sequence goes on along the minus strand of NZ_JBXASK010000008.1, from coordinate 193,173 downwards.
TGTGAACGAGGACGTCGGCGGCACAGGCCTGTCGCGCCTGGATGCGTCGATCATTTTTGAGGCGTTGAGCTACGGCGACGTGCCGACGGCCGCCTACCTCACCATCCACAACATGGCCTCGTGGATGATCGATCGGTTTGGCTCCGACGACCTGCGCCAGCGCTACCTGCCGCGCCTGACCACCATGGCGCTGATCGCCAGCTATTGCCTGACCGAGCCGGGCGCGGGCTCCGACGCCGCCAACATGCGCACAACGGCGCGGCTGGACGGCGACCACTACGTGCTGAACGGCGGCAAGGCCTTCATCTCGGGCGGTGGCGTCTCGGATGTTTATGTGGTGATGGCCCGCACCGGCGGCGACGGGGCCAAGGGCGTCTCGGCCTTCGTGATCGAGAAGGGCACGCCGGGGCTCAGCTTCGGGGCCAACGAACGCAAGATGGGGTGGAACGCCCAGCCGACGGCGGCCGTGAACTTCGATGACTGCCGCGTGCCGATCGCCAACCGTATCGGCCAGGAAGGCGAGGGCTTCCGCTTCGCCATGATGGGCCTGGACGGCGGGCGGCTGAACATCGCCTCGTGCTCGCTGGGCGGAGCGCAGTTCGCGCTCGATACCGCCAAGGTCTATCTCGAGACCCGCAATCAGTTCGGCAAGCCGCTGAAGGATTTCCAGGCCCTGCAGTTCAAGCTGGCCGACATGGCCACCGAGCTGGAGGCCGCCCGCCTGATGGTGCGTCGCGCCGCCCACGCGCTGGACAACAAGGACCCGCAGGCCACCAAGCTGTGCGCCATGGCCAAGCGCTTCGCCACCGACGCCGGCTTCCAGGTGGCCAATGACGCCCTGCAGCTGCACGGCGGCTATGGCTACCTGCAGGACTATCCGCTGGAGCGCATCGTCCGCGACCTGCGGGTGCACCAGATCCTGGAAGGGACCAACGAGATCATGCGCGTGATCATAGCGCGCGAGATTTTTCGGCAGTGAGGTGGTAGTCTGACCATAAGTGGTCAGACTAGGGAGCCTCTCATGCGTGAAGTCGGCGTACTCGAAGCCAAGACCCATCTATCGGCTCTGCTCGACGCGATCGAGAAGGATGGCGAAGCTGTGATGATCACGCGCCATGGGCGTGCGGTGGCTAGACTGTCGCCCGCGGTCGAAGCCGAAGAACAGCCAAGGCCGCGCAAGGCCACGGCTGCGGAGCTCACGGAGCGTTTTCGGGTGTTGCGTGAGCGGATCGCGGCGGCGAACCCCGATGCCGAAAACCTGACCTGGGAAGAGCTCAAGGAAGACGCGCGTCGGTGAGGGCTGTTGTCCTGGATGCTTCGGCGGCCCTGGCCTGGATATTGCCGAAGCAAGCGACCTTGGCCGCGGCGGCGCTGCTGAACCAGAGCAATGATCTGGTCTTCGAGGTTCCCGACATTTTCGGGTGGGAGGTTCGCAATGTCCTTCTGACGATGGATCGTCGCGGCGTGTTGACGGACGGCGACTACGAAGAGGCCCTGGCGATCTATGACGACCTGATGGTGCGAGTCAGTCCGCAGGCTTTCGATATAGACAAGCTGGCGGTGCTGGCGCGAGGCGCTCGGCTCAGTTTATTCGACGCGTCGTATCTTGCTCTGGCCTTGGACCGTGATCTGGCCTTGGCCTCTCGCGATGAGGCCCTGTTGACTGTCGCGAACGCGGCGGGCGTCGAATGTTTTGATCTGAGATGACGACCTGAATGATCTATCTCTGCCGCCACGGCCAGACCGAGTGGAACCGCGAACGTCGTCTGCAGGGACAGACGGAGGCCGACCTGACGCCTTTGGGCCGCTTGCAGGCCGCGGCGATGGCCGACCTGCTGCATGATCTGGTCGCGCGCGAGCCGTCGGCCGACTGGCGGATCGTCGCCAGCCCGCTACGGCGGGCGCGGGACACCGCTCAGACGATCGCCGACCGTCTTGGCCTTGAGCTCGCGTTCGACGATCGGCTGATGGAGCTGACGGTCGGTGAGTGGGAAGGGCGTCTCTATGCCGACGTGCACGCCGAAAATCCCGAGGCCTTCAAGAGCCCCGAGTGGTTCTTCACCGCGCCGGGCGGCGAGACCTATGAGCAGGTGATGGCGCGGGTGTCCGACTGGCTGGCCGAGCAGGCCGCCGAACCGGAGCGCCGGCTGATCGTGGTCAGCCACGGCATCGCCGGGCGGCTGCTGCGCGGGGCCTATGCCGGGCTGTCGCGCGAAGACACCCTGGCTCAGGACGTGCCGCAGGACGCTCTCTATCGCCTGAGCGACGGCCAGATCGATCGCCTGGACTGCGAACCCGTCGAGGAACCCGCATGACGATGAACGACACCGCCGAGATCATCGTCCGCGTTCACAAGAACGTCGGCCGCATCACGCTCAACAGGCCCAAGGCATTGCACGCCCTGACGCTGGGCATGTGCGAGACGATGATCGACACTCTGGTCGAGTGGCAGGCCGATCCCGAGATCGACATGGTCATGATCGACCACACCGGCGAGCGCGGCTTCTGCGCCGGCGGCGATATCCGCATGCTGGCCGAGAGCGGGGCGGGCGACGGCGTCGCGGCGCGTCAGTTCTTCCACACCGAATATCGGCTCAACCACCTGATGTTCCACTACGACCGCCCGATCGTGGCGATCATGGACGGCGTGGTGATGGGTGGCGGTGTCGGCATCTCGATGCCCGCCCACTACCGGATCGCCACCGAGCGTACGACCTTCGCCATGCCCGAGACCGGCATAGGCCTGTTCCCCGATGTCGGCGGCGGCTGGTACCTGCCGCGCCTGCCCGGAAAGGCGGGGCTTTGGCTGGCCCTGACCGGGGCGCGGATCAAGGGCGCGGACTGCCTGCGTCTGGGCATCGCCACCCACTTCGTCGAGTTCGGCGCGATCGAGGGCCTGAAGAAGGCCATCACCGCCGATCACCGTCGCATCGACGAGACCCTGAAGATGTTCCGCGCCGACGCCGGCAAAGCGCCGCTGGCCAGCATCGAGCAGGACCTCAACCGCCTGTTCGTCGGCGACAGCGTCGAGCAGATCTTCGAGTTCCTGGAGATGGACAGCAGCGACTGGGGCAAGGCCCAGCTGGCGGTCCTGAAGACCAAGTCGCCCCAGACCCTGAAGGTGGCCTTCCGCCAGCTGGCGCTGGGCGAGGCGACCGAGGACTTCGGCGAGCACATGGCGATGGAATATCGGATCGGCTCGCGGGTGGTGCGCCGCCACGACTTCATCGAGGGCGTCCGGGCGGTGATCGTCGACAAGGACAACGCCCCCAGATGGTCGCCGGCGACGCTGGAAGACGTGTCGGAAACGCTTCTGGACGAGATTTTCGCACCGCTTCCCCCGGAAGAGGAATGGACTCCGCTGACGTAGCGGACGGCGTACGCTAGAACGTCAGACAACAAGAACACGTCGGTCGGAAGGAACACCATGCGTAAGCCGCTTCTCAGTCTCGTCGCCGTGCTCGGGCTCGCCGCGTGCGCCACGACGCCGATGGGACCGCCGCCTCCGCCCCCGCCGCCGCCTCCGGGCCCGTCGTCGGTCGCCATTCCGGCCAATATCGCCATGGCCGTCTCCGATCCCGCGCGTCCGGCCGCCGACATGGTGCGCGACGCCGATCGCCTGCCGGGCGAGATCCTGACCTTCGCGGGCGTGAAGCCCGGCTACAAGATCGCCGACCTGATCCCGGGCGGCGGCTATTTCACCCGCATCTTCTCCAAGGCGGTCGGCCCCAAGGGGCACGTCTATGCCTATGTGCCTGACGAGCTGACCAAGCTGGCCAAGCGCGAGCCGGCGGTGAACGCCATCGCCCGCGACGCCAACTACAAGAACGTGACGGTGATCCTGAACACGCTCCCGAACTTCTCGGCTCCCGAGAAGCTGGACCTGGTGTTCACGGCCCAGAACTATCACGACATGCACGACAAATTCATGGGCCCGGCCGACCTGGGCGCCGTGAACCGCGCGATCTTCCGCTCGCTGAAGCCGGGCGGCGTCTATCTGGTCATCGACCACTCGGCCGAAGCGGGTTCGGGCTTGGCTCACACCGAGGACTTCCACCGCATCGACTCGGCGGTGGTGCGCTCGGAAGTGACCGCGGCCGGCTTCATCTTCGAGGGCGAGAGCCGCGCGCTGCGCGACCCGGCCGACAAGCGCAATGTCAGCGTCTTCGATCCGTCGATCCGCGGCAGGACCGACCAGTTCGTCTACAAGTTCCGCAAGCCGGCTTCGGCGCGGTAAGCCGATAAAAGCTGTCATCCCGGCCAAGCGAAGCGCCGAGCCGGGACCGCCGGAAGCTCCGGGTCTGTTGCGGTCCCGGGTCTTCGCTGCGCTACGCCCGGGATGACAGTTTTGAAGGAATAAGCGCCGCGTCCACGCAGACGCGGCGCACTGCGTTAGGAGCGAAACACGATGACCCGCATCGCCTTCATCGGGCTGGGCAATATGGGCGGCGGCATGGCCGCCAACCAGGCCAAGGCCCAGCATCACGTCACCGCCTTCGACCTGTCCGCCCAGGCGGTCGAGCGGGCCGTGGCGGCGGGCTGCCACGCGGCGGGCTCGGTGGCCGAGGCGGTCGCCGACGCCGAGGTGGTGATCACCATGCTGCCGGCCGGTCCGCATGTGCGGGCGGTCTATGGCGAGCAGATCCTGGCCGCTGCACCAAAGACGGCCTTGCTGATCGACTGCTCGACCATCGATGTCGACAGCGCCCGCGCGGTCGCCAAACAGGCGGGGGAGGCGGGGTTCCGCTTCGCAGACGCGCCGGTTTCGGGCGGGATCATGGCGGCGGAAGCCGGAACCCTGGCCTTCATGGTCGGCTGCGACACCGCCGACTTCGCGGCCGTCGAAGCGGCCCTGGCGCCGATGTCTCGCGTCACCATCCACGCCGGCGACCATGGGGCGGGGCAGGCGGCCAAGATCTGCAACAACATGCTGCTGGGCGTTTCCATGCTGGGGACCTGCGAGGCCTTCGCCCTGGCCGAGAAGCTGGGCCTGGCGGCGGACCGGTTCTTCGAAATCGCCAGCAAGTCGTCGGGCCAGTGCTGGTCAGTCTCGACCTATTGCCCTGTGCCCGGTGTCGGCCCCTCGACCCCGGCCGATCGTCAGTACGAGGGGGGATTCGCCACGACGATGATGCTCAAGGACCTGAAGCTGGCCCAGGACGCCGCCGCCAAGGCCGGGGCCTCGACTCCGATGGGCGCCCAGGCTGAGGCGCTCTACGCGCTGTTCGACGCCAACGGATTCGGCGGCAAGGACTTCTCGGCGGTCATCCAGCTGCTGCGCGGCCGCATCGCCGACCTCGTCTGATCTGCGCATGATTTGCATGAGCGCCCCGCGACCTCAGATCGCGGCGCAAATGACCTATTTCTAATGTGTAAGTAGTGGTCCTTAGGTGGACAGCAGCGTCCCGTGCATGCGAAACGCGGGTATCGAAAAGGGACCGACGATCCGGCTGACGCGTTCTTCCGGGTGATCGAGCAAGAAGACCATGGACTACAAATCCGCGTTCAGCGCCGCTGTCAGCCAGATCCGCGAAGAGGGTCGCTACCGCGTGTTCGCCGATCTGAAGCGCCATCGCGGCAGCTTCCCGCGCGCGACCTGGACCCGCCAGGACGGCGGCGAGATCGATGTCGTGGTCTGGTGTTCCAACGATTATCTGGGCCAGGGCCAGAACCCGGTGGTGCTCGACGCAATGCACGCCGCGATCGACAACCATGGCTCGGGCTCGGGCGGCACCCGCAACATTTCCGGCACGAACCACCACCACGTGGAGCTGGAAGTCGAGCTGGCCGACCTGCACGGCAAGGAAGCCGCGCTGCTGTTCACCTCGGGCTATGTCTCGAACGAAGCCAGCCTCAGCGTGCTCTACAAGATCCTGCCTGGCCTGATCATCTTCTCGGACGAGCAGAACCACGCCTCGATGATCGCGGGCATCCGCAACGGCGGCGGCAAGCGTCATATCTTCCGCCACAACGACCTGGCTCATCTTGAGGAGCTGCTGGCGGCCGCACCGGCCGACGCGCCCAAGCTGGTGGCGTTCGAGAGCGTCTATTCGATGGACGGCGACATCGCCGACGTCGCCGCCACGGCCGCCCTGGCCAAGAAATACGGCGCGATGACCTATCTCGACGAGGTCCATGCGGTCGGCATGTACGGTCCGCGCGGCGGCGGCGTCGCCGAGCGCGATGGCGTCATGGACCAGATCGACATCATCGAAGGCACGCTGGGCAAGGCGTTCGGCGTGATGGGCGGCTACATCACCGGCGACGCCGTGGTGGTCGACGCGATCCGCCTGATGGCCTCGGGCTTCATCTTCACCACCTCGCTGCCGCCCGCCCTGACCGCCGGCGCCCTCGCCAGCGTCAAGTGGCTGAAGCAGCATCCGGAAGTGCGCGAGGCTCACCAGGAGCGCGCCCAGACCCTGAAGGCCATGTTCAAGGCCGCCGGTCTGCCGGTGATGGAAAACGACAGCCATATCGTGCCGGTGCTGGTCGGCGATCCGACCCACACCAAGCTGATCAGCGACATGCTGTTGGCCGACCACGGCGTCTATGTGCAGCCGATCAACTATCCGACCGTGCCGCGCGGCACCGAGCGCCTGCGCTTCACCCCGACGCCGTTCCACACGGACGAGATGATGCGCAAGCTGGTCGGCGCGATGGAAAAGCTGTGGGCCCACTGCAACGTGGCCCGCATGGGCGGCCACGCGGCGTAAAGCGACTAAGTTATAAACTAAGTTATAACTTGTCATCCCGGGCGAAGACCCGGGATCGCAGCACACTCGGAGCTTCCGGCGGTCCCGGCTCGGCGCGCTTCGCGCTTGGCCGGGATGACAGTCTCTACCGCCCCCGCCGCACGCCCTTGCCCAGGCCGATCTGCTTGGCGAAATCCGAACGCCGCGCCGCATAGGCCGGGGCGACCATCGGATAGTCGGCGGGCAGGCCCCACTTGCGGCGGTATTCCTCGGGGCTCATGTCGTAGTGCGAGCGCAGGTAGCGCTTGAGCATCTTCAGGCGTTTGCCGTCTTCCAGACAGACGATGTAGTCGTGCTGCACGGACTTGGACACCGACACTGCGGGCTTGGCTTTGTCCGCCGGACGCGGCGCCTCGGCGGCGTCCAGGTTCAACAGCGCGTGATGCACCGTCCGGATCAACTCCGGGATCACCGATTGCGCGACGCTGTTCTGTCCGACGTACGCAGCGACGATTTCCGCACTCAATCCCAAAATGTCCGGCGCTCTATCGCCTTTCGACTCCAACTCGCCGCTTTGCGACACCATGGGTACCCGCCTTTGTCGTTGCCGTGACCTGACTGCCGGGCGGCTTGGCCTCCCGGAACGGGACGAACGCGCAACTTTCTCCGTGGTTCCCTCATTGATCGCGGCGCGGAGCCCGTTAAAGAGGGCGCCACCTGACTCCCCGCAGCGCTTGGAGAGCGTCCCATGACCGCACCAGCTTCCACCCTGACCGCCTTCTTCGGCGCGGACCTCGCCACGGCGGACCGCGACATCTTCGATCGGATCGGTCTGGAGCTGGGTCGTCAGCAAAATCAGATCGAGCTGATCGCCTCTGAGAACATCGTCTCCAAGGCCGTGCTCCAGGCCCAGGGCTCGATCCTGACCAACAAGTACGCCGAGGGCTATCCGGGCAAGCGCTATTACGGCGGCTGCGAATATGTCGACGAGATCGAGACGATCGCGATCGAGCGCGCCAAGCAGCTGTTCGGCGCCGGCTTCGCCAACGTCCAGCCGCACTCGGGCTCGCAGGCCAACCAGGCGGTCTTCATGTCGCTGCTGCAGCCGGGCGACACCTTCATGGGCATGGACCTGGCCGCCGGCGGTCACTTGACCCACGGCTCGCCCGCCAACCAGTCGGGCAAGTGGTTCAAGCCGGTGTCCTACACCGTGCGCCAGCAGGACCAGCTGATCGACTACGACAACGTCGCCGAGGTGGCCGAGCGCGAGAAGCCCAAGCTGATCATCGCCGGCGGCAGCGCCTATAGCCGCGAGATCGACTTCAAGCGCTTCCGCGAGATCGCCGACAGCGTCGGGGCCTATCTGATGGTCGACATGGCCCACTTCGCGGGCCTGGTGGCCGGCGGCGTGTTCCCCAACCCGGTCCCGCACGCCCACGTCGTCACCACCACCACCCACAAGACCCTGCGCGGGCCGCGCGGCGGCATGGTGCTGACCAACGACGAAGCGATCATCAAGAAGGTCAATTCGGCCGTGTTCCCGGGCCTGCAAGGCGGTCCGCTGGAGCATGTGATCGCCGCCAAGGCCGTAGCGTTCGGCGAGGCGCTGCAACCATCCTTCAAGGCCTACGCCGCCCAGATCATCGCCAACGCCAAGGCCCTGGCCGACGCGTTGCAGGCCGGCGGCGTCAACATCGTCTCGGGCGGCACCGACAGCCACCTGATGCTGGTGGACCTGCGTCCCAAGGGCGTGACCGGCCGCGACGCCGAGCACAGCCTCGAGCGCGCCCACATGACCTGCAACAAGAACGGCGTGCCGTTCGACACCGCGCCGTTCACGATCACCTCGGGCATCCGCCTGGGCACGCCGGCCGGCACCACGCGCGGCTTCGGCGAGGCCGAGTTCAAGCGGGTCGGCCAACTGATCGCCGAGGTCGTCGACGGCCTGGCCACCAACGGCCCGACGGGCAATGGCGAGGTCGAGGCTCGGGTCCGCGAGGAAGTCCTGGCCTTGACGGCGCGCTTCCCGATCTACAACTAATAGATTCGAGCAAGCCGGAGGGGGCTAGATCATGCGCTGCCCGTTCTGTGGACACGCTGAGAGCCAGGTCAAGGACAGCCGCCCGTCGGAAGACGGCGCGGCCATCCGGCGTCGGCGCATGTGTCCCGACTGCGGCGGACGGTTCACCACCTTCGAGCGGGTTCAGCTGCGCGAACTGACGATCCTGAAGCGTTCGGGGCGTCGTTCGCCGTTCGACCGCGAGAAGCTGGTGCGCTCGATCGCCCTGGCCACTCAGAAGCGTCCGGTCGAGGCCGAGCGGGTCGAGCGCATGATCAACGGCATCGTCCGGCAGCTGGAAAGCATGGGCGAGACCGAGCTGCCGTCCTCGACGGTCGGTGAGATGGTCATGAAGGCCCTGAAGGCGCTCGATGACGTGGCCTATGTCCGCTACGCCTCGGTCTATCGCGATTTCAAGGAAACTAGCGATTTCGCAAAGTTTTTGGGGGAAGAAGGCCTCAGCGACGTCGCGGACGACGAGCTATAGGCGCATTCTGTTTTCGATTACGGCCGAATCTGTTGGCGACGCGCCAGCGCCGGCCCGGGAGTTCGAGTTAGATGGTTGAAGACAAGATCCGCCTGCTGATCGTGGAGGGCCGAACCTATTCGGGCATCTCCGACGAACTGCTGCGCGGAGCCGCCCAGGCAATCGAGGCCCAGGGCGCGGAATACGATGTGATCACCGTCTCGAGCGCCTTGCAGATCCCCAGCGCTGTGGCACTGGCCGAGGAAGCCGGCCATCGTCCCGTGGGCGTGAAGTACGACGGCTTCGTGGCCTTGGGCTGCGTGATCCGTGGCGAGACCTACCATTTCGAGATCGTCGCCAACGAGACGGCGCGCGGCCTGCAGGACCTGGCCATCGGCAAGCGCCTGGCCATCGGCTTCGGCGTGCTGACCGTCGACGAGGAAGACCAGGCCTGGACCCGCGCCAAGGTCAGCGAAGGCGATCGCGGCGGCGCGGCCGCCAAGGCGTGTCTCGAGACCGTCGCCCTGAAGCGTCAGCTGCTGGGGCAGAACCGATGAGCAAGAACAACCGCATCCAGCCCCGTTCGGTCGCGCGTCTCGCCGCCGTCCAGGCCCTGTACCAGATGGAAGTCTCCGGCGTCGGCGTAGACGCCGTGGTCCGCGAATTCTCCGAGCACCGCTTCGACCGCGACGTGGATGGCCCGGATGGCGATCAGCTGGCCGCCGCCGACGAGACCTTCTTCGCCGAACTGGCCAAGGGCGTCGTGGAGAAGCAGGGCGAGGTCGATCAGGCTATCGTCAAGCGCCTGGCCTCGGGCTGGCGCCTGGACCGCCTGGACGCCACCGCGCGAGCAGTGCTTCGGGCTGGCGCGTTCGAGCTGATGCATCGGCCGGACGTCCCCACCGAGGTTGTCATCGACGAGTATGTCGAGATCGCCAAGTCGTTCTTCGAAGGACCGGAGGCTGGTTTCATCAATGGCGCCCTCGACGCGATCGCCCGCGATGCACGAACCTGAGGCAGACGACGACTGGTTCGACGACGACGCGCCGTCCGAGACGGCCGCGGCGCCGCTCGCCAATGAGTTCGACCATATCGCGCGGATCCTGCGCCCCCTGACGCGCGGCGATCCGGTCGCGCTGGACCTGCTGGACGATGCGGCGGTGCTGCCTTCTCGTCCTGACCACGACCTGGTGATCACCAAGGACGCCATGGTCGCCGGCGTGCACTTCCTGGCCGAAGAGGCGCTGGACGTCGTCGCCCGCCGCCTGCTGCGCACCAATCTCTCCGACCTGGCCGCCAAGGGCGCCGAGCCTTACGGCTATTTCCTCGCCGTGGGCTGGCCCTCCGGCGCCGACGTCAACTCGCGCGAGACCTTCGCCCGGGGCCTGGCCGAGGACGGCGCGGCCTTCGACATCTCGCTGCTGGGCGGCGACACCGTCACCACCTCGGGTCCGTTCGTGGTCTCCGCCACCCTGCTGGGCTGGGTGCCGGCGGGCGGCGCCATCCTGCGTCGCGGCGCCAAGCCGGGCGACAAGCTGATGGTCTCCGGCACGATCGGCGACGGCTGGCTGGGCCTGATGGCGCAGTGGGGCGAGGTGATGGACGAGGATAGCTCACTGCTGCGCCGCTATCGCCAGCCCGAGCCCCGGATCGCCCTGCGCGACGCGTTGCGGGCCCATGCCCACGCCGCCGCCGACGTCTCCGACGGCCTGTTGGCCGACAGCGGTCACCTGGCCAAGGCCAGCGGCTGCCGCGTCCGCGTGGACCTGGAGCGCCTGCCGCTGTCGCCCGGCGCGACCGCCTGGCTGGAAACGCAACCCGAGGACTCCGAGGCCCGTCTGGCCCTGGCTTCTGGCGGCGACGACTACGAGATCGTCTGCGCGGTCGATCCGGCCGACGCCTGGGCCTTCCGGGTCGCGGCCGCCGCAGTCGGGATCAAGGTCAGCGAGATCGGCGAGTTCGTCGAGGGTGAGGGCGTCATGGCCTACTACAAGCGCAAGGACGTCACCCCGACCAAGCTGGGCTGGCTGCACGGCTAAGGAAACCTCAAGGCTTCCTGGTTAAGAGAGCGGTATGACCGCTCCTTCCGCCTTCACGCGCCGCGCCGCGCTCGCCGCCATGCTCCTGGCTGTGGCGAGCCCCGCCCTGGCCAGTTCGAAGAAGAAGGAAGGCAAGGACGAGAAGAAGGGCGAGGGCGAAGGCCCGCCGCCGGATCCCATCATCAAGATGCAGCCGTTCGCCGCCCCGATCGTCGAGGACGGCAAGCTGATAAACTACGTTTTCCTCAATCTAAGCCTGAAGATGGCCGACGGCGTGCCGGTGACGATCATGGCGGGGCAGGAGCCTATCCTGCGCGACGCCATCGTCCGCGCCGCCCACCGGGCCCCGTACTTCAACAAGGCCGACAGCTATAACGAGGTCGACGCCGCCAAGCTGAAGACCATCGTGCTGAGCGAAGCGGGCCGGCTGATCGGCAAGGGCAAGATCGCCTCGGTCGAGATCACCAAGCAGATCGCCCGCAAGCAATTGCCGCCGCCGATCAAGGCCAAACCCGCCTCGGCTTCGGCGACGCCGCCGCTTCCGTCGAGTTCGGGGCGAGACCTCATTCCCTGAAGCCGAGCCTTCGCGCCAGGATTTGCCGTCTCTAACGCTTGTTAGAGCACGGGTTGCGCCCGCTTGTCCCATTTGGCACTGTCGTCGCCTTGGCGCCGCAGAGCGCCAATTCAGGGAGCATCGAGGGGGCATGAGGCCATAAGGCCCGCCTGTCGATCCGGACGATGACTTGACCCCGGTCAAGGCGATCGCGACCGGACGGCGTCCCCCTCGTGATTGGAAGCGCGAAGGGGCAATTCACTAATGAGTCTTTGGCTTACACTGGCCATAGCGGCCGGGCTGCTGGCGGTGCTTTACGGCGCCGTGCAGACGGCCAGCTTGATGCGGGCCTCGCCCGGCAACGCGAAGATGCAGGAGATCGCTGCGGCGATCCAGGAAGGCGCGCAGGCCTATCTGCGCCGGCAATATCTCACCATTTCCATCGTCGGCGTGGTCATCCTCGTCGGCGTCTACCTGCTGATCGGCGCCTGGGCCGCCGGCGGCTTCCTGGTCGGCGCGGTGCTCTCGGGCGCGGCCGGCTTCGCGGGCATGCTGATCTCGGTCCGGGCCAATGTCCGCACCGCCCAGGCGTCCTCGGAAGGCCTGGCCAAGGGTCTGTCTCTGGCCTTCACCTCCGGCGCCGTCACGGGCATGCTGGTGGCCGGCTTCGCCCTGCTGGGCGTGGCGGGCTACTACGCCGTGCTGACCGTGGGCCTGGGCCTGGAAGCCACCAGCCGTCCCGTCGTGGACGCCCTGGTCGCTCTGGGCTTCGGCGCCTCGCTGATCTCGATCTTCGCCCGTCTGGGCGGCGGCATCTTCACCAAGGGCGCCGACGTGGGCGGCGATCTGGTGGGCAAGGTGGAAGCCGGCATTCCGGAAGATGATCCCCGCAACGCCGCGACCATCGCCGACAATGTCGGCGACAATGTCGGCGACTGCGCGGGCATGGCCGCCGACCTGTTCGAGACCTATGCGGTGACCACGGTCGCCACCATGGTCCTGGCGGCGATCTTCTTCCGTGGCACCGAAGCGGTGACCTCGATGATGCTGCTGCCGCTGGCCATCTGCGCGGTCTGCATCGTCACCTCGATCGTCGGCGCGTTCTTCGTCCGCCTGGGCAAGAGCCAGAACATCATGGGGGCCCTCTACAAGGGTCTTATCGTGACGGGCGTGCTGTCGATCCCGGCCGTCTGGTACGTGATCCACCAGCTGGTCCCGACCGCCGTCACCGTCGGAGCCAAGAGCTTCGACGCCGACAGCCTGTTCTATTGCGGCTTGGCGGGCCTGGCGGTCACCGCCCTGATCGTGATGATCACCGAGTACTATACCGGCACCAACTTCCGCCCGGTGAAGTCGGTGGCCCAGGCCTCGGTCTCGGGTCACGGCACCAACGTGATCCAGGGCCTGGCCATGTCGCTGGAATCCACGGCCCTGCCGGCCCTGACCATCATCGTCGGCATCCTGGTGACCTATAATCTGGCGGGCCTGTTCGGCATCGCCATCGCCACCACCACCATGCTGTCCCTGGCCGGCTTCATCGTCGCCCTGGACGCCTTCGGCCCCGTCACCGACAACGCCGGCGGCATCGCGGAGATGGCCGGTCTTCCGCCGGAAGTCCGCGTCACCACCGACGCCCTGGACGCCGTGGGCAACACCACCAAGGCCGTCACCAAGGGCTACGCCATCGGTTCGGCCGGCCTCGGCGCCCTGGTGCTGTTCGCCGCCTATACCGAGGACTTGAAGTTCTTCTCGGCCAATGCGGTTCCGGGCAGCTTCTTCGACGGCATGGGCCCGGTGACCTTCGACCTGTCCAACCCGTATGTCGTCGTGGGCCTGCTGTTCGGGGGGCTGCTGCCCTTCCTGTTCGGCGGCATGTCGATGACCGCCGTGGGCCGGGCCGCCGAGGCCGTCGTGGCCGAGGTGCGCCGCCAGTTCCGCGAGAACCCGGGCATCATGACCTATGAGGTCAAGCCCGAGTACGGCAAGGCGGTCGACATCCTGACCAAGGCCGCCATCCGCGAGATGATCGTGCCCAGCCTGCTGCCGGTGGTCTCGCCGGTGGTGCTGTTCTTCGTGATCAAGGCCATCGCCGGCAAGGTCGACGCGTTCGCCTCGCTGGGGGCCATGCTGATGGGCGTGATCGTCACCGGCCTGTTCGTCGCCATCTCGATGACCAGCGGCGGCGGCGCCTGGGACAACGCCAAGAAGGTGATCGAGGAAGGCTTCACCGACAAGGACGGCGTCCTGCACAAGAAGGGCGGCGACACCCACAAGGCGGCCGTCACCGGCGACACCGTCGGCGACCCCTACAAGGACACCTCGGGTCCGGCCGTGAACCCGATGATCAAGATCACCAACATCGTGGCCCTGCTGCTGCTGGCGGTTCTGGCCCACAGCGGCTGAACCTCGGTTCAGGCCTGAAACAAGAAACGCCCCGGAGGTTTTCCTCCGGGGCGTTTTTCGTGGGTCATGTCGGGCCGTTAGCCGCGACGATGATCGCGGTCATAGCGGTTGTCGCGATCGTTCTTCTCGTAGCGGACGCTGGCGCTCAGACGATCAAAGCGGGCGTCCAGATCGGCGCGTTCGCGGGCCGACAGGCCGCCGCCGCTGCGACGATACTGGGTTTCCAGGCGGCCGAGCGAACGGAACTCGCCGCGCAGGCGGGCGGCTTCCGGACGGGTGATCTGGCCGCTGCGGACGCCTTGGTCGATGCGGCGTTCGATATTGGCCTGGCGCTGGTTTACCGACTGCCAGGGCGCGGCCTGGGCGGCGAGGGGAGCCGTGACGGCGACGGCGATGGCGGCGGCGGAAATGAGGAAGCGCTTCATGTGAGACTGCCTTTCTTAGCTCTTGCGGGCCGCTGGGGAGGACGACCCGATGAGGCTTAGTAAAACCTCATCCGCCTGAACGTTCCCGGAGCGCTGCGTTGGGTGGCGTTCATCTTCGCCGTCGTGATGGCGGACGGCACGTGGGGCCGTAAAGGACGTGCAAGCAGGAGCATTGGCCCCCAGCGGGCTGGACAGGCGTCTCAGTAGACGTCTTCAGGGTCGAACTGGTCTTCGTTGAGGCCGGCGGGAACCGGGTCCGAACCGCGACGCTCCTCGCCGGCGAAGTCGTGGTCGATCTTGCGACGACGGCAGGGACCGAAATAGTCGCCGACCCGTACGAAGGGGCGGGGATTGTTGATCACCTCGTTGAGGCGATGCAGCACGCCGCGCGCGTTCAAAGGCTTGGCCAGGAACTCGGTGACGCCGGCCATGCGCGCCTCGTTCAGGCTACGCTGGGTGGCGTGGCCGGTCATCATGATGATCGGCGCATATTGGCAGGGGCTGGCCGTGGAGGTGCGGATCCACTTGATGAACGCCAGGCCGTCGACCGGCTGCATCATCAGGTCGGTGAAGATGATGTCGACTTCGCGGCTGTTGAGGATGCGCAGCGCCTGCAGACCGTCGTCGGCCTCGTAGATGTTACGGACGCCGAACGACTTTAGAATCGCGCCCAGGATGTGGCGCATGTTTGAGTTGTCGTCGACGACAAGCACGGACAACGACTTGAGGTCCATACCAATCCGCTAAGCTCCCCACCGTATCGACTCGTATTGCGCGCATGATCTTGGTCGCGCTGGAGTCGAAATCTGCGGGACTTCTGGTTGACGAAGTGTTTTCGACTCTCGCAAAGCTGCGACAAATCGTCATGACCCGAAGTTTAACTGTAATTGTTGACTAGAGCGCTCGCGCTGCGGTGGATTTTGTTGGCCTGGCTGTCGCGGCGCGTGAAAAAGGCCGCTTCCCTTGGAGAAGCGGCCTCTTCGCGTTCAGTAGAGACGATGTCGTGACTAGCGACGGTCGCCGGGGCGGGTGCCGGGCACGCCGTCGTCGTCTTGCGGCAGCATGCCGCCGCGGCCGACGTTGCCGAGCAGCTGCTCGAGAATGGTCATCTCGCGACCGCGGGTCGGGGTCTCGCGGCCGTTATAGGCGATGACCTTGCCGTCTTTCAGCGTGTAGGTGTTCACCGAGGCGACCTTCTCGTCGGCCGGGTTGAACTTGATGGCGATGACGTCGCGCTTGATCACGCGCGGCATGTAGAAGGCCACCCGGTCGGTCGTCTGCGAGACGTAGTACCAGGTGTTGGGGTCGAAGGTCGAAACCGTCGAGGGCGAGCCCAGCTTCTCCATCAGGGTGGACTTGCTGTCTTCGCCCACCTTCATGTCGGCCGGCTTGGCTTCGATCGCCTGGAAGCCGGAATAGCTCGTCAGCGGCGTGCAGCCGGACACGGCGGCGGCGAGACCGATGGCGGCTGCGGCGAAAATAGCGGGACGAAACATGCGGGCTCCGGAGCCGGAAGAATGCTGGACTTTGACCTATCGTCCGCGGGGGCTTAGTTCAATGGCCCGCGTGGACCGGCTGCTCATCTAGTTCCGGGTCGCGGCGAAATAGAGGCGTTGAATGATTCTGGATCGGTTGCTCAAACCCAGGCCCGCCAAGGCGGCGGGGGCGAAGCTGTATGCTGGCGCCGTCGCCCAGGCCCGTTCGGCGCCGCTCTACGCCGTGATGGGCGTGCGCGACTCGATGGAGGGCCGGTTCGAGCTGTTCACCCTGCACGTCGTTCTGTTGCTGGAGCGACTGAAGGGGCAGGGCGATCTGGCGGCCGAAACTTCGCAGGCCACGTTCGACGCCTATGTGCGCGGCCTGGACGACGCCTTCCGCGAGATCGGCGTGTCCGACACCGCCGTCGGCAAGAAGATGAAGAAGCTGGCGGGAGCCTTCTACGGCCGCCTGAAGGCGTTCGACGAAGCCGTGGCGTCGCTGCCGGATCGCACGGCGCTTTCGGAAGTTATCGCTCGCACGGTTCTGGAAGAACGCGGCGAGGGCGACGTCGAGGGCCTGACCACCTATGTGATCGGCGCGCGCGACGCGCTGGCGAGCCAGCCGCTGGACGCCCTGCTGCAAGGAGAGGCTCAATGGCCGAACCCGTGAATACGCCCTGGCCCTGCGAGGTGCCGCTGGCCCGCGTCGATCGCGGCGACGTCGCTCTGCGCCTGGAGCCCGACGCCGACCAGCGCAAGGCCATCGCCAAGCAGCTGGGTCTGGTGCGCCTGGAGGAGTTCTCCTCCGAGGTCTATCTCAGCTCGTGGATGGACGGGGCCGAGGTTTCGGGCCGCCTGCGCGCGCGGGTGATCCAGACCTGCAGCGTCTCGGCCGACGACTTCGAGGATTCGATCGAGGCGCGGTTCAGCGTCCACGTGATCCCCGCCAACAGCGAGCACGCGCCGTCGGAAGAGGGCGGCGAGCTGGGCCTGGATCCCGAGGGCGACGATCCGCCGGACGTGCTGGAAGCAGAGACCATCGACGTCTCCGGCTATGTGCTGGAGCACTTGGCCCTGGAGCTGGATCCGTTCCCCCGCAAGCCCGGCGCGGTGTTCGTCAACCCGCTGCCCTCGGCCGAGATCTCGCCCTTCGCCGCCCTCAAGGCGTTGAAGACCAAGGACGACGCGGACTAAACCGGTCCGACTCGCCCCGCTTGCGTGATATTCACGCGGATGTATCGTCCGCCGCCTCGAACCGGCGGCAGGGCCAGATGTTGGAATCGAGCCAGCCCGAACGGGATGGCTCTGGGAGCTGTTAGCGCCACGTGTCCAAGTCCATTGTCCTTTCGATCGACGCCATGGGCGGCGATCACGGCCCGTCCATCGTCGTTCCGGGGGTGGCCAAGGCCGCCCAGGCGCTGACCGGCGTCCGCTTCCTGCTGCACGGCGACGAAGCCAAGCTGAACGCCGAACTGGCAAAGGCGCCGGCCGCCAAGGCCGTCAGCGAGGTCCGCCACACCGACAAGTTCATCGCCATGGATGAGAAGCCCGCCCAGGCCATGCGCCGGGGCAAGGGCTCCAGCCTGTGGAACGCGGTCGAGTCGGTTCGCGCGGGCGAAGCCGCCGCCGTGGTCTCGGCCGGCAACACCGGCGCGCTGATGGCGATCTCCAAGCTGATCCTGCGCATGGGCGCGGATTTGGAGCGTCCGGCCATCGTCGCCAACTGGCCGACGATGCGAGGCATTTCCACGGTGCTGGACGCCGGCGCCAACGTCGAAAGCGACGCCAAGCAGCTGATCGAGTTCGCGATCATGGGCGCCGCCTTTCACCATGCGGTGCATGGCTCGGAACGCCCGACGGTCGGCCTGCTCAATGTGGGTTCGGAGGACCAGAAGGGCCACGAGGACGTGCGCGAGGCGCACGCCATCCTCAAGGAAGCCAAGCTGGATTTCGACTATCGCGGCTTCATCGAGGGCAACGACATCGCCAAGGGCACTGTCGACGTCGTTGTCACCGACGGCTTCACCGGCAATGTCGCGCTCAAAACCGCCGAGGGGATGGCGCGGTTCTTCTCCAACGAGATCAAGTCGACCCTGACCTCCGGGCCCCTGGCGATGCTGGGGGCGCTGATCGCCTCGGGCGCGCTGAAGAAGATGCGCCAGCGGCTGGACCCCAGCCGGGTCAACGGCGCCCCGCTGTTGGGCCTGAACGGCATCGTGGTCAAGAGCCACGGCGGGGCCGACGCCAACGGCTTCTTTTCGGCGATCCGGGTGGCCACCGACCTGGCCCGCAGCGACTTCATCGCCGAGATCGATCGTAATCTGAAACGCCTGACCGCTGTCGCGGCCGAAAGCGCGGCAAAGGCGGGCGAAGCCGCCTCCGGCGCCGGAACTGATGGAGCGAGTGCGTGAGCGTAGTCCGTAGCGCGGTCACCGGCGTCGGCGCTTATCTGCCGCCCCAGATCGTCACCAACACCGACCTGGCCAAGTTCGTCGACACCAGCGACGAGTGGATCGTCGAGCGCACCGGCATCCGCCAGCGCCACCAGGCCGCCGAGGATCAGGCGGTCTCCGACCTCGCCGTCGAAGCCGCCAAGTCGGCGCTCGAGGCGGCCGGCAAGACCGCCGCCGACGTCGACCTGATCATCGTCGCCACCACCACGCCCGACCTGACCTTCCCGGCCACCGCCGCCATCGTACAGCGCAAGCTGGCCGCGCCGGTCGGCATCGCCTTCGATGTCCAGGCCGTCTGCTCGGGCTTCGTCTATGCGCTGAGCGTCGCAGACGGGTTCGTGGCCCGCGGCCATTCCAAGTGCGCCTTGGTCATCGGGGCCGAGACCATGACCCGCCTGATGGACTGGTCCGACCGCGGCACCTGCGTGCTGTTCGGCGACGGAGCCGGGGCGGTCGTGGTCGAGCCGCGCGAAGGCGAAGGGACCAACGCCGACCAGGGTCTGCTGAGCTTCGCCCTGCGCGCCGACGGGACCAAGCAGGACCTGCTGTTCGTCGACGGCGGCCCTTCGACCTCGGGCACGGTCGGCAAGCTGCGGATGCTAGGCAACCAGGTCTTCAAGCACGCGGTGGTCAATATCTCCGAGGCCATCCACGCGGCCGCCGACAAGGCCGGCGTGCCGATCGCCGAGGTCGACTGGTTCATTCCCCACCAGGCCAACCAGCGCATCCTGGCCGGCGTGGCCAACCGGGTGGGCATCGACGAGCACAAGGTGATCTCGACCGTGGCCATCCACGCCAACACCTCGGCGGCCTCGATTCCCCTGGCCTTCGCGCACGGCGTGGCCGACGGACGGATCAAGCCGGGCCAGCTTCTGCTGCTGGAAGCCATGGGCGGCGGGCTGACCTGGGGCGCCTGCCTTCTGCGCCTCTGACCGTTCGACATGCCCAGCTTGCGGGCGGGTGTGAAGTGATGGCCTTGAGTCTTTGACTCCATGCGATAATCGCGGCATGCAGTCAGGGCTAAACGTGAGCGTTCGCGGGGGCGGGGATCACGATCTCTGCTTGCGTGTAACAACAGTTCTCAATCTGGCGCGGTCTTCTGGACCTCGCCGAAGCGCGTAGGGGGCGTCATGAAGGGCGCGACATTGACACGAGCCGACCTCTGCGAGGCGGTTCATGAAGAGGTCGGTCTGACTCGGCAGGATTGCGCGGGGCTCGTCGAGCGCACGCTGGATCTGGTGGCCGAGGCGCTGGAAACCGGCGAGACGGTCAAGCTCTCCGGATTCGGAGTCTTCCAGGTCCGCGACAAGCGGGCTCGCATGGGTCGCAATCCCAAGACCGGCGAACCGGCCGAGATCGAACCCCGTCGGGTGATCGGGTTCCGGGCCTCGCAGGTCATGAAGGCGCGCATCGACCGCGCCCTCGGCGGCTAGAGGATTCGATGCGGTGGCGAAGGGGCCCAACGCCTTCCGCACGATATCCGAAGCCGCCGAAGAGCTGGGCGTGCCGCAGCACGTCCTGCGTTTCTGGGAAACCAAGTTCTCTTTCATAAGGCCCATGAAGCGGGCCGGCGGGCGGCGATTCTATCGCCCGCAGGACATCGCCGTGCTGAACGGCGTGCGGGTGCTGCTGCACCGCGAAGGCCTGACCATCAAGGGCGTCCAGAAGCTGCATCGCGACCAGGGCATGGCCCATGTGATCGCCGCAGGCCTGGGCTCCAACGGGTCGGCCGCCCTCGACACCCAGGCCGACTACGCCTCCGAGAACGCGCCGGGCTTCGAGCTGGGTGAGGACGCGCGCGGTCGCCTGGCCTTCGCGCTCGACGATCTCGAGGCGGTGAAGGCTCGTCTGGACGGGCTTTTGAAGCGCCTTTGAGCGCTTGCGAAATTCACCTGGAATTCCGGTTGCGGAGCCTCGGAGCGGCGCCTATAAGAGCGCCTCTTCCGTCGGAGCGTGGCGCAGCCTGGTAGCGCACTTGACTGGGGGTCAAGGGGTCGCAGGTTCAAATCCTGTCGCTCCGACCATTTCCGCAAGGGAATAAACGGAAGAACGGAAAGGCCGCCCTTCGGGGCGGCCTTTTTCGGTTTAGCGCACCACCGGTTTGTCGGCCTTGCCCATCCACGACATCAGCGGCATCAGCGGCAGGCCCCAGGCCATGCCGACGACGACGAAATAGATCAGGTGCACCGCGCGGTTGTCGGGCAGGTAGTCATAGAGGCTGGTCCCGGCCCAGATCCAGGCGGCCAGGAAGACCATGATGCCGATCCCGCCAATGAGCTTACGCACCCTTGCAGGAATAAGGGGGCGGGCGGGAATGAGGGGCTCGCTCAAGCGGGTCTCCGGATAACAAGGCCGAGCACGGCCAGAAACAGGACGGCGCCGACGCTGGAGACCAGCAGGCCTCCCCAGAAGCCGGTGAACGGCAGTTCCAGGCGCTGGGCGATGAAGACGCCGATGAACGAGCCGATCACGCCGATCAGCAGCTTGACGAACAAGGAGTGGCGACGGCCCAGCGCCAGGTCGGCGATCCAGCCGGCCAGGATGCCGATCACCGCCGTGGCGAACACTCCAACTCCGCTCATCAGGTCCTCCGCGACGGACGTTGCGTCCGCGGCGCGACCTTCGCACGAAGCGCCTACGTAGTCATCGGGCATGGACGGGCGGGGAACTCAGGCGTAGGGGTTTGCCCGCCCCATTTCGGCCCCGAACAGGCGCTTTTTCCGTCCGATGACGTCATTCCTGCGTTCCGATCGTTCCCGTCCCGTCGCCATCTGGCTGTTCGTCGTGGCGGCTTTCGTCTTTGGCATGGTCGTTGTCGGCGGGGCCACGCGCCTGACCGACTCGGGCCTGTCGATCACCCAGTGGAAGCCGATCATGGGCGCGCTGCCGCCGATGTCGGAGGCCGCCTGGCAGGCCAATTTCGAGCTCTACAAGAAGATCCCGCAGTTCAAGCTGGTCAATCCGGACATGACCCTAGAGGCCTACAAGGGCATCTTCTGGTGGGAGTGGGCGCATCGGCTGCTGGGACGCCTGGTCGGGGCGGTGTTCGCCATCCCGTTTGTGTTCTTCCTGATCCGTCGGATGATTCCGCGCCGCCTGATCTGGCGCTGCGCAGTGATGCTGGCGCTGGGCGGCCTGCAGGGCCTGGTCGGCTGGTGGATGGTGTCCAGCGGTCTGTCCGAGCGGGTCTCGGTCGCGCCCGAACGGCTGATGACGCACCTGGGCCTGGCTCTGGCGCTGTTCGTGGTGCTGATCTGGACGGGCCTGGACGCCTGGGCCGGTTCGCCCCGGGTCGAGGAGCGCTCGCCCTGGCGCGGCTGGGCCCTGGGCTTCCTGGGCGCTGTGTTCTTCCAGAGCCTGCTGGGCGCCCTGGTGGCCGGCAACGACGCGGGCCTCGTCTATAATGACTGGCCGCTGATGAACGGCGGCTTCTTCCCCGACGAGTATGCCGGAAACGGCTTCTGGGGCACGCTGGCCCACAGCCAGGGCGCGGTGCAGCTGCATCACCGCCTGTTTGCCTACGCCCTGTTCGCCGCCGGGATCGCCATCGGCGTCCTGACACGCCGCGCGCGGTTCCTGCCGGCCGAGGCCAAGGCGGTGGGCCTGGTCGTGGCCGGCGTCGTGACGCTGCAGGCGGGCCTGGGGATCTGGACCCTGATGGCCCACGTGCCGGTGTCGCTGGGCGTGGTCCACCAGGCCGGCGCGGCGCTGCTGCTGGCGGTCGCCACCACCTTCGCCTGGCGCGTCCGGCGGCCTTGATCAGGATTTTGAGCGTCGGGTTCCCGGCGCGCGCATAACTGTCACACGCCTAAAGCAAAGCAGGCCGGCATCTCTCAGGAGTCCGGTCTTGATCCGTCTGTCCTCGCTCACACTCGTCGCCGCCTTGTTCGCCACCTCGGCCTTCGCCCAGCCGTCCGCAGACGCCTATTACAAGGCCGGCGAGGCGGCTCTGGCCAAGAACCTGGCCGTCACGCCCAACACCGGCCGGGCCAAGAACGTCATCCTGTTCCTGGGTGACGGCATGGGCATCTCCACGATCACCGCCGGCCGCATCTATGAGGGCCAGTCGCGCGGCGTGGACGGCGAATCCAACAGCCTGTCGTTCGAGAAGCTGCCGTGGACGGCGCTGTCTAAGACCTACAGCCACGACACCCAGGTCACCGACAGCGCCGCCGGCATCACCGCCATCACCACCGGCGTGAAGACCCGCAACAAGGTCATCGGCCTGACCGGCGCGACCATCCCCGAGCAGTGCGCCACCGAGAAGGGCGCACGCGTCGAAACCATCGCCGAGATCGCCAAGGCCAACGGCCTGTCGACCGGCGCGGTGACCACCACCCGCATCACCCACGCCACCCCCGCCGGGGTCTACGCCCACACCGCCTACCGCGACTGGGAAGGCGACACCGACATGCCGGTCGAGGCCGTGCAGGCCGGCTGCAAGGACATCGCCAGCCAGCTGCTGGACGCCGGCAAGCTGCGGCTGGACGTAGCCTTGGGGGGAGGGCGCTCGCGCTTCCTGCCTGAGGACGCCGGCGGCAAGCGTGGCGACGGTCGCGACCTGACCGCCGAGTGGCGCAAGACGCCGGGCGCCGTCTATGTCTCGACCGCCGACCAGCTGGCCGCGCTGGATCCGGCCAAGACCGGTCCGGTGCTGGGCCTCTTCGCCAACGAGCACCTGCCCTACGAGGTGGAGCGCGGCATCCTGGGCGAGGGCGTGCCGACACTGGCCCAGATGGCGACCAAGGCGGTCGACCTGCTGTCGAAGAACCCCAAGGGCTACTTCCTGCTGGTCGAGGGCGGCAAGATCGACATGGGCAGCCACCTGAACAACGCCAAGCGGACCCTGACCGAGACGGCCGAGTTCTCGAAAGCCATCCAGGCGGTGCTCGACAAGGTCGATCTGCAGGACACCCTGGTCATCGTCACGGCCGACCACAGCCACGGCCTGGTGATCTCGGGCTACGCCGCGCGCAACGCGCCGATCCTGGGTCTGGCCGGCAACGAGGGCGAGCCGATCCTGGCCGGCGACGGCAAGGCCTACACCGTGCTCAGCTTCGCCACCGGCCCGGGCGGGACCGAAGGCCTGAACCTGCGCGGCGATCCGGCCAAGGAAGACATGGACGACGTCGACTACCACCAGCAGGCCCTGGCCAACCTGCCCAGCGCCGCCCACTCGGGCGAGGACGTGGGCGTGTTCGCCGACGGTCCCGGCGCCTGGCTGGTGCATGGCGTGGTCGAGGAGTCGTATATCTTCCAGGTCATGCGCTACGCGTATGGGTTTGATCGCAAATAACTGTCATCCCGGCCAAGCGCGAAGCGCGCCGAGCCGGGATCGCCGGAAACGCCGGCGTTAGCGGTGGTCCCGGGTCTGCGCTGCGCTTGCCCGGGATGACAGTCTTTGATGAGGTATCATAATACCACATCGCGCAATCCCTTGTGATATAAGGGTTTGTCGAGTTTCTTGCGCGCGCATTGTTGACAGGGCGCGAACCCTCACGTATCAGCCGCCCCTCACGCAGACGGATCCGCTTTCTTGGCTCCCGACGCACAAGGAATACGGATCAATCCCATGCAAAAGACCACGGCTTCCCTGAAGCCCGCCGAGGTCGAGAAGAAGTGGATCGTGGTCGACGCCCAGGACGCCGTTGTCGGTCGTCTGGCGACGTTCATCGCCATGCGTCTTCGCGGCAAGCACCGTCCCGACTACACCCCGAACGTTGACTGCGGCGACTTCGTCGTCGTGATCAACGCCGACAAGGTGAAGTTCACCGGCAAGAAGATGGACGACAAGGTTTACTATCGCCACACCGGTCACCCGGGCGGCGTCAAGTCGACCACCCCGCGCAAGCTGCTGGAAGGCCGCTTCCCGGAACGTGTCCTCGAAAAGGCCGTCGAGCGCATGCTGCCCAAGGAGAGCCCGCTGGCTCGCAAGCAGCTGACGCACCTGCTCATCTACAACAACGGTGAGCACCCGCACCAAGCGCAGAGCCCGGAAGCGATCGATTTCGCCTCGCGCAACGCCAAAAACACCCGGAGCGCCTAAGTCATGTCTGAAGCTCAAGGCTTTGACGCGCTGGCCAGCCTGTCCAGCAACCCGGAAGCGGCCGCCCCGGCCGAACCGAAGATCGACGCCCAAGGCCGCGCCTACGCGACCGGCAAGCGCAAGAACGCGATCGCTCGCGTTTGGATCAAGCCCGGCAAGGGCACCATCACCATCAACGGCCGCGACCAGGCGATCTACTTCGCTCGTCCGGTTCTGCGCATGATGATCGCTCAGCCCCTGGAGGTCACCGACCGCCTGGGTCAGTTCGACGTCGTCGTGTCGGTTGAAGGTTCGGGCCTGTCGGGCCAGGCCGGCGCCGTGCGCCACGGCCTGTCCAAGGCTCTGACCTACTACGAACCCGCGCTGCGCCCGGTTCTGAAGCCGCACGGCTTCCTGACCCGCGACAGCCGCGTCGTCGAGCGTAAGAAGTACGGCAAGGCCAAGGCCCGTCGTAGCTTCCAGTTCTCGAAGCGCTAAACGCGGTTCACCGTGTTTGGAAGAGGGCGCTTCGGGAAACCGAAGCGCCTTTTTCTTTGTCCTTTTGTCCGGATTGATTGGAGGTCGCGATGACCCCGAAGGTCTTCATCGATGGCGAAGTCGGCACCACGGGTCTTCAGATCCGCGAGCGCCTGATCGGTCGCACCGACCTGCAGCTGATCTCGATCGACCCCGACAAGCGCAAGGACCCTATCGCCCGCGCTGAGATGCTCAACGCCGCCGACGCGGTGATCCTGTGCCTGCCCGACGAGGCCTCCAAGGAGGCGGTCGGCCTGGTGACCAATCCGAACACCGTGGTGATCGACGCCTCGACGGCCTATCGCACCGCGCCCGATTGGGCGTTCGGCTTTCCGGAACTGGACAAGCAGCAGCGCGCCAAGGTCGCCGGCTCCAAGCGCATTTCCAATCCAGGCTGCTATTCCACTGGCGCGATCGCCCTGACCCGGCCGCTGGTCTCGGCCGGCATCCTGCCGCCGGAGCTGCCGCTCTCGTTCAACGCCGTGTCGGGCTACACCGGCGGCGGCAAGGCGATGATCGCCGAGTTCGAGGACGAGACCGCGCCGAACTTCACCAAGGTCCCGTACCGGATCTACGGCCTGGGCCTGTCGCACAAGCATGTGCCCGAGATCCAGAAGCACGGGGGGCTGCTGACCCGGCCGATCTTCACGCCGGCCGTCGGGCGCTATGCCCAGGGCATGCTGGTGGAGCTGCCGTTGCACCTGTCGACCCTGGACGACGGCCGCACCCTGGCCGACATCCACGCCGCCTACGCCGCCCACTACAAGGGCGAGCAGTTCATCGAGGTGGCCTCGCTGGACGAGTGTAAGGCGATGACGACTCTCGATCCGGAAGGCCTGAACGGCACAAACCGCCTGAAGATCTTCGTCTTCGGCTCAGACACCAGCGGCCAGGCGCGCCTGGTGGCCCTGCTCGACAACCTGGGCAAGGGCGCTTCGGGCGCGGCCGTGCAGAACCTCAATCTGGCCCTGGGCCTGGAGGAGGCGGCGGGTCTTTGATCCGCCGCGCCGTCGACGCCGATATCCCGGCGCTGCGGGCGATGATGGCCGGCAGCAACGGCTACGAACGCCCCGACGAACTGGCCATGATCCAGCCCTATGCGCGCGACTGGTGGTTCTCCGGCGACGACGAGGTGTGGGTGCTGGAGGACGAGGCGGGCCTGGCCGGCTTCCACGCCTTGATCCATGGCGCGAGCGGCTGGGAGCTGGACCTGTTCTTCACCGCCAATGATCGCCAGGGCAGGGGCGTCGGCTCGCGCCTGTTCGCGCACATGAAGGACCGCGCCGTGGCCTTGGGTGCGGCGTCGGTGCTGATAAAGTCCAACCCACGCGCCGCCGACTTCTACCGCCGCATGGGCGCCGAGGACGCCGGGTTCGACCCGCCGTCGGTGGAGATTCCGTGGGAGCGGCCGAAGTTCAGGGTGGCGCTTTAGGGAGAGGACGCCCGGCCTTGGCTGAGCGCGATCAAGCCTTCGTCGAAGGTGGCGAGGCGATCGCACTTGGCGCGGTCGGCTTCGAACAGGATGCAGCCATCCGCGAAATCGCCGCCGCGTTCCAGCATGGCCAGGCCGGCGTTAAACAGAGGGCGATCAAGCGTAACCCCGTCAGCACTGCCAATTTGCCTTAGCGCGGAGGCGATCGCCGACGGTGACATTCGATATGAGCGGCGTAGCACCCAAACGACTTCGCAAAGCGTGATGATCGAAACCATCACTTCATCGGCTTGGTCCAATAGTCTTTCGACCTGATCGACTTGGCTGGCGTTGTCGTCGACGACAAGGCGCACGACAAGGTTGGTGTCTAAGGCGATCTTCATTCGCCGCAGGCGCTCGCCTCGATCGCATCCTGCATTTCCTCGATGCTGACCATGCGTTGCCCTTCGCGCTTCAGGATGCCGCGCAAGCTGGACAGCTTATTCGTTTCGCCGGTCGCGGCGATCTCAACCCGTCCATTGGGCAGCAGGCTGACGTCGACCTTTTGTCCGGGGCGCACCCCCAGGTGATCCAGCACCGATTTCTTCAGGGTGACTTGCCCCTTGGCGGTGATCGAGAGTTTGGTGGCCATAGCGTCCTCGATGGAACCTCATTTCCAAAAGTAAGGCATCGGGTGCCTTACCGCAAGCTCACGCCCGCCAGCGGTAGTGCGCCACCGCCGTGTGCAGCTTGAACATCCACAGCGGCTCTTCCTTGGCGCCGAAGCCGATGTTGTGGACCACGCGGACGCCCTCGGGGCCGCGCGAGACGATGCCCAGGTGAGGGCGGTCGCCCCAGACGCGCCAGGTCAGGATGTCGCCCGGGCGCGGCGCGTCGAAATTGTCGCCGGCCTCGCGCTTGGGCGCGCGGCGGATCAGGGCGCCCTGTCGGGTGAGGTAGGTCTCCAGGTTCAGCACCCGGCGGTGATCGATGTTGGCGTCGGGCTCCTTCAGGCCCCAGGTGGCGCGGGAGGGATAGGCGTTGAAGGCGCGCAGCATGTCCTCGTGCACGCGCTGCTGCAGGTCGACGTCCCAGGCGTCGCGGGCGGCCCGCACCAGTACGTCGGCGCAGACGCCGGTGGTGCGCAGGACGTCGCCGCCGGGGTAGGAGATGGCCCGATAGTTGGCGTCATAGGCCTTGGTGACGCCGATCTGTTCGCGCGCGGCCTTGGCCAGGCTGACGCCGTCATGCGCGGGCGCCGCCGCGCCGAACGTCGGCGTGGTCAGAATCAGTCCCAGGGTCCTGCGGCGGCTGATCGCGAGCATGGCGGCAAGCTCGACCGCAATCTCGGCGAGTTTTGGGCGAACGGTGTCCGACGATGTCCTGATCGGTGATCAGGTGTCCGAACGGACACGCACGTAGCTGCCCGGCGCGTCCTCGATCGGCTTCAGCTTGCCCTTGGCCGGATCGCGGGCGGGGATCAGCGGTCCCGACCGCGCCTTCAGCCAGGTCGACCAGTGCGGCCACCACGAGCCAGGATGCTCCTGGGCGCCCGAGATCCAGCCTTCGACAGAGGCAGGCAGGCTGTCATTGGTCCAGTGCTGGTACTTCTTGGCGTCGGGATGGTTGATCACGCCGGCGATGTGGCCTGAACCCGCCATGGTGAAGGTCACCGGCCCGCCGAAGGCCCGCGCGCCGCGATAGACGCTGCGATAGGGCGCGATGTGATCGTCCTTGGACGACTGGACGTAGATCGGCGTCTTGACCTTGGAGAGGTCCAGCGTCTCGCCGCCCAGGGTCAGGTCGCCCGTCGCCAGGGCGTTGTCCTTGTAGAAGTTGCGCAGGTAGAACATGTGCAGCGCCTTGGGCATGCGAGTCTGGTCGGCGTTCCAGAACAGCAGGTCGAAGGGGCGGGGCTCCTTGCCCATCAGGTAGTTGCTGATGAAGAACGACCAGATCAGGTCGTTGCCGCGCAGGGCGTTGAAGGTGTCGGCCATCGACTGGCTGGGCAGGAAGCCGCCGGTCTGGTCCATCTGCTGCTCGATCGACTGCAGCCATTCCTCGTTGGTGAACAGCAACAGGTCGCCGGCCTCGGCGAAGTCCTGCTGAGCGGCGAAGAAGGTGGCCGAGTTGATCCGCTCGTCGCCTCGCGCGGCCATGTGGGCCAGAGCGCAGGAGAGCAGGGTGCCGCCGATGCAGTAGCCGACGGTGTTGACCTTATCGACGCCGGTCTGGGTCATGACCTGTTGGGTGGCGTCATAGACGCCCTCCAGCAGGTAGTCCTCGAAGGTCTTGGCGGCCAGTTTAGCGTCAGGATTGACCCAGGAGGCGACGAACACCGTGAAGCCCTGGCTGGTCAGCCAGCGGATCATCGAGTTCTCGGGCCGCAGGTCCATGATGTAGAACTTGTTGATCCACGGCGGGAAGATCAGCAGCGGGATCTCGTGGACCTGATCCGTGGTCGGATCGAACTGCAGCAGCTGCAGGATGTCGTTTTGGTAGACCACCTTGCCCGGCGCGGTGGCGACGTTCTCGCCCACCTTGAACTTGTCCAGGTCGGTCTGGCTGATGGCCAGCTGGCCGCCGCCGCGCTCCAGGTCGGCGGCGAAGTTCTCCATGCCGCGCACCAGGCTCTCGCCATTGGTCTGGGCCACTTCGCGCAGGGCCGCGGGGTTGGAGATCAGGAAGTTCGACGGCGAGAAGGCGTCGGTCAGCATCTTGGTGAAGAACTCGACCCGGCGCTTGGTGGCCGGTTCGACGCCCTCGACCTCGGAGATCAGGGTGTTCAGCCAGTT
Source organism: Caulobacter sp. GW821-FHT10F06 (assembly GCF_058809215.1). Lineage (NCBI taxonomy): Bacteria > Pseudomonadati > Pseudomonadota > Alphaproteobacteria > Caulobacterales > Caulobacteraceae > Caulobacter > Caulobacter sp. GW821-FHT10F06. Next base: position 163,837 of record NZ_JBXASK010000008.1, on the reverse strand, counting down.
CGAGGACAGCAGATAGGACTGCTTCATCATGTCGAACATCGGGTTCGACACCCAGTCGGGGTCATTGAAGCGCTTGTCGCCGGCGGCGGGCGCGACGATCGGCTGGGTCTCCTCGCCGGCGGCGCGGCGGGCGGCCGACTGCCAGAGATCCATGTAGCGGCTGAAGAGGTCGGCCTGGGCTCGCAGCAGGCGGTCGGGCTGGGCGGCCAGGCGCGACATCACCTCGTTCATGGCCGGCGCGACGTGGAAGGGGTCGGGCGTCAGGGCGGCGGGGCGGTCGGCCTGGCGCAAGGCCGCCTCGGCGATGGCGCCCTGGGCGGTGACGGCGGCGCGGGCCAGGTTGGCCGACAGCTTCTCCAGCATCTGCCGCTGATCGGGCGAGATCACCGCGTCGAACGTGGGCGGGACCGGCGGGACCCAGGCCTTGGCCGTCGATTCGGGCTGAGGCGCGGCCTTGGGCGCATCCTCGACGGGCGGCGGCGCTGCGGCCTTGGTCTTGGGTTTGGCGGGAGGCTTCGGCGTAGCCGACTGCGCCTTGGGCGTGGACGCTTTCTTAGGCTTGGTCGGTGTTTTCGCCGTGGCCATGCTGGTCCTTCCCGTTTCTTTTCCCCGTCAGGTCAGCAACTGACCTGGACGGTCTTTCGTTCGCCGCGATCATCGCATAAGACCAGAGACAAGATGAACGGCGAAACCGGCAAAATCGTACGTCTCGGCGTGCTTATGGGTTTCACGGCCTTGGCCGTGGCCGGCTGCGCGACGCCGTTCTCCGCCGCGCAGGTCGATCCCAGCTCGCCGGTGGCCGGGCAGACCCGGGCCGCCGCCCATCAGCACGGCCGCCGCCCGACCTTCGCCGACATCCCGGAAATCCCGACCGACGTCCGCGCGCCGGGCGCCTATCGCGCCGCCGTGACCGCCCAGCAGGCCGCCGCCGACAAGCTGCGCCGCGACGCCGCGCCCGAGACGTTCAAGTTGAACGATACCGAAGGCTACGCCGCCAAGACCCGCGCCGCGGGCAAGGCTCCGGACTTCGGCGCGCCGACCGAAGCCGATCGCGCGGACACCGAGGCCTTCGCAAAGGCGGCGCGTGGCCGAGCTAGCGCGCCTTCGTCGCAGCCTAAATAGGCCGGCGAAGGCATAATCTTCCTTGAACTGGCTTGGCGCGACCCCGCTCGGGGTCTATCCATGCCCGACTTTCGCTCCCGACGCGCCGGAGCGGCGCACAGAGCCCCAAATGAGCACCGATTTTCATCGTATCCGCCGACTGCCTCCGTACGTTTTCGAGGAGGTCAACAAGATCAAGGCGCGCCTGCGCGCCGAGGGCACCGACATCATCGACTTCGGCATGGGCAATCCCGACATGCCGACGCCCAAGCACATCGTCGACAAGCTGATCGAGACCGCCCGCGACCCCAAGGCTGGCCGCTATTCGGCGTCCAAGGGCATTCCGGGCCTGCGTCGCGCCATGGCCGGCTATTACGATCGCCGCTTCGGCGTGAAGCTGAACCCCGACACCGAGGTGATCTCGACCCTGGGCTCCAAGGAAGGCTTCGCCAACCTGGCCCAGGCCCTGACCGCGCCGGGCGACGTGATCATCTGCCCGAACCCGGCCTATCCGATCCACGCCTTCGGCTTCATCATGGCCGGCGGCGTCATCCGCCACGTGCCGGCCCTGAGCCCGGAGGACTATCTGTCCAACATCAGCCGCGCGGTGAAGCACTCGGTGCCGCCGCCCAGCGTGCTGATCCTGTCCTATCCCTCCAACCCGACCGCCCAGTCGGTGGACCTGGAGTTCTACAAGGACGCCGTGGCGCTCGCGAAGAAGCACGACCTGCTGGTGATCAGCGACGTGGCCTATGGCGAGATCTATTTCGAGAACAATCCGCCGCCGTCGATCCTGCAGGTCGATGGCGCCAAGGACATCGCCGTCGAGGTCAACTCGCTGTCCAAGACCTACGCCATGGCCGGCTGGCGGGTGGGCATGGTGGTCGGCAACGCCCGCATCTGCGCCGCCCTGGCGCGCGTGAAGTCCTATCTGGACTACGGCGCCTATACCCCCGTGCAGGTGGCCGCCGCCGCGGCGCTGAACGGGCCTCAGGACTGCGTCGACGAGATCCGCGGCATCTATAAGAGCCGCCGCGACACCCTGGTGTCGTCGATGGCGCGTGCCGGCTGGGACATCCCCAATCCGCCCGCCTCGATGTTCGCCTGGGCCAAGATCCCCGAGGCCTATCGCGAAGCCGGCTCGATGGTGTTCTCCAAACTGCTGATCGAGGAGGCCGGCGTCGCCGTGGCTCCGGGCGTCGGCTTTGGCGAATATGGCGAGGGCTATGTCCGCATCGGCCTGGTCGAAAACGAACACCGCATCCGCCAGGCCGCGCGCAACGTGAAGAAGTTCATCACGAACGCCGACACCATCCTGGCCAAGCACCACAATTCGATGGAGCCGGTCTAATCGACCGCTCCAAACTGGACTTTAGAGACGGAGCGCCGCGGGAGCGGCGTTCCGGTCCCGCGATAGGATTCGAAGATGACGAAGAAAACCTGGCGAGTCGGCGTCGCGGGACTTGGCACGGTCGGCGGCGGTCTGCTGCAGTTCCTGGCCGATCGCCCCAACTTCGCCCCGGCCGGCGACAGCGCCGTCGTCACCGCCGTCTCGGCGCGTTCCAAGTCGCGGCCGCGCACGGTCGACATCTCGGGCCTCGCCTGGTTCGACGATCCGGTGGCCCTGGCCGCCTCGCCGGACATTGACCTCTTCGTCGAGCTGGTCGGCGGTTCGGACGGCCCGGCCAAGGCCGCCGTCGAGACCGCGCTGAAGGCCGGCAAGCCGGTCGTCACTGCCAACAAGGCCCTGATCGCCGAGCACGGCGCCGAACTGGCCGCCCTGGCGGAATCGCAAGGCGTGCCGCTGCTGTTCGAAGCCGCCGTCATGGGCGGCGTACCGGCCGTGAAGATGATGCGCGAGGCCCTGGTCGGCGACGACATCGACTCCGTCGCCGGCATCCTCAACGGCACCTGCAACTTCATCCTCAGCGAGATGGAGAAGACCGGCCGCTCGTTCGCCGACGTGCTGCGCGAGGCCCAGGCCCTGGGCTACGCCGAGGCCGATCCGACCATGGACGTCGGCGGCTTCGACGCCGGTCACAAGATCAGCATCCTGGCGGCCCTGGCCTTCGGCTGCGCCCCCAACTTCGCCGCCGCCGAGATCGAGGGCATCTCGAACGTCGAGCTGCTGGACATCAAGCTGGCCAAGGACCTGGGCTACCGGATCAAGCTGGTGGCCTCGGCCTCGCGCACCGCCGACGGCGTGGCCGTGAAGGTGCACCCGTCGCTGGCCCCGCTGGAGCATCCGCTGGCCCAGGCCGGCGGCGCGCTCAACGCGCTGTTCATCGAAGGTCGCCGCGTGGGCCGCATCTTCGTGCAGGGACCGGGCGCCGGCGCGGGTCCGACCGCTGCCGCCGTGGCCGCCGACATCGCCGACGTGATGACCGGCGCGGTGCGTCCGGTGTTCCAGGCCCCGGCCGGCGACCTGAAGCCCTTCATCGCCGTCGATCCCAGCCGCACGGTGGGCAAGGCCTATCTGCGGATCATGGTGCGCGACGAGCCGGGCGCCATCGCCGCCATCTCCGAGACCCTGGCCGAATGCGGGGTGTCGATCGACAGCTTCCTGCAGAAGCCCGTCGAAGGGGCGGGCGGGGTGCCGATCGTGCTTGTTACGCACGCCACACCCGAATCCAATCTCCTGGATGCGATTACACGCATCGAAAAATTGCGCGCCGTGTTAGAGCGTCCCCGCCTTTTGCGCGTCGCGCGCATCTGAGAGCCGCGCGAAGCGGCCGGGATTAGGCCTCGACAGGCTGGGAGACGTTGATGAGTTCGAAGACCCTGGACCGCTCGCTGGTCCTGGACGCGGTTCGCGTGACCGAAGCCGCCGCCATCGCGTCCTGGACCATGGTCGGTCGCGGCGACGAGAAGGCCGCCGACCAGGCCGCCGTCGACGCAATGCGCAACGCGCTCAACGAGCTGACCATCGACGGCGAGATCGTCATCGGCGAGGGCGAGCGCGACGAAGCCCCAATGCTCTATATCGGCGAGAAGGTCGGCACGGGCAAAGGCCCGGCGATCGACATCGCGCTGGACCCCCTGGAAGGCACCACCCTGGCCGCCAAGGCCATGCCCAACGCCCTGGCCGTGATGGCCTGGGCCCCCAAGGGCACGCTGCTCAACGCGCCCGACACCTATATGGACAAGATCGCCTGTGGGCCCGGCCTGCCGGTCGGCGTCATCGATCTGGACAAGTCTCCCGCCGACAACATCAAGGCCATCGCCGCCGCCAAGGGCGTCGAGACCTCACAGATCACCGTCTGCGTGCTGGACCGTCCGCGCCACGCCGAGATCATCGCCAGCATCCGCTCGGTCGGCGCGCGGCTCTATCTGATCACCGATGGCGACGTGGCTGGCGTGATCAGCACCACCGATCCCTCGACCGGCATCGACCTCTATGTCGGCTCCGGCGGCGCGCCCGAGGGCGTGCTGGCCTGCGCGGCGCTGAAGTGCGTCGGCGGCCAGTTTCAGGGCCGGCTGCTGTTCCGCAACAGCGACGAGAAATCCCGCGCCGCCAAGTGGGGCATCACCGAGCTCGACAAGAAGTACGACCTGCACGACATCGTTCGCGCCGACGCCATCTTCGCGGCCACCGGCGTGACCTGGGGCAACCTGCTGGAAGGCGTCGTCTACAAGAACGGCTTCGTGCACACCCACACCTTGGTGATGAATTCTTCGACCGGCACGGTCCGTGAAGTCCGGATGAAGCGCCGGGTGTAGGATCGTCACACGCCAGCGGCTAAGGTCACGGCGAATCCCTGCAGCCTCCGGAACACCGCATGACCGCTCTGATTGATCTCGCCGGACACCTGGCCGCCGAGCAGACGCCCGACGAGACGGTCAAGGACGTCGTCGCGGTCATCGCCCAGGCCTGTGTCCAGATCAGCAGGGTCGTGGCCTCCGGCGCCATCTCGGGCAGCCTGGGCGCGGCGGGACAGGTCAACGTCCAGGACGAAGAGCAGAAGAAGCTCGACATCATCACCAACGACATCCTGCGCGACGCGCTGAAGGCCTGCCCGGCGGTGGCGGGCCTGGCGTCCGAGGAGCTGGAAGAGATCGAGACCACCGGCCGGACCGGCGGCTTCCTGGTGACCTTCGATCCGCTGGACGGCTCCAGCAATATCGACGTCAATGTCTCGGTGGGGACGATCTTCTCGATCCTGCCCGCGCCGACCGGCCACGAACCGACCGAAGCCGATTTCCTGCTGCCGGGCCGCCAGCAGGTCGCCGCCGGCTATGTGGTCTATGGTCCCCAGACCATGCTGGTCCTGACCCTGGCCAAGGGCGTCTACGGCTTCACGATGGACGCCGATGGCCGCTGGCTGCGGACCCACGAGACGGTGGCGATCAGCGCCGACACCGCCGAGTTCGCGATCAACATGTCCAACCAGCGCCACTGGGCGCCGCCCGTGCGCGCCTATATCGACGGTTGCCTGGCCGGCAAGACCGGTCCGCGGGGCAAGAACTTCAACATGCGCTGGGTGGCCTCGATGGTCGCCGACGTCCACCGCATCCTGATGCGCGGCGGTATCTTCATGTACCCGTGGGACGCCCGCGAGCCCGACAAGCCCGGCAAGCTGCGCCTGCTTTACGAAGCCAACCCGATGTCGCTGATCGTCGAGCGCGCGGGCGGCAAGTCCACCGACGGCGCGAGCGCGATCCTCGACCTGCAGCCGACCAAGCTGCACCAGCGGGTGCCGGTGGTGCTGGGCTCGGCCAACGAGGTCGACCAGGTGGCGACGCTGAGCGCGGGCTGAAGGCGCCCTCTGGCGACCGATCCTGACGTCGGCGCGGCGCATGGAGCGAATCCCCGGAAAGGGATAGACTCGTCCGATGCTTACCGCCGCCGCCCTTGGGGTTTTCTAGCATGGCCGCCGATGGCCACGTTCCGCTCACGCCCGAGGCCTTCCTGGGCGTCGGGCGATCGCTGAGCGGCCGGGCCTGGCGCGAGCGCGCGGCCGATCCGGCCATCGTGCGCGGCCACCAGCAGTCCCACGGCCTGTCCGAGCCCTTGGCCCGGGCCCTGGCCTCGCGCGGCGTGGGCCTGGACGACGCCGACCACTATCTGCGTCCGACCCTGAAGGCCCTGTTTCCCGATCCGTCCAGCTTCACCGACATGGATCGGGCCGCCGAGATCCTGATCGACGCGCTGGAAAACGGCCGCTCGATCATGGTGTTCGCCGACTATGACGTCGACGGCGCCACCAGCGCCGCCCAGTTGGTGCGCTGGTTCCGGCACATGGGCGTGGAGTTGCCGATCTACATCCCCGACCGCCTGACCGAGGGCTACGGCCCCAGCCCGGCGGCGTTCAAGACCATCCGCGACACTGGCGCTGACCTCGTCGTCACCCTGGACTGCGGCGCGGCCGCCTATGACGCCATCGCCAGCGCGACGACCATCGGGCTGGAGGTGGTGGTCATCGACCACCACATGATGCGCGAGGACCCGCCGGCCGCCGCCGCCGTGGTCAATCCCAATCGCCCGGGCTGCCAGAGCGGACAGGGCGTGTTGGCCGCCGCCGGCGTCACCTTCGTGCTGCTGGCGGCGCTGAATCGCGAGGCCCGCAAGCGCGGCCTGTTCAATGACGACCGCAAGGAACCCGATCTTCGCCAGTGGCTGGATCTGGTGGCCATGGGCGAGGTCTGCGACGTCACCCAGCTGGTCGGCTTCAACCGCGCCCTGACGACGCTTGGTCTGCGCACCATGTCCAGCTGGGGCAATCCCGGCTTGAAGGCCCTGTTCGAGGTCGGCAAGGGTTCCGGACCGGCGTCTGTCTTCCATGCCGGCTTCATCCTGGGGCCGCGCATCAACGCCGGTGGGCGCATCGGTCGCTCCGACCTCGGCGCGCGCCTTCTGTCCACGGACGATCCGATCGAGGCTCAGGCGCTGGCCGAGGAGCTGGACGCCCTCAACACCGAGCGCAAGGCCGTCGAGGCCGGCGTGGTCGAGGAGGCCGCCGCCGTGCTGGAGCGCGGCAGCAACTTCAATCCCGACGCCCCGGTAATCGTGGTCGCCGGCGAGGACTGGCATCCCGGCGTTATCGGCATCGTGGCAGGGCGCCTGCGCGAGCGCTACCGCAAGCCGGTGGTGGTGATCGGCATCGACCGCGCCGCCAATGTCGGCAAGGGCTCGGGCCGCTCGCAGCCGGGCGTCAATCTGGGCCGCGCCATACAGGCTGCGTTCGAGGAGGGTCTGCTGATGGCGGGGGGAGGGCACGCCATGGCGGCCGGGCTCTCCATCCGTCCCGAGATGATTCCCGAGCTTCGCGCCTTCCTGGAGGAGCGCCTGGCGGGCGAGATGGAGGCCGTGGGGCCCGAGGCGGTCGAGATCGACGCCCTGGTCCAGCCGCGGGGCGCGGATCGCGCGCTTTACGAGGACTTCCAGCGCCTGGCGCCGTTCGGCCCTGGCAATCCCGAGCCGATGTTCGCCCTGACCGGCGTGCGGCCCGACCGTGTAATGGCGCTGAAGGGCGGGCATGTGCGCATGGATCTGGTCGGTCCGACAGGCGAGCGCCTGAAGGCCATCTCGTGGCGCAGCGCCGAAACCGATCTGGGGCGTCGGCTGCTGTCGGGCGGCGGCGCGCTGCATGTCGCCGGCAAGCTGAAACCCGACGATTACATGGGCCGCAACGGCGTTCAGCTCGAGATCGAGGACGCCGCCGATCCCCGCGACTTCTCGCGCCGGGACTAGGCTGGACCACGCCGGATCGCCCTTGGCGCTCCGCATGTGGATGAGCTGAAAAAATGCCCGACGGCGGCTTGCGTGTCCCAAAGGGCGCGGCTATACACCCGCTTCCTCGCGGGGCCGTGGTCCCTTCGTCTATCGGTTAGGACGCCAGATTTTCATTCTGGAGAGAGGGGTTCGACTCCCCTAGGGACTACCACCCGCGAGGTCTTCAATTCGACTACCCGACGATGTCACCGTCCCGGACGGCGATGTGGTCCCTTCGTCTATCGGTTAGGACGCCAGATTTTCATTCTGGAGAGAGGGGTTCGACTCCCCTAGGGACTACCACCTTCGCGCTTCGCCGCCATCTGCGGCTGTATTTCAGAATTGTTTCCAACTTGACACCGCGACGAAATGTCGCGGCGGGCCAAAACGCGTGCATTTGACGCGAATTCGCCATTGACGGCTCTCCTTACGCGAGAACAGTGTTATTCTTGTGGCGCTCTCCCCGTTGGGCTGATGGGGGGAGCCAGAGGGGTGGGATGTCTGGTTACGATTTCGAGAGCGCGGGGGCGCATGAAGACCTCGTGCGCATCAGCGGGCGCGTCAAATGGTTCGACGCTGGCAAGGGTTACGGGTTCATCGTTCCTGACGACCCCGGCCAGACCGGCCTCAAGGACGTGCTTCTTCATGTGACGTCGCTGCGCAATTGCGGGCGAGAGACGGCGCTGGAAGGCGCCGTGATCGTCTGCGACGTGGTGCGTCGGCCCAAGGGATGGCAGGTCAGCGAAGTCGTCGATCTCGACGAAAGCTCCGCGCCCTCGCCGTTGGAGCGCCCCAGGCGCAGCTTCGCCGAACCCGGCCCGCGCCGGGACCGCGAAGGCTTCGCCAGCGGCTTCCGATCGGGGATGGACAGCGGCGGCGCTCGCCAGGCGTTGACGCCCGAAGGGCCCGCCGAGCACGCCAAGGTCAAGTGGTTCAACCGCACGAAGGGCTATGGCTTCGTGGTTCGGGACGCCGAACCCGGGGACATCTTCGTCCATATCGAGACCCTGCGTCGCGGCGGGCTGGAGGATCTCCAGCCGGGTGACGACGTGCTCGTGCGGTTCGCCAAGGGACCCAAGGGCCTGGTCGTCGCCGAGATCTCACCCGGCGAATCCTGACGGCCCGTCGGAGCGGTCTTTCCGTCGTCACCCGCAGCGCGCTAGGCTGTTCGCGGTCCCGCGCCTCACGCTCGGGTTCCGGTGAAAGCGGAGACCGCGTGTGGCGATGATCGGCGGAATTCAGCGGCGAGCGCTCCTGGCCGTCTTGCTGGCGGGCGGACTGTTCGCCGGCGATGGCGCCCGAGCCGCGCCTCCGGCCAGGCTGGAGCCGCTCGAGATCGTCACAGGCAAGGGCAGGGCGAAGTTCCAGGTCGAGATCGCCGCCACGCCGGCCCAGCAGAAGCGCGGGCTGATGTTCCGCAAAGCGCTGGCGCCCGATCGCGGCATGCTCTTCACCTACGCCAAGCCGCAGCCGGCCGCGTTCTGGATGAAGAACACCCTTATCCCGCTCGACATCCTCTACATCTCGGCCGATGGCCGGGTGCTGTCGATCGCCCGCAACGCCCGGCCGCACGACGAGACGCCTCTGGCCTCGGGCGGTCCCATCCTGGGCGTGCTCGAGATCGCCGGCGGCCGCGCGGCCCAGTTGGGCGTCCTGCCGGGCGACCGCGTCCTGCATCGGATTTTCCCGAAAGGCTGATCGTTCGTCGCCCGCCGCCGGTTCGTGTTTGATCCCGACGGCGAACCCTTGTAGAGCACCCGCCTGCCGGTGTTTCGGAGCGTAGCGCAGTCTGGTAGCGCGCCTGGTTTGGGACCAGGATGTCGCAGGTTCAAATCCTGCCGCTCCGACCATCGGCCCAAGATCAAGAGAGAGATGCTCATGCTGGCTCGCATCTATCGCCCCGCCAAGACCGCCATGCAGTCCGGCAAGGCCAAGACCAAGGACTGGGTGCTGGAATTCGAGCCGGCCTCGGCGCGCCGTTCCGATCCGCTGATGGGCTGGACCCAGTCGAGCGACATGAACGGCCAGGTGCGTCTGACCTTCGAGACCAAGGAAGAGGCCGTCGCCTACGCCCAGACCAATGGCCTGGCGTTTCAGCTGTTCGAGCCCAAGACCCCCAAGCGCGTTCTCAAGGCCTACGCCGACAACTTCGCCGCTGGCCGCCGCCAACCCTGGACCCACTAGGGTCCAGGCCGCAGACTTCCCCGGTCCGCGCCCTTAGCTCAGCTGGATAGAGCACTCGCCTTCTAAGCGAGCGGTCGCTGGTTCGAATCCAGCAGGGCGCGCCAGGAAATTATCCTTTTAAATCAATCAATTAACTCAATAGTTGCGAAGTCGGCGGTTGCGAGCGGCGCCGCTCCTTTGTTGGTCGTGTGGCGACAACTCTTCTCATCGACAGTTCCGATCGTCGCGCGTCCGCCTAGTCTCTGACGCTGCCCACGACGGCGAAGCGGACGGAGCGCCCTGTGATCACCTTAGTCTTCTGGCTGCTGGCCGCGGGCATGTTGGCCGCCGCTGTCGCTTCCGGCGTTCTACGTCTTTGGCTGCTGACCGCCGTCGTCGTCGCGCTGTGCTGGGACAACGCTATCGTCGCGGCCGGGTCGATGATCGGCGCCGGGGAGCTGCTGCGGGGTCTTTCCGTGCCGCGCTATGTCGCCCACGCGGTGCTCACGCCGCTGCTGATCCCGATCGTGTTCGGCATCGCCGATCTGCGCCGCCGGGCCTGGGTGTGGGCGCTGACGGGCGTGCTGATCGCCGTCGGGATCTATTCCGAGATCATCCACCTGAAGCTGGAGCTGCGGGAATATGCGGGCACGTTGCGCTACGCCAACGCGGCGGCCGGGCCGCCCGTGCCGGCCATCCTGACGGTCTTGGTGCTGATCGGCGTCGGCGCGCTCCTGTGGCGACGCGAGGGCTGGCCGTGGCTGTGCCTCGGCGCCTTGGCGATGTTCGGCGCGGCGGGCTCGGGCGTCTTCTGGCTGGGCAACGCCGGCGAACTGGTGCTGATCGGCTCGGTGCTGTTGACCGCCGTGTTACGGGCTCGTCGCGCCTGACGGCCTTCAGGCCGCGACCAGATCCAGTCTCGGCAGGCGAATGATGACCTTCAGGCCGCCGCCCGGCAGATTGGCCAGCGTCGCGTCGCCGCCCGCGCGGGCGGCGAGCGCCTTGACGATCGACAGACCAAGACCGCTTCCGAGGCCTTCGCTGTGCGGCCCGCGCGAGAACCGCTCGAAGGGGCGGCGGGTCAGGCCGTCCGGCAGCCCCGGACCATCGTCTTCGACCGCCAGGATCGCGGCGTCCGGCTGCAGGTCGATCTCGACGACGACCGTGGGACCGCCGTAACGCAGGGCGTTATCGATTAGGTTCTCGAGGATTTGTTCGACGAGCGCGCCGGTCAGGGCCACGCGGACCTCATCCGTAGCGGACCTCAGCGTCAGCGACTTCCCGGCCGCCGTGGCGCGGTCCCGACAGCGGGCCACAAGGCTGGCGGCGCAGGCGGCGAGGTCGGACTCCTGGCGGCCGTCGGCCTCGGCCGCTTCGGCGCGGGCCAGGGCCAGGAGCTGCTCGATCAGGCGCTGGAGGCGGTCGACGGCTTCCAGAGCATCGACCAGGGATTCGCGGTCGGCGGCCGGACGTTTGCCGCGCGCCAGCAGGGTCAGGTGGGTCTTGAGGATCGCCAACGGCGTGCGGATCTGGTGCGAGGCGTCGGCCGTGAAGCGGCGTACGCCGTCGACCGAGCGTTCCAGCTGGCCCAGCAGGGTGTTGAAGGCCACGACGACCGACTGCAGCTCGCGCGGCACGTCGTCGACCGCGACGGGGGTGAAGTCCGGATCGCGGGCGTCGGAGCGTTCCGACAGGCGGCGGCGCAGGCCCTGCAGCGGGCGCAGGCTCCAGCGGGCGGCGGGCCAGATCAGCAGCGCCACCAGGCCGATCAGGCCGGCCTCGATCAGGCCGACGGTGGTCATCAGCGTGCCTCGCACGGCGGTGCGGGACTCCATGGTCTGGGCCACGGAGATGATGACCGGCGCGGCGGCTCCGGGCGCCCGCAAGGCCTCGGCCGACTGGCGCACCTGGCGGCCCTGGTAGGTGAGGGTGCGGAACACCGGTCCGCGCGTGGCGATGGCCTCGCGGTCGAAGTCGGGCAGGTCGGCATAGCCGGTCAGGGTGCGCCCCGACTGCCGGACGCTGTAGAACACGCTGTCGCGCTGGGGGCTGTCGAGCAGGCCGAAGGCCCACGGCGGCAGGTCGACGCGCACCTGACCGTTCTCGACCGTGACGGACTCGGCGATGGCGCGCACCGAGCCGCCCAGCAGACGGTCGGAGGTGTAGTCGACCACCCGGCGGGTCACCCAGGCGTCGCCGATCCCGATCAGGGCGGCCGAGACGATCAGCGGAATCACCAGCGCCAGCAGCAGCCGGACGGTCAGCGACCGGAAGCGGATCATGGAACCTGCAGCACGTAACCCTGGCCGCGCAGGGTCAGGATCTTGGGACCGTTCGGCTCGAGCTTGCGGCGGACCCGGCCGACATAGACGTCCAGCGCGTTGGGGCCGGCTTCGTCGTCATGGCCGAAGATCTCGCCCGTCAGTCGGCGGCGCGAGACCACCTTGCCGGCGTTGGCGGCCAGCACCAGCAGCACGGTGTGCTCGCGGCGGCGCAGCTCCAGGTCGCGGCCGTCGACATAGGCCCGGGCGCCGTTGCGATCGACGGTCAGGGAGCCGACGGTCAGGACGGGGGAGGGGTCTCCGCCCCGACGGCGGGCCAGGGCGCGGATGCGCGCGGCCAGCTCTTCCAGCTCGAACGGCTTGAGCATGTAGTCGTCGGCGCCCAGGTCCAGGCCGCCGACCTTGTCCTTCAACGTGTCGCGCGCGGTCAGGATCAGCAGCGGCGTGCGGTTGCCGGCGCGTCGCAACCGGACCAGCACTTCCAGACCGCTGATGTCGGGCAGGCCCAGATCCAGGACGATGACGGAATAGGGCTCGGCCAGTTGCTCCAGCGCCGTCTCGCCGTCGGTGACCCAGTCGACGGTGAACTGCTCGGACCGCAGGAAGGCGACCACGCCCCGGCCCAGAGCCTTGTCGTCTTCGACGAAGAGAAGCCTCATGTCTGTCTGGCTCCCCGGCTGGACGACTCCGCCCTATCATGCAAGTTCGCCGGCAGGGAACAAGGCGGCCTCCATGCTTCGACGACAGCTGATGCTCGCGCCGCTCGCCGGTCTGGTCGCCGGATGCGCGCCTGGCGGGCCCTTCGACGCCCAGGCCTGGTCGCGCCGCGGCCTGCGGAAGGCGGCGGCCCGCGAGGGGGCGCTGACCATCTACGCCAACACCGGCGACATGGAGATCAGCCCCGTCCTGGCCGCGTTCCAGCGCGCCAATCCGGCGGTGCGGGTCTCGTTCCTGCGGCAGAATTCCGCCGAACTCTACGCCCGATACCTGACCGAGAGCGCCGCCGGCGCGTCCACGGCCGATCTCGTCTGGAGTTCGGCGATGGATCTGCAGATCAAGTTGATCAACGACGGCTACGCCCAGACCTTCGTCGCACCCGACAAGGCGATGCTGCCGCCGTGGACGGTTTGGAAGAACCAGGGCTATGGCGTCACCGCCGAGCCCATTGTCTTCGTCCACGACCGGCGCCGATTGCCCGAAAGTCAGGCGCCGCGCAGTCACGCCGAGCTGCGTCAGGCCCTGGAGAGCGGCCGGCTGAAGGGCTCGATCGGCACCTTCAACCCGGCCCGGTCCGGCGTGGGCTTCCTCTATTATTCGCAGGACCGACAGGCTTCCGCCGACACCCTGGCCTTGAACCGGGCGATCGGCGCGAGCCGGCCGCGGCTCTACGAGTCCACGGCCACCCTGCTGGAGGGCGTCAGCCGGGGCGACACCGTGCTGGGCTACAACGTCATCGGCTCCTATGCGCTGGAGGAGCAACGCAAGAACCCGAACCTGCGCGTGATCTTTCCCAGCGACTACACGCTGGTGATGTCGCGCATCGCCTTCGTGTCGGCCAAGGCGCGGCATCCCAACGCCGCCAAGCTGTTCCTGGACTTCATGCTGTCGCCGGAGGGCCAGGCCCTGCTGGCCCGCACCAGCCTGACTCCGGTGCGGACGGACCTGGGCGGCGCGGGCGTGCCGGGCCCGGACCCTTCGATCGCCCGGCCGATCGAGGTGGGCCCTTCGCTGCTGGCCAATCTCGACCAGATGCGGCGCGAGCGCATGGTGCAGGACTGGCGCGCCGCGATCGGACCCGATCACACCGACGACTATCGCCGGGTCCGCGACAACATCGTGACAGGTAACCGACCCTAGCCTCCGAATGAGCGGTGGAAAGCCGCGCAACTTAGCCGCCGGCGGTCGCCGACGGCCAGGAGGGGGATCTCCGTTGAAAAAGCTGTCCGCTATCTATTTGAGCGCTTCGGTTCTGGCTCTTCTCGCGGGGACCTCGGGTCACGCCATCGCTCAAATCGCGCCCGCCGCGCCGTCGGCCGGCGCGTCGGACGTGGCGACTGTCGACACCATCATCGTCACGGGCTCCAAGACCCGCCGCAAGGACGCCGACTCGGTCGGCGAGCTGACCAGCATCACCGAGGAAGACCTGCAGCGGGCAGCGGTGTCCTCGGTCGGCGAGCTGTTGCAGAAGCTGCCCAGCGCCGGCGTCAGCTACAATTCCAACGGCACCCAGGGCACGTCGTACGGCGGCAGCTCGATCAGCCTGCGCTACCTGGCCAACTCGGACGGCGCGGCCGACCGCACCCTGGTTCTGGTCGACGGCCACCGCTGGGTGGACGGCGTGGGCGCGCGCGGCATCCGCGACTTCGTCGACCTCAACACGATTCCGATCGGCATGATCGGCAGCATGGAGGTGCTGCAGGACGGCGCCTCGGCCATCTACGGCGCCGACGCCATCGCCGGCGTCGTCAACCTGAAGACCCGCAGCAACCTGCAAGGCCTGAACGTCGAGACCAAGTACGGCGTCTCCTCGCGTGGCGACGGCGAATCCTGGAGCCTGGTGACCAACTGGGGCCATCGCTTCGAGCGCGGCTCGGTGATGGTGTCGGCCACCTATGTCACCGATGATCCGGTCGAGACCAAGGACCGCGACCTGACCCAGGTGTCGCTGACCGCCGGGCCCGCCAACCTTAGCGCCGCGCCGTCCAGCCCGCGCGGGCTCTACATCCTGCCGGGCTTGTCGACGACGGCCTCGCCCCTGACCCAGAATGTCGGCGTCACCGTCGCGACGGGGCTGGCCAGTTACCACCGCGCCGCCCTGCCGGACGACTACTACAACACCATGGCGCAGGGCGTTTACGCTGTGGGCCCCAGCGAGCGCTACGGCCTCTTCGCCCGCGTCGACCAGGACCTGACCGACCACGTCAAGCTGACGCTGGACGCGATGTTCAATCGCCGCAACTCGCAGCAGGTGTTCTCGCCGACCAACCTGTCGATCGGCGGCACGGCCGGCACCTATCGCGGCTTCGCCATCGCCGCCAACCAGCAATACAACCCCTTCGGCGTCGGCTTCGCGGCCAATCAGGCCTGGAACATCCAGATCTTCACGCCGCAGGTCGGAAACCGGATCAGCAACCAGCAGGTCGACACCTATCGGGTCTCGGGCGAGCTGGCTGGAGACGTCGATCTCTTCGCCCGGTCGTGGAACTGGTCGCTGTTCGGTTCGGCCGCCGAGAACCGGATGAAGTTCTCCTCGCCCGGCGGCATCGACCTGGAGCACCTGGCCCTGGCGCTCTCCAGCCCCTCGGTCTGCGCGGCTCAGGCCGGCTGCATCCCGGTCAACATCTTTGGACAGATGACGCCCGAGCAGGCCGCCTACATCAATTCGACGGCGCGCGAGACCAACGCCACCAAGCTCTATGACCTGACCTTCGACGTGAACGGCACGCTGATGGAGCTCCCGGGCGGGCCGCTGGCCATGGCCTTCGGCTTCGAGTGGCGCAAGAACGTCGGCGAGGACCATCCCGACGCCTATGTGAACACCGTCTCGACCGGTTCGGGCGCGCTGCCGCTGCCGGCCACGACCGTGACGACGACCAACGTCATGCGCACGCCGACCGCCAACGGCTCCTACACTGTCAAGGAAGCGTTCCTGGAGTTCACGGCGCCGATCCTGTCGGACCTGCCGTTCGCCAAGAAGCTCGAGGTGGATGTCGCCACCCGCTATTCGGACTACGACACCGCCGGCTCGAAGTTCACCTCGAAGGTGGGCGTCGGCTACCGTCCGGTGGAAGGCCTGCTGCTGCGGGGCACCTGGTCGCAAGGATTCCGGGCGCCGTCGCTGATCGAGCTCTATACCGGTTCGCGGCAGTCGAACCTGGCCGGCAGCAACACCGATCCCTGCAACGGCGGCGCGGCGGCCCATCCCACCCTGCCGGGCTGCGCGGGCGTGCCTTCGACCTATAACCAGAGTTCCTACAACGGCGGCCTGTTGCCGCTGACGGTGTCGGGCAACGGCAAGCTGGAGCCGGAGACGGCCGAGACCTGGAGCTACGGCCTCGCCGTGCAGCCCAATTGGGTTCCGGGCCTGAGCGTCACGCTGGACGGCTACAAGGTGACGATCAAGAACGCGATCTCGACCCCGTCGGTCGCCAACGCGCTGCAGCTGTGCGCCGCCCAGGCGGGGACCTATTGCGACGCCCTGACCCGCGACGCGACGACGGGCCAGGTGCTCAACTTCAGTTCCTCGTTCCTGAACCTCAACCAGATCCAGACGCAGGGTTACGACGTGGCGGTTCGCTATCATGTCGCCAGCGACTTCGGGATCTGGGATGCGACGGTCTCGGGCACGCACCTGGACAGCTTCGACGTCACCTCGCCCAACCCGACGGGCGGCGCGCCGCTGGTCACCCATGCGGCCGGCACCTCGACCGGCGGCACCACGCCGGCGACGGCGCGGGCCACCTATCCGCGCTGGAAGGGCCTGGCTTCGCTGCGCTGGTCGAACGATGACTGGGCGGTGATGTGGCGCGGCCGCTATATCGGCTCGACCCTGGACGGCGCCGCGCCGGCCCTGCCGACCACGCCCGTGAAGGGCAATCGCGTCGCGTCGATCGTCTACAACGACCTGCAGCTGGATCGCCGGTTCGAGGACGCCCGCACCAACGTCACGCTGGGGATCAACAACCTCTTCGACAAGGCCCCGCCGATCTCATACGCCAACGCCCCGATCAACTTCGACATCTACACCTACGATGTGATGGGACGTTACTTCTACGTCCGCGTCGGCAAGTCGTTCTAAGCGTCGAGGCGAGCGTCCATGTCGAATTCCCCGATGACCCGCCGCGCCTTCGGGCGCGCGGCGGCCCTGCTTGGGCTGTTGGGATCCACACGGGCGCTCGCCGCGCCCAAACCGAGCGAGCCCTACGACATCGTGCTGGAGAGCAATGTCGGCGTGAAGACCCGCGACGGCGTGCGGTTGGCCACCGACATCTACAGACCGGCGCGCGGCGGGAAGCCCGTCGCCGGTCGGTTCCCGGTGATCATGGAGCGCACGCCCTATGGGCGGAACGTCACCAGTTTCCGGGACATTACGGCGACCAACAAGATCCCGATCAGCCGGGCCGAGGTGGCCAAGGTCTATGTGTCCCAAGGCTATGTGGTGATCTTCCAGGACTGCCGGGGCCGCTATGGCTCGGAAGGCGAGTTCATCAAGTATCTGAGCGAAGGCGCGGACGGCTACGACACCTGCGCCTGGATCGTCGAGCAGCCGTGGAGCGACGGCAGGATCGGGACCATGGGGCTGTCCTACGCGGCCCACACCCAGGTGGCCCTGGGCTGCCTGAACCCGCCGGGCTTGAAGGCGCTTTTCGTGGACTGTGGCGGTTTCTCCAACGCCTATCAGGGCGGCATCCGTCAGGGCGGAGCCTTTGAGCTCAAGCAGGTGACCTGGGCCTATAATCTGGGCCTGGAAAGCCAGGCGGCGCAGAACAATCCACGCCTGCTGGCGGCGCTGAAGACCGTCGACCTCAAGGCCTGGTTCGCCAGCATGCCGTGGAAGCGCGGTCATACGCCGATCAGCCGGATCCCCGACTACGAGGCCTATGTCTACGAGCAGTGGGAGCACGGCGAGTTCGACGGCTTCTGGAAGCAGCCGGGCATCTACGCGGCCGGCTACTACGACACCTTCGCCAAGGCCGACATGGTCCACATGTCCGGCTGGTACGATCCCTATTCGCGCACGGCGACCGACAACTATCTGGGCCTGGCCAAGGCTGGACGCTCGGTGCGGCTTATCATGGGGCCCTGGACCCATGGGGGGCGCTCGACCAGCTATTCGGGCGACGTCGAGTTCGGGCCGGCCTCGACGATCGACGCCGACGGCGGCGCCGACTTTTTCGCCCAGCGCCTGAAATGGTACGACCGCCATCTGAAGGGACTGCCGGCGACCGGCCCGGCTGAGCCGGCGGTGCGCCTGTTCGTCATGGGCGGCGGCGACGGCCGCAAGACGGCCCAAGGCCGGCTGAACCACGGCGGCGCCTGGCGCAGCGAGACGGCCTGGCCGATCCCCGAACAGCGCCTGACGCCGTTCTATATCGACGCATCGGGCGCCTTGGCCAAGAGCCCGCCGGCAGCCGACGGCGCGGCGCTGAGCTATGACTTCGATCCCGATGATCCCGTGCCGACCATCGGCGGGGCGGTGACGTCGGGCGAGCCGCTGATGCGCGGCGGCGGCTTCGACCAGCGCGAAACGCCCGATCTCTACGGCGCTCGCGCGCCCTATCTGCCTCTGGAGGCCAGGCCGGATGTGCTGGTTTTCCAGACCGAGCCGCTGGTCGAGGACGTCGAGGTCACTGGGGTCATCGAGGCCACGCTCTGGATCGCGTCGGACGCCAAGGACACCGACTTCACGATCAAGCTGATCGATCTTTACCCGCCGAGCGAGGACTATCCGGCCGGTTACGCTCTGAACCTGACCGAAGGAATCCTGCGCTGCCGCTATCGGGCGTCGTGGGAGACGCCGACCCTGATGACGCCGGGCGAGGTCTATCCGATCAAGATCGAGGCCTTCCCGACCTCGAACCTGTTCAAGCGCGGCCACCGCATCCGGCTGGACATCTCGTCCAGCAATTTCCCGCACTTCGACGTCAATCCCAACACCGGCGCGCCGGAGGGCAAGGGCCTGACCCGGCAGGTCGCGCGCAACACCGTCTTCGCTGACGCCGCCCGGCCTTCGCACGTGACATTGCCGATCATCCCGAGGCGCGCATGAGCGAGCCTGTCAAAGCCGTCGAGAACCAGGACGTCGCCAGGCCCAGCTCGGCCCTGGCCTGGTGGTGGAGCCTGATGGACTTCAGGATCGGCATCGCGCCGCTGCCGGTGGTGCTGATCGTCCTGGCGCTGGCCGCGACCTATGTCGCCCTGGGCAAGGCGCCGTCCGACATCCTGACCAATATCGCCATCCTGACCACGGGCGGCTTCCTGTGCGCGGAGATCGGCAAGCGCATTCCGGGCCTGCGCAGCCTGGGCTTCGCGGCGATCTTCGCCACCTTCATTCCGTCCTATCTGGAATATGCCGGCCTGCTGCCCCAGGTGCTGGTGACCTCGATCTCGGAGTTCACCGAAAGCTCGAACTTTCTCTACCTGTTCATCGCCTCGATCGTAGTGGGCAGCATCTTGGGCATGGATCGCCGCTCGCTGATCCAGGGCTTCGGCAAGATCTTCATCCCGCTGGCGCTGGGCTCGATCGTCGCTTTCGTCGTCGGCTGCTCCACGGGCGTGATGCTGGGTCTGGGCTTTGAGCACACCCTGTTCAAGATCGTCGCGCCGATCATGGCAGGCGGGGTGGGCGAGGGAGCGATCCCGCTGTCGGTCGGCTACGCCCACATCTCCGGCCAGCCACAGGGCGAGGTGTTCGCCGAGGTGCTGCCGCCGATCATGCTGGGCAGCCTGACGGCCATCGTCCTGTCCGGAGGGCTCAACTTCCTGGGCCGCCGCTATCCACACCTGACCGGCGAGGGCCGTCTGCAGGTCGGCGAGGCGGACGTGCCGTTGAGCGGCCATGATGCGGTGAAGGTGACGCCGACGCCCCAGACCGTGGGGGCGGCTATCCTGATGGTGGTCACGCTGTATCTGGTGGGCGCCCTGACCCAGACGCTGCTGCACTGGCCGGGTCCCGTGGTGATGCTGGGTCTGGCGGTGGTGATCAAGCTGTGTCGCCTGGCGCCGCCGGCCTTGGAGCAGGGGGCCTACGCCAACTACCAGTTCTTCTCGACCTGCGTGACCTATCCGCTGCTGTTCGCGATCGGCGTGGCCAAGACGCCATGGGAGAAGCTGATCTCGGCCTTCAACCTGCCGACCCTGGTGACGATCTTCGCCACCGTGGTCTCGCTGATGGCGACGGGGTTCCTGACCGCGCGCTTCGTGCGCCTGCATCCGATCGAGGCGGCCATCGTCAACGCCACCCATTCGGGACAGGGCGGCACGGGCGACGTGGCGATCCTCACCGCCGCCAACCGCATGCAGCTGATGCCCTTCGCCCAGATCGCCACCCGGATCGGCGGGGCGATCACCGTCACCCTGATCCTGATCGCCTTCGCGCGTTGCGCATAGCGCGGGCAGACGTCGTCATCCGCCTTCGGACCAGATCGAGGATTTGCCAGCCGGGGCAAATCATCGTGGAAGGGGAGGGCGAGATCGAGGTGGGCGATGACGGCGGCCAGGACATATTTCGGAGCACTGATCGGTCTGGTCGTGGCGGGCGGCCTGCTGGGCGCGACGGCGGCGGGGGCCGCGCCCGCGCCTTCGGCCGAGACCAAGGCCGCCGCGCGCTTCGACGCGATCGTCCAGGACCGCGCCCGGCTGCGGGTGTTCCTCAAGGCCATGCCTAAGGGCGGCGATCTGCACAACCACCTGTGGGGCGCGCCCTATGCCGAGGATTTCCTCGCCTGGGCCGCCGCCGACGGCCAATGCGTCACGACGGGTTTGAAGCCCGAGATCGTCGCGGGACCGTGCGATGGCGCGGGCAAGGTTTCGGCCAAGGATCTGGGGAGTAGCGATCCGGGCCTCTACAACCGCACCATCGACGCCCTGTCTGTGCGCAACTACGCGCCCGGCGCGGACGGCGCCGCCGCCTCGGGCCATGACCAGTTCTTCTCGACCTTCGGCCGGTTCGCGACCTCGGCGCTCGGCAACATGGGTCCGATGATCGCGGTGACCCGCGAATACGCGGCCGGCGACCATGTCGGCTATGTCGAAAGCTCCGCCAATCCCAACGCCATGCGCGCCTTCGCCGTCGCCGGACAGGACGGCTGGGATGGTGATTTCGATCACGGCCTGACGCGTCTGTCTCCGGGCCTGCCGGCAATGGTCGCCGAGGTTCGGCGCGAGATGGACGCGGCTCTCGCCGAGGCCGATCGACGCCAGGGATGCGCGCCGGGGACTTCCGCCAAGCCTGGCCCGTGCCAGGTGGTTCTCGGCTTCCAGTCGTTCGTGGAGCGGGCCCAGCCGCCGGGCTTTGTGTTCGCCCAGATGTTGGCGGCCTTCGCTTTGGTCGACGCCGATCCGCGCTTCGTCGGAGTCAATATCGTCAATCCCGAGGACGATCCGACATCCCTGGCCGACTACGCGCTGCACATGCGGATGTTCAAGTTCCTGGCCGCCCGCTATCCGAAGGTCCCGCTGGCGCTGCACGCCGGTGAGCTGACCCTGGGCCTGGCGCCGCCGCGCGACCTGAGTTTCCATATCCGCGAGGCGGTCGAGGTGGCCGGGGCCAGGCGCATCGGCCATGGCGTCGACATCGCCTACGAGGACGGCGCCCAGGCGCTGCTGGCCCGCATGGCGCGCGATCGCGTGGCCGTCGAGATCAACCTGACCAGCAACGACGTCATCCTGGGCGTGAAGGGCGCCGATCATCCGATCGCGCTCTATCGCAGGGCCGGCGTGCCGGTGGTGCTGTCGACCGACGACGAGGGCGTCTCGCGCATCGACATGACCAACGAGTATCTGCGCGCCGCAACCGAGCATGGCCTAGGCTATCTCGACCTGAAGGCCATGGCGCGCGATAGCCTGGAATACGCCTTCCTGCCCGGGGCCAGCCTGTGGGTCTCGACGCGTGTCAAAATTCCCGCCTGCGCCGCGACCGGGCCGGCGTGCAGGGCGTTCCTGGCCAAGAACTCGAAGGCTGCGGCGCAGTGGAAGCTGGAACAGGACTTCGAGGCTTTCGAGCGGTCGCTGGACCGGCCCTAGATCGCCTGAGGCTAGACGCCGGTTTCGAAATAGGCCGTCTGGCTGCCCTCGGCGTGGGCGACGATCGAGACGTCCAGCGATTGGCCGTCATCCAGCACCAGCCGCGCCTGACCTTGCCGGAAGGCCAGCCGCATCGTCTCGGCGTCTCCCGTCACTCCGCCCTTGGCCAAGCGCTGGCCGCGAGACTCGTTGAAGCGGATTTCGAAGGACACGGGATGCTGCTCGCGGGCGACGGTCAGGGCGCCGATGCCGGTGCGCGCGGGTTTGGGAGGCTTTACCATCATGCCTCAACGCCTTGGGCGGAGCATGGCTGCGCACAAAGCTGTGGATCAACGCGCAAAAGGGGGAGGGTGCGGCCCGGCGTCAGTCGGGGGGGCGTTTGGCCGGGCCGCTTGGCGTCCCCAGGGCCTGAAGCTCTGTCCGGACAGGGTAATAAGACTTTCGCGTTGAACCCGTTCCAAGCCTTGCCGCAATTTTCCGAACGGTCGTGCGGAGATCGAAAGTCACCCCGGCCAGCGCGGCGTAAGGATTCGCGGCTAACACACGATTTGGCCTGAACGAACGGTCGGCTTGTCCGCGCTCCGCGCTGTTCAATGGACCGGCAGGGCTTCGCGTGGACTGACCCAAAGACGTGCTTCGCGGCATCTGACGCCAAGGCGGCGAGCCCTCGGACTTCTGCGTTTGACGTCGTCCTCGGGCGGCGGCAATGATCCTCGCGCGCCGGCTCTCGGGGACTCGGCGGGGACCAAGCATTTCAGATTTTGTCCTGCGCGGATCGCAGGTTGGGGGCGAGCCATGCACAGACGCGACTTCCTGTCCCTTGGCTCGGCGGGCGTGGGCGGGCTGCTGATGCCCTCGCTGTTCGCTGGCCGGGCCATCGCCGCCGAAGACCTGCTCTCGACGCTCGATATCCGCGTGAAGAAGACCCTGGCCGATGCGGCGATGAACGCCGCGACGGCGGCGGGGGCGACCTATTGCGACGTCCGCGTCGGCCGCTATCTGCGACAGTTCGTGATCACTCGCGAGACCCACGTCGAGAACATCGTCAACACCGAGTCGCTGGGCGTCGGGGTGCGGGTTATCGCCAACGGCGCCTGGGGCTTCGCGGCCACGAACGCGATGACGACGGACGACGTGGCAAAGGCCGCGCGGCAGGCCGTGGCGATCGCGACGGCCAACGCCAAGGCGCTGACGGCCCCCGTCCAACTGGCGCCGACCAAGGGCGTCGGCGAAGTCGCCTGGCGCACGCCGATCGTCAAGAACGCCATGGCGGTGCCGATCAAGGAAAAGGCCGACCTGCTGCTGGACGTCAACGCCTCCGCCATCAAGGCCGGCGCGGACTTCATCCAGTCGATGCTGTTTCTCGTCAACGAGCAGAAGTACTTCGCCAGCACCGACGGCTCGTACATCGACCAGGACGTCCATCGCATCTGGGCGCCGCTGGACGTCACGGCGGTCGACAAGACCACCGGCAAGTTCCGCAATCGCGAGGGTCTGTCAGCCCCGATGGGGCTGGGCTTCGAGTACCTTGACGGCGCGGCCTCGGGCAAGTTCGCCCTGCCCAATGGCGTCGTCACCTACGGCAAGTCCTACGACATGAAGGAAGACGCCATCGCGGCCGCGCAACAGGCGCGCGCCAAGCTGAAGGCGCCGTCGGTCAAGCCGGGCAAGTACGACCTGGTGCTGGATCCCTCGCATACCTGGCTGACCATCCACGAGTCGGTCGGCCACCCCCTCGAACTGGACCGGGTGCTGGGCTACGAGGCCAATTTCGCGGGCACCAGCTTCGCAACGATGGACAAGCTGAAGGGTCACTTCCAGTACGGCAGCGACAAGGTCAACATCGTCGCCGACAAGCTGCAGCCTGGCAGCCTCGGCGCCGTCGCCTATGACGACGAGGGCGTGAAGACCAAGAAGTGGGACCTGATCCGCGACGGCAAGCTGGTCGGCTACCAGGCGATCCGTGACCAGGCCCATATCGAGGGCAAGGCGGAGTCGGACGGCTGCTGCTACGCCGACAGCTGGTCAAGCGTACAGTTCCAGCGCATGGCCAACGTCTCGCTGGAGCCTGGCAAGGACAAGAAGAGCGTCGCGGACATGATCGGCGAGGTCGAGGACGGCATCTACATCGTCGGCGACGGTTCGTTCTCGATCGACCAGCAGCGCTACAACGCCCAGTTCGGCGGCCAGCTGTTTTACGAGATCAAGAACGGCAAGATCACTCATCAGATCGAGGACGTGGCCTACCAGATCCGGACGCCGGAGTTCTGGAACGCCTGCGCCGGGGTCTGCGACGAGAGCGACTACCGCCTGGGCGGGTCCTTCTTCGACGGCAAGGGCCAGCCCAGCCAGATTTCATCCGTGTCGCATGGGTCCAGCACCGCGCGCTTCAACGGCATCAACGTCATCAACACCGCCCGTTCGCTCGGCTGACCGCGACCAAGGAGACTGACAGATGAGCATTCTTCCGGAGGCGGAAGCCAAGGCGATCCTGACCAAGGTCGTGAGCCTGTCCACGGCGGACGAGTGTATCGCCCAACTGGACGGATCGACCCTGGGCAATATCCGCTTCGCCCTCAACAACGTCTCGACCAGCGGCGTGATCAGCAACACCGTGCTGGCCGTGCAGGTCGCTTTCGGCAAGCGGGTCGGCCAGGCCACGATCAACCAGTTCGACGAGGCCTCGCTCAAGCGCGTGGTGCAGCGGGCCGAGGAGCTGGCCAAGCTGGCTCCCGAGAACCCCGAGTTCATGCCGGCGGTCGGCCCTCAGACCTACGCCGCCACGCCGACGTTCAGCGCCGCGACCGCCGCCATCACCCCGGACTATCGGGCCAAGGTGGCGACGGACTCGATCACTCCCTGCAAGGCCGCCAACCTGATCGCGGCCGGCTATCTGGAGGACGTGACCGGATTCACGGCCTTCCTCAACAGCAAGGGCGCCTACGGCTACCAGACCTCGACCAGCGCCGACTTCACCTGCACCGTCCGCACCGCCGACGGGCGCGGATCCGGCTGGGTCGGGCACAACGTCCAGGACACCACCAGCTTCCAGGCGGGCGACGACGTGCGCGTGGCCATGCGCAAGGCTAGCGCCTCGGCCGAGGCTAAGGCGCTCGAGCCCGGCAAGTACACGGTCATCCTGGAGCCGGCGGCGGCGGCCGGCCTGATCGGCTTCATGATGAACTTCTTCGATGCGCGCTCGGCCGACGAAGGACGCAGCTTCCTGTCCAAGGCCGGCGGCGGCAACAAGACCGGCGAGCAGGTCTATGGTCCGCAGGTCAACCTGTTCACCGACCCGGCCTATCCCGGCGGCGCGGTCTATCCCTGGGATGGCGACGGACTGCCGCGCTCGAAGATGCCGATCGTCGAGAACGGCAAGGTCATGAACCTGAACTACTCCCGCTATTGGGCGCAGAAGCAGGGCAAGGCCGCCAAGGCCGGACCGGGCAATCTGATCATGCTGGGCGGCGACAAGTCGACCGCGGACCTGATCCGCACCACCGAGCGCGGCATCCTAGTCACGCGCACCTGGTACATCCGCATGGTCGACCCGCAAACGGTGCTGCTGACGGGCCTGACCCGCGACGGCACGTTCTACATCGAGAACGGCCAGATCAAGTATCCGATCAAGAACTTCCGGTTCAACGAGTCGCCGGTGATCATGCTCAACAACGTCGAGGAGTTGGGCAAGCCGGTGCGGGTCAAGAGCGACGAGTCTGACACCGTCATGGTGCTGCCGCCGATGAAGCTGCGCGACTTCACCTTCACCTCGCTGTCGGACGCGGTTTGATGGCGGCAGTCCGACCGGACGCCAGACGGAAGGCATGAACCGGGCGCAGTTCCTGCGGCTCGGGGCAGGGGGGCTGGCCAGTTTAGTTCTGGCCGGCTCGCCGCGCGCCAGGGCCGCGGCCGGCGGCTACGACTTCTGGTTCACGCGGCTGCGCTACGACTCGGGCGACTGGGACGTGGACCAGCGCATGCCGTCCAACCTGATCACCTCGCTGATCGACTACACGACCCTGCGCGTCGATCCGACCGAGCGGGTGATCGCCCTGTCGGATCCGCGCATGCTGACCGCGCCGTTCTGCTATCTGGCTGGGCATAAGCTGGTCGAGTTCTCGGCGGCCGAGCGGCGCAATTTCGAACGCTATGTCCGAAACGGCGGTTTCGTTCTGGTGGACGACTGCAACCACGATATCGACGGCCTGTTCGCCCGGTCTTTCGAAGCGCAGATGCGGGCGATCTTCGGGCCGACGGCGCTGAAGACCCTGCCCAAGACCCATCCGATCTATCGCAGCTTCTTCAAGTTCGACGACGGGCCGCCGAACACCGGGCTGGAGCTCAATGGCTGGGGGGACGACCTGGTGCACGACTACTTGAAGGGCATCGAGATCAATGGTCGCCTGGGCGTGCTCTACAGCAACAAGGATTACGGGTGCGAGTGGGATTACGACTGGCGAAACAAGCGCTTCCTGGCCGTCGATAACACCCGGTTCGGGGTCAATATCGTGATGTACGCCCTGTCTTCCTGACCCAGCCCGCCCGCCGAATTCGCTTTTGTACCCCTCCCGGGACCCGCCATGACCGACACCGTTTCCGAAGCCGACATCCAGGCGCAGCTCTCGCGCCTCGGCGATCTTCGCGCCGCCATCGCCCAGGCCATCGTCGGCCAGGAGGACGTGGTCGAGCAGCTGTTGATCGGCCTGCTGGCGGGCGGCCACTGCCTGCTGGAAGGCGTGCCGGGCTTGGGCAAGACGCTGCTGGTGCGCTCGCTGGGCGAGGCGCTGAAGCTGGAGTTCCGCCGCGTGCAGTTCACGCCCGACCTGATGCCCAGCGACATCCTGGGCACCGAACTCTTGGAAGAGGACCACGGCACCGGCCATCGCAGCTTCCGCTTCCAGCCCGGCCCGGTCTTCACCAACCTGCTGCTGGCCGACGAGCTGAACCGCACGCCGCCCAAGACCCAGGCGGCCCTGCTGGAGGCCATGCAGGAACGGACCGTCAGCTATGGCGGGGTGACCCACAAGCTGCCGTCGCCCTTCTTCGTCCTGGCCACCCAGAACCCGCTGGAACAGGCCGGCACCTATCCGCTGCCGGAAGCCCAGCTGGACCGCTTCCTGCTGCACATCCGCGTCGACTATCCCAGCGAGCGCGAGGAGCGGGACATCCTGGCCCAGACCACGGGCAGCAAGACCGGCGCCGTGCCCGCCGTGATGAAGGGCGAAGAGGTCCTGGCGCTGCAGGCCCGCGTCCGCGAAGTGCATTTCAGCGAGACCCTGCTGACCTGGGTCACGCGGATCGTGCGCGCCAGCCGGCCGGGCGACGGCGCGCCGGACGAGGTCCGCAAGTACGTCAAATGGGGCGCGGGTCCTCGCGCGGGGCAGTCGCTGATCCTGGCCGCCAAGGCGCGGGCTCTGTTGCAGCGACGGCTGGCGGCGACCCGCGAGGACATCGTGGCCCTGGCCGGCCCGGTGATGCGTCATCGGCTGCTGCTGTCGTTCGCCGCCGAGGCCGAGGGGCGCAGCGCCGACGACGTGGTGGCCGCGCTGGTCCGCGCCGTGCCGATGCCCGCCTGACGAGGCGGTCTGGCCGATGATCGACTTCATTCCCCTCGATGTGCGGAGCCGGCTGAAAGGCCTGCGTCTCGTCGCGCGTCGAGCCGTGGGGTCGCATGGCATCGGTTCGCACCAGAGCCACAGTCGGGGCGCGGGCCTGGAGTTCGCGCAGTACCGCGCCTATGAGCGCGGCGACGAACTGCGCCAGATCGACTGGAAGCTCTATGCCCGGTCGGACAAGTTCTTCGTCCGCGAGGCCGAACGGGAGAGCCCGGTGGCGGTCTGGATCCTGATAGACGCCAGCGCCTCCATGGGCCAGGCCGATCCCGACCGTCCAGACTTCACGCGGCTGGAGGCGGCCAAGGGCCTGACCCAGTGCGTCGCCGAACTGGCGATGCGGCAGGGCGACCGGTTCGGCTGGATGGCGTTGAGCGACCAGGGCCTGAAGCTGCTGCCCCCGGCGACGGGCCTTCGCCAGCGCGACCGTCTGCTGCTGGACCTCTTCTCGCTCAAGGCCGGCGGCGTCTTCGCGCGCACCGACCAGCTGGGTCCGGTCTGGGAGCGGATCGGGGCGCATGATCTGGTCGTGGTGCTCAGCGACTGTTTCGAGCCCGGCGTCGTCGACCTGATGGAGAAGCTGGCGGCGGCCGGCCGCGAGGTGCTGGCCGTCGAGATGCTGACAGTGGGCGAGCGCGACTTTCCCTTCCGCGACGGCTACCGCTTCCGCGATCCTGAGACGGGCGAGGAACTGCTGGGCGACGGACCGGCCTTGCGCGCCGAGTTCCTGCGCCGGTTCGCCGAGGCCCGGGCCATCCTGCACGCCCGACTGGCCGGGGTGGGTATTCGCCGGGCCGACTATGTCCTGGACCAGCCTCTGGACCTGCCGCTTCGGCGGCTGTTCGGCGACCATGATGCGGCGGAATACGCGTGACCCCCGGCCTGCTGCTGCCCGGCGCGTTGGTCGCGCTGATGGCCCTGGTTGTTCCGTTGGTCCTCCACATCGCCCGGCGCAGCGCGCTCCAGCCGCTGGACTTCGCCGCCTTGCGCTGGTTGCGGCAGAAGCCGCGTCCCCGGTCGCGGCTGCGGTTCGACGAATGGCCGCTGTTGCTGGCGCGCCTGCTGATGCTGGCGCTGGTCGCCCTGTGGCTGGCGCGGCCGGTGCTGCTGGGCGGGGGCGACAAGACCCCCTATGTCGCCGTCATCCCGGGCGCGGACGTCGCCGACGCGCGGCGGGCGGCGGAGCTGGGCGCCGACGTCCACTGGCTGGCGCCGGACTTTCCGGACTTGAAGCAGGCCAGACCCGAGGGCGGCGCGCCCGTGGCCAGCCTGATCCGGCAGCTCGACGCCAGCCTTCCAGCGGCCACGCCCCTGACCATCGTCGCGCCGCGGGTTCTCGAGGGCGCGGATGGTGAGCGGCCCCGGCTGTCGCGCAAGATCGACTGGCGTGTCACGCCGGGGATCGCGCCCGCCCGCCCGGCGACGCCTGTCGTCTTTCCGGCCCTGTCGATCCGCCATGACACGGCCCACGCTTCCGAAGTGCGCTACCTGCGTGCGGCCGCCGCGTCCTGGCAGCCGCCCGGGCGCGACGCCGATGTCGAGATCGGCGGGCTCGACGCGGCCTTGCCAGGTTCGGCGCGCAAGCTGGTCTGGCTTGGTTCCGGACCGCTTCCAGCCGCGCTCACCCGCTGGATCGAGAGCGGCGGCGTGGCCATCGTCGCCGCAGAGGCCGCCGTTCCGAAGGGCGGAGCCGTCGTGTGGCGGGACGATCTGGGCCGGCCCCTGGTCGAGGCCGGGCCGATGGGGGCCGGACGGTTTATGCGGTTCACGCGGCGGCTCGCGCCCGCCGAGACGCCCGAACTGCTCCAGGCGGATTTCCCGGACCGCTTGCGGGCGGTTTTCGAGCCTTCGAAATCCGAGCCCGCCCGCGTCGCCGCGGTCGACTACGCGCCCCTGACGGGCGGTCGCCATTACGAGCAGACGCCCAGAGACCTCCGCGACTGGCTGGCGGTAGCGGTCGGGCTTCTGCTGCTGGTCGAGCGCTGGCTGGCGACCCGCCGCAGCCGGTCGGTGACGCCATGAACGCCGAGGTCCTGCTCTCGACCTGGACCGGTCCCGCGCGGCGCCGAGGCCTGCTGAACGATCTGCTGCTGGCGGCTCCGGTCGTTCTGGCGTTGTCGGCCGTCGCCTGGCGTTTCGCGGGAGCCGTCGTCGCGCTCGCGGTTCTGGCCATTGGGGCGGTGGTTGCGCTGATCATGGCGTGGCGGCGCGGGGCGCGCTTCGACCGGCATTGGCTGACCCACCGCCTCGACGGCGCGCGGCTGGACATGGAGGACAGCGCCGAGCTGCTGTTCGCCGATCCGCAAGCCCTCGGCGGTCTCCAGCGGCTGCAGCGATCGCGCCTGCTCGAACGCCTGGGGCGCGGCTCTCCGGCGACCCTGGCCGGGGACTGGTCATGGCGGCCGATCGAGGCCCTGTGGCTCGTCGCCTTGGTCGTGGCGGCGGGCGCGCTGTTGTGGCCAAGGGGCGCTCAGGGCCCAGTCGTCCTGTCGCCCACCGCGGAAGGCGCGTCGACGCCGCCCGGCCTGCCGCGCCTCACGGCTCAGAACCTGCGCATCGTTCCGCCCGCCTATACCGGCCTGCCGACGCGGGACGAGGCCAGGCTGGACGCTCGCGCGCCACAGGGGTCGCGCCTGGAATGGACCCTGAAGTTCGATCCCCAGGCAAACGCGCCGACGATGGTCATGCTGGGCGGCGCGCCGCTGCCGCTGCGGCGCTCGGGCGACCGGTGGGTGGCTGGCCGGACCTTGGACGCCTCGTTCCTGTACCGCGTCGATCCCGCGCCGGGCCGAGCCGGGACCCCGCCGCTACATCGGATCGACGCCATCGCCGACGCGCCGCCCCAGGTGAAGGCCCTGGCCCCGATCGAGAGCCTGACTCTGGTCGGCGTCGGGCAGCGCGGCTGGTCGCCGGTCTTCGCCGTCACCGACGACTATGGCGTCGCGGCGTCGGCGCGGCTGCGCGTCACCCTGGCGATCGGCGAGGGCGAGAACGTCACCTTCAGCGAGCGGGAGATCACGGTCGCCGGGGCCGGGCCGCCCCGCGATCGCCGGTTCTCGCCCCGCCTGGACTTCGCCGCCCTGGGCTTTGGGCCGGGAAGCGACATGGTCGTGCAGCTGGTTGTCAGCGACAATCGCGCCCCGGGACCGCAGCAGGTGCGCGGGCCCAGCCTGATCCTGCGCTGGCCGTCCAGCGCCAAGCCCGAAAGCGCGGGCCTGCAAGGCATGGTCAACACCACCTTGCCCGCCTATTTCCGCAGCCAGCGCCAGATCATCATCGACGCCGAGGGCCTGCTGGCCCGCAAGCGACGCCTGAACGCAGACCGCTATCTGGCCGAGTCCGTCGTTATCGGCGGCGACCAGCAGATCCTGCGCGGCCGCTACAGCCAGTTCCTGGGCGGCGAAGAGGAAGGCGAGCCGGAAGCGCCGACCGGCGACGGGGCGGGCAAGACGCACACCTACGGCGATGGTCACGACCATGGCGGCGCGCCCAAGACCACCAGCGCCGGCTTCGGCGCGCCGGAGGACGTGCTCGCCGAATTCGGACACCCGCATGACGACTCGCCGGCGTCCAGCCTCGATCCTCAAACCCGCGCGGTCCTGAAGCAGGCGGTCGACGAGATGTGGCTGTCCGAGCGCGAGTTGAAACAGGGACGGCCGGACCTCGCCCTGCCGCACGCCAACAACGCCCTGCGGTTCATCAAGCAGGTGCAGCAGGCCACGCGGATCTTCCTGTCCCGGGTGGGGCCGGAACTGCCGCCGATCGATCCCAAGCGCCGCATGACGGGCAAGCGCGAAGGCCTGGCCAGCCGTATCCTGCCGACAACGTCGGTCGCGGGCGTCGACGGTCCCGCCGCTGCTGCGTGGCGCGCGCTGGGGCAGGGGGCGGACGCCATCCGAGGGCCGATCGCGCTGGATGATCTTGACCGCTGGGCCAGCGCCAACGCCTCGCTGCTGCCTGATCCTCTGGCGCTGTCGGCCGGGCTGGACGCGGTGCGCCGCGATCCCGAATGCGACGCCTGCCGTCAGAGGCTGCGCGCCCTGCTGTGGACGGCCATGCAACGGCCGCCCGCCAACTTGGCCCCGCGACGCCCGGCCGACGCCGCCGGCGCCCGCTATCTGCGCGCCATTGGAGGCGGCCAATGACCGCGAAGGCGATCCTGGCCGCGATCCTCGTCCTCGCCATCGTCGGCGGGTGGGCGCGGCTCGTCCTGTGGCGACGCGCCGCCGAGGCCGATCCGCCGCCGAGGCCCTGGCGGTTGATCGTGTTGCTGGCGCTTCAACCGGTCTGCGCGGTCTTGCTGTTCCTGGGTCTCTTCCCACCCAGCCTGCCGGTGCAGGGTGGCGTCCTGGTGATCGCGACCGCCAACACGCCCCGA
Source organism: Caulobacter sp. GW821-FHT10F06 (assembly GCF_058809215.1). Classification (NCBI taxonomy): domain Bacteria; kingdom Pseudomonadati; phylum Pseudomonadota; class Alphaproteobacteria; order Caulobacterales; family Caulobacteraceae; genus Caulobacter; species Caulobacter sp. GW821-FHT10F06. The sequence goes on along the minus strand of NZ_JBXASK010000008.1, from coordinate 131,845 downwards.
GGCCTGGCCGCGACGGCGCGGGCGCGACTGGTCGCTATGCCCGAGGCGTCGGGCCTGGCAGGCGTCGAGCGAGCTCCCGACCTTGGGACCGCGTTGCGGCGCTATCCCGACACCCGGCGGATCAAGGTGACGGGCGACGGGCTGACCGCGCGCGATCGGGACGCGGCGCGCGGCCTCGCCGTGGATTTCGACGCTTCTCCGGTTCGGCCTGGCCTGGTGTCGCTGCAGCCCCCCGCGCGTATCGCGCCGGGCATGCGGTTCGAGGCGGGCGGGCAGGTCGCCGGCTGGCCGGACGCTGTCGTCGAGCTGGTCGACCCCGCTGGCCGCGTCACCGACAGCCGCAAGGTCGACGCCGAGGGGCGTTTCGTGCTGTCGGGAACCGCGCGGGCGGCGGGTATCGTCACGTTCGTCGTCCGGGTGCGCGACGGACGAGGGCGGGTGGCGGAGCAAGCCGATCTGCCGGTGTGGATCGAGGCCGCCGCCGCGCCACGCATCCTGATCCTGGCGGGCGCGCCGGGGCCGGAGGTGAAATACCTTCGTCGCTGGGCGAGTGACGCAGGCTTCGCGGTCACGACCCAGATGAGCGCCGGAGGCGGGGTCCAGTTGGGCGATCCGCCGATCGCCCTGACGGCCGCGACGCTTCGCCAGTTCGACGCGGCGGTCATCGACGATCGCAGTTGGGTCGCGCTGGGCGGTTCGCGCGAGGTCGTGCTCGGCGCGGTCCGTGGCGGTCTTGGACTGGTGTTGCGCGCAAGCGGTCCGCTGGACGGAGCTGGACGCGCCCAATGGCGGGCTCTGGGCTTCCAGCCGACGGGCGGCGACGCGCTGGCCCCGATCGCCCTGTCGGCCGCGACGGACGCGGCCATTGCGCGGACCCGGACGGGCGTCGGGTCATTGGACACGCCCGCCGACCTGGAGATCGGCGACGAGGCGCCGCCGGAGCTCAATCGCCTGGCGCTGGTGCCGGGGGGCGCCGAAGCCGTTCCCTTGATCCGCGATGCCGGCGGCGCCGTTCTGTCGGCCTGGCGCGCGGCGGGCCTTGGGCGGATCGCGGTGTTCACGGGCGTCGACAGCTATGGCCTGATGCTGACGGGGCGACGCGGTCTCTACGGCGACTGGTGGAGCGGCATGCTGTCGACCGTGACGCGACCCGCGGCGGGACCGGCCGCGGCCTTCTCCGCGCCGGCCTGGGCGAGCGAGCGCATCGCCCTGTGCGGCCTGTCCGGCGAAGCCCGGGTCGAGGCGCCCGACGGCGCGCTGACCATCCTGACCGCCGATCCCGCTGCCGGCGGTTGCGCGGGTTTCTGGTCGCGCGCCTCCGGGTGGCATCTGCTGCGTCGGGCCGGAACGGAGGCCGCCTGGCCCTTCTTCGTCCAGCCCGCTGGACAGTTGACGGGTGTTCGCGCTGCCCGCGATCGTGAGGCTACGATGATGTTGCGCGACACGACCGCCGATCGCTCGGATGTCGGCGGCGCCACGAGCCGTCAGCCGGGCGCGTCCTGGCCGTGGCTGTTGGCGTGGCTGACCTTCAGCGCCTTGCTGTGGTGGCTGGAGCGCTCAGGCCTCGGGCGGATCAGCCCGAGCCCCGCCGCGTCGGCGGGGCCCTAGCCGCGATCAGCCGAGCGAGCGGCCCGTGTTGATGACGTTGATGCCGTTGAAGCGGCTGGTCGACGAGCCGTGGCTGACGGCAGAGACCTGGCTGGGCTGGCCCTTGCCGTCGAAGAACGAGCCGAACATCCGGTAGTCGCTCTCGTCGCAGATGGCGCTGCAGGCGGCCCAGAATTCGGGGGTGCGCATCTGATAAGCGACATCGGCCAGGGGCCTGGTGATCTTGCCGTCCTTGATCTCGTGGAACAGCTGGCCGCCGAACTGGGCGTTGTAGCGCTGCTGGTCGATCGAGAACGAGCCGCGGCCCAGGATATAGATGCCGTTCTCGACATTGGCGATCAGGTCGGCCGGGCTCAGCTTGGCCTTGCCCGGCTGCAGCGAGACGTTGGGCATGCGCTGGAACTGCACGGTCGACCAGGAGTCGGCGTAGGAGCAGCCGTCGGACGAGGCCTTGCCCAGGATATGGGCCTGGTCGCGCGTGGCCTGGTAGTCGACCAGCACGCCGTCCTGGATCAGCGGCCAGCGCTTGGTGGCGACGCCTTCGTCGTCATAGGCGACCGCTCCCAGGCTGCCGGGCTGGGTCTTGTCGGCGATGAAGTTGACGATGTCGCTGCCGTACTTGTAGTGCGCCTCGCGCTTGTCGAGGGTGGCGAAGCTGGTGCCGGCGAAGTTGGCCTCGTAGCCCAGCACCCGATCCAGCTCCAGCGGGTGACCGACGGACTCGTGGATCGTCAGGCCCAGATGGCTGGGGTCCAGGACTAGGTCGTACTTCCCGGGCTTCACCGAGGCAGCCGTCAGCTTTTCCTTGGCCTGGGCGGCGGCGGCGATGGCGTCCTCGCGCATGTCGTACGACTTGCCGTAGATCACCAGGCCGTTGGGCAGGGCGACCTTGTCGGCGGCCGCGCCGTCCAGATATTCGTAGCCCATCCCCATGGGAGCCGAGAGGCCGTCGCGGGTGCGGAACTTGCCGGTCGTCTTGTCGGTCGCCGTGACCGTGAAGGGCGCCCAGATCCGGTGGATGTCCTGGTCGATATAGGCTCCGTCGGTGCTGGCGAAGTACTTCTGCTCGTTGATCAGGAACATCCGCGAGGCCACGAACTTGGCGCCCGCGTTGAGGGCCGCTCCGTTGACGCCCAGCAGCAGGTCGATCTTTTCCTGCAACGGCACCGCCATGGCGTTGCGCTTGACCGGCGTGCGCCAGCTCTGTTCGCCCACGGCGGGCGTGGGGGCCAGGCGCACGGGGGCCGTCTGGTTCCTGGCGTTGGCCTTGGCGATCGCGGTGGCGAGCCGGGCCGTGTCGGCGATGGCTTCGGGCGACATCGTGTTGGTGGCGGCGAACCCCCAGGCGCCGTCGGCGATCACCCGCACGCCCACGCCGGTCGATTCGGTGTTGACGATGTTCTCGACATTGGCTTCGCGCGTCATGATGAACTGACGCAGATAGCGCCCGACCCGCACGTCGGCGTAGCTGGCTCCGGCGCCCTTGGCGGCGCTCAGCGCCGAGTCGGCCAGCCGCCTTTTCACCGCCATTTCCAGGCCGTCGACCAGCTGTTCGGCGGCGATCACGCGCCCTGCGAAGCCCGGCAGAAGCGCGCCGCCGGCGCCGATCCCGCACGCGGCGAGGAACATACGTCTATCCAAGGGTCTCTCCCGGCCGCCGCCTGTCTTGATGCGGAGGGGATGCTGCTATGGATCGCGACGTTCCGCAAACCCGCAAGCGCGTCGAGGCGGGTTCGTTGCGGCGATGCCCCTGCGCGAACCGGTGCGAGGCCGGCTGGTCATTGGGCGGGCGACGCTCGGCAGCGGTCGGGCTTGTGGTCCTCAGTGAGGAGGCTTCGCGGCGGCCTCGACCGCGCGGAACACCCTTAGGAAGTTGCCGCCCCACAGCTTGGCGATATCGGCCTCGCCGTAGCCGTGGCGGACCAGTTCGGCCGTGACGTTGGCCGCTTCGCCTTCATCGGCCCAGCCGACGACGCCGCCGCCGTGGTTGAAGTCCGAACCGATGCCGACATGGTCGACGCCGATCCGCTTGACCGCATAGTCGATGGAGTCGGCCAGTTCCTTGACTGAGGCGCGGGGCAAGAGGGCGTTGATCTCGTGGGTGTAGTCCAGGCGCTGCGCCGCCGGCAGGGCGTCTGCGCCGTCGGTAGTCTTCTGGAACGCCGCCGGCAGGCCGTACTTCACGCGCACGACCGCCGCCTTGGTCCGGAAGTCTGGACCGGGTTTGATCAGGTAGGCGTTGAAGGCCACGATCTGCACGACCCCGCCCTTGGCGGCGATGGCGTCCAGTTCGGCGTCCGACAGGTTGCGCGGCGCATCGACGACGCCTTTGACGCCCGAGTGGCTGGCGATCACCGGCGCGCGGCTCAGGGCCAGGGTCTGCAGCACGCCGTCCGGCGTCAGCTGCGAAACGTCGATGACGACGCCCAGGTCGTTCAGGCGCGCGACGGCGGCCTTGCCGGTCGGCGAAAGTCCGCCCCATTCGACCTTCGGCTCGCCGCTGGGACGCGAGGAGTCGGCGAAGTCGTTGTTGCCGGCATGGACGAAGCCGAACACCCGCACGCCAGCCTGGTAGTAGGCGTCCAACGGCGCGAGATCGTTTCCGAACGGATAGGCGTTGAGGAAGCCGACCACGATCGCGCGCTTACCTGCCTTGGCCGCCTTCTCGATATCGGCCGGCGAGCGGGCGAGCACCGCGCGTTGCGGATATTTCGCGGGGATCGCCGTTATCGCCGCCAGTTTGGCGTCGGCCAGTTGCCGCGCCTTGGCGACGCCCTCCGGCGTTCGCGGACCTTGCGGGACGAAAACGGCGAGCACGGCCGCGTCGACTTGGCCGCGCTCCATCTTGGGCAGGTCGGCCTGGGTGTCGCCGTCGACGGCGGCGTCGTGGGGGCCGACACCCAGGTCAGTGGGCACGTCGACATGGCTGTCGAGCACCAAGATGCGGTCGTGCAGGGTGCGGGCGGGCGGATCGGCGGCGAGCGCGGTTCCGGCCAGGGTCAAGGCGAGCAGGCTCGCGGTCGCCGCGTAGCGAAGCATGGGCATCTTAAGGTTCCTAGAGATCGTGACCGTGACCCAGCGAGACCAGGATCTCGCGGCGCAGAGACACTAGGGTCGGGTCGTCGCGATGGCGGGGATAGGACAGCGGCACGTCCAGCTCGCGGACGATGCGGGCCGGACGGTCGCTGAAGACGATGATCCGCTGGGCCAGCAGCAGGGCTTCCTCGACATCGTGGGTGACCAGCAGGCTGGTGAACCGCGAGGCCTGCCAGATCTTCAGCAGCTCGGTCTGCAAGGTCATGCGGGTCAGGGAGTCGAGCTTGCCCAGGGGCTCGTCCAGCAGCAGCAGGCGCGGATCGTTGACCAGCACCCGGCCCAGGGCCGCGCGCTGGGCCATGCCGCCCGACAGCTCATGGGGCAGGGCGTCGGCGAAGGCCTCCAGGCCGACCAGCTTCAACACCTCGTCGACCCGATGCGCCTGTTGGCGCGCCACGCCGCGGGTCTCCAGGCCCACGGCGAGGTTCTGGCGGACCGACCGCCACGGGTAGAGCGTCGGGTCCTGGAAGACGAGCAGTCGGCTCGGATCCGGCCCGGTGATCCGCACGCCATCGGCGCCCAGCTTGCCGGCGCGCGGGGCGTCCAGGCCCGAGATCAGCCGCAGCAGGGTCGACTTGCCGCAACCGCTGGGTCCCAGCAAGGCGACGAACTCGCCGGCCTCGACCGAGAAGGTGACGTCGTCCAGCACCTGCAGCGGGCCGGTCTTGGTGTCGAAGGCGTGGCTGACGCCGCGGATTTGCAGGGCGAGGCCCGGCGGCTTGCTGGTCGGGACGATCGGAGCGAGAGCAGTGGCGGTCACCAGCGCACCATGCCTTTCTGCCAGGCCAGCGCCCGGTCACGGACGGCGAACAGCAGGCTGATCAGGCCGGAGAACAGCAGGGCCATGATGATCAGCGCGCCATAGAGGTTGGCGTAAGCCGCCCAGCCTTGGGCCCATTGCAGGTACCAGCCGAGGCCGGCCTTCACGCCCATCATCTCGGCCACGATCAGCACCGCGAAAGAGGCGCCCAGGCCCATGAACAGGCCGACGAAGACGTGGGGCAGCGCGGCGGGGATGGCGACCTTGGTGATCAGGAAGCGCTTGGACGCGCCCAGGGTGCGGGCGATGTCATAGAAGCCGGCGCTGACGCTGCCGATGCCCGAGGCGGTCAGGACGGCCACCGGGAAGGCCGTGGAAAGCGCGATCAGGAAGGTGCTGGCGCTGCGGGTGCCGGGGAAGAAGAAGAAGGCCACCGGCAGCCAGGCGGTCGCGGGCAGCGGCCCGACGAAACGCAGGATCGGATGGGCCCAGTAGCTGATCGCCCGCGACCAGCCGACCGACACGCCGACGCCGAACCCGGCCAGGCCGCCCAGCAGGTAGCCGGGCAGGAGCAGCAGCATCGAGTGGACGATGCTCTCAACCAGTCGCCCGGAGTCATCCGTATAGACCTCGAGGATCGACTGCGGCGGCGGGAAGAACGGCAGGGGCAGCAGGCCGGTCTTGGCGGTCAGCACCTGCCACAGGGTCAGGATCGCGGGCAGGGCGGCGAACCACGGGGCCAGCGGCTTGATGCGGTCCAGGCGGCGCGAGCCCGGGGCGGCGACGGCGAGCACGGCCAGCATCAGGCCGAGGCCGGCCTGGACACTGGCCAGCAGCGAGGTCCGCGCCCAAGGCGTCAGGTCGGGCCAGAGGACCGTCAGGGCCGCTGCGCCGATCCAGACGATCGCCGCGCCGAGGCCGCCGCGCCAGATGGGCGAGGCAGGCGCGCGTCGCGCGGTTTGGGCCGGGGCGACGGCGCCCTGGCCGGCGGGATGGGTGGCTTCGATACCGCTCATGCTGACGCTCCTCTAGGCAAAGACATTGTCGACGATCTGGGCGGCGAACTGGTCGGGGACGAGGCCCGGCTTCATCACCCCGACGTCGCGAAGCTCGCCGGCGTAGAGCGCGACTTCGTGCTGCAGGTCGCGGCCGACCGGATGCTTGTCGTGGGTCTGCATACGCAGCACGGCGACCAGGTCCTCCTCGCTGGCCTTGGCGTAGGGCGCGAAGACCTTGGCGGTCTTGTGCGGGTCGCTGGAGCACAGCGAGGCGGCTTCAACCAACGAGGCGGCCAGGGCCTTGGCGGACTCGCGGTCCTGGCGTAGCAGGTGGCCGCTGGCTCCGAGAACGCAGCAGAAGCGGTCTTGCCAAGGGGCTGACAGGTTGGAGAGCACCTCGACCAGATCGCCTTTCGAACCCTTCTGCAGCAGGTAGAGCAGGGGGTCGGAATCCACGAACGCCTGGATCTCGCCCTTCTGGACCGCGGCGGCCAGCAGCGGCGCCGGATAGGCCCGCCACTGCACGTCCTTGTTGGGATCCAGGCCGTTGGCCTTCAGCAGCACCGCCAGGGCGTTGCGGCCCGAGCCGCTGATCTCCGACAGGCCGATGGTCTTGCCGCGCAGGCTCTCGACATTGTTGGTGATCCCATGCTTGCGCGAGCCGACCACGCGCAGGCAGCCGCCGTGGGTGCCGGCGATCAGCTTGACGTCGAAGCCCTGCTCCAGCGGCTTTATCCAGCGCAGGATCATGCCGACTCCGGCGTCGGCCTTGCCGGTCGAGATCGCCTCCAACAGCTGGTCGGTCGAGCCGGCGAAATTGACCAGCTCCACGTCCAGGCCGTTCTTCTCGTAGATGCCGTACTCCTTGGCCAGCAGGGCGGGCGCCAGACAGATGGCGTTGGCGTTCCAGGCGAGGCGGATCTGGCGTTGACCAGCGGCGTTGCGCGGCAGCTTCGGTGCGGACGAGCCGTAGGCCACCGCGCCGGCCACGCCGGCCGCCACCAGGCCGCCGCCGATCAGCAGGTTGCGGCGGCTCAGCAGGCTGGCCTTCGGCGCGGCGTCCGGTTCGGCGATGTCGTCGATAACGGGAGGCAGTTGGTCGGACATGCGGCTCTAGTCTTTCCTCGGAGGGACCGTGGGCTTGGTCGCGTCGCTCTGGTCGTGCGGCCGGGCGATCGCGGCCTTCAGGCAGGCGTCGAGCACGCCGTAGTAGCGTTGGACGGCCTCGCCCCCGATCAGGAACGGGTTGGGCGCGCCGGGCTTGCGGGCGCGGGCCAGATCCAGCCGCTGGCGACTGCCGTCGGCGAAGACGTGGGTGTTGAAGATCGCAGTCGCGCCGGCCGCCTGGCTGACCTTGGCGAAGGCCAGGACCGAGCGGTCATAGGTCAGCAGGCCGCCGGTGGTCGGCGTGGGCTCGAGGCTGGGCGGGAAGGCGACGCTGCCGAACAGCGAAAGTGGATAGGTCTTGCCGCCCTCGCGCGCCGGGATGATGGCCGAGACGGTCCCCGGCGTGTGGCCGGGCGTGACCCGCAGGGTGATCGTAGTGTCGCCCAGGGTCAGGGCCTGGCCGTCGGCGACGACGAGGTCGTGGTCCGGCGTCTCGCGGCCGCCGACGCCGGGGGACGAGGACGCTGTCTTGATCAGGTCCCAGTCGGCTTGGCTGAGGCCGATCTTCGCGCCATAGGTCTTCTGCAGCCAGGCCGCGCCGCCGAAGTGATCCCAGTGGCCGTGCGAGACGATGACATAGCGGATGGTCGCCGGATCCAGGCCCAAGGCCTTCAAGCCGGGGACCAGGTGGTCCCGGGCGTCCTCGGCGCTGGCCGTGGCGTCGAACAGGATCAGGCCGTCGCTGGTCTTGACCACCAGCACGCCGACGAAGGCGTTGCCGACATAGAAGAGATTGTCGAACAGCTTGGTCGGCTCCAGCCATTGGCCGGAGCCCTTGTCGAGCGTCTCGCGAACCACGAGACCGGAGTCCGCGCGGCACAGGAACAGCGGCGGCTGGAGGTCGGAGCCGGCCAGGGCCCGCGCGGCCTCGACATGGCGAACCACATTAGGGCCGTCGGCCGCCTGGGCGGCGGAGCCGGCGAGCAGGGCGGCCAGCGCCAGGGCGCTGACCCGGTTGGGCGAACGGAATACCCCCACGCGCCTATTCCGCCGCGATCTTCTGGGCTTCGGTCCAGCGGTGTTCGGGAACCGGCAGGCCCAGGTGGCCGCGCAGGGTGTCGTGCTCGTACTCGGTGCGGAACAGGCCCTTGGCCTGGAGGATCGGCACGACCTTCTCGCGGAAGAGGGCGAAATCGCGGGGCTTGGTCACGTGCAGGATGAAGCCGTCGGCGGCGCGGCCGACGAACCAGCGTTCAATCTCGTCGGCGATGGTCTGGGGCGAGCCGACGAAGTCCGACCGCCAGCGCCCGAAACGCTCGGCCGCCTGGCGCACCGTCAGCTTCTCGGCCTGGGCGATCTTCACGATCCGCTCGGCGCGACCCTTGTAGCTGTTCAGCGACAGCTTGCTGACGTCCGGGAATGGCCCGTCCAGCGGATATTGCTTGAAGTCGTGGTAGTTGAAGGCCCGGCCCAGCTCGACGAGCGACTTGTCGATCTCGCGGCTGCCGGCCTGGGCCTCGGCCAGGGCGCGGGCTTCCTCGTCGGTGTCGGCGATGACTGGGAAGAGGCCCGGCAGGACGCTGATGTGGTCCGGGTCGCGACCCTCGGCCACAGCGCGGGCCTTCAGGTCTGCATAGTATTCCTGGCCGTCCTCGAAGGTGTCGACGCCGGCGAAGACGCCTTCGGCGATGCGCGCGCCGAGATTACGGCCTTCCCCGCTGACGCCGGCCTGGAAGATCACCGGCTGGCCCTGGGGCGAGCGCGACAAGGCCAGCGGACCGGCCACCGAGAAGAACTGACCCTTGTGGTTCAGCGCGTGCTGCTTGGTCTTGTCGAGAAAGACCCCGGCGCTCTTGTCGCGCGGGAAGGCGTCGTCCTCGTAGCTGTCCCATAGGCCTTGCACCACGTCGACGAACTCGCCGGCTCGGGCGTAGCGTTCGCCGTGCTCGAAGTGCTGGTCGCGGCCGTAGTTCTTGGAGGCGCCTTCCAGGCCGGTGGTCACGACGTTCCAGCCGGCGCGGCCCTTGCTGATGTGATCCAGCGAACCGAACTGGCGAGCGACGTTGTAGGGCTCCCAGTACGAGGTGGTCAGGGTGCCGACCAGGCCGATCTTCGAGGTCGAGACCGCCAGGGCCGACAGCAGGGTCAGCGGCTCCAGGCGGTTGAGGAAGTGCGGAGCCGTGTCGGGCGTGATGAACGGGCTGTCGACGATGAACACCAGGTCGAACTTGGCGGCCTCGGCCAGCCTGGCGTTGTCGATGTACCAGTTGATGTCGATGCTGGCGTCGCCGGGCAGGGCGGGATCGCGCCAGCTGGTGTGGTCGGTGCCGACGCCGGCCAGGATCGCGCCGAGTTTCAGCTGTCGGGTCGAGGTCTGGGTCACGGGATGCTCCTTCGAAAGGGTCGTCGACGCTTAGCGTCCCGCGACCGGGGGCGAATAATGAGCTCTTCTGATCTGTAGTATTCGCGGCGTTCGACTATTGGCCGTGGCGGGCCGTTTTGCTGTCTCGCGCACGCTTATCTCTTGTCGTGTTTAGAAAATTTGTCCGCGACGACGGACGCGTCAGAACTTGCGATTGACGAAGACGTTGACGAAGCGCGGCTCGTTGTAGGCGCGGTAATAGAGCGGGCTGGTCCCGGCGTTGGTCGGGGAATAGCCGCCGGCTTGCCCGCGCCGCAGGTCGAACAGGTTCTTGACCTGGGCGCCGGTGAACCACTTGGCGTCGTCGGAGGTGTAGTTGACTGTCGCGTTGAAGAAGGTCTGAGGTTTCACCTGGGTCTGGGCAGTGTTGTAGATGTCGATGTAGCGGCGGGACTCGTATTGGCCGTCGACCCCGACCCGCCAGGCGCCGGTCGTGTTCAATGGCAGCCGGTAGTTGGCGGCCAGCCCGACCTGCCAGCGCGGGGCGTAGGGGAAGTCCAGGCCGACCAGGGTCTTACGGCCGGCCACGTTGTTGGGCAGGGTGGCGGTGAAGGTGTCGTACTCAGTCTCCAGATAGGCGGCCGTGCCATTGATCCGCAGGCCCTCGATCGGGGCGATCGCGATCTCCAGTTCCGCGCCCTTGGAGTGGGCGTCGCCGGCGTTGATCAGCTGGTTGACGACATTGCCCAAGGCGGCCGTGGCCGTGGCGCGGACCTGGAAGTCCTCGATGTCGTTGTAGAAGGCCGCCAGGTTGGCGGTCACCGAGCCGTCCAGCCAGCGTGTCTTGATGCCGGCTTCGTAGGTGCTGGTGACCTGCGGCTGGTAGGGCGTCAGCGAGCCGACCACGGTGTTGGTCCGCAGATCGTAACCGCCGCTCTTGAAGCCTTGCGAGTACGAGCCGTAGACGAAGATGTCCGGCGTCCACTGGTATTGCAGACCGATCTTCGGCGTGAAGCTGGAGAACTTAGTCCACGGGGCGTGGACGTCGAAATTGGTCGTGTAGGGGCCGTATAGGCGCTCGAAATTGTCGGGGTCGTAGCCCCACTCCTGGGGGTCGTGCAAAGCGACGCCCGACGACTGCTGGCCGCGGTTGTCGAAGCGTCGGCGATCCTCGGTGTAGCGACCGCCCAGGGTGATGCTGAGCTGGTCGGTGAATTTGTAATTGACCTGGCCGAACGCGGCCCAGCTCTCGGTGCGTAGGTAGTTGTTGGTATGGGTGACGGTGCCGACGTCGTCCTTGGGGCTGCCCGCCGACTGGCTGAGGCGGTGGTTGTGGAAGTATTCGTAGAAATAATACACGCCGGCGACGAAGTTGAAGCGATCGTACTCGCCGTTCAGGTTGAACTCCTGGGTCCGGTAGTGCTGGTCGAACCCGGCATAGCTGTCGCCCTTGATCTGGGTGACGCCGTCATTGTCATAGTAGATCGGGCCATGCATGCCGCGCACGGCGGTCACCGACTTCAGCGTCAGGTGGTCGGTCAGGGCGTATTTGAAGGTCAGCGAGCCGCCGTACACCGTGGTTTTGTTATAGGGCAGGGTGTCGGACCAGGTTAGGTCCGGGTTGGTCTCCGCGCCCGAGCCGGTCTTGCCGTCGGGCTGGTTGACCGGGGTGTAGTAGCTCTGGCTGGAGCGATCCCACATGGCGTCGGCGCTGAAGGCGGCGGTCAGCTTGTCGTTCAGTTTCGAGCTCAGCTTGCCGCGCAGGACCGTCAGGTCCAGGTCGTTGACGTCGATGTTCAGCGGCACGCTGTGCTGCCAGCCGTCGCGGGTGTGGCGGACCAGAGACAGCGAGCCGTTCAGGCGGTCGTCGCTGAGGATGGCTCCGTTCACCCGGGCCTTGACCTCGACATTGTTGCTGCTGCCGTAGGTCAGGCCGATCTCGCCGTTGCGGTCGGCAGTCGGCTCCTTGGTGATGAAGCGGATGGCGCCGGCGCTGGAGTTGCGGCCGTAAAGCGTGCCCTGCGGACCGCGCAGCACCTCGACGCGCTCGAGGTCGGGCGTGTCGTAAAGCGAGCCGACCGTGCGAGCCAGATAGACGTCGTCGACATACACGGCGACCGACGGCTCGGGATAGGTGTCGATCTCGCCGATGCCGCGGATCGAATATTGCTGGGTGGTGTAGGCCGTCGAGCGCTTGGGGGCGAGCAGGCCGGGCACCCGGCCCGACAGGTCGCGGAAGGTCGAGATCTTCTGCTGCTCGATGGTTTCCTTGGCGTAGGCGGTGACCGAGACGGCGGTCTTCTGCAGGCTCTCCGAGCGCTTCTGCGAGGTGACGATCACCTCCTCGATGCGCGTGCCCTCGGCTTCCGGCGGCGCCGGATCGGCGTCGGGAGCGGCATTGGCCGCGCCGTGCAAGGCCAGGGTCGAAGTGGCGGCGAGCAGAAGCGCCCGGCCGGCCCGGTGGTGGATCTTGCTGATCATCGAAATCCCCTCGCGGCGAGCCGGATGCGGTGCGCCGTCGTTGAGGGGAAAGGGCTTGCGAGCGCCGGTCGTGAAAATTCAACTTTGCTGCCGGCGCGTTAAGTTATTCTGCGATCATCTAAAACACATAGAAAAATCATCAACTTGATTGTGTTTGATTTTTTGATTTATGATTTGATTTATTGTCATTCAGAGCATTAGATTTTTCCATATATTGAGTGAATATGCTGCATATTTGAAGATTTAATACTTCGCGCCTTGAGGTGACCGCATCGTGCCTCGCGCGTGAAGGCTTGGCCGCTCGACAGCGGAAAGCCGCTCGTCAATAACGACGGCGCGACCGTGTCGGAGTCGTCAAGCGATCGCGCGCCGTCAACATCGTCGCAACGCGCTCGCTTTCTGGAGAGCGCCCGATGAGCCCGCCCGAAACGATCGACGAAGCCGAGCTGAACGCCAGGCACAACGCCAAGATGGCCAAGATCCAGGCGGCGCGCGCCAAGATCATGGCCCAACGCCAGATCGAGAAGGGCCTGCTGATCGTCAATACGGGCCCGGGCAAGGGCAAGACCACGGCCGCCCTGGGCATGGTCTGCCGCGCCATCGGCCACGGGCAGAAGGTGGCGGTGATCCAGTTCGTGAAGGGCGCGATGAAGACCGGCGAGAAGCTCGTCTTCGACGCTTTCCCCGACCAGGTCGAGTTCAGGGCGATGGGCGAGGGCTTCACCTGGGACACCCAGGACCGGGCCCGCGACATCGCCGTGGCCCGTCAGGCCTGGGAGACGGTCAAGGCCCGGATCGCCGACCCCGAGATCGACATGGTGGTCTGCGACGAGCTGAACATCGTGCTGCGCTACGACTACCTGCCCGTCGACGAGGTGCTCGAGGTCATCGTCTCGCGGCCGGACGGCAAGCACGTCATCGTCACGGGCCGCAACGCGCCCCAGGCCCTGATCGACGCGGCCGACCTCGTCACCGAGATGACCGTGGTCAAGCATCCGTTCCGCAGCGGCGTAAAGGCCCAGGCGGGGATCGAGTTTTGAGCGTTCTGCGCGCCGCCGGCGAGGGGCACGCCCTGGTGGTCTGCAACACCTGCCGGGTCTCGGCCGAGGAACGCGAGACCGCCGACGGGGTGCGCGGCGGAGCAGTTCTGGTCGCGGCCTTGCGCGCCAAGCAGGCAGAGGATTCGCGACTGGACGGCCTTGCGGTCGAGGAGATGCCCTGCCTCTTCAACTGCTCGCAGCACTGCTCGATCCACGTGCGGGGGCCGGGCAAGATCGGCTACGTGCTGGGCCGGTTCGAGCCGACCGGCGAGGCCGCGCGCGCCATTCTCGACTACGCCCTGGCCTACATGGCCAGCGAAGAGGGCGTGGTGCCTTATCGGCAGTGGCCGGAGGGCGTGAAGGGACACTTCATCGTCCGCGTGCCCCCGGCCGGCGCGGTGGTGCGCGACTAGACCGATATGGCGCGCCTAACGCGGTTGAACCGCGGCTTGGCCCGCGAGAGCCGCCGCCAGCTCGGCGCGGGCGGCGTCCATGTCCTGGCGGAACAACGGCGAGGCGTGTTCGGCCGCGTAGATCACCGCGCCCGATTGCATCCCGGCCTCGGTGGCGCTGACGGTGTGAGAACCGCAGACGTAACGGCTCTCGGCGTATTGGCGGCCACGGGCATAAAGGGCGTCGGCGCGGCTGGGGGCCAGTTCGGCCAGGATCATCGCCACGTGCATGCCGTGGGCCGAGTGGCCGGACGGATAGTCCGGATTGCCGGCCAGGTGGTCGGACTTGGCTTCGCAGATCGGGGCGTCCTTCTTGCCGAGATAGGGGCGGCGGGTGTTCCAGTGGGTCTTGGCGACGCCGACGACCGAGCGGTCGTCGCCCGCGCGCCGCAGCAGGGCGGTGAGGATCGGGGTCTGGGCTTCGGTCAGGCGCACGCCTGACGCGTCGGCGAAGTGATCGTACATCGAACCATCGACGTCGGCGGTCGCGAGCGCCCAGCGCGGTGCGCCCTTCAAGGCGCGGGTCTGGTCGAAGGTCGCCGCGTCGGCCAGGGCGCGCGGCGAACCAGGCGCGGGCGGCGGGGCCAGGATCTTCGTCAGATCGGGGCGACGCTCGGCGTCCAGATAGCCCGTGGCCGGAACGCCGGGCAGGCTTTCAAGAGCGCGGCCATTGCACCGGCCGACGGCGCGCACGGGATTGCAGACGGCGACGTCGCCGCCGGTCAGGCGCACCGTGTACCCACCCGGAAACCGGGGATCGGGCCGCATGTAGTCGGTGGACACATATTGCGCGCCGCTCGACAGGGCCGCGCTGCGCTGGGCGACGTCGTTTACGCGAGCGGCCCGAGTGTCGGCGTCGGCGCGAGTGCGCACGATGAAGCCGACGCGCACGGCCGCGGCGATGCGATCCTTCTGGGCGATCGGGTCGTTGAGGGTGAGATAGGCGGCGGCGGGGGACTGCTCGTCGGTGTTGACGAACATCGCGCGGCCCTCCAGCGACGCGCGCGCGCCGCGATAGGCCGCCACCTTCGCGGGGTTTTCGTCGAGGGCGAAGAAGATCTTGCCGCGCGCCGCCGCCAGGGTCGGCCAGCCGCCGGCCAGCACGGCTTCGCGCAAGGTGGCGCGCTTACCCTGGACCTGGTCAGGCGTGATCAGGTCGGCCTCGGCGAACACCGAGCGGATTTCGGCGTCGAGGGCGTCGAACGACGCGGTGTCGAAGGGGAGGGGCGCGACGCCGCCGGGAAGGCTGGCGGCGCCGTCTTTGGCGTTCAGCAGGATCAGGATCGGAGCGTGGTCGGGGTGGGCCTTGGACCAGGTCCTCACGATCGTCAGGCATTCCACGAAGGTCAGGCACGACGAGCGGAAATCGACGTCGGGCATGTGCATGACCTTGTAGCCCGGCTTTGCCATGGCGGCGGCGAAGGCCGGAGTCAGGTTCGTTCCCTGGCCCAGGGCGGTCTTGGGATGGGCGAAGCGGCCGCCCTCGGGATCGCGCACGACGTCGATCTCCAGCTGCCGGGCGCCTTGGTCGAGTTGTTCGGTCAGCGGACGGTGGGCGTAGTCGAGGCCCAAGACCGGCGGACCGGCCGTGGCGAGCATGGCGGCGAACTCGTCGGCGGGGATGGCCTGCTTGTAGCTGTTGTGGGTGCCCACCGCCGTGATGTCGTTGAGCCGCAGCGGCGGATCGCTCGGCGCGGCGGCGGCGAGCAGGGCGGCGGCGATCAGCAGGCTGGGCATGGCGGATTCCGTGTGGTCGAGAAGGCGGACGCGGCGGATTGTTTCGCGCGCCGTCCTTGCAGGTCCAGTGTGACAGCCGTGCGAAGCGGAGCCTCAGACCTGCTTCGTCGCCGATGCACCGTGAGCGTATCGTGTCGATCAGACGCTCGCGGCGACCTGCTTGAGCAGGTCCAGCAGCCAGGCGACGGGGCCGGTCGGGCTCTGGTCGCCGGCCGAGACCGCGCCGAACAGGGTGGGTTCGGGCACATGGGCTGGTTCGATGGTCACCACCTTGCCGCGCTCGGCCGCCTGCAGGGCCAGCCGCCGCGGGAGCAGGGCGGCCATGTCGGTCTGGGCCACCACCATGATCGCCGAATAGGCGTCGGGCACCGAGATCGGGCCGGGCGTGGGGCGGGAATTGGCCGCGCCCAAGGCGTATTCCTCACTCCAAGAGGTGATCCGCTTGAGGCCCAGGCCCGGCTTGGTGGGGCCTTCGCTGCCCGGCGTGGCGTCGGCGCTGGAGACGATGAGGTGCTGGATCCTGGCCAGCTTCTCGGCGGTCAGCTCGCCCGACAGGGCCGGGTGCCCGGCGCGGACGGCCCAGACGCCGGTCTCCTCGAACAGGGGCGTGTGGCTAAAGCGCGCCGGCACCGCCTCGAAACAGCCGAGCACGACGTCCAGGCGGCCCCGGTCGATGTCCTCGGCCAGCGTCGGCGACAGTCCGGCGACGCGCAGGGTGACGTTCGGGGCCTCGGCCAGGATGCGTTGGACGACGGCGGGCAGCAGCACCGAGCTCACATAAGGGCTGGTCGCGACGGTGAAGGCGCGGCTGTCTACGGCGGGATCGAAGCGCGGCGCGGCGATCGCGCCTTCCAGCAGGTCCAGGGCCTGGCGTATGGCGGGGGCCAGTTCGAGCGCGCGGGGCGTTGGGTGCAGTCCGGCCGGACCGCGCACGAAGAGGGGATCGCCCAAGGCGGAACGCAGGCGCCCCAGCGCGTGGCTGACCGCCGACTGGGTCAGGCCCAGCCGCGCGCCCGCGCGCGTGGCGCCGCCCTCCTCGACCAAGGCGTTGAACAGTCGCAGCAAGTTCAGATCGAAGGCGGCGAAATGCATCGGGTTCATGATCTTCGTGATGAAATATCATTTCACGCATGATGGTCGGAGGTCTATCCCGCCGGCCAAGGTTCGCGTCCGAACGAACCCGAATCTCGAAGAATGACCAATCGAACCACGGCCGGCGCCGACGCCGGTCGCCCTTGGACGTGGAGACGCGCGTGAGCGACGCGGAAGGCTATGATGCGATCGCCGAGGCCGAACTTGAGGCGGCCCGCAAACGGGATCAGCGCAGCCTGGGCAGCCGCCTGCGCCTGCCGTTGATGATCGGCGCGCCGGTGCTGGTCGGCGCGGCGCTGCTGTTCGTCTGGCTGACCGGCGGCAAGTCCGAGAGCACCGACAACGCTTACATTCAGGCCGCCCGCACGCCGGTCAGCGCTACGATCGACGGCCGCGTGGTCGAGATCGACGTCAAGGAGAACCAGTCCGTCCGCAAGGGGCAGGTGCTGTTCCGCCTCGATCCGGCCAACTACCGCGTAGCGGTGTCGGAGGCCGAGGCCGCCTTGGCGTCCGCGCGGCTGAAGGTCGGCGGCTCGCGCGCCGTCTACGCCCAGCGCCAGGCCGATCTCGCCGCCGCCCAGGAAACCGCCGACTACGCCCGCCGCGAAGCCGCGCGCCAGAAGGCGCTAGCGGCCGCCGGCGTCGCCACCCAGTCCCAGGCGGACGAAGCGGCCCATGTCGCCGAGCAGGCCCAGCGCCAGATCGCGGTCGTGCACCAGCAGATCGCTTCGGCCCTGGCCGACATCGGCGGCCGCGACGACGTCGGCGTCGACCAGCAGCCCGCCGTGCTGCAGGCCAGGGCTCAGCTGGAGCGCGCCAAGCTGGATCTGAGCTACACCACCATCGTCGCGCCGGCCGACGGCGTCGTCGCCAAGGTCGACCAGGTGCAGGTCGGCGGCCGGGTCGAGGCCTCCAAGACCCAGTTCTGGCTGATCTCGAAGGGCCTGTGGGTCGAGGCCAACTTCAAGGAAGACCAGCTGGCTCATATGCGGGTCGGCCAGCCGGCGACCATCAAGGTCGACGCCTATGACAAGCCGTTGAAGGCCCACGTCGCCAGCTTCAGCCCTGGCACAGGCTCCAGCTTCGCTCTGCTGCCGGCCGAGAACGCCACGGGCAACTGGGTCAAGGTCGTGCAGCGTCTGCCGGTGCGCCTGGCCCTGGACGAGACGCCGCCCAATCTCAGCGTCGGCCTCAGCGCCCACGCCAAGGTCGACATCCGGTCGGCCAGATGAGCGCCATTCGTCAGGAAGACGCGGCCAATCGGACGGCGATCACCGTCTCGGTGATGCTGGCGACGATCATGATCTCGCTGGACACCACGATCGCCAACGTCGCCCTGCCGCACATCCAGGGCAGCGTCTCGGCGTCGGCCGACCAGATCACCTGGGTGCTGACCTCCTACATCGTGGCCGCCACGATCATGACGCCGCTGACCGGCTTCATGACCGATCGGCTGGGCCGCAAGATGGTGTTCCTGGTCTCCATCGCCGGTTTCACGGTCGCCTCTATGCTGTGCGGCGTCGCCACCAGCCTGGTCGAGATCGTGCTTTTCCGGCTGCTTCAAGGCCTGTTCGGCGCGGCGCTGATCCCGCTGTCCCAGGCCGTGCTGCTAGACATCAACCCGCCCGAGAAGCACGGCTCGGCCATGGCCATCTGGGGCGCCGGCGCGGTGCTGGGGCCGATCCTGGGTCCGGCCCTGGGCGGCTGGCTGACCGATAATCTGGACTGGCGCTGGGTGTTCTTCATCAACCTGCCCATCGGCTTGCTGGCCTTCGGCGGGGTGTTCTTCTTCCTGTCCGAGAAGAAGGCGGCCGTGCAGAAGCGCTTCGACCTGCTGGGCTTCTGCAGCCTGGCCATCGCCATCGGCGCCTTCCAGTTGATGCTCGATCGCGGTCCCGGCCAGGACTGGTTCGGCGCGATCGAGATCTGGATCTACCTGATCGTCGGCGGTCTGGCGCTGTGGACCTTCGGCGTGCAGCTGGCGACGGCCGACAAGCCGTTCGTCGACCGCGCCCTGCTGGGCGACGCCAACTTCATCACCTGCTGCGCCTTCGGCTTCTTCATCGGCATCCTGCTCTACAGCACGCTCGCCCTGCTGCCGCCGATGATGCAGACTCTGCTGGGCTATCCGGTCGCCTATACGGGCCTGGTCAGCATGCCGCGCGGCGTCGGCTCGTTCATCGCCATGTTCGCGGTCGGCCAGTTGATCGGACGCTTCGACACCCGCCTGATCGTCTTCGTCGGCACCGCCGTCAGCGCCGTGTCGCTGTGGATGATGACCCAGTTCAGTCTGGGCATGGACAACCACCTGATCATCATCTCCGGCTTCCTGTCGGGCGTCGGCACGGGCCTGATCTTCGTGCCGCTCAGCACCATCGCCTTCGCCAAGGTGCTGCCGCAGCACCGGGCCGAGGGCGCGGGGCTGTTCACCCTGGTGCGCAACATCGGCTCGGCCGCCGGCATTTCGATCATGCAGGCCCGGTTCGTCAGCGGCATCGAGACCCACCACGCGGTGCTGATCGAGCACGCCCGGCCCGACAACCCGATCTACCGCGCCTATGCGCCCAACCTCTTCCAGACCGAGGGCGCGATGGCCGCCTTCAACGCCGTGATCACCCGCCAGGCCTCGATGCTGTCCTACCTGGACGACTTCCGCCTGATGCTGGCCATCACCATCCTCTGCGCGCCGCTGATCCTGCTGATGCGCACGCCCAAGACCCAAGGCGGAGAGCCTGTCCATGTCGCCGACCACTAAGCGTCTCGCCGCGCTCGCCGGGTTCGTCAGCCTGACCGTGCTGGTCTCGGCCTGCGCGACCGTGGGACCCAACTTCGAGCGGCCGGCCGTTCCGGCCACGACCGGCTACGCCGCGCCGGGCGAGACCGCGCCGGCCTTGGACGCCAAGCGCGTCGGGCCCTGGTGGACGGCGTTCAATTCGCCAGAACTGGACGCGGTGATGCGCCAGGCCCTGGCCGACAATCCCAGCTTGGCCGAAGCCAACGCCACCCTGGCCCAGGCGCAGTCGGCGCTGGCCCAGGCGCGCGGGCAGGCGGGGCCGCAGGGCTCGGCGACCGCCGGCGTCAACCGCCAGCGCGCCAACCTGCAAGCCTTCGGCTTCACCAGCTTCGGCGACGTGACGCTGAGCAACCCGACCTTCAATCTCTATTCGGTCGGGACCGACATCGGCTACGACCTCGATCTCTTCGGCGGCAAGCGCCGGGGGATCGAGGGCGCGGCGGCGCGGGCCGAGGCGCAGGGCTGGCGGGCCGATGCGGCCTATCTGTCCCTGACCGCCAATGTCGCCCTGCAGGCGGCGACCATCGCCTCGCTGCAAGGCCAGATCGCCGCCGTCGAGCGGATGATCGCCGCCGACCAGACCACCATCGAGCTGGTGCGCAAGGCCAACGCGCTGGGCGGCTCGACCGCGCTCGCCAAGGTCAGCGCCGACACCCAGCTGGAACAGGACCGCCAGCTTCTGCCGCCGCTGCAGGCGCAACTGGCCGAAGCTCGTCACGCCCTGGCCCTGCTGGTCGGCCGCGCGCCGGCCGACTGGACGGCGCCGGACTTCTCGCTGGAGCATATGAGCCTGGCCAGTGCGACGCCGATCGAGCTGCCCTCGGCCCTGGTGCGCAAGCGACCCGACATCCTGGCGGCCGAGGCCGACCTGCACGCGGCCACCGCCGACATCGGCGTGGCGACGGCCGACCTCTATCCGAACATCCGGCTCAACGCTTCGATCACCCAAGGCGCTCTGAAGGCCGGCGACATCTTTTCCTACGACGCCAGCGCCTGGGACCTGGGCGCCGGCCTGACCGCGCCCCTGTTCAACGGCGGCGCGCTGAAGGCCCGTCGGCAGCAGGCGCGGGACGCAGCCAAGGCGGCTTCGGCCCGCTATCAGCTGACCGTGCTGACCGCCTTCGGCCAGGTGGCAGACGCCCTGTCGGCGCTGTCGGCCGACCAGGCGCTATTGGACGCCAACGACCGCGCCGCCGCTCAGGCGGGCGAACGGCTGCGCCTGGCGCGCATCGCCTATCGCCAGGGCGGGGGGACGTTGCTTGAGGTGCTCGAGGCGCAGCGG
Organism: Caulobacter sp. GW821-FHT10F06; assembly: GCF_058809215.1. Taxonomy (NCBI): domain Bacteria; kingdom Pseudomonadati; phylum Pseudomonadota; class Alphaproteobacteria; order Caulobacterales; family Caulobacteraceae; genus Caulobacter; species Caulobacter sp. GW821-FHT10F06. The sequence goes on along the minus strand of NZ_JBXASK010000008.1, from coordinate 111,036 downwards.
ACATTCGGCGCGCTCGGCGTTGATCGCGCTCGCGCCGAGGGACGACGCCTGACCGACGCCGTGCGCCTGTTCGCGGCGTCCGGAGCCGATTGGCGCGACGCGCCGTCGGCCGCCTGAACGTCAGGGCCGCGCGGTGACGATCCAGGCCGCGCCGTCGATCAGCACCTGGTTCGACGCCAGCCGATCGGCGAAGGCCGCCCGCACCGCCGCCAGCGCCTTGTCGCGGACTGCCTGAGGCTGATCGGTCAGCAGGCGCGCCAGCGGACCAACCTGGCTGGCCTGGTCGAGCGCATCGTCCACGGCGGCCTCGTCGGTAGCGCCGACGCCAAACACCAGAGAGGTGTCGAAGGGCGAGATCTGGATGTCGACGAAGCCGGCGTCTGTCAGGATCCTGCGCACGCGGTCGGCGTCGCCGAACGCGAACGGGTCGGGCGCCAGCGGATTGGCGGCGGGCTGAGGCTGTAGGATATTGCGGGTGGCGTCCATCGGCAGTCGAACCCAATCGTTCTCGCCCGCGCCCCGCCAGCAGATGAAGGCCAGACGACCCGTGGTCTTGAGGGCGCGGCGCAGATTGGCGAAAGCCGCCGTCGGATCGTCGAAGAACATCACGCCGAAGCGGGAGAACAGCAGGTCGAAGCTCTCTGGCGCGAAGAGCGGCTGGCTGGCGTCGGCCAGGCTGAAGGCGATGGGAAGGTTCTCAGCTTCAGCGCGTTCCCGGGCCCGGTCGACCAGGACTTGCGAGATGTCGACGCCTTCGCAGCGTCCCGTCGGCAGGACCTTTCGCGCCAGCTCGAGCGTCGTCGCGCCCGCGCCGCAGCCGATGTCGAGCACGGTTTCGCCGGGACGAGCGTCGGCGGCGGCGAGCGCGGCCTCGCCGCACGCCGCGAGCATCCGGTCGAGCCGGTCCTGGTTGGCCAGCCAGCTCGCGCCGTTCTTGCCGTTCCAGTCGATGATCTGCTGCGTGTTGCTGTCGGCCATGCGTGTTTCCAGTTGAGATTTATTCTCATATGGGGTCTCGGCGTGGCCAAGCCAGGCTTCAGCTTCGCTTTGGCGCCTTGATCTTCGACGCGTTCAGCGTCGCGGCGGCGCGGAAGAGGGTCTTCAGCGCCTCTTCGTCGATCGCTTCGCCTTCGTGGATGTCGATCGCGCGGCGGACATTGCCTTCGAGGCTGGAGTTGAACAGGCCGGCCGGGTCGGCCAGCGCTGCGCCCTTGGCGAAGGTCAGCTTCACGGCGGCCTTGTAGGTCTCACCGGTGCAGATGATGCCGGCGTGCTCCCACACCGGAACGCCGCGCCATTTCCAAGTCTCGACCACATCGGGGACGGCCTGCTTGATCAGCCCCCGGACCTTGGCCAGCGTTTCGCCGCGCCAGTCGTTCAGCGACTTGATCCGGGCGTCGATCAGTTCGGCGGGTGCGGCGCCATCCATGGCGGCGGTGGGATCGTTCTGGAGCTGCTTCATAATCTGATCTCGCGCTGGCGGCTTACAGGCGTTGGCCGGGCAATTGGCTGGCTTGCTTCGCCCAGTCGGAGAACAGGGCTTCGTCGAGCGGTTCGTTCTCGCGGATATTGAGGTAGCGCACCTCGGCCGTCTTCGACACGCCGGGCGGGACGGGGTCCAGTGATGCGCCGCGGAAGAAGGCCACCTTGATGGACTTGGCGTAGCAATGGAAACTCAGGAACCAGCCCTGATCTCCGACCGCGCCATAGAAGGGCGAGTTCCATTTGACGGCCTTGCGGACGCCCGGGACGGCCTCGGCGATCAAGGCGTCGAGCCGCTGGCCGACCTTGCTTTTCCAGTCCGGCATCGCCGCGATATAGGCCTGCACCGGGGCATCGCCATCGCCCTTGGCGATCTGCGGGTTGCCGCCCGACAGGCGTTTGGGCTCGTCCGTCATACATAGGATCCTAGGCGCGGCCGCGCCGTTTGGCGACGTAGGGCAAGACGAACAGGTAGAGGCCGGTCGCCAGCAGCAGGATGAGCGGGACCAGCGCGAACAGTCCCACCCAGGCGGCGGGCTGGCCTCGGGTCATGACGATCATGTAGCCGATGACGCCCAGCGTGAAGGCGATGGACAGCCAGCGATGGATCTGTCGGATCAACATGTTCCAGTTCAAGGAAGCCTCCATCTGAAGAGGGGGAAGTGATAACAACGGTCGGCGACAGGGCGGGGGCCTCAGTCCTCCCGCGCCAGGACCTGCTCGAGTTTCTCGAAGAACTGCCGCCAGCCATGGCCCGCGCCGCCGAAGGCCTGCTTCTGGTCGGGCCGGAAGCCCGCCTGCTCCATGCGCAGGTGCGTGCCGGCGTCGGTGGGGGTCAGCGTGAAGGTCACCACGCTGCGTAGATCGAACGCCGCATCCTCGTGGGTGAAGTTCCACGTGTAGGCCAGGGTCCGGTTCGGCTCGATCGTCAGGACTTCGCAGTCCAGCACGCCGCCCCATTCGCCGCGAAGGTTGAAGCTGTGGCCCACCACGGGCTTGAAGTCGTTCTTCATCAGCCACTCTTCGATCAGGTGCGGCTGGGTCAGCGCGCGCCAGAGCTTTTCGGGCGCATGCGGGAGGTCTCGCTCGACGACGACGGAGCGCGTCTGGGTCGCGGTGCTGGTCATTGATCCATCCTGTTGAGCAGGTCTTCGAGTTGGTCGAACCTGTTTTCCCAGAAACCGGCCATCTGGCTGGTCCAGTCGATCAGCGGGGCCAGGGCGCCGAGCTGCGCGCTGTAGTGGGTCTGCCGTCCCTCATGACGGTCGCGCACCAGTCCGGCCTGCTTTAGGACGCCCAGGTGCTTGGAGACCGCCGGCTGCGAGACGCCAGCCTGGGCTGTGAGCGCCCCGACTGTCTGCTCGCCCTGCCGGCACAGTCGCTCGAACAGCGCCCGCCGCGTCGGGTCAGCGAGTGTCCTGAAGAGCATGTCGGGGTCGGCTTGCATTGGAAACGCATAACTCTGTGGCTATGTATTAATCCATAACTGACGAGCTATGTATTTTTCAAGCCGAAAAAAGAAGGGCTCGCTAGGCGACCTGTTGCGCGTGTCCCGAGCCGGCCAGTTCCGCGTCCCAGCGCCGCGCCGCGGCGGCGGTGCTGGAGATCAGGGCGCGGGTCGCGGCCAGGGCTGGGCCATGGGCGTCGCCTTGCTCCATCGTGTGTTCGAGGTCGCGGCAAGCCTTGCTCAGCTCCGGAAAGCCCATCAGGCCCGAAGAGCCCGCCAGGGCGTGAGCCTCCTCGCGCAAGGTCGTGGCGTCGTCGCGCGTCAGGCTGTTGTCCAGTTTGGCCTGCAGCAGGTTCAGCAGCGAACGGACCGCGACGGGACCCATGGCGGCGACCAAAGTCTTGCGGATCTCCTCGCCGGCGTCGGCGGCCGACGGACGCTGCGCGCCGGCGGCATCGGGCGAGAACACCATGCTCAGCACCCGCTCCAGGGCGCCCGGATTGAGCGGCTTGGTCAGGTGATCGTTCATGCCGGCCGCCTCGCAGCGCGCCAGATGCTCGGGCTGGGCGCTGGCGGTCAGGGCGACGATGGGAATGTCCGCCCAGGCCTCGCCCGAAGCGCGGATCGCCTGGGTGGCGGCGAAGCCGTCCATCACCGGCATCTGACAGTCCATCAGCACCAGGTCGACGGGGCAGACGCGCAGGAGATCGATGGCCTCGGCGCCGTTCTCGGCCAGCTCGATCGCGCAGCCATACTTGGACAGCAGCGCCAGCATCAGCTCGCGATTGAGGTCGACGTCATCGACCACGAGGATGCGCCGTCCGGTCAGATCGCGCGCGGCCAGGGCCGGGGTGGCGGCGGCGCGTTCGGCTGAGTCGGCCAGGGGCAGGGCCAATTCGAACCAGAAGGTCGAGCCTTCGCCCATGCGGCTGGAGACACCGATCTCGCCGCCCATCAGGCTGATCAGCTGACGCGAGATCGCCAGGCCCAGGCCGGTGCCGCCATAGTGGGCCGAGACCGACGATCCGGCCTGGACGAAGCGGTTGAACAAGCCCGAGAGCTTGGCCTCGGCGATGCCCGAGCCGGTGTCGGTGATCTCGACCCGCACGCGCGGCGCGGACTTGTCGCCGCCCACCTGGGTGATGCTGGTCGTCACGCCGCCCGACGAGGTGAACTTCACGGCGTTGGAGAGCAGGTTCAGCAGCACCTGGCGAAGGCGGCCGGCGTCGCCGATGACCCTTGTCGGAGCCTCCGCGTCGATCATGACGCGCAGGCGCAGGTCCTTGGCGGCCGCCTGCGGCTCCAGCATGCTGACGGTCTGGCGCAGCAGTTCGGTCAGTTCGAAGGGCGCGTTGTGCAGCTCCAGCGCGGCGGCTTCCAGCTTGGAGAAGTCCAGGACGTTGTCGATCACCGCGTGCAGCGCCTGGCCCGCGCCGTGCACCAGTTCAATGCGGCGCTGGTCCTCGGCGCACAGACCCTGGCTTTCGGTGAGCAGGCGCGTGAAGCCGATGATGCTGTTGAGCGGCGTGCGCAGCTCGTGGCTCATATTGGCCAGGAAATCGGCTTTGGAGCGGCTGGCCGCCTCGGCGTCCAGACGCGCCTGGGCCAAGGCGTCTTCCTGGGCCTTTTGCGCGGTGACGTCGCGGATGACGTCGAGATAGCCGGTGGGTTGGCCGTTGTCCTGATCGTGGATCAGGACGGGGTTGGACTCCAGCCAGATCCAGTCGCCGCTGGCCTTGTGGCGCACCCGCCAGCGCACGCGTTCGACTGGCTTGCCCAGGATCACGGCGGTGAAGCTCTCGCGCACGCGTTCGGCGTCGTCCGGATGGGTGATGGGCAGCGAGGAGCGGCCGACGATCTCGTCCGGCGCATAGCCCGTCACCGCTTCGCAGGCGGGCGAGACGAAGGTGGCCAGGCCGCGCATGTCGCTGGTGACGATGATGTCCGTCGCGTTCTCGGCCATCAGCCGGTAGCGGTTCTCGATCGCGCGGCGGTCGGTGAGGTCCTGAATCTGGGCGATGAAGTGCCGGGGCGCGCCGTCGTCGCCGCGCACCAGTGACACTGAAAGGCGGACCCAAATGGGGGCGCCATCCTTGCGGACATAGCGCTTTTCCATCTGATAGCAGGGGATCTGGCCGGCCAGCAGCTGCTCCAGCAGCGCGATATCGGCCTGCAGATCGTCGGGGTGGGTGATGGTCTGGAAGTCGAGGGCCTGGGCCTCTTCCTTCGGGTAGCCGATGATCTCGCAGAAGATCTCGTTCAGCTTCACCAGCTCGCCGCCCAGGCCGACCAGGGCCATGCCGATCGGCGCGTGGTGGAAGGCGTTCTCGAACAGCTCCTCCTGGGCGCGACGCTCGGAGATGTCGTGCATCAGGGCGGTGAACTGCCAGGCGTCGCCGTTGCGGTTGGCGCTTATCGCCAACTCGACCGGGAAGGTCTCGCCATTTCGACGAAGGGCCGGCACCTCGATCCGCTGCCCGATCACCGGGCCCTGGCCCGAGTGCAGGAACCGTTTCAGGCCCGCGGCGTGCGCCTCGCGCAGTTCGGGCGGCACGATGATCTCGTTCAGCGCGCGGTCCAGGACCTCTGCGGTCTTCCAGCCGAAGATCTTCTCGGCGTGGCTGTTCCAGCCGGTCACGCGGCCGGCCTCGTCCATGGTGACGATGGCCTGGTGGGCGTTGGCGACGATGTTCTCCAGCCGCGCCTCGTTGGCGCGCAGGGTCTGTTCCAGCAGGGCTCGTTGCTCGGCCTCGCGCGCCGCGCGCTCCAGCGCTTCGGTCTTCTCTGCGAGCAGGAGTTCGCGCTGCTGGAATTCCAGCTGGCGCGACATCTGCGCGCCCAGCATGCCCGCCAGCACGCGCAGGATCTCGATGTCGTCCTGGTCGAACGCGCTCTTGTGTTCGGAAAACACCTTCAGGACGCCCAGGGCCTCTGTGGCGTGCATCAAGGGCGCGCAGACCATCGAGCTGACGCCGACACGAACGCAGGCGGCGCGGTCTACGCGGTCGTCGATCAGGGCGTCATGACAGATCAGCACTTCGGCCGTGGCGACGCAGAGGCCCGAAAAGCTGGCGTCGCGCTTCAGGCGCGAGCCGATCAGCGCGGTGTCGGTGGCGGCGCGATAGACGAGGTCGCAGCCGTCGACCAGTTCGACGATGGCGCCCTTGGCGCCCGTCAGGTCGGCCAGCTGCTCGACGATCGCCTGCATGAAGGCGTCCAGGTCCAGGCCGGCTTCGGACAGGGTTCGCTGGGCCTGGGCCAGCCGGGTCATGCGATCAAGGCGCGCCCGCAGGGCGGCGGCGTCGGGTTCTGCGGTGTCGAGCGGCATGGGCGACTTTCAGGCGAGCGCGTGGAGCGCCCAGCCATCCCTACCGCCGAAGGGTGAAAGCCGAGTTAGCCATGATGCGAAGTTTGGCGATCAGGCCAGCTGCATCTGTTCCTGGATGATCGAGGCCAGGGCGTTGAGATTGAAGGGCTTGCTGATCGCCAGGTCCGCGCCCAGCGCCACCGCCCAGTCGAGCACCTCGTTGCGAGTCACGTGCTTGGCGCCGGCGCTCATGGCCACGATGCGGGTCGCCGGCCAGCGGGCCCGGATCCGCTTGATGGTCTCGATCCCGTCGACCTGCGGCATGAACATGTCGACGAGCACGAGCGGGAAGGGCGATCGCTCGAAGATTTCCAGCGCCTGCTCACCGTCGGCGGCGGCCACCGGCTCGTAACCGCAGGAGGCGATGACCGATCCCGCGACCTTTTGAACGATCTCATCATCATCGACGACCAGAACCCGCATGCTCCGCCTCTCTTGGGTCGGTTTTTGGGGATGCAAACCCCTGGAACGCAACCATAGCTGGTTGACGCCCTTCAGGTAAATCACCTTCGCGATCATGCGGTTCCGGCAGGCTGGCCGGGTGTTTTGCGCAGATCGTCAGGTCGGCGGCCGCCGAGGGTCAGATTGATGGTCTGAACACGATGTTGGCGATTCCGACCGATAGCGAAGCGCAGACTGGCCGGCGATAAACTCCGTAGTTTCAGAAGAGATCATACCTTATCTGCTCTCACCAACATCAACCTGGATAAGAGTTTTTCGGCCTGTATTAACCGCGGCTTGACGGAAAGCACCTGTCGTGCGCATCAAAGGTCAGACCAATGTGGCCGGGCGATTGTCACTCTTTGTGGCTGCTCGGCGCAGCAAAACAGGCGGACGACAAGCCGCCGACGCCGTGGGTGGAACGAGACCATGAGACTTTCCCTGGCCTTGGCGGCGTTGATCTGTGTCGTCCTGGCGAGCTCTCCGGCCGCCGCCTGCGACACGCCGGTTTCGGTCTGCGGCAAGTCGAGCCCGGGCGCTTTCGCCCTGATCCATTCCGGCAAGCCCGCCGCCGTGCTGGTCGACGCTTCGGCTGATTCCGCCGTGACCCGCGTAGGCGACAGCTTCGCCGCCGACCTGCAGCGTGTCGGCGGCAAGGCCGCGCCGCGCATCACCGACCCGGCCATGGCCAGGGGCGACCTCGTCATTGTCGGCGTGCTGGGCCAGAGCCCGGTCATCGACGGCCTGATTGCCGGCGGCAAGCTCAAGGCCGATGACCTGGCCGGCCAGTGGGAAGCCTTTCGGCAAGTCGTCGTCGAGCGTCCGTTTCCCAAGGTGGCGCGGGCTCTCGTCATCGTCGGGTCGGATCGTCGGGGCGCGGTGTTCGGCGCCTACGACCTGTCCGAGAAGATCGGCGTCTCGCCCTGGTACTGGTTCGCCGACGCGCCTATCGCTCACCGCGCCGACGTCTACGTCACGGCCGGCTCGCGCCGCGACCAGCCCAAGGTCAGGTACCGGGGCTTCTTTATCAATGACGAGGCGCCGGCCTTGACCAGCTGGACCGAGAAGCGGTTCGGCGGCGCCAATTCCAAGATGTACGCCCATGTCTTCGAGCTCCTGCTGCGCATGAAGGGCAACTATCTGTGGCCGGCCATGTGGCCGCCGCGCGCCTTCAACGACGACGATCCCCAGAACATGGTGCTGGCCGACTCCATGGGGGTGGTGATGGGGACCTCGCACCATGAGCCCCTGACCCGCGCTCATGACGAATGGCGCCGCGATACGGCTGGCGGCGTCACCGGCGGACGCTGGGACTATGCGACCAACGCCGAGAACCTGCGGACCTTCTGGCGCGGGGGCATGCAGCGGATGATGTCCAAGGGCGACGGCCGCGGCTACGAGGCCATGGTTACGGTCGGCATGCGCGGCGACGGCGACGAGGCCATGGCCGAGGGCACCGCCACCCAGTTGCTGGAAACCGTGGTCGCCGACCAGCGCAAGATCATCGCCGAGGTGACGGGCAAGCCCGCCGACCAGACCCCGCAGATCTGGGCGCTCTACAAGGAGGTGCAGGACTATTACGACCACGGGATGAAGGTCCCGGACGACGTGACCCTGCTGTTTTCCGACGACAACTGGGGCCAGATCCGGCGACTGCCGACCACCGACCTGAACAGCAAGGGCGGCTACGGGGTCTATTATCACTTCGACTATGTCGGGGCGCCTCGAAACTACAAGTGGCTCAATACCACCCAGATCGAGAAGACCTGGCAGCAGATGGACCTGGCCTACCAGCGCGGCGCGCGGGCGCTGTGGATCGTCAATGTCGGCGACATCAAGCCCATGGAGTTTCCGCTCAGCTTCTTCATGGACCAGGCCTGGGATCCCGAAGCCATGGGCGTCGAGGCGATGGCCCGCTATCCGAGCGAATGGTCGGCCCGCGTGTTCGGCGAGGCCCGGGGGAAAGAGGTCGGCGACCTGATCACGCGCTACAGCCGCTATGCGGCGCGGCGCAAGCCCGAGCTGATCGATGCGGGCAGCTTCCGCCTGGGCGAAGCGGCCGGCGACACGCTGGACGGCGGCGAGTTCGGCGCGATGGTCGCCGAATGGGATGCGCTGGAGCGGGACATGGAGCGGGTCAAGGCGACCCTGCCGGCCGACCAGCGCGACGTCTATCTGCAAGTGGTCGAGCATCCGATCGCGGCGATGGCCAATCTCTATCGGCTCTACTACGCCGTGGCCTGGAACCGCCGTCTGGCGGCCGCCAACGACGCGCGGGCCAACACCTTCGCCGACCGCGCCGAGGCCGCGTTCCGCCACGATCGGGACCTGACCGACGCCTACCACAAGGCCAATGGCGGCAAGTGGGACGGCATGATGAGCCAGATCCACATCGGCTACACGAACTGGCAGCAGCCGGACGTCCAGACGATTCCGACCGTGCGCCGCGTCCAGGCCAAGGCGCCCGACAAGGCGATCGTCTTCGCGCCGCGGCACGCCCCGTCGGGCGATATGACGTCCATTGAGGCGCCCGGATTCAGCCGGGTGTCGAACGGCGCGGGCCTGGGCTGGACGGTGATCCCGAACCTGGGACGGACCGAAGGCGGCGTCACGGCCTTGCCGCAGGGGCGCGGGCCGACGACCGAGAGGGACGGCGTGCGCGTCGAATACGATCTGACAACCCGCAAGGCCGGCGACCTGACCGTGCAGCTCTATCTGTCGCCGACCCTGGACACGACGGGACGCGGGACGCAGCGGGTAGGGGTGTCGATCGACGATCGTCCGATGCTCACCCTGGTCGACAAACTGCTGCCGGCGCCGACCTCCACGACCTTGCAGGAGCAGCGCGACTGGAACGAGGCGATCCAGGACAACGCGCGGGTGCTGCGGGCCGACTTTACCGACGTCGCGCCGGGCCCCCATGTGATCAAGGTCTGGCGCCTGGATGACAATGTGGTGCTGCAGAAGCTTGTCGCCGCGACGGGGCCAATCCCGCTGAGCTATCTGGGGCCTCCGGCGCGCTGACGCGCCGGGCTTCAGTTGAAGCGGGGCTTCTTGAGCAGGCCGGCGCGATCCACCGAGCGGATTTCGACGTCGAAGACGTCTTCCTCGCGCAGGATTGTCAGGGGGATGGTCGCGCCGGGCGACCGATCGGCCCAGATCTTCCGGTAGAAGTCCTTGAGCTCCGACACCCCGACGCCGTCGACGGCCAGGATCATGTCGCCGGCGCGCAGCTCCGCCCGCGAGGCCGGGCCGCCGGGCGAGACGCCCACGACCACGACATGCGAGCCGGTTTCCTGGGCGAAGATCCCCAGCCAGGGGCGCGGCGCGTGGGCCGGCTTGCCGCGCGCCAGGTCGTCGAGGATCGGCGGCAGCAGTTCGGCAGGCACGAACATGTTGATGGGCTGGACTGCGCCGTTGCCGGTCTGGCCTTCGAGGCTCAACGAGCCGAGGCCTACGAGCTCGCCTGCGTCGCTGATTAGGGCCGAACCGCTCCAGTGCGGATGGACAGGGGCGGTGAAGATCGCTTCTTCAAGCAGATATTCCCAGTAACCGGCGAAAGAACTCCGGGCCAGGATGTGGCCGGCCACCGCGTGGGCGCGTCCGCCAGCGCCGGCGACGATCACCGGACTGCCGGCGTCAAGATCGGCCGAGGAGCCCAGCGGCAGGACGGGTAGGTCCAGCGGCTCCAGAGCCTGGACCAGGCCCAGTCCTGTCTGGAAGTCGAAGCCGAGGACGTGGGCGGGCACGCGCCGCCCGTCGTTCAGCGTCAGGGTGACGTCGGTCGCCTCGGTGATCAGATAGGCCATGGTCAGCACCAGGCCCTTGGGGCCGATGACCACGCCGTTGCCCAGACGATCGGTGCCCAGGATGCCCGCCGTATAGGCGTCGGTCGGAATGCGCGCTTCCAGCGCGACGATCGACGAGAGGGCGCGATCAAGATCGAAGGCGTGACCCTCGGCCTTGGGCCGCAGCCGCGCCTCGACCTCATATCCCTGGAATGGCGAACTCAAAGTCTGTCCCTTTCTGAAGACCTGAATCTGGGGTCTTGGCTTCGGGGCGCAAGGGCCGAGGACGGAGCGGCGGTTCAACCGACGCCGACGGCGCTTTCGGAATAACCTCTTCACTATGGCTCCTGAAGGCGGAGCCGACGAACACTTTGACGCGGCTTTTAAGTTCGCGAGGCGAGGTGACTGTCTCGTGACCAGACAAAGAAAGCGCCGGCCTCCGGGAGGGAAGGCCGGCGCTCGATCCAAGGCGCTGGGGGGAGGTGGACGACGCCTTAGAAGTTGTATCTCAGGCCGACGAAGACCTGCCGACCGCTATGGGTGTGGACATTGAGGCGGTCGCTGTCGCCGACGTACTGATCGTTGAACTCGTCGGTCAGGTTCACGCCCTCGAACGACAGCTTCAGGTTTGGTCGGACGTTGATGGTGGCCTGCATGTCGAAGTTCAGGGTCTCGTTGGTGCCCTGGATGGTGTTGCCGTCGCTGCCGGGCACCTGGGTCAGATAGCCGTCGCGATAGGCGGCCGAGCCCCGGACGCTGAACTTGTCGGTCTCGTAGTAGAGCGTGAAGTTGGCGGCGTTCTTGGACAGGCCCACCAGGGTGGCGTTGACCGTGGGCGCGCCCGGCGTCGTCGAGGTCAGGTACTGGATGTCGGAGTTCACATAGGTGTAGTTGGCGATGAAGCCCAGGTGGCTCCACGGGCCAGGCAGCATGCTCAGCGGCTGTTGCCAGTTCAGCTCGAAGCCCTTCAGGTCGCCGCCGTTCGAATTGACCGGCTGGGTCACCTGGAAGACGTCGGTGGGGCTGGCGCTGGTGCCGATCAGCAGCGAGTCCGGCAGGCCCAGGGTGTTGTAGACGGCTTCCTGGCGCAGGGTGGCGACGAAGGTGTCGATGCGCTTGAAGAAGAAGCCGCCCGCCAGCATCGTGCCCGAGGCCGGGTACCATTCCAGCGACAGGTCGACATTGGTCGACTTGGTCGGATCCAGGTCCGGGTTGCCCGAGCTGAAGGTGCGGTTGGCGCCCTGGACCGCGACGTCGCCGCCGGGAGACAGCGAGCCGATGCCCGGACGGGCGATGGTCTGGGCGGTGCTGAAGCGGGCCACCACGGTGTCGGTCAGGTCGGTGGCGATGTTGAACGAGGGCAGGGTCAGGTCGTACTCGCGCTTGGCTTGGACCTTCTGGATCACGCCCGCGACGGCGGCGTAGCCGGCCGATTCCTGGTTGGTCTTGACGTGCCGCACGCCGGCGTCGCCGCGCCAGGGCAGGCCCAGGGCCTCGAACTTGAACTCGGCCTGGGCGTAGACCCCGGTGCTCTCCTCCTGCACCGCGCCGTACTGGCCGCGAGCCGAGGTGTTGTTGGTGTCGGTCAGGGCGTAGATGCCGGTGTTGCTGTAGATGTTCAGCAGGGCGGCGTACTTGTCGATGTCGGGCACAAGCCATGCGGTGGCGTTGCCGGCCGGCAGGCCCAGATTGCGCCCGAAGCCGCTGAACACCTTGGACACTGAAGCCAGTTCGGCCGGGGTCAGGGTCTGGACGACGGTCTCGCTGGTGCGGTAGGCGCCGTAGCTGTCGTACTCGAACTTGCGCCAGTCGACCCCGGCCTTGATCGTCAGGTTCGGGCTCGTCTCCCACTCGCCATAGATTTTGGCGGTCGAGAACTGGTTCTCGACGAACTGCGGGCGGATGCGGACTTCCGAGGTGCCGTTGATCGCCGACCAGTTGGCCGGATTGGTCGGGTCGAAGCCCAGGGTGATGGCCGGCAGGCGCTGGTTGCGGAAGTCGTAGCTGTAGCCCTGACTGTTGGCCCGATCGAAGGTGACGATGGTCGACACCGGCTGGGTGAAGGTCGAGTCCGCGAAGCCGGCCAGGGCCCCGACGCGCAGGCTGTCGCTGAAGTCATGGGTCAGCGAGGCGGTGAATTGCTTGAACTCGGTGTTCAGCTCGTCATAGGCCGACTGGGTGCGCAGATCGACATTGTCCATGGTGGCCTGGACCAGGTCCTTGCCGACCACCGTGCCGCTGCGGATGATCGTCTGCGGCTTGCCGACGCCGGCGCGTGACAGGCCGATGGCCTGCAGCTGGGCCTCCTTGCGCACGCCTTCCAGGTAGGAATAGAGCGCGTCCACCGTCAGCATGGTGTTGTCGGTGATCTTGTATTGCACCGACCCGGTGACGCCGAGGCGCTTGGTGTTGATGTCGTAGCTGACATAGGCTGGGATGCGCGGGGCGAAGATGCCTGTGGCGGCGTTGGTGTCGTTGATCTGGGCGATGCTGTAGCCGGCGACGGTCGAGGCCGGGTTGAAGCCGCCGTTGCTGCCGCCGTAGGTCCAGCGCGTGATGTTGGCGCCTTCTTCCTTCAGGTGGCGCTCTTCGTAGGCGGCCGAAACCAGCACGCCGAGGCGACCGTCCAGGAAGGTGCGGCTGGCCAGCGCCGACAGGCGCGGCGTCGTCTTCTGCGACAGGTCGTTGTAGCTGGCGGTCGCCGACAGCACAAGCTGGGGCTTTCGGCTGTCGAACGCGCGGGCGGTGGTCAGGTCGACCGTGGCGCCCAGCGAGCCTTCCTCCACATCGGCCGAAGCGGTCTTGCGCACGGCCAGGCTGTTGAAGAGATCCGAGGCGAAAACGTTAAAGTCGAAGCCGCGACCGCGGTTGGTGCCGCCGCTGTTGGCCGTGCCGCCGGTGGTGGAGATCGCCTCCATGCCGTTGATGCGCACGCGGGTGTATTCCGAACCCAGACCGCGCACGGTGATCTGACGCCCTTCGCCGTTGATGCGCGAGATCGAGACGCCGGGGATGCGCTGCAGGGATTCTGCCAGATTCAGATCGGGGAACTGGGCGATGTCCTCGGCCTTGATGGCGTCGACGACGCCCGAAGCGCTGCGCTTGAGGTTGATGGCGCTGGCCAGGCTGGCGCGGAAGCCGGTGACGACGACGGCGTCGACCTCATCGGCGGCCGGAGCGGGGGCGGCGTCCTGGGCGTAGGCCGCTCCGGCCATCGCCAGGGTCAGCACCGAGACGCCGCCGGTCAGCAGAGCGCGCAAGCCGAGTGTGTTCTTGGTAGCCATAGTTCCCTCCCATGCCCGCCTTCGCGGGTCGCATTCTTTGGTCGGACCCAAGGTCGGCGTCGCATCGAGGCGACGAACCCAGGCCCTTCAGTTCGAGCCAAACGATGACGCGCCGGTCTGGCGAGGGCCAATCCTAATCGGGCATGGACCTATGCGCGATTTGCACCGATTGAGCGATTTGGAGGGCGAAAAAGGACCAAAACCCTGGTGTTCGGGGCCTTGGGCTATCGATCGCGCGCCGAAATGGCCTCCGACCCATGCCGTTTTGGCCTCAATCCATGTCGGGCTTGGATCGATCCATAGGCGATTTGACTTAGACCTGCCGGCCAGCCGCCTCTAGCTTCCCATCGAAGGCTCCCGTCAGCGGAGACCAAGGGAATGGAAACGCGATGACCGGCGCCGAAGCGGACAAGACCAAGCGTACTCGGGTTCGCTGGCTGATCATCACGGTGCTGTTCGTGATCACCACGATCAACTACGCCGACCGCGCCACCTTCTCGATCGCCGGACAATCGGCCTCGAAGGAGTTGGGCCTCGATCCCGTAGCCATGGGCTACATCCTGTCGGCGTTCGCCTGGGCCTATGTGCTGGGCCAGATCCCCGGCGGCGCCTTGCTCGACAAGTTCGGCTCCAAGAAGATTTACACCGCCGCCCTGGTGCTGTGGTCTGGCTTCACCCTGCTACAGGGCTTCGCGGGGCTGTGGAGCGGCCTGGCCGCCGCCGTCGCCCTGTTCGTCATGCGCTTCATGGTCGGGCTGGCCGAGTCGCCCTCGTTCCCCGCCAACGCCCGCATCGTCGCCGCCTGGTTCCCCGGACCCGAGCGCGGCACGGCCTCGGCGATCTTCAATTCGGCCCAGTACTTCTCGCTGGTCGCCTTTGCGCCGCTGATGGGCTGGCTGGCTCATAGCTTCGGCTGGCGCTCGGTGTTCGTGGTGATGGGCGGCGTCGGCATCGTCGCGGCCGCCTTCTTCGTCAAGCTGATCCACAGCCCGGTCGAGCACCCGCGCATCAACAAGGCCGAGTTCGACTATATCGAGGCTGGCGGCGGCCTGGTGCGGATGGAAGACAAGAACACCGCCAACGGCGCGGCCTTCACCTGGGGCAACGTCAAGCAGGTGCTGGGCAGCCGCATGCTGCTGGGCGTGTATCTGGGCCAATACTGCATCAACGTGCTGACCTATTTCTTCGTCACCTGGTTCCCGATTTACCTCGTCAAGGAGCGGGGGCTGTCGATCATGCAGGCCGGCTTCACCGCCGCTCTGCCGGCCCTGTGCGGTTTCGCCGGCGGCATCCTGGGCGGCATGATTTCGGATGGCCTGCTGAAGAAGACCGGCAATCTCGACATCGCCCGCAAGACCCCGCTGCTGCTGGGCATGGTGCTGGCCACCAGCATCATCGTCTGCAATTTCGTCGAGCAGGAGTGGCTGGTCATCGTGATCATGGCCGCGGCCTTCTTCGGCAAGGGCGTGGCCTCGCTGGGCTGGGCCGTGGTGGCCGACACCTCGCCCAAGGAGATGGCCGGGGTCACCGGCGGCATCTTCAACACCTTCGGCAACGTGGCCGGCATCGTGACCCCGATCGTCATCGGCTACATCGTCAAGGGCACGGGCTCGTTCGATGGCGCCTTGATCTTCGTCGGCGCGCACTGCGTGATCTGCATCGCCGCCTATTTCCTGATCGTCGGCAAGATCCAGCGTCTCGAACTGAAGCCCGCGTGAGTAAGAGCGTCATGACCAGCCGCCGCCGTTTCCTGCGCACCGCCTCGGCCCTGCTGCTGGCGTCCGTCGCCTCGCCTGCGCTGGCCGCGCCCTCGGCGACGCTGGAGATCAAAACGCCGATGGCGCCGCCCGAATGGGCGCTGCTGGAACGCGAGCTGTTGAAGGCCAACGCCGAGGCCTGCGAGGCCTTCTTCGCCCGCTATTTCGACGAGCGCGGCTACCTGTTGGCGGTCGAGCGCTGGGGCGCCAATGATGGCCCTGACGACGCTATCGAGAACGTCAACGACTGGCCTCACCTGCATGCTCTGGGCGGCAGCGACCGTCTGCTGGAGCTGTCCAAGAAGGCCTTCGAAGGCAATGTCCGCCAGTACACGGCGGCCAAGACCGTCGACGTGCCGTTCGCCCGCGAAGGCATGTACTACAAGGAATTCCCGGTCATGACCGACTGGCAGCACCTCTCCGAGGGGCTGTCGGTGTTCAACCTGCTGGGACTGTCGGACCCCAAAGACGCGCGCTATCGCGACCGGGTCAAGCGCTTCTCCGGCTTCTATATGGGCGAGGATCCGGGCGCGCCGAACTACGATCCCAAGCTGAAGATCATCCGCAGCATGATCACGGGCAGCCGGGGTCCGATGTTGCGCAAGGCCACGCCCCTGGACTGGGCCGGCGATCACTTCGACCCCAAGGGCTTCTTCATGGAGCATGGCGAAGAGAGCTACGAGCAGACCCTGCATCACTACGACGAGTATGACGACGTGGTCGGCGACGCGCCGCTGAACCTGCAATCCACCAGCCTGGTTCTGAACGCCTACATGCTGGACCACGAGTCCAAGTACCGCGACTGGATCGTGTCCTATGTCGACGCCTGGATCGACCGCGCCAACGCCAATGGCGGCGTGCTGCCCAGCAAGATCGGCCTGGACGGCAAGATCGGCGGGCCCAAGGGCCAGTGGTGGTCGAGCACCTACGGCTGGGGCTTTTCGCCCGTGGTGCCGCAGACCGGCAAGCGTGAGGACCGCAACCGCGTGCCGCGCGCCATCGTCGGCTTCCTGAACGCCTATCTGCTGACCGGCGACGACAAGTACCTGGACGTCTGGCGAAAGCAGAACGACGTCATCAACGCCCAGGCCAAGACCATCGACGGCAAGGTTCAGACCCCGCGCATGTACGGCCCCAAGGGTTGGTACGGCTACGCGCCGGGCGAGTACCGGCTGAACGGCCTGGAAATCTGGTACATGTCGATGAAGGCGTCCGACCGCGCCCGCGCCGCCGACCATCCGTGGCTGACCTATCTGGACGGCAAGGACCCAGGCTTCCCGACCAAGATTCTGCGCAAGGACCTCGAGCAGGTGCGTGCTAAGGCCCAGGCCCAGCGAGACGACCACTCCACGCCCGACACGCGCCTGGCCGACGCGGCGCTAGACATCAATCCCGCCAGCGCCAACGCCCTGATCCACCTGATGCAGGGCGGCATCCACATCGCCCGCCCGCCGTGGTCGCCAAGTTCGCCGTCGCAAGGCGGGGCGTTGCTCTATGCGCGGCTGCGCTATTTCGATCCCGAGCGTCGTCGAGCCGGGGTGCCCGAGGACGTCGCGGCCCTGGTCGAGACGCTGAGCGACGATGGCGCGGTCGTGACGCTGGTCAACACCAACCAGGTTTCGGCGCGCACGGTGACCGTGCAAGGCGGCGGCTATGGCGAGCATCAGGTGCTGAGCGTGTCGACCGACGGTGGTCCGGCGTTGGCGGTGGACGCCTCAGCGTTCACAGTGCGGTTGGCCCCAGGGACCGGCGCGAAGCTGACGCTGACGATGAAGCGCCACGTCAATCCGCCGACCTTGAGCTTTCCCTGGGATCGGGTTTAGGGCTTCGAAACGAATAAATCCTGTCATCCCGGAAGCCTCGCAGAGGCTGTCCGGGACCCAGGGGCCGGAGCATCGCGGTTGCCCCTGGGTCCCGGGTCTTCGCTACGCTACGCCCGGGATGACAAGCTTTTTGGAAGTGAAGAGGGTTGCCATGATCCGCGCCGCGTTCTGCGTCCTGACCCTGCTCGCCAGCCCCGCCCTGGCCCAGACCACCCCCGCGCCCATCGCCGCCGTCGCAGCCGGCGGGCCATCCGACACCGGTCCCACCGTCACCGTCCTGACGGTCGACCGCGCCGCCGACGATGAGGCTCAGGGCTCCCTGCGTTGGGCCGTCACGATCAACAACGCCGATCCAGGCCGCTACCGCATCGAGATCGTCGGCGCGCCACGCATCGTGCTGAAGTCGCCGCTGCCGCCGATCAAGGGCCCGGTCACGATAGAGGGCGTCGCATTCGCTATCGACGGCCGCCACAGCGTCATCGACGGGGCCGGCTACCTGCCGCGTGACCTGAAATCCTGCCCTGGCGCGGTGCAGGGTCAGTACGGCACGAACGTGCGCACCAGCAGCTTCCCCGGTCTGGCCCTGATCGACACGCGCGGGGTCACGCTGCGCGGCCTGGAGATCCGCGGCTTCTGCATCGGCGTATTAGTGCTGCGAACGTCCAATTCGGTGATCGCCGACAATCGCATCGTCCAGAACATCGGCGGGGCCGGCGTGATGCTCAGCGGCGACGACGGCAAGGGCGGCTCGACCTCCAACACCACGCTCGACAACAAGGTGCTGCGCAACCTGTTCCTCGAGAACGGCGACGGCCTGGAGCTGACCCGAGGTGCGGCCTTCAACCTGATCGCCGACAACGACTTCGACGGTGGAACCGACAATCTCGAGCAGTCGCAGGGCATCGAAATCCTGTGGGGAAACGACAACACCGTCGTGCGCAACCGCTTCAGCCGCTATTCGGACGGGCTGCAACTGAACTGGGGCGCTCGCAACTACATCGGGGCCAACGTCTTCCGCGACAACGCCTTCGGAGTCAGCGTCACCGGCGCGGGCAACATGATCGAGGGCAACGACATCCAGGGCAACGGCGTCGGGATCGCGGTGCGGCCCGAGGCCAGGCGTGCGGTCAACCGCATCAGCCAAAACCGGATCGTCGGCAACGGCCTGCCGGTCATGCGCTGCTCGGCCGGCGGCAGTTGCGATCCCAAGCTCTCGCGCGGCGGCATCGTCATGGGCCTGCCGGGGCTGGAGCACGGCGACTTCGTCGGCTCGCGCGGCATGGGCGTGGTGTTCGACCAGGCCGGCGCGGCGCGGGTCTGCCAGACGCCGGGCGTACCGGCGGGATGCCATGAGGCGCCGGAATTTGGCTTGCGGCCGCCGATGTTGGTCTCGGCCAAGACGGTTAGCGGTGGTGTCGCAGTTTCGGGTTCGGCGGAGGCTCCGGCCAACACCTCGCTGGTCATCGAGATCTTCGCCAACCCGACCGGAGGGACCGAGGGCGAGCGGTATCTCGGGACGATCAAGGCGGCGACGGATGCGGCCGGCAAGGCGGCGTTCGCGGGTGAGGTCGCCGGGGCGGCCCGTGGGGCGGCGATCACGGCGACGGTGACGACGTCGGGCGGTGCGAGCTCGGCGTTCTCGAAGGCGGTGGCGCTGGGCCTCTAGGACAGATGCTCCCCCTTTGGGGGAGCTGTTGCGGAGCGACTGAGGGGGTCCTCAACGGCATGGACCGAAGAGGACCCCCTCCGGCCCGTTGGGCCACCTCCCCCAAAGGGGGAGGATCGACTTTAGGTCCCCTCCTTCAGGAACGGCGCCACCGAGAACAGCTCCCGCTCCTCCCGACGCGGGTCATCCACCATCTTCGACGCCACATCGATCACCAGCGTCGCCCGCTTGGGCAGGGTGTACTTCTCCCACGCCGGGATCGCCGCGCAGTTGGGATCACCCGTCCGCGCAAAGGCGATGAACGCCTCGCTCATCTGGTTGGCCACCGCCCGCGCATCGGCGCCCGTACCGGTCCGCGACCCCGATGCGGCCAGGTTGTCGAACACCAGGGCGATATCGAAGCTGTGGTAGGCGCGCATCTTGCCGCCGTCGATCGGCGAGCCGAAGTCGAGCTGGTACATCCAGGCCGGCGCACCGATACGGGCCCGTTGCTCTGCCTGGATCAGGTGACCTGGCCAGGAGCGCCCGGCCGTGGTGGCGGCGAAAAACACCTCCGACGGCGTGTAGGCCGGGTAGAGCCCGCGATAGCGTTGGACGATCTGGGCGACCGGCACGTCCAGCACCAGTTCGGGGCCCAGGCGGACCGGCAGCTCCTCCCAGGTCATGTCGAAATTCTTCGGATCGCCGCCCAGGAAGGCCCGCGTTTCGTCGTGGGTGTTGCCGATGATCATCGGGATGTGGCCGCTCTCGCGCGGCGCGTCGGGATAGAACGGATGGCGCGGCAGCACGCCGCCGTCCATCACCGACCAGAAGACGATGGAGCCCTTCAGCTCGATCGGATCGGGGGTCTTCAGCGCCTCGACCAGCTTGTCGGCCGGCAGGGTGCGCAGCACATCGACCTGGTCGGGACGCAGGCCCAGCGTCTTCATGAAGGCCCTGGCCCGCAGTTCGGCGTGGTAGGGTCCCATGGCGGTGACGTGCTGGCCGCTCATGGTGGCGACCTTGTGCATCAGGCCCTTGGCGACGGGCATGGCCATCAGGGTGACGAGCTTGGCCCCGCCGCCCGACTGGCCGAAGGTCATCACATTGGCCGGATCACCCCCGAAGGCGGCGATGTTGTCGCGCACCCACTTCAGCGCGAGGACCAGATCCAGATTGCCGACATTGCCGCTGTCGGCCAGATCCGGCCCGCCCAGCGTGGCCAGATAGGCGTAGCCGAAGACGTTGAGCCGGTGATTGACCGTCACTACCACGACGTCGCCGCGCTTGCAGAGGTTCACGCCGTCGTAAAGCGGATCGGACCCCGAGCCGTTGGCATGAGCGCCGCCGTGGACATAGACCATCACGGGCCGCTTCTTGCCGTCCAGGGCCGGCGTCCAGACATTGAGGAACAGGCAGTCCTCGCTGGTGTGGCCCGGAGCCTTGGTCTGAGGGCTGGCCGGGCCGTAGGCCAGCGCATCCGCGACGCCCGCCCAGGGCGTCGGCGGGAGCGGCGGCAGAAAGCGACGCGGACCCGTGTCGGCGCCGTATCGCACGCCCTTGAAGACCTTGACCCCCTCGACCTCGGCGCCGCGCACCTTGCCGTATTGGGTCGCGGCGATCGGAGCCTTGGTCGCGGCCCTGGCGGACAATCCAGCCAAGCTCGCGGCGGCGGCTCCGGCCAGCACGGCGCGGCGATGGGTGGTCATGCTGTCACTCCTGACGGCGTTTAGGAGAGCGTCTCCGCCGGCGAAGCCTCGGCCATGCACAGGTCGATGAAGGACTGCAGGATCGGGCTGTCATTGTCCTTGCGCCAGGCCATGTAGAGCTCGACGGGGCGGTCCGGTGTGGTCGCGACGGGACGGAACTGCACGTCGTCGAAGTGCAGGCTCATCGCCGCCTCGGGCACAAGCGCCGCGCCAAGGCCGGCGTGGACCAGGGCCAGCATCGAATGGATCTGGGTGACGTGCTGGACGTAGTGCGGCGACACGCCGTTGGCGTCGAACAGCGTGGTCAGCATGTTGTGGAAATAGCCCGCGCCCTCGGCCGAATACATGATCAGCGGGGCGTCGTCGAAGTCGGCCAGGGTCAGCGAGGCCTTGGCCAGACGCGGATCGCCGGTCGGCAGCGCGGCGACCAGGGGCTCGGTCAGCACGCGGGCGGTGGCGAACTCGGCGCGCTCCATCGGCGGACGGACCAGGCCGATGTCGATGCGGCCGGTCAGCAGCGCCTCGACCTGCTCGCGGGTGACCATCTCGCGCAGGGTCAGGTCGGCGTTGGGCAGACGGGCCCGCGATAGGATCACCAAGCCTGGCAGGAAGTTGTAGCCGGACGCGGCGGTGAAGCCGATCGCCACCTCGCCGGCGTCGCCGACCGCGATGCGCCGCGTGGCCAGGGCCGCGCTCTCGGCCAGGCGCAGGATGCGGCGGGCCTCCAGCAGGAAGGCGCGGCCGGCGGGCGTCAGGCGAACCGAGCGGCTGGTGCGGTCCAGCAGGGTGACGCCGAGGATCCGCTCCAGCAGCTGGACCTGCCGGCTCAGCGGCGGCTGGGTCATGTTCAGCCGTTGAGCGGCGCGGCCGAAATGCAGCTCCTCGGCCGTGGCGACGAAGCAGCGCAGCTGACTGAGTTCGAACATCGGAAAGCGCCCGCTCGTGATCCCCTGGAGGGGCGAGGCTAGGCGATTGGCCGATGTGACGGTAGCCGTTCGCAGGGATTTCGGCCGTCGGGTCGCCAGCACGGTCATGCCGAGCCCGCCGCCTAGAGGCTGGCCTGGGCTCGCCGGATCAGCGTCTCCAGTTCGGCCAGTTCGCCGGCGTTGAGGTCGGTGAGCGGGGTGCGCACCGGGCCGGCGTCGCGACCGATCACCTTCATGCCGGCCTTGACGATCGACACCGCGTAGCCGCGGCCGCGATTGCGCAGCGCGATGTAGGGCAGGACGAAGTCGCGCAGGCCGGCCATGACGGCGACCCGATCCTGGGCGCGGACCGACTTGTAGAAGCTCAGCGCCCACTCGGGCATGAAGTTGAAGATCGCAGACGAATAGGTCGTCACGCCCATCTCCAGATAGGGCAGGGCGAAGGTCTCGGCCGTGGGCAGGCCGCCGACATAGGTCAGCCGGTCGCCCATGCGGGCATAGACCCGCATCATCAGTTCGATGTCGCCGACGCCGTCCTTGAAGCCCACCAGGTTCGGATTGCGATCGCATAGCTTTTCGAGGGTGTCCTCGTTCAGCACGGCGTTGTCGCGATTGTAGACGATGACGCCCAGCGGCGTGGCCTTGCAGACCGCCTCGACGTGGGCGGCCAGACCCTCCTGGGTGGAGTTCATCAGATACGGCGGCAGCAGCAGCAAACCGTCGGCGCCAGCCTCGTGGGCGGCCTTGGCGAGGTCCACCGCGATGGCGGTGCCGTAGCCGCAGCCGGCGACCACCGGGGTCTTGCCGGCCGTCTCTTCGACGGCGGCGCGCACCACCTTGGCGACTTCGGGCGGGGTCAGGGAGAAGAATTCGCCGGTGCCGCCAGCGGCGAACAGGCCGGCTAGTTCATGCTGCAGCATCCAGGCGCAGTGTTCGCGATAGGGCGCTTCGGCGAACTGATAGTCGGCGTCGAAATGGGTGACGGGGAACGACAGCAACCCTCCGCCGATCTGCTGGGCCATTTCGGCGGGCGTCATCTTGCTCATCGGCTTCCTCGCTGGTCGTCGGTCTTGTCGCCGCAAGGCGTCGCGACCTGCTGGCCGCGTGACCGTTCACTTGAGGAAGACCCTAAGGGTCGAGGACCCCGGCGGTCTAAGCCAAAGGCGCTATGGACCGATGCGAAAATTGGCTTGATCGTCGGTTTGGCGCTTTGGACCGAAAGCGCATGAGCCGGGGTGAGCGGGCCATCCCCGGACGCCCTTGGCGGACATCCGGGGATGGTTGGAGGCCTATTCCGCCGCGCGCAGCTGGCTGGCGTGGCGATTGACGGGGAAGTCCAGCTCGAGGTTTTCCCGGAAGGTCGAGCCTTCGTAGTCGTGTCGATAGATCCCGCGCGCCTGCAGGATCGGCACGACCAATTCAACGAACAGCTCCAATTGTCCCGGCAGGCTTTCGAACAATACGAAGCCGTCCGACCCTCGGGATTCGAACCATAGCTGCAGCGCGTCGGCCACCTGTTCGGGCGCGCCGACGAAGTGACCGCGAGGCGTGGCGAAGCGCAGGGCGACCTGGCGCAGGGTCAGGTCCTCGGCCTCCAGGGCGGCCAGGATCTTCTGGCTGGCGCTGAGGTTGGAGTTGGCGCCGTGGATGAACGCCTGGCGCGGGAACGGCGCGTCCAGCTCGTGCTGGCTGAAGTCGTAGTCGTTGAACGGCCGGCCCAGCAGCGACAGGGCGTTGTCGATCGACACCAGCCCGATCAGTTCCTGGTACTTGGCCTCGGCCTCCTCGGGCGTGCGGCCCACCACCGGACGGGCCGACGGCAGGATGTGCAACTGGTCCGGATCACGCCCGAAGCCGGCGGCGCGCGCCTTGACGTCCTTGTAGTAGGTCTGGGCAGCGTCGAGTTCGTCATGGGAGACGAAGATGGCGTCGGCCCGCCGGGCGGCGAAGGCCTTGCCGTCCTCGGAGGCGCCGGCCTGGAAGATCACCGGTTGGCCCTGCGGGGAGCGGCTGATGTTCAGCGGGCCCTTCACCGAGAAGAACTCGCCCTTGTGATCCAGGGTGTGGAGCTTGGCGGGATCGAAGAACTGGCCGCTCTTCTTGTCGAAGGTCAGGGCGTCGTCTTCCCAGGAGTCCCACAGCCCCTGGACCACGTCGAGATACTCCCCGGCCAGGCGGTAGCGGACGTCATGGGCGTAGTGCTTCTCCCGGCTGTAGTTGGCGGCGCTGCCTTCCAGCCACGAGGTGACGACGTTCCAGCCGGCGCGGCCGCCACTGATGTGGTCCAGCGAGGCGAACTGCCGGGCGACGTTGAAGGGCTCGCTGTAGCTGACGGTCAGGGTGGCCACGAGGCCGATATTGTTCGTGGCGCCGGCCAGGGCCGACAGGATGGTCAGCGGCTCGAAGCGGTTGAGATAGTGCGGGCTGGACTTCTCGGTGATGTAGACGCTGTCGGCCACGAACAGGAAGTCGAACTTGCCGGCCTCGGCCACTTGGGCCTGGCGCTTGTAGAATTTGAAGTCGGTGCTGGCGGTCGGCTGGGCGTCGGGATGGCGCCAGTCGCCCCAGCCGGGGCCGACGCCATGCAGGATGAAGCCCAGCTTCAGTTGACGCCCGGTGGTTTGGGAAGCGGTCATGGGTCTGGTCCGATCTATTCGGCGGGAACGAGGGTGATGTCGCGGACGGCGGCGATGACGGGGCCGGCTTCGGTGCGCACCAGCCAGTCGGGGCTGACGTCGACGAAGCGCACGACGCGGTCGTGGCCGATGACCACCACGGCCGGCTGGGGCAGTTCCCAGGTCCCGGTGCCGGTGGTGTCGCCAATGAAGCTTCCCTTAGAGCGCTGCGCGGCCTGGCTGGCTTCGTCGGCCGTGTAGAGGATGCCGAAGCGCCGTCCCAGCGCGTTATCGGTGTCCGAGGCGACCTTGAAGGACAGGTCGTGGCGGCGACGGATCTCGACCAGGCGCTCGGGGACTTGCGGACTCACGGCGACCAGGCTCGCGCCGACGTCGCGCAGGGCCGGAGCCAGGGCCTTTTCATAGTAGGGCAGGGCGATGTTGCACGCTGGGCAGCCGGCGAAGCGGAAGAAGATCAGCACCGCCGGACCCGAGGCGGTCAGGCTTTCCAGAGTCAGATCGCCGCCCTCGACGTCCTTGAGGACGAAGGGCTCGACCACGTCGCCGACCTTGATCCAGGCCGAGGGATCGGCGGTGTCGAGCAGGGTCTGTCGCTGGTCGGTATTGATCTGCAGGGCGGCCGGATCCCAGGTGCGCACGCGCTCGGCGTGCAGGTCGGCGAGTTGCTGGTTCAGGCTCATGGGTTTGTCTCCTCGGCTTTGACGGTCTGGGCGGCGCGTTCGATGGCCAGCAGTCGGGCGCGTTCGAAGATCGAGCCCATCCGCCAGTGCTGGTTGGTGAAGTGCTGGGCGTGCTCGCCCCAGCCGGAGTCGCGGCGAAAGGCGCCGAGCTGACCCGACGCCAGAGCCGCCTGGGGCATGACGCCGACGGGCGCATTGCAATCGGGCCAGACGAACAGGGCGTCAGACTCGCAGTGCAGTTCGCACAGCAGGCAGGTCTGGCAGTCGGCCTGGTGGGCGATGACCGCCTTGCCGTTTGGGCCCACCCGCAGCACGTCGCTGGGGCAGGCGTCGACGCAGCTCCCGCAGCCGGTGCAGCGCTCGTCGATGATGACCTCGATCATCAGGCGACCTCCGCCTGGGCCGCGGCGGCTTCGAAATCGGTCCAGACCCGCTCCAGGCCGCCGGACCGCAGTCGCTTGGCCAGGCGCGGATCGAGACCTGGTGCGTCCTCCCGGCGATGCATGCCCCGGGTCTCGCGGCGCGCCAGGGCCGAGGCCTTGCTCCAGCGTCCGGCGGCGACCAGGGCGGCGGCCTCGCGCGTGCGCAGCGCGTCCCGGCCCTCGCCGCGCGCATGGGCCGACAGCTCGCTCCAGACGCTGTCGAGCCGCTCGATGGATTGGGCCAGGACGTCGCCGCGTCGGAAGATGTTGCGGTCGTAGGCGTTGAGTTCGTCGCGCACGGCCTGGACCGCGCCTCCAAGGTCGACGGCCCTGACCGACCGGCTGGGGCGCAGGCCCACGCGTCCGGTGGCGATCACGAGGTCGTCGGCGCGAGCGCCACGGCCCAGGGCCAGCCGGGCCGCGCCGGCGCCGGCCCATTGCCCGGACGACAGCGCCCAGGAGGAATTGACCGCGCCACCGCCCGAGATCGCGCCGGTGACCAGTTCTCGGCTGGCGGCGTCGCCGGCGGCGAACAGGCCCGTCACCTGGGTCTGGCAGTCTCGGTCGGCCACGCGCAGTCCGCCGATCCCGCGCACCGTGCCCTCGGCGTGCAGGGTGACCTCGAAGCGATCGCGATAGGCGTCGATCCCCAACCGGTCGAAGGGCAACACGAAGTTGGGCTGCACCTGCGGCATGACGGCCCGGATGTCAGCCGGGACGCGGTCCAGGCGGCAGAAGAGCGGCCCCTTCAGCAGAGCGCGGGCCAGGTGCGGCGTGATGTCGGGTCCGGCGGGGATGTCCAGTTCGTTGTCGTCGGCGTCGAACCATCGGGCGAAGCTGTAGGCCATCGACCGGGCCATGTTCGTGCCGGCCAGGGCGGGGGTGTAGTAGTTGGTGAACTCCATGCCCGACAGGTCGGCCCCGGCTTCGACGCCCATCAGCAGGCCGTCGCCGGTGTTGGTGGCTGAACCCAGCAGACGCGAGGCGAAGGCGCAGCCGCCGGTCGCCAGCACCACGGCTCCCGCCCGGATCGTCCAAGGCGTCTCGCCGCGCAGCGCCATGCCCGACGCGCCGGCGATCGAGCCGTCGCCATGCTGGAGCAGTTCGAGCGCGGGATGGTGGTCGAGGATGCGAACGCCTTCTTCCACGGCCAGCCGGCGCATGGCCCGCATGTATTCTGGACCTCGCAGACCGCGATAGAACGGCTTGCCGTCGTCGCCGGTCGAGAAGTCGTAGTAGCCGCGAAGGCTCGGCAGGCTGGTCCAGGTCAGATCCAGGATGCGCCGCATCCAGTCCGGATCGCCAAGACCCAGCGAACGCTTCAGGCGATCGGCGACCGCGCCGTCGCGGCCTTCAGGGGGAACCCACCAGTGTCCGGGACCTGCCGTGGCGGTGACGCCGCTCGTGCCGCAGTGGCCCTTGTCGGCCAGCACGACCTCCGCGCCCTCCCGCGCCGCAGCCACGGCCGCCCAGGCGCCAGCCAGCCCCCCGCCGATCACCAGGACATCCGTCTTCATCGCCATGGGCCCGCTCACGGCGCGATGGTCGCGTTGAAGCTGCGGTCGAAGGCGCCGGCCGGATCGCGAGCGGTGTTGACCGCGCCGCTGGAGCGGAACCGGTCGAGCACGGCCTTGCCCTCGGCGACGGCCCTGTCGTCGATCGGCGCGGGCAGGGCGCGATAGCGTTGGACGGTATAGAGTGCGACTTCCGGCGTCATGCCGGTCTCCTTGGACAGCACATTGGCGAATTCGTCCGGATGGGCCGCCGCCCAGCGGCGGGCCTTGGCGAGACGGCGCAGGAAGTCCTCGACCTGAGGCCGCTTGCCGTCGATCGCACCCTGGCTGGCGGCTTCGTAACCGAGACCACTCAGAACCTTGTCGCCGTCGGCGAGGATGGTGGCGTCATCGTGCAGGCGCGCCAAGGCGACATAGGAGCCCCAGGTCACCCAGGCGTCGATCGATCCGCTGGTGAAGGCGGCCTTGGCGTCGCCGGGCGACAGGAAGACGATCGACAGGTCGGTCGGTTTCAGCCCCGCGTCCTCGATCAGGCGCAGGAGCAGATAGTGGCCGATCGAGCCGCGCCCGGTGGCGACCTTCTTGCCGCGCAGGTCGGAGACCTTGGCGATCGCCGAGCCCTTGGGCGCCAGGATCGCGGTGGACGAGCCCCCACTCTTGCCGGCCTGCACGGCCTTGATCTGGGCTCCGCCGGCATAGGCGAACAGGAACGGCGCGTCGCCAGCCTCGCCCAGATCGACGGCCCCGGCCGACAGCGCCTCCAGCAGCGGCTGGGCAGCGGGGAACTCGCTCCATTCGACCTTGTAGGGCGCGCCCTCCAGGGCGCCGGAGGCGACCAGGACCGCCTTCGTGCCGCCGCGCTGGCTGCCGACCTTCAGGGTGACCTGATCGACCTTGTCGGCAGGATTGCAGGCCGCCAGCACCGAGATCAGGACCGCGGCCGCCAGTTCGACGACGAGTTTGCGCCTTTGGATCATCGCGACCTCAGGCCTCGCCACCGCAGTAGGCGTCGCCATCGGCGCATGCGGGCGCGGCGCGGGTGACGGCGGTGATCATGGAGCCTCTCGCGTGACGGCGCGGCTCAAGACCGCGAGGTCAGGACCATGGCGTCATCTCTCGCGGTCTTCGATAGAGTAATTCTCGGTCGACTTTGAGGGTTTTGTATATCGATGTGAGTAATATGTGGAAATAGTATTGATCAATGACTGTAATTAATAAGGTGTATTTGGCTTTTGAATATGCGGATATACGGGTTTGATGGCCCGTCGACATTATCGGCTGTGGCGGTTGGGAGCTTAAGGGTTGCGGACTCAGCCCATCCAGCGGCTGACGGGGACGGCGGAATCCTCAAGGGGCTGGGAGATCACGTCGATCAGGGTCGGTCCGTCATAGGCGATGGCGGCGCGGACCACGGCGTCGAGTTCGGTCGGATCGGTCACCGTCCAGGCCTTCAGGCCGAAGGCCTCGGCGATGCGCGCGTGGTCGGAGCGGCCGAAGTCTACCGAGAAATAGCGCTGGCCGTAGCCGTCCTTCTGGCTGGCCTTGATCCAGCCGTAGGAGGCGTTGGAGAACACGATCAGCGTGATCGGCAGCCGCTTGCGGACGATGGTCTCCAGCTCGCCGACCGCGAAGCCGAAGCTGCCGTCGCCCATCACCGCCACCACCTTGGCCGACGGCGCGCCATAGCTGGCCCCGACCGATGCAGGGAGGGAGAAGCCCAGGGCGCCATGCGCGCGATTGGTGATGAACCGGCGTCCGGCGCTGTTGAAGTCGAAATAGCCCGAGAAGTAGGGGCAGGGCGTGCCGGGATCGGCGACGATGATCCCGTCCGATGGCAGCGCAGCCTGGACGGCGGCCAGCACGCGTTCGGGGCGGATCGGCCGGTCGGTGGAGCGGGCCAGCTGTTCGAAGCGCGCTCGCTTGGCCTTGCGCATGGCGGTCAGGCGCTGGGCGGTCAGCTGGTGACGCGGCGCGCCCTCGAGCCGACGCGCGATCTCCGCGCCCAAAGCCGCCAGGCACAGGCGGGCGTCGCCGACCAGGCCGGCCTCGACCCGGTAGTTGGCCCCGACGACCATCGGATCGATGTCGATATGGACGATCGGCACGTCGTGGGCCGGAACCGTGCCGTGCTCGGTGGTGGTGGATCCGGCGCGACAGCCGACGAAGATCACCGTGTCGGCCGAGGCGACGATGTCGCGGGTCTCGTCCACGCCGCCATTGGCGCCGACCACGCCCACCGCCAGGGGATGGTCGTCGGCGATCGCGCCGTGGCCGCTGACGGTCGAGGCGACCGGCGCGTCCAGCATCAGCGCCAGCTCCGCCAGCTCCGTCGTCGCGCCGGAGATAATCACCCCGCCGCCGCACACGAAGACCGGACGCCTGGCCGCCAGGATGACGTCAGCTGCGGCCAGGACGAGATCGGGATCGGGGCCGGTGCGGAACGCCGGGAAACGGCCGTGCTCGGCCTGGGCCCACAGTTCGAAATCGAAGATCTGCTTCTGAAGGTCGTAGGGCAGGCCGATATGGGCCGCGCCGGGCCGTCCCGTGGTTGCCGCGCGAAAGGCGGTGCGGAAGACGTGGGGGATCTGCGAGACATGGTCCAGGAGCGTGTTCCACTTCGTCAGGGGACGGAACAGCGCCTTCTGGTCCAGCTCGGTCAGCGGGTAGCGACCGCGCGCCGTCACCGGTACGTCCGAGGTGATCGACAGGAGGGCGACCGAGGATTCGTTGGCCTCGATGACGCCGGGCAGGATGTAGGTGGCGCCGCCGCCGCTGGGGCCTTCGCACACGCCGACCTGGCCGGTGACCCGGGCATAGGCGTCGGCCATGTAGGCGGCGCTGCGCTCGTCACGGGTCAGGATATGCTCCATGCCGTGTTCAAGGCGCTGGAGCGCGTCGTAGAAGGGCAGGCTGGTGTCGCCGCACAGGCCGAAGATGTGCTTGACCCCATGGCGCTGCAGCATCCGCACTGCGGCTTCCGCCCCCGTCATCATGGTCCGATCCTCCGACTGAGCGTCCGTCTTTCGCCGTGTCGCGGCAGCGCTCAAGCCGGCCCGGAGCGAAATGGTTCAGCGGCGGCGCGCTTCTTATCGATGAGCCGCCGAACCGACGCTAAAGGTGCGCGGCGATGAGTGACGCGTGGGGCGCAGGAGGAGCGTGAAATGACCGACCGGCGACATCCGTTCGCGTTCCGGGAATTTCGCTTCTTCTGGATCGCCCGGCTCTGCTCGACCCTGGCGCAGAACACCCTCGTGATCGTGATCGGCTGGCAGGTCTATGACCTGGCTCGCCTGACCATGGCCCCCAAGGCGGCGGCTCTGCAGCTTGGGCTCGTGGGCCTGGTGCAGTTCGTGCCGTTGTTCGTGCTGACCCTGGTCACGGGCTGGACCGCCGACCGGCTGGACCGGCGCGCCATCATTCGCGTCACCACGGGACTGCAACTGTTCTGCGCGGCGATGTTGGGCTGGCTGACCTCCAAGGGCGCGGCGTCGATCGATGCGTTGCTCGTGGTGGCGGCCCTGCTGGGCGTGGCGCGCGCTTTCTCGATGCCGGCCCTGAGCGCTCTGGGTCCGAACCTTGTGCCGCCGCAGGTTCTGCCCCACGCCATCGCCACCAACGCCATCGCCGGCCGGGTCGGATCGATCCTGGGACCGGCCATGGGCGGCTATCTCTACGCCTGGAGTCCTCACACGCCCTATGCGGTCAGCGCCGGTCTCTTCGGACTGTCGCTGCTGTGCATGTTCATGTTGCGGCCGATGACGCGCGCCGTGATGGACCGCTCGCGCCATCCCTGGCGGCAGATGGTCGACGGGCTCAGCTACATCCGCGAGAACAAGCTGGTGCTGGGCGCGATCTCGCTGGACCTGTTCGCGGTGCTTCTGGGCGGCGCGACGGCGATGTTGCCGATCTTCGCCCGTGACATCCTGCAGGTGGGACCGGCGGGGCTTGGCCATCTGCGCGCCGCGCCGGCCGTGGGCGCGATGGCGACCGCCCTGTGGTTCTCGTGGCGGCCGCTGAAGCATCATGTAGGCGTCAAGATGCTGGCCTCGGTGGCGCTGTTCGGCGCGGCCACCGTCGGCTTTGGCCTATCGCGCTGGATGCCGTTCTCGCTGGTCTGCCTGGCGGTACTGGGCGCAGCCGACATGCTGTCGGTCTATGTGCGTCAATCGCTGATCCAGCTGTCGACGCCCGACGCCATGCGCGGCCGTGTCTCGGCGGTCTCGAGCCTTTTCATCTCGGCCTCGAACGAGCTGGGGGAGGCGGAGTCCGGTTTTCTGGCCGCCCTGATCGGGCCCGTGGCGGCGGTGATCGCCGGCGGACTGGGCGCGATCGCCGTCACCGGCCTTTGGACCTGGTGGTTTCCAGTGCTGCGCCAGGCCAAGACCTTCGATCACGTCCAACGCGACGAAGCGTCCTAGGCGGCCGCGGTCCTCCCGAGCGGTGAAATGGATAGGGCTGGGCGCACTTTTGATCGACGTCACAAGCCCGTTGGCGCCTAGGTTGAAGAAAAGCCGACATCGCGCGCGCTCAGCCGCGCGCCAATAGAACCAAAGACCGCCGAGCAGTTCGACCGAGCGGTGCGTGATCAGGAGGAACTATGGACCGCCGAAACTTCCTTGCCGCCGTCCCCGCTGTTATCGCGGCCGGCAAGGCTTTGGCCGCCGCGCCCAAGCCGAGCAAGGGCGTGATGCTGATGAACCGTATCGGCCCGTCCTCCTCCGAACTGTTCATCGCCAACGCCGACGGCTCCAACGAGCGCAAGCTGCTGCAGAGCTCGGTGTTCGACTATCACGCCGACTTCAGCGCCGACGGCCAGTCGGTGATCTTCACCTCCGAGCGCAATGGCGACGGCCAGTCGGACATCTTCCGGGCCCGCCTGGATGGAACAGCGATCCAGCCGCTGGTGGTTGGTGCGGCGGTCGATGACGCCGGGGTGCTGTCGCCGGACGGAACGCGCCTGGCGTTCGTCTCCACCCGCCAGGGCTATCGCACCAACATCTGGGTTCTGAATCTCAAGACCAAGCGGCTGATCAACCTGACCGGCGGCGAGGACGTGCAGGGCGACAACGCCTATCCCAACGGCTTCTTCCGGCCCGCCTGGTCGCCGGACGGCAAGTGGATCGCCTTCTCGTCGGACCGCAACACCGACTGGCGTGGCCATAACGACGGCCACGGCTGGGAGCACACCCAGGAGCTCAGCATCTATGTGATCGGCGCGGACGGCAAAGGCTTCCGCCGCATCGCCTCGCGTCCGGACTATTGCCTGGGCTCGCCAAAGTGGTCGCCGGACGGCAAGCGCGTGGTGTTCTACGAACTGCTTACAGAGGACACCTGGGGCTCGCGTCGTCCCGAGGGGGTGGCCAAGGTCGTCTCGCAGATCGTCTCGGTGGATGTGGCCACCGGCGACCGCGTCGAGCACTCCACCGGGCCTGGGCTGAAGCTCTTCCCGCAGTTCCTGAACGACAAGATCATAGCCTATCACCGCAAGGGCGGCCCGGACGAGGGGCTGGTCTACACCTCGGGCTACGAGGCGGTGAAGCGGTCGATCCGCTCGCCCGTCTGGTCGCCCGATGGCAAGCGGGTGATCTACGAGAAGGTCGGCTTCAAGGCTCGGCCCCAATATAAGCCGCTCTACAGCTGGGACGGCGATTGGGAATATAAGCACACTGACGTCTTCCCGGTGCTGTCCAACGACGGTGTGCTGGCCATCACCGAGAAGCAACAGGGCAACTCCTCGATCGTGACGATGAACCGCGACGGCTCGAACCGCCGGGTGGTGTTCAACGTAGACGGCAAGGGGCTGGACCCCGAGATGGTCAAGAAGGGTCTGGCCGGCGCCTTCCAGCCCGCCTGGTCGCCCGACAGTCAGTGGATCGCCTTCGGGCTCGGCGCGTGGTTCCAGGAGCGGTCGCGCGGCAAGGCCACGCTGATGCGGGTGCGGCGCGACGGGACCGGCGTGGAAGCGCTGACCGACGGCACGGTCCATTCGGGCTTCCCCAGCTATTCAGCCGACGGCAAGGAGATCGTGTTCCGGGTCTTCGGAGCCGAGGACAAGGGCCTGCGGATCATCAATCTGGAGACGCGCGCGGTTCGAGTGCTGACCAAGGGCTACGACAACCTGCCGTTCTGGTCGCCCGACGGAAAGCGCATCGTCTTCACCCGCAAGGTGGACGCGGTGAACTTCGACATCTTCACGATCCGTCCCGATGGCGGCGACCTGCAGCGCCTGACCACCAACCGGGGCAACGACGGCCACGCCGTCTGGAGCGCCGACGGCCGCATCCTGTGGAGCAGCGGCATGTACGGCTTCCGCGAGGAGGCCGCGCTCTACGACAACACCTTCCAGCCCTACGGCCAGATCATGGTCATGAACGCCGACGGGACCGGCAAGCGCCTGCTGACCGACAGCCTGTGGGAAGACTCGATGCCCCTCTACCTGCCGACGCGATAGACCGCCGACGGTCGGGAATACTATCGGGCGCTACAGGCTTTTGATCGCTCTTCCAGGCCCGTCGACTGTTCTACTTCAGTCGAGCGGAAGGATTGAAAGAGCGACCACGGCCAGCCGGCAGGCGCATTGAGGTCGTTCGGACTGGAGAACAACATCCACCTCTCGCATCCGGCGAGCCTGAGCGAGCGCATGCTTGCGCTCGGCCTCGGGCGCGCCTTTGCCCGCAAGGGCTGACAGGTCGGACTTGAGTCAGCCTCGCAACGTCGATGGCTGGAGGCGAACAAATAAATCACGGACCCCGCCAAGCAGAGATGGGGCTCCAAACAAAAGAGGGAGGAATACATGCGAATTCAACATCGCGCCCATCGACCGCTGCGAGCCCTTTTGCTGGCCGGCGCGGGCCTGACCTCGGCCTGGGCCGTTTCCGCCCACGCCCAGACCGCGCCGAGCAGCGCGCCGATCGCGCTGGAAGAGGTGGTCGTCACCGCCCAGAAGCGCAGCGAAAACGTCCAGACCATTCCGGTGGCCGTCACGGCGGTGAGCGCCGAAAGCCTGGAAAAGCAGGGCGCGCCCAACCTTCAGGCCATCCAGGGCTCGGCCCCGAACGTCGAGATCAACTCCAGCAACGCCGCGACCGGCGTGGCCATCCGCGGCATCTTCAGCACCAACGACGGTCCGCAAGGGGACTCGGCGGTCGCCTATCACGTCGACGGCGTCTATCTGGGTCGCCCCCAATCCACCGGCGGGCTGATCTACGATATCCAGCAGATCGAAGTGCTGCGCGGACCGCAGGGCACACTCTATGGCCGCAACGCCACGGCCGGCGCGATCAATGTGATCTCAGCCAAGCCTCGCTCGGTGTTCGAAGCCGCGCTCGGCGCCGAGTATGGCTCCTACGACCAGTTCGGCGTGACCGGCATGGTCAACCTGCCGATCGGCGACAAGGTCGCCGCGCGCGTGGCGATGCGGACCCTCAAGCGTGACGGCTACGCCGCCGACGGCGTCAGCGAGGATCAGGATTCCCGCGCCTTCCGCGGGCAGCTGCTGGTCAAGCCGACCGACGACATTTCGGTGCTGCTGGCCGCCGACTACGACCTGCGCAAGGGCGTCGGGCCGGCCGCCTACAAGCTGGCCGTGGCGGGCGTCGATCCGCGCTCGACCAACACCGTCAATCCGGGCGCTCACATCAACAACAAGAACTGGGGCGTCCACAGCGAGATCAACTGGGATTTCGGCGGCGTGACCCTGACGGTTCTGCCCGCCTATCACGAGCTGACCCTCGACAACCTCTACGCCAGCGACCGGCGCATCCAGCTGAACCAGCAGGCCAAGCAGACCTCGGTGGAAGTGCGCCTGGCCTCCAAGCCTGACCAGACGGTCAGCTGGATCATCGGCGCCTACTACTGGGACGAGCTTCAGAGCTCGTTCCAGACGCTGCTGGCCCCGCCCACCTCGGTCCGCTTCGGCTATCCCCAGATCGACGCCTATTCCCGAGCCCTCTTCGGCCAGGCGACCTGGCACGTCACCGATCGCCTGAACATCACCGGCGGCCTGCGCTACACGGCCGACCAGAAGAAGCAGAACGGAACGACAGAGGTCCGCAACCCGGCGGGCATCCTGCTTTCGCGGATCACCAACGTCGCCAACAGCGAGTGGGACGCGGTCAACTGGAAGGCCTCGGCCGAATACGACCTGGCCGAGCGGTCGCTGCTCTATGTGACCGCCGCGACCGGCTACAAGGGTGGCGGCAACTACGACGGCCTGGCGCCCAACTCGTATGATCCGGAGAAGGTGCTGTCGTTCGAAGCCGGCTCGAAGAACCGCCTGTTCGACAATGCCCTGCAGCTGAATCTGACGGCCTTCCACTATAGCTACAAGAACTACCAGGCCAGCCAACTGGGCTGCCTGAACCTGCCCTCGAACCTGGCGCCCTGCACCGCCTCGGGCCGCCTGACCTACAACGCCGACAAGGCCACCGTTTACGGCCTGGAGCTGGAGTCGCAGTGGGCGATCACCTCGAACGATCGCCTCGGCGTCGTCGGAGCCCTGACCCACTCGGAGTTCAACGACTTCACACTGCCGGTGACCCCGTACTCCTCGGGCGGCAACTTCTCGGGCAATCCGCTGCCCAAGTCGCCCAAGTCGACGCTGACGGTCGATTACTCGCACCGCTTCGATCTGCCCAACGGCGCGACGATCACGGCTGCGGCCCGGGCGCGCTTCGTGGCCAAGCAGTACCTGCTGTTCGACATCCGCAGCCCGATCATCAAGCAGGACGCCTATACGACCAGCGACCTGAACCTCAGCTACGACGCGGCTGGCGGGGCCTATTCGGTCACTGTCTTCGCCAACAACGTCACCGACGAGCTGGTTAAGTCCTACGCCTTCGCGACCTCGACGGCCGGCGTCTACTACGGTTCCTACCTTCCGCCTCGGATGGTCGGCCTTCGGGTCGGCGCCCGGTTCTAGACCGGACTGGACCGGAGGCGTTTCCGACGCCTCCGGTCATCCTTTCGGAACTTTAGGCCAGCGTCTCGCCCGGCAACAGTTCGGTGTCGACCTGGGTCTGAGCTTCCGCCGGATAGCGAGCGCCTCGAAGGGCGCCGTCGAACAGGGCGTCGATGCGATCAACGACCTCGGACGCCAACGTCATCGTCGTGGCACGGACGTTTTCTTCCAGATGAGCGATGCTGGTGGTGCCAGAAATGGCGACCACATGCTCCGCGCGGGCCAGCGTCCAGGCCAGGGCCAGCTGCGCCGCGCTGAGGTCGAGTTCGGCCGCCAGGGCCGCGAACCGGCCCACAGCTTCCAGATTGTGCGAAAGGTTGGGCTCGACGAAGCGCGGCATCCAGGCCCGGATATCGCCCTTGGCGTAGCCGTCGTCACGGACGGCGCCGGCCAACAGGCCATGCGCGAGGGGCGAGAAGGCCACAAAGCCGACGCCCAGCCGGCGACAGGCGTCCAGGACGGCCACCTCGGGATTGCGCACCGCCGCCGAATACTCGCTCTGCATGGCCGCGATGGGATGGACCGTGTGGGCGCGCTCGAGCGTGGCGGCCGACACTTCCGACAGGCCGATAGCGCTGATCTTGCCAGCCTCCACGGCGCGCGACAGGGCCCCCACCGACTCCTCGATCGGCACGCGCCTGTCGAGCCGGTGCAGGTAGAAGAGGTCGATGTGATCCACGCCCAGTCGGGCCAGCGAGCGGTTGAGGCTGGCGGTGAGCGCGTCCGGCGACCCGTCCAGCACCCGCCTGACGCCGTCGATGTCCAGCCCGGCCTTGCTAGCCAAGGTGAATGCGTCGCGCCGATGGCCGACGGCGCGGCCGATCAGCCGCTCGTTGCCGCCGCCGCCATATAGAGCGGCCGTGTCGAGGTGGGTGACGCCCAGGTCCAGGGCGTGGTTGAGCAAGCGTTCGGCGTCTTCGGCGCTCGGCGGCGGGCCATAGGCGTGGCTGAGGTTCATGCAGCCCAGGCCGATGGCGGAAATCCTGAACGGGCCGAGCGTGCGGAGCGGCAAAGCGGTCAAGGTGTCGTCCGTGCAATTCGGTTGAAACCGCCAGATGTTTGATGCGTCGTCTCGCTGGCCCGTATCGGAAGTCCTTCCTCGCCCATAACTATTGGCTGAGATCGGGACGTCGAAGCCGCGGACCGCGCTATCGGATCTGCCCTCTATCGCCGCGAAGGACCAAGGTGAGCGCATGACGAACGCCCGACACGAAGTGAGCAAGGTGCGCCGCGAGCCCAAGCGTCGGCGTGTGACCGTCATGACAAAGCAGCAGCTCACGCCTGGCATGCTGCGCGTCGCGTTCGCCTCGCCCGACCTCGCCGATTTCGACAGCGCCGCGCCGGACGACCACATCAAGCTCTTCGTCTCGGCGGACGGCGAGACCGTCATGCGCGACTACACGCCCCGCGCCTTCGATCCGCAGGCCGGGACCCTGACCATCGACTTCGCGCTGCACGAGGCCGGGCCCGCCACGCGTTGGGCGATTGAGAGCCAGGTCGGCGACGTGCTGGAGATCGGCGGGCCGCGCAGCTCGACGGTCGTGGCGGACGACTTCGACTGGTACCTGCTGATCGGCGATGAGACGGCGCTGCCGGCGATCGCGCGTCGGCTGGAGGAATTGCGGTCGGGCGTTCCGGTGATTGTCCTGGCGGTCGTCGATTCAGAAGCGGACCGGCAGGCGTTCTCCACGCGCACCCGACTGACCGCCACTTGGCTGATCCGCGAGCAAGGAGCCGAGGTCGATGGCGATCTCCTGACGACGGCGCTCGGGTCCGTGCGGCCGCCGGAAGGCGAGGGCTATGTCTGGATCGCCGCCGAGGCCCTCGCCGCACGGGTCGTGCGGGCGCACGT
The DNA here is from genome assembly GCF_058809215.1 of Caulobacter sp. GW821-FHT10F06. Taxonomy (NCBI): domain Bacteria; kingdom Pseudomonadati; phylum Pseudomonadota; class Alphaproteobacteria; order Caulobacterales; family Caulobacteraceae; genus Caulobacter; species Caulobacter sp. GW821-FHT10F06. The sequence goes on along the minus strand of NZ_JBXASK010000008.1, from coordinate 73,304 downwards.
GATCGACGTGATGGGCCACCCCAAGGCCTGGGTGAAGGCCGCAGGCTACTGGGCGCGCCAGGCCGCCGGCAAGCACGAGCCTATCGAGGACTGACCGCCAGGAAGGCGACGCTGACCGGCCTGCCGACCGCCATCGTCTCCGGGGTGGAGCTGAGCTTGCCGGTCGCCGGATCGCGAGCCAGCACGGTCAAGGTATTGGAGGCCTGATTGGCCACCAAGACCCATTTGCCCGTGGCGTCCAGACTGAAACTCCACGGCGCCTGACCGCCCGAAGCGATGCGCTGGATCTCCTTCAGGGCGCCCGTGCGGCGGTCGACGGCATAGGCCGCCAGCACGTCCTCGCCGCGCACCGAGACATAGACGAAGCGTCCATCGCGGCTGGCGATCACCTCGGCGCCCTTGGCGACGCTGGCCTTGGCCGGATCGCCGACGGTCGGCAGGCTTTGGATCAAGGTCAGCCGACCCTGGCGAGCGTCCCAGCGATAGGAGCGAAGCTCCGGCACAAGTTCGGTGAGCACGAACAGGAACCGTCCGCCGGGCTGAAAGGCCAGGTGTCGAGGACCGGAACCGGCGGGCAGGGCCTCCGAGTCGGGCGTGGCGGCGCTCAACTGACGCGTGGCGCGATCGTAGGGGTAGACGAATAGGTGATCGGCGCCCAGGTCGGTCACCAGCGCAAACCTGCCGGACGGATCCAGCGTCACGCCATGGGCGTGCGGACCCTTCTGGCGCGGATGTGGGCCCGAGCCCTGATCGGCCTGGATCGACGCTGGGGCGCCCAGGGTCGCATCCGCCAGAATGGGCAGCGCGGCGACGTGGCCGGTGCCGTAGTTGGCGACGAAGACGGTCTTGGATGTCGGGTCGAGGGACAGGTGGGTCGGACCGCCGCCGCCGGAGTCCGCCGCGCCGATCTTGCTCAGCGCGCCCGTCACCGGATCGGCGCGATAGGTCCCGATGCTGCCATGCGACTTGCCGTCGTTGCCGACCTCGCTGACCGCGTAGACGATCGGCTGGGTTGGATGCGCCACCAGCCAGGTGGGCCGCTGGGCCTCGACCGCCACGCCCAGCGCGGTCAGCTTGCCTGTGCGCGTGTTCAGCCGCGCGGCCCAGATCCCCTGGCCCGCCTCGGTGGCCTGCGTGCCGACATAGACCAACTGTTCGGCCGGCGCCTTGGGCGCGGCGCTGGCCGGCAGGGCGGCCAGGGACAGGGCGAGGGCGGCGGCGGCTCGGCCGATCGTGAGGCGTCGCGCCAGGTTCTGGATCTTAGACATGGATGGATCGCCTACAGGTCGCGTTCGGATCGCCGTCGAGCAAGGGCGCGAGGGTTCGCCAATGATGTCCGCCTCGGCCAGCGAGCCGGCGTCCAGCCGTCCCTAGCGGTCTCGATCTCGAACTTGGTCATGTGCGCGCTCGTGGCTTCAGACCGCGATGATAGCCGTCCACCACGGGCGCACCGCCAAGTTCGACGATCGGAGCGATCGGAAAGCCGTCAGCCCGCCTTCTTGAGCATGGCCGGCACCGCGGCGTCGGCCATGTGCCGGCGCAGCAGATCGACGAACTCGGTGTGGAGCTTGGTCGGCAGCCAGCCCGAACGCATCGTGACGCCGATCGCCGGCGTCGGCTCGATAGGGCCGAAGGGCAGGGGCATCAGGGCGCCATTCTCGTGCATCAGCTCGTACGAGGTCATCAGTGTCAGGCGATCGCTGCGCGCCAGCAGGTGGCGGATCACCGGCAGGGAGCAGGTGGCGATCGAGGCCTGCGGACCAGGACCTTCGCCGAACAGGCGCTCGAAGCAGGCCCGGCGACTGGCGCCCGGCGTGCCCACTACCCAGTCGTAGTCCAAGAGGTCCTGGAGCGTCACGCTGCCCTGTCGCAGCAGGCGGTGGCCGCGCCGCGCGACGACCGCGTAGGGCGTCTTGGCCAGGGCTTCGTTGGTCAGGTCCTCGGCCGTGGTCTCCTGGACCAGGCCGATGACGAAATCGACCTCGCCGTCACGGAGACGCTTGAGCATCTCCGAGGCGCTTTCATTGACGATCTTGACGTCGACCTTGGGGTTGGCCTTGACGAACTCGTCCAGCACCGAGGCCAACAGCACGCTGCCGCCGAACGGCATGGCGCCGATGGCGATCTGGCTGTTGACGCTGCCGCGCGCGGCCTCGATCTCCTGGATGCCCCACTCGATTTCCTGGGTCGCCAGCTTGATCCGCCGGCCGAACTCGACGCCGGCCGGGGTCACCATCACGCCGGCGGCGGTGCGGTAGTAGATCGACTTCTTCAGATTGCCTTCGAGGTCGCGGGCGGCGCGCTGCAGCGAGGCCTGGGACAGGTCCAGCGATTGGGCGGCCTGGGCGAACGAGCCGCTTTCGACGATGGCGATCAGGCTGCGGGCTTGCGAGCGGGAGATCCGCTTGGCGATCACCGAAGCGGCGGTCGGCGCGCCCGGCACGCCCAGCGCCACCAGAGCTTGCTCGAACTGTTCGAACAGGCGGGTCGTCCGCCGGTGAAAGATCTCGCCCAGTTCATTGAGATAGCTGCCGCTGGCGCGGCGCTCGAGAAGCGTGGCGCCGATCTGCTGTTCCAGCTTGGCCAGCGCCTGGGTCACTGCCGGCTGGGAGAGATTGCACTCCTCCGACGCTCTGCGGACGCTGCTGAGTCGACCGACGCTTTCAAACAGCTTCAGCTGCCGAAAGCTCAACGACGCGGCCCTGCTTTCAGGATCCATGTCCATCATTTTAGTCCTCCCGATAGGCAAGGCGTAACAGGAATTTATCGGGCTGGGAATTGGCGTTTTTGGATCCGGCCTTGAGTCCTCCTCTTCAGCGATGGCTTGCGGGCGTTTCCAAAGTCAATGTCTTTGCGGGGCGAGTGAAATGGTTATATCTCCTATAATCTAATGAAATAACTCAACTATTTATATCTTGCGGCGTGGCGATTGAAGGGGTTTACCACGCGCGGCTGTAGCGTCTTGAATGACCGCTATCCGCATCAAAAGGTGGCGAGCCGGGCAGGTCGATGCGGTGCTCAGGCCATAAGAAACGAGCGCTTCGACGTCGTCTGAATGAGGCGTCTTGACGCAAAACTTATATCGCAGCGCCGCAAACCTATCGGGTCATTCGACGTCCGCGATCTCATTGACCGCCTCCGCAAACCGCGTCCAGACGCCGGCTTCGAAGGGAAGACCCGCGTGTGCAGGCGGTGGGCTTTACCGGTTCGCGGGCGGGCGGCGTGGCGCTGACGGCGCCTCCGATCAAGCGGCTCCTGGGGCCTGTCTGCTACCAGGGCGTCCCGCCCGGCCTGCTGCCGGACGCCGTGTCAGGCGGCAATCCACCGGGCGTTCCGCGGCGCCTGAACGGGCGGTTCGAGGTCTCGTAGACGGCAGGCGACCGCCGATAGGAAATGGGCTGCGCACGCAAAGATTTGCTCCGCGCGTGTTGACGATGCCCCCCCTGTCGAAGGCCTTGTGAGGCGAAGCGAGGCTCTGGCCGGCGTGACGAGCGCCCGCCCAACCTCCAGAGATTTGTATTCCAGGAGAGAACTTTGGCCGGGAAAGTCCCACTCAAGATCGCCGTGGCGGAACATCCGCACACGTCGGCCATCCGCGACGGCTCGATCCCGATCGAGGGCGTCGAGGCCGAGATCATCACCGTCAAGCCGCAGATCGGCGCCTTCCGCCGGATGGTGCGCGACGTCGAGTTCGACGTCTGCGAGATCGCGCCGACGACCTACATCATCGCCCGGGCCTATGGCGCGCCGTTCGTGGCCCTGCCGATCTTCGTGGTCCGCCGCTTCCATCACTCGGGCATGCTGGTGCGGCCCGACGCCGGCATCGGGACCCCCAAGGACCTGGAAGGCAAGAAGGTCGGGGTGCGCGCCTATTCGGTGACCACCGGCGTTTGGCTGCGCCAGGCGCTGATGGACGACTGTGGCCTGGACGCCTCGAAGGTGACCTGGGTCGTCGACGACGAGGAGCACGTCCGTGAGCTGAAGCTGCCGGGCAACGTGATCCACGCCACCCGGCCGCTGGCCGAGATGATGGCCGACGGCGAACTGTCAGCGGGCGTCGAGGGCGCGGCGGGCATCGGTCGCACCGGCGCGCCGACCGGCGGCTGGCAGGAGGTCGAGGCCGACTATCCGGACTTGCTGCCCAACGCGGCCGAACTGGAAGCCGATTACTTCCGGCGCACCGGCGTCTATCCGATGCACGGCACCATCGTGGTCAAGGACTCGGTGTTGGCCGAGCATCCCTGGGTCGCCAAGTCGCTCTACAACGCCTTCAAGCAAGCCAAGGACGAGTGGCTGGAGCGCGTGCGCGCCAATGGTCCGCAAGACGCCACCGAGAAGAAGTACGTCAAGCTGATGGACCTCGTCGGGCCCGATCCGCTGCCCTACGGCATCGAGGCCAATCGGCCGACCATCGAAGCGCTGGAACAGACCGCCTTCGCCCAGGGCCTGACGCCCCGGCGGATGAGCATGGACGAACTGTTCGTCGACCCGGACAAGCTGTGAACGCCAAGGACAAGACCATGATCATCGATTGCCACGGCCACTTCACCACCGTCCCCAAGTCGTTCCGCGACTTCCGCCAGCGTCAGGTGGACGCCGCCAACGATCCGGCCAACGCGCCGCCGCTGTCGGACGCCCATGTCAGCGACGACGAAATCCGCGAAGGCGTCGGCAACGGCCAGCTGAAGCTGCAGCAGGAGCGGGGCAGCGACATCACCCTGTTCTCGCCCATCGCCGGCCTGATGAGCCACCACCTGGGCAACGAGCGCACCAGCCTGGAATGGGCCGAGATCTCCAATAACCTGGTCAAGCGGGTGACCGAGATCTATCCGGACAACTTCGTGCCGGTCTGCCAGTTGCCGCAGTCGCCCGGCGCGCCGCCCAGGAACTCGATCCCCGAACTGCGCCGCTGCGTCGAGGAGATGGGCTTTGTCGGCGCGAACGTGAACCCGGATCCCACGGGCGGTTACTGGACCGGCAAGCCGTTGACCGACCGTGAATGGTATCCGCTGTTCGAGGCGCTCTGTGACTTGGACGTGCCGGCCATGGTTCACGTGGCGGCCTCGTGCAATCCGAACTTCCACGGCACCGGCGCGCACTATCTGAACGCCGACACCTCGGTGTTCATGCAGATCCTGCAGAGCGATCTCTTCAAGGACTTCCCGACCTTGCGCCTGGTCATCCCGCACGGCGGCGGCGCGGTGCCCTATCACTGGGGTCGCTATCGCGGCATGTCGTTGGAGATGGCCAACCGGCCGCTGGAGGGCCTGCTTGACAACATCTTCTTCGACAGCTGCGTTTATCACCACCCGGGCGTCGACCTGCTGACCAAGGTCATCCCGTCCAAGAACGTGCTGTTCGGCTCGGAGATGATCGGCGCCGTGCGCGGCAAGGATCCCAACACCGGGCACTATTTCGACGACACCAAGCGCTATGTCGACGCGTGCGTCAGCCTGACCGAGGAAGACCGCTACAACATCTACGAAGGCAACGCCCGCCGGGTCTATCCGCGCCTCGACGCGCAGTTGAAGGCCAAGAGCAAGTAGACCGCTTCGAGTAATTTCGAAGGCGCGACACGGGGACACTCGCGTCGCGCCTTTGTCGTTTCAGGATTTGTCGCAGCCTAAACTTATATCCCGCCGCATAGCTTCGACTGCTCCGGCGCGGCGATCTCGGGGACCATGGCCTTCAACACGCGGACGGCGAACACGCCACGCGAGAGGTCAGTCTAGGGAGCGCTTATGTCCTCGGTCATCGACATTCATCCGCACGTGATCTCGGATGACGAGGCGCGCTATCCGCCGGCTCCGCTGTTCGGCAAGCGGTCCGACTGGTCGCAGGAGCGGCCCTGCGTGGTCGAGACCCTGATCGCCGCCATGGACGAGGCCGGCGTCGCCAAGGCCGCCGTCGTCCACTCCTCGACCACCTACGGCTTCGACAACAGCTATGTGGTCGACGCCTGCAACCGATACGCTGACCGCCTGATCGCCGTCGGCTCGGTGGACGTGCGCGCGCCGGACGCGGTCGAGACGATCAAGGCTTGGGTCGACAAGGGCCTGGCCGGTCTGCGCATCTTCACCGGCGGCAGCACCAAGGACTTCGATCCCACCGAGCTGGAGGACGAAGCGGCCTATCCGGCCTGGGCGCTGCTGGGCGAACTGGGCCTGACCATGTGCATCCAGACCGGCCCCGTCGGCCTGCCGCAGGTGACGAACCTGGCCAGGCGCTTCCCGAACGTGCCGATCATCCTCGACCACCTGGGTCGCCCCGAGGTCGCCGACGGCCCTCCCTACGACGCCGCCCGGAGCCTGTTTGAGCTGGCCGAGATCCCGTCGATCTATCTGAAGCTGACGCCCAGGATTATGGGCGACAGCGTCAAGGGCGCGGCCACCGCCGAGACCTTTTTCCCGAAGCTGGTCGAGGTTTTCGGCCCCCAGCGTCTGGCCTGGGGATCCAACTTCCCGACCTCGACGGGTGAACTCTCGGAAATCCTGGCGACCGCGCGACAGCGCCTGGCCGCGCTCTCGGACGAGGATCGCGAATGGGTCTTCGGCAAGACCGCCCTGTCGCTCTATCCCAAGCTCGGCGCATAAAGATGAAAACGTCTGGGGAGAAACATATGGCTAGCACCAACGAGGCCGTCATCGGGACCGCCGCGCCGGCCCAGGTCGTGATCCCGCCAGCCTGGAAGCGGTGGTCGATCCTGGTCCTTCTGGCCGTCGGCGCGCTGATCGCGTTCGTGGACCGGACCAGCATCTCGTCGGCCCTGGCGGCGCCGTCGTTCAAGGCGCACTTCCATCTGTCCAATCTCGATCGGGGCTGGATCAATTCGGCGTTCTTCTGGTCGTACGCGGCCCTGCAGATCCCGATGGGATGGGTGGTCGATCGCTATGGCGTGAAGCGGGCCTATACGGTCTGTTTCATCGTCTGGTGCGCTGCATCGGCGCTGACGGGCCTGACCACGACCCTGGCGGCGCTGATCGTCATGCGCCTGGTCGTCGGCGCGGCCGAGGCCGTGGTGGTGCCGGCCAGCTATCGCTGGATCCGCAACAACTTCCACGAGGGCGAGAGCGGCACGGCCGTCGGCCTCTACATGCTGGGCAACAAGTTCGGCCCGGCCATCGGCGCGCCCGTCGCCGCCTGGCTGATCGTCGCCTATGACTGGCGCGCCATGTTCGTCATCACCGGCGTCGTGGGCATGATCTGGCTGCTGCCGTGGTTGTTCATGGTCAAGAACGACTTGCCGGCCAAGAGCGACATGGTTGCCGTCCGCGCCAAGGCCTCGGCGGTGCCGTTGAAGAACATCCTGGCCAGCCCCCTGGTCTGGGGCACCCTGGTCGTCAACTTCTGCTACAATTACTTCACCTTCTACTGCATGACCTGGATGCCGGCCTATCTGGTCGAGCAGCGCCATCTGTCGCTGGCGAAGATGGGCCTCTATTCCTTCTTCAGCTTCGCGGGCATCGCCATCGTGGCGCTGGTGGCCGGCTGGGGCGCCGACAAGCTGATCGCGCGAGGCGGCGACGCCGTGGTCGTGCGCAAGAGCTTCGTCATCGCCGGCTTCCTGGTCGCTTCGACCGTGATCCTCGGAGCGCGGGCCGAGGACCTAGGCACGGCCCTGTTCTGGAACGTGGCGTCGCTGTCGGGCCTGGGCCTGGCGACGGCCAACAACCTGGCGCTCTGCCGCCTGACCCTGATTCCCAAGCCCGCCGTCGGCGTGGTCACCGGCATCCAGCAGGTCGCCGTCAGCCTGGCCGGCATGGTCGCCCCGATCCTGTCGGGTTGGCTGCTGGACACCAGCGGAAGCTACGTGCTGCCGATGTACGTGATCTTCGCCTTCCTGCTGCTGGGCGCCCTGACGACGCTGTTCGTCCTGCGTCGCGACTGGGCCCCGAAGGTGCCCGAGGGCGTCGAGATCTGAGCAAGCGGCGGGCGTGAAGCGATCACGCCGAGCCCGAAACGAATTGGCGAGGCCTGGGTCCAATCCCTAGGCCTCGCTGATCAAGGAGACGCGTAAATGGCCAAGATCGTATTTGGCATGGCGGTGCCCCACAGCGGCATGCTGGGCCAAGCCCCCGAGGACTGGCTGACCAACGGCGAGCGGGACCGCAAGAACCCCGAACTCTGGTTCCAGAACCGCACCTGGACCTATCCCGAACTGGAAGCCCATCGCGGAGCGGCCTTCGAGCCCTTCCTGACGATCGAGGAGCGCACCGAGCGCGCCGGCCGCTGCCGCGCCGCGCTGGACAAGATGGCCGAGGCCTATGGCCGCGCCAAGATCGACGTCGCCATCGTGCTGGGCAAGGACCAGAAGGAGATCTGGCCCGACCAATCCCCCTCGATCACCATCTATACCGGCGAGGACGTCCACAACGGCCCGCCCCAGCGGCCCGTCTACGCGCCCGACCACCATGTGGTCCACAAGGCCTATCCCGAGCTGGCGACCTATCTGATCAAGACCTTCCAGAAGGAGGGCTTCGACCTCAACGACCTGCAGGCCTGGCCCGAGAACGTCTGGATGGCCCAGCGCCAGGGCGTGAAGCCGGATTATCCGGTCGTGCCGCACGCCTACAGCTTCGTCTACCACCAGATCATGGGCGACCAGCCGCCGCCGCACGTGCCGGTGCTGTTCAACCTCTTCTATCCGCCGACCCAGCCGTCGATGAGCCGCTGCATCGAATTTGGCCGCGTGCTGCGCGAGGCCATCGAGGCCTGGCCCGATGACGTGCGCGTCGCCATCATCGCCTCGGGCGGGCTGTCGCACTTCGTCAACGACGAGGAATTCGACCACGACGTCATGCAAAAGCTGGCGGCCTACGACTATGACGGCCTGGCCGCCATTCCCGACGGTTACTACCAGTCGGGGACCTCCGAGGTGAAGATCTACAGCATCGTCATGATGGCCCTGCAGCACACCGGGGCCCAGATGACGCTGGTCGATTACGTGCCGTGCTGGCGGACCGCCGCCGGGACCGGTGAGGGCATGGGCTTCATGTACTGGAACCCCGAAGAGGCCGCGCAAGCGGTCTGACGAGAAAGACGAAATCCGTATGACCGACACCCGCCTGAACGGCATCATTCGTGCGTGGGAAGCCGGCAAGCCCGCCTTCACCTGCTTCGCCAAGGCCGACAAGCAGTCGGCGATCGACCTCTCGGACTCGCCCTATGACGGCCTGGTGTTCGAGATGGAGCACAATCCCTGGGACATGGCCGCGCTCGGCGATGCGCTGCAGTACCTGCTGAACCGCAAGCAGATCCATTCGGCCGCGACCCTCGCGCCCCAGGTGACTCCGATCGTCCGCGTGCCGGCCAACGGCGTGGAGATGAACCAGGCCTACGCCAAGCAGGCGTTGGACCGGGGCGTCTACGGCGTGATCTGGCCGCACATCAACGACGTGGCCCAGGCCTATAACGCCGTCGCCTCGTGCCGCTACGGGCGGCCGAAGAACGCGCCGCTGTACGAGCCGGGTGGCGTGCGCGGCGATGGTCCGGCGACCGCCTCGCGTTACTGGGGTCTGTCCATGCCCGAGTACTACGCCAAGGCCGACGTCTGGCCGCTGGCCCCGCAGGGCGAGATTCTGGTCGGGCTGATGATTGAGAGCGTCAAGGGCGTCGAGAACCTGGACGAGATCCTCAAGGAAGTGCCGGGCGTTGGTTTCGTGCTGATCGGGGAGGGCGACCTTTCCCAGGAGATGGGCTTCCCGCGTCAGTACGACCATCCGGACGTCCGCGATGCGATGAAGAAGGTCGCCGAGACCTGCGTTCGCCATGGCGTGCCGGTCGGCAACCCGCACACCAACGCCGGCAACATCGAACGCCTGCTGGCCGAGGGCTACCGCTTCCTGATGGCCGCTCCGCAGCGCTCGTACGGCGTGGTCGGAAAGGGCAAGGAAATGGCGGGCTACTAGTCTCAAAGCTTCCAGGGAAGGGCCGGAAATCTATCGCTTTCCGGCCCGTTTGGATTGGGCCGCCGTCCCCTGGAAATGGTCTTTCTTCCTCTTGAGACGGCCGCGTCGCGAAGCGCGGTCCGCCGAGTGGAGGAGTTGAGATGAACGGCGCCGAAAGCCTTGTGAGCACCCTGGTCGATCAAGGCGTCGACATCTGCTTCGCCAATCCTGGCACGTCGGAGATGCATTTCCTGGCGGCGCTGGAAAATCCCAAGATGCGCAGCGTGCTGTGCCTGTTCGAGGGCGTGGCCACCGGGGCCGCAGACGGCTGGTACCGGATGCGCGACACGCCGGCCTCGACCCTGCTGCACCTGGGTCCGGGCCTGGCCAACGGCCTTGCCAATATCCACAACGCCAAGCGCGCCAGCTCCGGGATGGTCAACATCATCGGCGAGCATGCGATCCAGCACCTGAAGTACGACGCGCCCTTGACCTCGGACATCGAGGGGCTGGCGCGACCGCTCAGCCACTGGGTGCGCCGCACCGATACCCCCCAGTCGATCACCATCGACGCGGCAGCCGCGGTCGCCAAGGCCAGCGAGCATCCTGGCCAGATCGCCACCCTGATCCTGCCGGGCAACACCTCATGGAGCGAGGCCGGCCAGCCGCCGAAGATCGAGCGCTTCAAGGCCCAGCCCAAGGCCCCGGACCTGGCGCGGGTCGAACATGTCGCGCGGGTGCTGAAGTCTGGCGAGCCGACCCTGATCATCTTCGGCGGCAAGTCCATGCGCGGCAAGGCGCTGGACCTGGCCGGCCGGGTGGCCGCCAAGGCTGGCGCCCGCCTGGCGACCCAGTTCTTCAGCGCCCGCATCGAGCGCGGGGCAGGGCGCGTGCCGCTGGAGCGCATTCCCTATGGGGTGCCGCAGGCTGTGGCGTTCCTGAAGGGCTTCAAGAACATCATCACGGTCGAGACCGTCGAGCCGATCGCCTTCTTCAGCTATCCCGACAAGCCCAGCCGCCTGAAGTCGCCCGATAGCGTCGTCCACAGCCTGGTCGAGACCGGCGAGGACAGCATCCTGGGCCTGGAGATGCTGCTGGACGCTCTGGGCGGCCCGGCCGTCGAGCCCCAGCTCCAAGCGCGTTCCGACCAGGCGCCGCCGACCGGCAAGCTGGAGCCGATCAGCATCGCCCATGCCCTGGCCACGGCCATGCCCGAGCACTGCATCCTGGTCGACGAGTCCCTGACCACGGGGCGGGAGTCGATGGGGCTGACGGCCGGCGCCCTGCCGCACGACACCATCCAGAACATGGGCGGCTCGATCGGCTACGGCACGCCGGTCGCCACCGGCGCGGCCCTGGCCTGTCCCGACCGGCGGGTGTTCTGCATGGTGGGCGATGGCAGCGCCATGTACACGATCCAGTCTCTGTGGACCCAGGCGCGCGAAGGCCTGAACGTCACGACGATCATCTTCGCCAACCACAGCTACCAGATCCTCAAGACCGAATTCGCCAACATGGGCTTCGGCGCGCCGGGCCCTCAAGCCCTGGCGATGATCGACATCGACAAGCCGCGCATCGACTGGGTGGCGATGGGGACCAGCATGGGCGTCCCCTCGCACCGCGTCACCACGGCCGAAGACTTCCACCAAAGCATGGTCAATTCCGTCCGCGAGCAGGGGCCGGTGCTGATCGAGGTCGCCCTCTAGGCGGCCTGACGAAGGATATCGAACATGACCGACACCGCCACGCCCGTGACCACCCTGAAGACCAATCTCGCCGACTATCCCGTCACGATGGCGATGAAGGACGGCCGGGTGACGTCCGACATCGTCAATCTCGACTTCTGCGGTCCGGAGCAGGCGCACAACGGCTTCAAGGCCATGGTGCGCGAGAACAAGTTCGATGCCGGCGAGCTGGCGATCGTCACCTATCTGCAGGCCAAGGCCTACGGAAAGCCCTACGTCATGCTGCCGGCCCCGATCTCGGGCCGCTTCCAGCATCACTGCGCCGGCTTCAATAAGATGCTAGGCCACCTCGATCCCAAGGATATCGAGGGCAAGCAGGTCGGGGTGCGCACCTACGCCCAGACCACCGGCCTGTGGATCCGGGGCATCCTGAAGCACGAGCATGGCGTTGACCTGGACAAGGTGACCTGGATGACTGTCGGCGACGGCCATCTCGCCGAGTACGAGGATCCGGCCAACTGCGTGCGTCTGCCCAAGGGCTCGGACATCGGCCAGATGATGCTGGACGGCGAGCTGGCCGCGACGCTGCAGGGCGTGGACCTGCCCAAGGACCCGCGCGTCCAGTTCCTGGTCCCCGATCCGCACAACGCCGCCAAGGCCTGGTTCGAGCGCGAGGGCGTGGTGCCGATCAACCACATGTTCGTCGTCCACGAGGACATCTCAAAAAAGCGCCCGGATATCGTGCGCGAGATCTTCCGCATGATCGTCGAGAGCCGCGAACTGACCGAGGGCGGTCCGCCCAAGGTGTTCCCGCCGATCGGTCTGGAGGCCAACCGCAAGGGCCTGCAACTGGCCATCGACTGGTCGTTCGAACAGAAGATCATCCCACACAAGATGTCGGTCGACGAGCTGTTCGACGACACCACGGCGGCGCTGGGCGCCTAGCCGAAGACATTCGACTCCCCGTCGGATTCTTGGGCGCGCATCATTCGGTGAAGGGATGATGCGCGCCCTTTTTCTTTGACGCGGCAAGGTCTTCCCAGGTCCTGTTCGATCGCCGCGAAGTCTCCGACATGGCTTCGAAAAACGAATGGATGCGTTCGTGAAACCAATAAGCAATCTGATGTAGCCAGGACCCATCCTCCTTGAGCGACATCGCTGAATGCCGCGCGAGAACGACAAAACGGGGTGGGCGCGGCGTGTCCGGCCACTCCCCGAACTACAGGGGATGGAAGATGAGGACTCTCAGGATCGCCGCCGCATTCCTCGCGGGGGCCAGCACGTTCGCCTTGAGCGCCGCGGCGTCCGCCCAGACCAGCGCGCCGTCCGGGCCCGCCGATGACGCCACGGTCGGCGAGATCGTCGTCACCGGCTCGCGGGTCATCAGAAACGGCGACGCCAGTCCGTCTCCTGTCACCGTCGTTGCGACCGAAGACGTGCTGCGCATGCAGCCTGGGACCCTGGCTGATGCCCTTCAGGTCCTGCCGGTGTTCGCCGGCTCGCGCGGCTCGGGCGTCAACCCGACCTCGACCGGCAGTGTCGGGGCGGGCAACGCCTCGGCCAACCAGCTCAATCTGCGCAATATCGGGCCCAACCGCACCCTGGTGCTGATCGATGGCCTGCGCGTGCCGCCGACCCTGCTGAACGGCGTCGTCGACGTCGACGTGATCCCTCAGATGCTGGTGCAGCGCGTAGACACAGTGACCGGCGGCGTCTCGGCGGTCTATGGCTCCGACGCCGTCTCGGGGGTGGTCAACTACGTCATCGACAAGCGGTTCAACGGCCTGAAGGCCCTGGCCCAGACCGGGGTGTCCGACCAGGACGACGGCAAGAAGGTCGATGTCGGCTTCGCGGTCGGAACGCGGCTCGGTGATCGCGGCCACTTCGAGGGCAGCTACGAGTATCGCGACGAAAAGGGCATCGCCTATCGCTCGGATCGCGACTGGATGAACCTGTGGGGCGTGGCTGGCGCGGGCACGGCGGCCAATCCCTACCAGCTCTACAGCAACGTCCATCAGTCGGCCTATTCGTTCGGCGGCCTGATCAACAGCGGTGCGCTGAACGGCCAGACCTTCAACGCGGACGGCACGTTGCGCCCGTTCGTTCACGGGACGGCGACCGGATCGTCGGCGCTGGAGATCGGCGGCGACGGCGCCTATTACGACTCCTCGCTGCTGGCCTCGTTGAAGGGCCACCAGGTCTTCGGCCGCTTTGACTACGACCTCAGCGACAGTGTGCACGGCTATGTTCAGGCCAGCGGCAACATCAAGACCAACGCCAACTACTCCGACTACCTGACCCTCAACCGGGTCACGATGAGCTCGCAGAACGCCTTCCTGAACCCGATCTATCGGACCCAGCTGGCCGCCGCCAATCAGGCGACCTTCACGCTGAGCGAACTGGTGGCCAGCGCGCCGCGCCTGGAAGCGCGGTCCAAGTCTGACCAGCGTATCTACACCGCGGGTCTCGACGGCGACCTGGGCGCCTACAAGTGGGGCGTCGACTACACCCACGGCACGACCGAGCTGCGCACGACCCTCGTCACCAACATCAACAACCAGCGCCTTGCCGCCGCGCTGGATGCGGTGACCGACTCCACCGGCAAGATCGTCTGCAGCGTCACCCTGACCAATCCAAGCTCGGGCTGCGTGCCGCTCAATGTCTTTGGGTCGGGCGCGGCCAGCGCCGAGGCGATCAACTACGTCATGCAGCCGACCCACTACGCGGCCAGCACGACGATGGACGCCCTGTCGGGCCACCTGAACGGGACGCCGTTCAGCACCTGGGCCGGGCCGGTCGGGGTCGCGTTGTCCGGCGAATGGCGCAAGCTATCCTTCGAGTCGCGCAGCGACGCCTCGACCAGCGATCTCGTGAACTGCACCGGCATCCGCTACAACTGCACGGCCGGCGGGGCGCTGTGGACCCAGACCTACGCCGCCAGTCCCAAGGTCAGCCAGACCGTCAAGGAAGCGGCGCTCGAGTTCGACGCGCCCCTGGTCAAGGACGCGCCGCTGATGCAGTCGCTGAGCCTGAACGGCGCGGCGCGCTTCACTCGCTACGACACCAGCGGCGACTACTGGACCTGGAAGATCGGCTTCGACTGGCGGGTCAATGACGCGCTGCGGTTCCGGGGCGCCAAGTCCCGCGACATCCGCGCCCCGACCCTCTACGAGCTGTTCGCGCCGGTGAACTCGGTGCCGGTCAATCCGGTGGACCTGCTGACCAACACCAGTCCGCGCGTGCCGTCGACCGATCTGTCCAACCCCGACCTGACGGCCGAGATCGGCAAGACGACCACGGCCGGCCTGGTCTGGAACCCGCTGCCGCGCCTGAGCATCGCCCTGGACGGCTATCACATCACGGTGACTGACGCGGTGGCGCAGATCGCCGGCTCGACGGCCGCCTATCAGCAGGCCTGCTACGCCAGCGGCGGCTCCTCGCCGTACTGCGCGCTGCAGGTCCGGCCGAACGGCTACACCAGCACGGCCGCCTCCAACGCCGTCACGCGGTGGTACACCAAGTACTACAACATCGCCGAGATCGAGACCTGGGGCGCCGACCTGGAGGTCAACTACGCAACCACATTGTTCGACCGGCCAGCAAGCCTGCGGTTCCTTGGGGCCTGGCAACCGCACGTCTATTACCGCCAGCCAGGCGTTCCGACGACCGACCAGGGCGGGGTGGCCTTCGGGCCGCTGGGCATGGCGGCTGGACCCGATCTGCGCGTCACCGGCCTGCTGCGCTTCCAGCCCGCGCCGCACCTGACCGTGGATCTGATGCAGCGCTGGCGGGACTCGATGAAGCTGGGCGGCGACCCGACCCAGGTGTGGGTCGAGAACCGCATTGCCGCGTTCGGAACCACCAATCTCAGCCTGACCTACGACGCCGATACGGCGTTGGGCCGCACGGAGCTGTTCCTGAACATCCAGAACCTCTTCGACAACGACGCGCCCGGCGGGGCCTATTCGGGCAACGGCACCCGGGCCGGCATGCGCGACGGCTACGCGATCGGCGACGACGTGCTGGGCCGTTACTTCACCATCGGCGCCCGCCTGAAGCTGTAGATCGGCCAAGCTCGACCAAGCGGGATCGGATGCGAAGGCGTCCGGTCCCGTCTTGCGTTCGAGAGGGTCAGATCGACGGCTCGCGCAGCATGCGGTCGACACGCCCCGCCAGTTCGCCGACGGCGAAGGGTTTGGTCAGCACCTCCATGCCCGGCTGGATGTGGCCGTGGTTGAGCACCGCGTTCTCGGCGTAGCCGGTGATGAACAGCACCTTCAGACCTGGCCGCAGAGCCCGCGCGGCGTCGGCCACCTGCCGGCCGTTCAGCCCGCCGGGCAGGCCGACATCGGTGATCAGCAGGTCGATCCGCTGGCCCGACTGCAGGATCTTCAGGCCCGCGGGACCGTCGGCGGCCTCGGCGCAGGCATAGCCCAGCTCACCCAGCGCATCGACGATCAGCATGCGGATGGTTGGCTCGTCGTCGACGACCAGCACGGTCTCGCCCGCGCCGTGGCTTGGCGCCGCGGCTGGTTCGATCGAGGTGTCGACCTCTTCCTCGCCGAAGTGGCGGGGCAGGTAGATGCAGACCATCGTGCCCTGGCCAACCTCGGAATAGATCCGGACGTGGCCGTGCGACTGGCGGGCGAAGCCGTAGACCATCGACAGGCCAAGGCCCGTGCCTTCGCCGATCGGCTTGGTGGTGAAGAAGGGGTCGAACACCCGCTCCAGGATCGCCTTGTCGATGCCGACGCCGGTGTCGCTGACGCAGACCGAGACATACTGGCCCGGCTCCAGGCCGTGTTCGCTGGCGGCCCGACGGTCGAGCCACTTGTTGCCGGTCTCGATGGTGATGTGACCGCCGTCCGGCATCGCGTCGCGGGCGTTGATGCACAGGTTCAGGATGGCGTTCTCGAGCTGGTTGGCGTCGACCAGGGCGGGCCACAGGCCGCTGGCGGCGACCGTCTCCACCGCGATCGCGGGACCGACCGTTCTGCGCACCAGATCGACCAGCTCGGCCATCAGGCGATTGATGACGATGGGCTTGGGTGACAGGGTCTGGCGGCGGGAGAAGGCCAGCAGGCGGTGGGTGAGGGCGGCCGCCCGCCGGGCCGCGCCCTGGCCGGCCGACAGGTATTTCTCGACATCGCGGGTGCGGCCCTGGGCCAGGCGCGCACCGACCATCTCGAAGGCTCCGGAAATGCCCGAGAGCAGGTTGTTGAAGTCGTGGGCCAGTCCGCCCGTCAGCTGGCCGACGGCCTCCATCTTCTGGGCCTGGCGCAAGGCCTCCTCGGCGTCCTGAAGACGCGCCTGTTCCCGAAGTCGTTCGGTTACGTCATAGCCGAACTGATAGGCGCCGATCGGTTCGCCCGTTTCGCCGCGCAGGGGTGTGAAGCGCATTTCATGGAACCGGCGATCGAGGTCCGACGTCCCGAACTCGGCGATTTCGACAAACGGCTCGCCCGCCAAGGCGCGGCTCCAGCAGGCCTGAAGGGCTGAAAGCTTTTCCGGCTGGCCGGCCAGCAGCTCCAGCATGCTGTCGCCAATGCGCGGCGTGACGCCGTAGGTCAGGCCAAACTCCCTGGCGGCGGCGCCGTTGACCGCCAGCCAACGGAAATCCTTGTCGATGACGTGGACGAACGCTTCGGTCCCTTCGACGATGTCGGCCAGGACTCTGCGCTCGGCGAGGGCCTCAGTGACCCGGGTCTCGAGCGTCTCGTTCAGGCGCTGCAGAGCCAGTTCGGCGTCGCGGCGCTCGGTGAAGTCCTGGAACAGCACCGCCACCTGCTTGCGGCTGGGCGGCTCGATGCGGAAGGCTGACAGCGACAGGTGCCGTCGGGTCGCGATCAGCTCCTGCTCGAAGCGGATCGGGACGCCCGTCCTGAGCACCTCGCCATAACGGGCGACCCAGCTGTCGGCCTCGTCCGGCACCATTTCCCGCAGCTTTTGCCCCACGACATTGGGGATGCCGGCGTGACGCGTATAGGCCGCGTTGGCGTCGACATGAATGTAGTCGCTGAGCGGACCGTGCGGACCGTCGAAGAATTCGATGACGCAGAAGCCTTCGTCCATCGAGTCGAACAGCGTGCGGTAACGCAGCTCGTTCTCGCCGCTCAGCTTGAGCGACAGGCGCAGGTCCAGCTGGCTCATGACCTGGCGGGCCAGCACCTGCAGCGTGCGCTGCTGCAGCGGCGTCAGCGTCTTGGGCTGGGTGTCGAGCACGCACAGGGTGCCGATCGGCAGGCCCTCGACGGTCTTTAGCAGGGCGCCGGCATAGAACCGCAGGCCGGGATCGCCGACGACCAGCGGATTGCCCTCGAACCGCGGATCGACCGTGGCGTTGGGCACCAGCAGGAAGTCGTCCTCGAGGATGGCCTTGGCGCAGAACGAGCTCTCCAGCGGCGTTTCGCGAACGCCCAGGCCCACCTCGGCCTTGAAGAATTGCCGGCCGTCGCCGATCAGATTGACCACGCCGATCGGAGTTCCGCAGATCTCCGCCGCCAGTTGGGCGATCTCGTCGAAAGCGGCTTCACGCGGGGTGTCGAGGATCTCATAGCGATAGAGCGCTTCGAGGCGTCGGGCCTCGCGATCCGTCAGATCGGCGTCGTCGGTCATATGTTTCGGACGCCCATGCTTGCCCCTCGGTCGCGCCATAACGCTATAATCGGCCAAGCGTTGCAGGGCTATGGCCGCGACGACCGAGCGCGGGCCATCGACCTCGCGCTTTCGCTGCGAGGATAAGGGAAAGGGTCGTGGAGCGTCCGGACGACGTCCGGATAAGAATGAAGAATTACCGTTTCGACGAAGCCGTCCGCTCCGCGCGATCGTGATCCGCCAGCCTCCCGTCGGGTGGCCCTATTCGGGCCTTACCGGGACCCGAGCTCTTCCGTTTCCGCAAGCGCCCGACGGTCTAAGAGGACGGGCTTTCAGCCAGACACGCCCTTTTGCCTTCAACCACGCCGACGACGGGCGGGCCTGGCCAGCAACCAGGTCCCCGGACACGATCGAGTATCCCCCTCGACCCCAGTCCCGCTCGATCGCACCCCGCCGCCGCATAGGTCGCTGGCCTAGCGCCCTTTCCTCCGCGACGAGGTAGGGAGAGAATACGGGAGGCGTGGGCGCGTTGGATAAGAGGCCGCGAATGCCCACTCTAGAAGCGAAAAAAGTCCGTCATCACCCGGCTTGTCCGGGTGACCCAAGCCGACATCGAAGTCGGCCAAAGTCAGCGAACGCAGCCGCCAGCGCCGCTTGGGTCCCCCGCATGAAGCGGGGGATGACGACTTTCGGGCCGGCTTTTGGTGCGCTCAGAAGAACCTGTAGGACGAGGTTGAACGCTCCGATCGTCACGCTCCCGATCCTCGCGCGGGCGGTGGGCCAGAACGCAGAAAGGGCGGCTCCGCCTAGGCCGAGCCGCCCCCACAGTCGCTCCCGACAGCTCCCTACAGGGGGAGCACCTTCAATCAATCGCGGAGCGACGGCCGCTCAAACTAGAACCGCTTACGGACCGAGAAGCCGGCCGTGCGCGGGGTGATGCTGACGACCTGTTGCTTGTTGTTGACCGCCGAGGTGACGCTCATGCGGCCCACTTCGTTGGCGACGTTGTTGACGAACAGGTAGGCGCCCCAGTCCGCGCCCTCGATCCCGCCGCGCAGGTTGGCGTAGCCGTAGTCGCCCTGCTTTTCGTAGTAGACGTAGGTCGGGCGGAACTGCGAGGCGGACTCGCCGACATAGGCGTAGTCGGCGCGCACCAGGCCGTTCAGGTCGCCCGTGATCGGCCAGGTGTATTCGGCCGAGGCCGAACCGCTGAAGTCGGCCACGTTGGGGAACTCGTCGCCGCGAAGACCGGTCGAGCCGGTGATCAGGATGGTCGAGTTGGCCTGGTCCTCGGTCAGCTTGGCGTCGACGAAGGCGGCCGTGGCGTTCAGGGTCAGGCCGCGGATCGGACGGGCGATGGCTTCGATTTCAAAGCCCTTGATGCGCGCCTTGCCGGCGTTGGTCAGGTAGCTGAAGGCCCCGTTGGCGCTGGTCGCCGAGATCTGCATGTTGCTCCAGTCGATCTGGTACGCAGCGGCGTTCACGGTCAGGCGGCGGTCGAACCACTGGCTCTTCACGCCAGTCTCGTAGTTCCACAGGCTGTCGGGCGCATAGGCCAGCAGCGCCGTGGCCAGGCCCGGGATGTTGTTGGCGCCGCCGGGACGGAAGCCCTTGGCGGCCAGGCCGTAGACCATCAGGTCCGAGGTGACCTGATAGCTGACATTGACCTTGCTGACCCAGCCGTCGGCGCTGGCGTCGACCTGGGCGGCCGGACCGACATAGGACTGGGTGATGAAGTTGCTGATCAGCACCTGGCCCGAGACGGTCTTGTCGTAGTTGAAGCGACGGACGCCGCCCGTCAGGCTCAGCTTCTCGATCGGCTTGTAGGTGATCTCGCCGAAGAACGCGGTCTGCTTGGTGTCGGTGCCGACATGGCGCCAAGCGGTCAGGTCTTGAGGGTTGATGATACCGGTCGCGGCGTCGGCCTTGGCGACCTTGCTCTCGATATAGTCCGTGCGGTCCTCGTAATAGACGCCCGCAGTCCAGTCGATCTTGTCGGCGAACAACGAGCCGTTCATCCGCAGTTCGTGGTTCCACGAGGTCAGGCCCATGGGCTGGTACAGCGCGCCGGGGGTGCGGCTGTCGGCATAGGCGGTGTACTGCGCCATCTGCGCGGTGGTGCAGGCTGGGGCCGTGCCGGTCGCGGGCGGGCCGCCGGCGATGTAGTTGCGGCACGAGGTGGCGTTGGCGCGGCTGCCCGAAAGGGTGGGGCTGTAGTCGGAATTCCGCAGCAGGGTCCACTTGTAGTAGGACGACGTGCCCGTGAGCGTGGCGAAGCCCAGCTCCCACTTGCCCGTGACGTTGTAGACGCGAAGATTGTCTTCGGTCGGGGCGATGACGCGGGCGTTGGTCGAATAGCTGTCTTCGCCCAGCGAGCGGTACCAGCTGTTCTGGCCGTCCAGGGTGGTCTTCTGGAAGATGCCCGAGGCGTTGATCGTGATGTCTTCGGTGGGCGTGAAGCCCAGCATCAGGCGGCCGCCGGTCGAGTGCTGGTCGTTGATGTCCTTCTTGTTGAGCAGGACGTCGTCGACATAGCCGCCTTGCTCGGCTTCATACAGCACCACGCGGGCGGCCAGCTTGTCCTGGATCAGCGGCACATTGACCATGCCCTTGACCGAATAGCCCGTGCCGCCGTCCTTGGTGGCCGTGCCCTGGGCCTCGACCGCGCCCGAATACCGGGTGCTGTCGGGCTTGTTGAGGATCACGCGCAGGGTGCCGCCCATCGAGCCGGAGCCGTACAGCGTGCCTTGCGGGCCGCGCAGCACTTCGACGCGCTCGACGTCGAACAGGTTGACGTCGGCGCTGGTCGAGCTGGCGTCGGCGGTGGTGCCGGCCGGGCCGGTCAGCGGAGTTTCGTCGTAATAGAGGCCGACCGTGGCCTCGCCGGCGCTGCGCACGCCGCGCAGGGTCAGGCGGCGGCTGGTGGGCGAGTTGCCGTCGACCTGCAGGTTCGGAACGGTGCGGAAATAGTCCTGGATGCCCGACGCCCCCAGGGCTTGCAGGGATTTCTCGGTGACGGCGCTGATGCTGATCGGGGTGGTCTGGATCGTGGTCGACCGCTTCAGTGCGGTGACGACGATTTCCTCGATCGAGCCGTTGTCGGTCGATTGAGCCGCCGCGTCCTGCGCGAACGCGTGGCCCGCGCTCAGGCTGGTCAGGGCGGTCGCGCCTAGCGCCAGGGCCTTAAGGCCTCGAAACTGCAGTTTCATAGAGATCCCCTCTTATCGACCGCTCGCCGGCGGCCTGTAGGATCAGACGCAAGACAGGGCCGGGCCCTCAGCGTGTTCGCAAAAAATGGGCTGGAAGCCGATCAGTAGCGGCGTTCAAGCGTCAGGCGGACGGTTCGGGGCGAGACCCCGAAATACTCCACGGGCCCTGAGGTGTTGCGCAGCGCCGAGGCGCGTCCGGCGCGGTCCAGCAGGTTGTCGAGCGAGAGGTCGGCGGTCCACAGGGCGTGTCGCAGACCCAGGGTCAGGCCGAACACGGCGTAGCCGCCCATCTTGATGTAGTCGGCGTTGTCGGGATTGAACGCCGACCGCGCCTCGCCGGCGTAGGAGGCGTCGAGCCGCAGTCGGCCGTCGACATCGGGGGTGAGCGTCCAGGTCCGCTCCATCGAGGCGGCGCTGGCGAAGCGGGGCACGGTCGGCAGGCGGTCGCCCTTCAGGCCCAGGCCGATGGCGATGTTGCTGACCTGGTCCTGGGTCAGGCGGGCGTCGGTGAAGGTGGCGCTGGCGGCCAGGTCCCAGCCCGCCACCTGACGCGCCGTGAACTCGCTCTCGACGCCGCGGATGCGGCTGGCGCCGACATTGGTCAGGAACGAGAAGGCCCGGTTCTGGGTCTGGGCGCTGTACTGCATGTCGCGCCAGTCCAGCTGGTAGACGGCGACATTGGCGGTGACGCGCCGGCCGGGCGACTGGCCCTTCACGCCGATCTCGTAATTGGTCAGGCGGTCGGAGCGATAGACCGCCAGGGTGTCGGCCAGGCCGGGGACCACGTTCACCCCGCCCGGCCGGAAGCCTTGCGAGATCTGGGCGTAGCCGAAGACGGTCGGGCTGAGCTGCTGGCTGACCAGGGCCTTCAGGCTCCAGCCGCGCTCGGGCGTGCGGGCGTCGATCGAATAGTCGGCCCAGGTGCCGGAGACCGGGTTGGGGATCTGCACCGCGCCCCGGTCGCGCTTGACGTAGTCGAACCGGCGCGCGCCCAGCGTGAAGCGGGTGTCGGGACGCGGGTCGTACGAGACCTCGCCGAACACCGCCGTCTGGCGCAGGCGATTGTCGATGTCGCGGCGGCCGATCAGGGGGACCGGGGCTATCAGGGCGCCCGTCGTGGCGTCGACATGGGCGACCTGGCTGTCGATATGGTCCTCGCGCACCTCGCTATAGGCGCCCAGGGTCCAGCTGATCGGCGTCTCCCGCACCGACGAGGCGCGGATCTCGTGGATGGTGGCGGTCAGGTTGGCCGGCTGGTTGAGGATGGCCGGATAGACGCTGTCGACATAGGTCGAATAGGTCTGCATCTGCAGGGCGTCGCAGGCGCTGGAGAGCGACAGATAGCGCATGCAGCTGGTCGGGTTGGTCCGCTCGCCGATCAGCACGCCACTGTAGTCGGAGCGTCGCGTCAGCCGCCAGCGGTACCAGGACGAGGCCGCCGTGACGTCGACCGCGTCGCCCTTCCACCGCAGGACGGCGCTGCCCAGGCCGATGTTCCCGTCGAACGGCGCGCGGGCGGCGTGGACGGTGCGCCAGGGGCCGGCGGTGTCGTTCCAGGCCGTGATGTCGTCGCGATGCGTGATCTGGGTCGTGCCCGACAGCAGCAGAGACAGGCGCGGGATCGGCTCCCAGCGCAGGCCCAGCCGTGCGCCGCGGGTGCGCGAGGCGTCGACGTCCGACAGGCCCAGCCGGGCGTTGTCGATCACGCCGGGCGTCCTCTGGTCGTAGACCGTCAGGCGGGCGGCGAGGGTGTCGGGCGTGAGCGCCAGGTTGGCGGCGGCCATCGCGCTGCCGGCTTGCTCGCCATGCGCGGCGGCCGTCACGCTGCCGCTGACCAGCAGGCTGTCGTCGCCAAGCTCGGGATGCTTGAAAAGCACGCGCAGGGCGCCGCCCATCGCGCCGGCGCCATAGAGCGTGCCTTGCGGGCCGCGCAGCAGCTCGATGCGGTCGACGTCCACGAGGGCCAGTTCCGGCGCCATGACCCCGGGATCGGCGGTGGTGCCGACCGGGCCGGTCATCGAGGTCTCGTCGTAATAGAGCCCGGTCGTGGCTTCGCCCGCGCCATAGACCCCGCGCAGCACCAGCCGCCGGCCGAAGGCGGTCGAGATCAGCTTCAGGCCGGGCAGCAGGGGCGCCGCGCGCTCGAGATCGACCATGCCCAGGCGCGACAGCTGCTCGCCGCCGATCACAGTCATGCTGATCGGGGTCTGCTGGACGAGGCTTGAGCGCTTCAGGGCCGTGACGACCACCGAGTCCAGCGCGGCGGGCGGGGCTGGCGGCGCGGCGACGGACGCCGGCGGCGCGATCAGCGCGACGGGGCGGGGCGGCGAGACCACCAGGAAACTGCGGCCTTCCAGGCGAACGTCCAGGCCCGAACCGGCCAGCAGGCGCGTCAGCGCATCCTCGGCCGTGAAGGTTCCGGTCACCGCCGCGCTGCGCCGGCCGGCGGCCACGGCGGGCGAGAATAGGATCTCGCGATTGCTCTGCAACGCCATTTGATTGAGCGCCTGGCTCAGCGGCTGGGCGGGGATGGCGAAGCGGTAGACGGGATTGGCGCGGACGGACTGGGCGGTCGCCGCCGACGGCGCGAGCGCCAGGACTGCGGTCGCGCAGGCCAGGGCCAAGGCGGCGCCGCGCCCCGCCGACGCTCCCGACCAGCTACACCCCGACACAGCGAATCCCGACCTCCCTGGATGCGGCGCGACCGCGTGGCGCGACGGCTGCGGACCATGCCTCAACCGCCTTCGCCGCCCGTCCGCCCCGTGCATCTTGGCTCCGCAAGATCGCCTGTTGCATATCCAATAGGCAACAGGCCAGCGGTTGCATGCGCCCTGTCCCATGCCGGCCGCTCGCCTTGACAGGGGAGGGAACCCACCTTCACCTCGCTGTCATCGAAGTTGGGGCCGCGAGAGAATGATACGGATCGGCAAGCCGGCGACGCCTCCGGAGGGCGATGAAGCCCTCGTGGATCTGGGCGCTCGCTTCACGCCGGCGCTGCGGGCTTTCTTCTCGCGCCGCGCTCACATCAACGACGTCGACGACCTCGTGCAGGAGGTCCTGCTCCGCATCCAGAAGCGCCAGCCCGCGCCCGTCGTGAACAATGTCGAGGGCTATCTCTTTGAGGTCGCCGCCAACGTCCTGATCGACCGCAGCCGGCGCGATCGCACCCGTCGACGGTCCGATCACTGCGAATTTCAAGAAATTCATCACCCGGTTGATGAAATGTCGCCCGAGCGCGTCTTACAAGGACGCGAGCAGATGGCGCGGGCCATGGCGGCTCTCAACGAGCTGCCGGAACGGACACGACGGGTTTTCATCCTCGTGCGCTTCGAGGAGATGAGCTACAAGCTCGTCGCCCAGCGCATGGGTGTCTCCGTCAGCGCTGTCGAGAAACATGTGATGAAGGCGCTGCGTCATATGCACGAGCGTCTGCGGGACCAGGATGACGTCGACCACGCCGGGCAACGAGATACACGACGACCCGGATAGCGCGGCGGCCGCCTGGTTCTCGCGCCTGCAGGGCGACGACGTGCTGGCGGAAGACCGTCGGGCCTTCGAACGCTGGCTGAAGGCCGATCCGCGCCATGCCGACGCCTGGGGCGGCGTAAAGTCCGTCTGGAACGACCTGAGCTTCCTGGAGGCCGATCCGTCGTTCTCCGCCCTGCGCGCGGACGCTCTGGGCGATGTCGCCGCCGCGCCGCGCGCGCTCGGCCGCCGCGCCTTCGGAGCCCTGGCCGCGGCGGGCGTCGTCGCGATCGGGACCGGCGCGTTCCTGGGGCGACGCTGGTTCGCCCCCGGCGGCAAGACCTCGACGGACGGCGCCGAGGATCCGGTCTTCACGACGGCGGTCGGCGAGCGCTCGACCTTCCGCCTGGCCGACAGCTCCGTCGTCACCCTGGGCACCAACTCGGCCGTCCGGGTCAATCCCTGGGGCCAGGAGCGCCGGCTGACCCTGCTGCGCGGCCAGGCCTTCTTCCAGGTGGCCAAGGATCCCTCGCGCCCGTTCATCGTGGCGGCCGGCGACAAGCAGGTGACCGCCGTCGGCACCGCCTTCGACGTCCGCATGGACCCGGGCAAGCTGTCGGTGACCCTGGTCGAGGGCAAGGTCCGCATCGCCGGCGAGTCGCCGCGCGGCCAGCGCACGGTCGAGATGATCGCCGGCTCGCGGTTCGTGGCGCAAAATCCCGCCGACTGGGTGATCGCCGCCGTCGACACCGCCAAGGAGTCGGCCTGGCTGCAGGGCCGTCTGGTCTTCGACGGCGAACCGCTGTCGGCGGTGGTCGACGAGATGAACCGCTTCTCCGAGCGCAAGCTGCGGGTGAGCGATCCGCGCGTGGCCGCCACGCCCGTCAGCGGCGTCTTCAAGACCGGCCAGATCGACGCCTTCGTCGCGGCGATCAAGAGCTATGGTCTCGCCGACGTGGGCCAGGCCGACGAAAGCCAGGTCGAGCTGATCCGCCCGAAGGCTTAGGTCTTTCCGGGAGTTGGCTGCTCGAGCCGTTTGCGCAGGTCAAGCCAAGGCGCACGGCTATGTCCGCCATCGACCCTGAGCGACCTTTGGCGATGCGGCCCCCGCTCGACGCCCCCTCCGTCACGATGCGTATTCGCATCGCGCCACCTCCCCCGTTGCACGGGTGAGGAGGATGAAGCTGTTCTTCTCCTGCCCCGTAGCGAAGCGTACGGGGGAGGTGGCGCGGCGCCGATAGGCGACGTGACGGAGGGGGCGCTGCTGAGCCGGCCGTCCGACATCCACTTAAGCAGACATTCGCCGGCGAGCCCCCCATCGAGCCCGACGCCATGGCGCTCAAGAAATTGCCGACCTAGATAAAATTCTCTCGCGCCGGGGGTGAGGTGCGGCTCTGGTGGTGCGTCTTATCAAGCAGCCGACCAAACGGCGCTGTTGTTCGTCCACCCGGGAAACGTCTCCATGAAGCTCTCTTCCCTGAAGCTTGCCTTGCTGTCGGCCGCGATGGCGACCGGCGTTTTCGCGACCCAGGCCTCCGCCGCGCCGCTCAAGGACGCCGACCGCGCCATGATCCTGAAGGCCGTCGACGCCGACGCGCCGCAGATCCAGGACGCGGCCCTGAAGATCTGGGGCTTCGCCGAGGTCGGCTATCAGGAGGTCAAGAGCTCGGCCGTGCTGCAGGACCAGCTCAAGGCCGCGGGCTTCGACGTCAAGGCCGGCGTGGCGGGCATGCCGACCGCGTTCCTGGCTAGCTTCAAGAACGGCGACGGGCCGGTTATCGCCATCCTGGCCGAGTTCGACGCCCTGCCGGGCCTGGCCCAGACCGCCGATCCGGTGAAGACCGGCATCCCCGGCCAGGTCGCCGGCCACGGCTGCGGCCACAACCTGTTTGGCGCGGCCTCGGTCGGCGCGGCCGTCTCGCTGAAGGAATGGATGGTCAAGAACAACATCAAGGGCGAGCTGCGCGTCTATGGCTCGCCGGCCGAAGAGGGCGGTTCGGGCAAGGTCTATCTGGTGCGCGACGGCCTGTTCAAGGACGTCGACGTCACGCTGCACTGGCACCCTGCCAACGAGAACTCGGCCGTCCAGGGCGTGTCGATGGCCAATATCAGCGGCAAGTTCCGCTTCTACGGCGTCTCGGCCCACGCCTCGGGCGCGCCGGAAAAGGGCCGCTCGGCGCTGGACGGCGTCGAGGTGATGGACGTGGCGGCCAACTTCCTGCGCGAGCACGTGCCGGACAAGACCCGCATCCACTATGTGATCACCGGCGGCGGCACCGCGCCGAACGTCGTGCCGGCCTTCGCCGAGGTCTATTACTATGTCCGCCACCCCGATCCGGCGGTGGTCAAGGACGTCTGGGCGCGTCTGGAGAAGGCCTCGCAAGGCGCGGCCCTGGCGACCGGCACCACGGTCAAGACCGAGATCACCGGCGGCGTCTATGCCCTGCTGCCCAACGACACCCTGGGCAAGGTGATGGACGCCAACCTGCGCAAGGTGGGCGGCATCACCTGGACGCCCGAGGAGCAGGCCTTCGCCAAGAAGATGCAGGAAAGCCTGCCAGGCGCGCCGTCGATCGACACCGTCAAGAGCGTCACGCCCTACAAGATTGAGATGGAAGGCGGCGGCGGCTCGACTGACGTGTCGGACATCAGCTGGGTGACCCCGACGGTGGGCCTGGGCACCGCGACCTTCGTCCCGGGCTCGGCCGGCCACAGCTGGCAGAACGTGGCGGCGGCGGGGTCGTCGATCGGCGTCAAGGGCGCGGTCAACGCCGCCAAGACCCTGGCCCTGACCGGCGCGGACCTATTCTCCAATCCTGACACCATCAAGAAGGCCAAGGCCGAGCTCGACCAGCGTCGCGGCCCGAACTTCGCCTACAAGGCCATGCTGGGCGACCGCCCGCCGGCCCTCGATTACCGCAAGCCCTCGGCCGGCGGTCAGCAATAGCGTTCGATCCTTCTCCCGATCGAGCGTTCGCGGCCGGCGCCAACACCCCCCTTGCGCGTCGGCCGCCCCCCCAATTTGCATAGAGTTTGGAGAACCTTCATGGCCGAGGTCATGACCGTCCCCCGGGAATCCTTCGAGATGCTGAAGGGGCCGCTGCCCGCGATCACCCGCGAGCACCTCTTCAGCGTCTACGGCATCAGCGAGACGACATGGTGCAAGCTGCGCAACGGCGCGCCGATCAAGCTCAGCACCTGGCAGCGCATCCTGGCGCGCTACGAGCGGGTGCGCCCGGCCCTGGTTCAGGCCGCCTGACGCACCCGAGGTTGGAGGCTCATGCCTCGTCGACGATGGTGTTTTGCAGCAGGCCGACGCCGGCGATGTCGACCTCGATGGTGTCGCCGGCCTTCATCCAGACGGGCGGTTCGCGCTTGGCGCCGACGCCGCCGGGCGTGCCGGTCAGGATCAGGTCGCCGGGCGACAGCGGCGTGAACGCCGACAGATAGGCGATGATCGTCGGCAGGGGGAAGATCAGGTCCGCCAGGCTGGCGTGCTGCATCACCTGGCCGTTCAGGCGGGTGGTGACGGTGACGGCGTCCAGGTCGGCGATCTCGTCGGGCGTCACCAGCCAGGGGCCCAGGCCGCCGGTGGCGGGGAAGTTCTTCCCGGGCGTGAACTGCTGGGTGTGCCACTGCCAGTCGCGCACCGAGGCGTCGTTGGCGCAGGCGAAGCCGGCGACGTGCTCCATGGCGTCGGCCTCGGCGATATGGCGGCCGCCCTTGCCGATGACGATGGCCAGCTCGCCTTCGTAGTCGAGGCTGGTCGAGACCTTCGGGCGCACGATCGGACCGCCGTGCGGGGTCAGGGTGTCTGCAAAGCGGGTGAAGATCGACGGATGGCCGACCTTGGCCCGGCCGGTCTCCTGGCGGTGGGTCTCGTAGTTGTGGCCGACGCAGAAGATCTTGCCCGGGGTGGTGACCACCGGCAGCAGCTCGACCTCGGCGAACGCGATGTCGAAGGCGGCCTCGGCGGCCAGGTCGGGAAGGGCGCCGACCGTGAGGGCCGCGACCAGGTCACCGGCGTCTGGGCCGGCGATCGTCCCGAAGTCGGCGACGCGGTCGCCCTGCACCGCGCCGTAGGTGGCCGCGCCCTTGTGGCGGAAGCTGATCAGTTTCATGGGAAATCTCGTGCGTGAAAGGTCAGCCGGCGGTCAGCGGCAGGTGTCTGAAGGTGCGTTCGGCCACGCCCAGATTGGCCAGGTCCTTGTCGGACATGCCCCACTGGTCGATGCGGCCCTCGGGCCAGGTCCAGTCCTCGGGCGCGCCGACGCGGTAGTCGTCGGGGACGATCTCGACGGCGGTCGAGAACTCCACGACCGCGCCGAACGGCGAGATGTAATAGGCGAAGACGTTGTCGCCCGGTCCGTGGCGGCCTGGACCCCAGGCGGGGGATGCGCCGGCGTCGCGCAGGCGGCCGATGCCGCGCATCACCGCGTCCAGGTCGGCCATCTCGAAGGCGATGTGGTTGAGCGAGGTGAAGCCGGCGCGGGCGAAGGCGGTGGAGTGGTGCGAGGTGTTGCAGCGCACGAACACCATGCCCTTGGTGCGGTCCGAGACCTTGAAGCCCAACACCGCCTCGGCGAAGTCGGCGGTGGCCTCGGCGTCGGCCGAGTTCATCACCACGTGGGTCAGCTTGACGGGCAGGTCGCGGCCTTCGATCGGCGGGACGGTCTCGTCGCCGTGCAGGAAGCGCAGCACCTCGCCCTCGGGCAGCTGGACCAGGATCCCCTGGCCGCCGCCCAGATCGGTGGAGACCGTGTCTTGGCAGGGCGCGCCGGCCGCCTTGGCGCGCTCGGCGATGGCGGCGACCTCCTCGGCCGTGCCGACGAAGGTGGTGCTGCGGATCGACGGCGCGTCGGCCTCGGTCAGGGAGACCAGGTACGGAAACGCGCCCGAGCCACGCACATAGACGGTGGCGCCGACCGCGCCGGCGTCGGCCGCGCCCCAGATGTCGGTCAGGAAGTATTTGGCCGCGACGGCCTGCGGAACGTTCAGTTCGATGCTGCGAAGGCGCATGGCGGGGCTCTAGGCTTGCGGGGCGGGATCGGAGATGAGACCGGCCGCCAGGACGCCAGCGATGGCGCAGACCTCGTCGGCGTCGCCGGTGTCGCCGCTGACGCCGACCGCGCCGATCAGCTGGCCGTCGGCGTTGCGGATCAGGACGCCGCCGGGCGAGGGGGCCATGGCGCCGCCGCTGATCGCGAAGAGCGCGGTGTAGAAGACCGGGCTGCCGTTGGCGCGCTTGGCCAGCTCGCGGCTGCCATAGCCCATGCCCAGGCCGCCGGTCGCCTTGGCGATGGCGATCTGCGAGCGCATCAGGCTGGCGCCGTCCTCGCGCTTGAGGGCGATCAGGTGCGCGCCGGCGTCCAGCACCGCCACGCACAGCGGCGAGTAGCCTTGGCGGCGGGCTTCGGCCAGGGCGGCGTCGACGATGGTCGAGGCGGCGTCGAGGGTCAGGCGGTGCATAGGGTGTCCTCGGGAACGCGCAGGGAGAGGTCTGCGGCCAGATGGTCGAGCAGGGCAGGGAGGTCGGCGGCCGCGTCGACCAGGCCATAGACATAGGCGTCGGGGCGCAGCAGCACGGCGCGGGCCGACTTGGCCTCGAGCCAGGCGGCGATCGCGCCGTCGGTGTCGACGAGGTCGGCGCCGAGCGTGAAGGCTTGGCCATCCAAGGCCTTCCAGGTCGCCGCCTGGGATGGCGTGAGGCCCTCCAGCGGCGCGGCGTCCAGCGTCAGCAGCACGAAGCCGCCGCCGGTCACGTCGTCGAGCAGCGCGGTGCGCTCGCCCTGGCCGACGCGGGGATGGATGAAGCGCTCGCCGCTTTCAGGGCGGGCGACGCCGGCCTGGTAGCGCGGGATCAGGTCGGCCGCCGACGCGCCGGGCTTGGCGGCGGCCATGGCGGCGCGCAGTTCGACGTCGCGCTGGGCGGCCAGGGCCGGGTCCAGCTGGCAGATGTAGCGTCCAGCCCCGACCGCCGCGCCGATCACGCCACGCACATGCGGATCGCGCTCCGGCTGATAGGTGTCGAGCAGCGCCGCGTCGGCCTTGCCGTCCAGCACCAGTGGCAGCTTCCAGGCCAGGTTGGAGACGTCGCGCAGGCCATGGCACATGCCCTGGCCGAAGAACGGCGGGGTCTGGTGGGCGGCGTCGCCGGCCAGGAACACTCGGCCCACCTGCCAGCGCTCGGCGACCAGGCCATGGAAGCGATAGGTTGCGGCGCGGACGATGCGATGGGGCGAGCCTTCGACCCAGGGGGCGATCAGGGCCTGGACGGACTCCGGCGCCATCATCGCCTGGTCGTCCTCGCCGGGCAGCAGCATGAACTCCCAGCGCCGGTGGTTTCCGCGTCCCGGCACGATGGTCGCCGGGCGGCGCGGATCGCACAGCATCACCGACAGCTGTTGCAGGTCCGCGCCCTGCGGCACGCCGGTGAAGGCCGGAAAGGCGATCGGGCCGTCGACCTCGGCGTCGACCACCAGCCAAGGCTCCTCGAAGTCGAGGTCGTCCAGCTTCACGCCCAGGCTCTTGCGCACCGCGCTGCGCGCGCCGTCGCAGGCGATGACGTAGCGGGCGCGCGCCGCGACGCCGTCGGCCAGGGTCAGGGTGACCGCCTCGGCGTCCTGGATCAGGCTCTCCAGCTTGGCCCCCAGGCGCAGTTCCACCTTCGGGAAGCGGGCGAGAGCCTCGCGCAGGTGGGCTTCCAGCTCCGGTTGGTAGAAAAAGTAGTCGTTGGACCAGCCGAACCGCTTGGCGTGACCGGCGGTGCCCATGTAGCGGATCACCCCGCCGTCGGCGCCGATGTGCAGGTGGCCATGCGTCTCGCGCATCAGCGGCAGCAGCTGGTCGGCCAGGCCCGCGCCTTGGAAGAGGCGCATCATCTCGTGGTCGATATGGACGGCGCGGGGCAGGGGATGCGGCGCGTGCTCCTGCTCGAGAACCAGCACCGACAGGCCCGCCTGGCCCAGCAGGTTGGCGGCCATGGCCCCGACCGGGCCGCAGCCGACCACGGCGACGTCATAGGTCATCGCGCTCATGCCAGGTGCTGCTTCAGGAACGAGACGAGGGCGGGCGCGACCTTGCCGGTGTTGCTGTTGGGTCCGTCGATCGGCTCGTCGCTGAACCAGAAGTGGCCCGCGCCGGGCACGGCCAAGGTGCGGACGAAAAACCGCGCCTGGCGCAGGGCGCGGGCGAAGCTTTCGGACTGGGCGGGCAGCACGTCGGCGTCGTCCGCGCCCCAGATCAGCAGGGTCTTCAGGGCGTTGCGGGCGTAGCGGACATGGCGGATCGGCGAGGCGTCGAAATAGAGCTGCTGGTCGTCATAGGGCGTTGCGCCCAGCATCCGAACGGTGTGGTCCTGGCCAGGCTCGGGGTTCTTGTCGAGGTCGGCCTGCCAGTGGGCGAAGAGGTCGTAGACGCCATAGACGCCGACCAGCGTCTTGAAGGTCACGGGCGCGTCGTGGGTCAGGGCGGTCAGCGCCGCCAGGTGCGCGCCGGCCGAGGCGCCCAGCAGGCCCAGCCGAGCCGGGTCCAGCGACAGCTCGCCGGCCTTCTCGACGAGGAATCGCGCCGCCGCCAGCACGTCCTCGGCGTTCTTCGGGAACACCTTTCCGGCCGTGGCGCGGCGATAGTCGATGGCGAACACCGCAAAGCCGGCCGCCGACAGGTGCCGGCCCCAGTGGTCCAGCTGCTTCTTGTCGCCGCGCAGCCAGGCGCCGCCAGGAACGGCGACCAGGACAGGGTGCGGACCGTCGCCCTCGGGCAGATAGAGATCGCCCTTCAATTCGACGCCGTCGGCGGTCGCGAAGGTCAGGCCGGACTGGATCGTGGTCATGGCGTCAGGCCGCCTGGGTCGCGGGCAGCAGCGACTTGTGGGCCTTGCCGCCCTTCATGATCATCAGCAGGTTGGCGCGGTTCTGGAGGATGGAGACGTCCTGGGTGGGGTCGCCTTTGACCAGCAGCAGGTCGGCCAGGTAGCCCGGCTTGATCTGGCCCAGCTCGTGGGCCCGGCCCATCAGCTCGCCGCCCAGCTTGGTGGCGGCCACGAGGGCCTCGGTTGGGGTGTAGCCGAAGAGATCGACGAAGTGCTGCAGGTCGCGGGCGTTCGTGCCGTTCGGATTGAACGGGAAGCCGTAGTCGCCGCCCGGTAGGATGCGGACGCCGCGCCGCTTCAGCTCGGGAATGAGCTTTTTCGACAGCTCGATCACCGGTACGGCCGCTTCCTTCATGCCGCTCATGTCGATGTGCGGCGGCGGCTTGGCCTCCAGGGTGGCGACGATCACGCCGATGGCCGGGGCGACGAAGATCTCGTCCTTCTTGGCCTCCAGCATGTCGAGGGCTTCGGCGTCGGCGTAGGTGCAGTGGTAGAGGACCCGCACGCCGGCTCGCAGCGCCATCTTGATGGCCTCGCTGGCCTGGGTGTGGGCCGACAGCCAGATGTCGCTCTCGCGGGCCTGCTCGCCGGCCGCCTGGGCTTCTTCTTCCGTGTACAGAATGTGCTGCGAACTGCCGGGCAGGAGAGCGTCTTCGCCGGAGATCTGCAGCTTGACCTGGTCGATCCCGATCTCCTTGCAGAACTTGACGAAGGCCTTCATCGCGTCGGGGCCGCGGCCGTGATGGATGTCGCCAGTGGCGATCGGGTCGCCCTCGGGGCTGCGCTCGATGGTCGAGGCGCGCAGGCGCGGACCGGGGGTCCAGCCGCCGTCGATCTCGTTGCGGACCACCACCTCGATGCGCTCGCCCAGGGCCCCGGCCGAATAGGCGCTGGTGAAGCCGCTCTCCAGCAGGATGCGGGCGTTGCGCACGGTGGCCAGCAGCTGCTCCTCGGGCGGCAGCACGAACTCGGGGATGAAGCGCTCGATCGAGGAGGGCCAGGACAAGTGGGCGTGCGCCTCGACCATGCCGGGCATCAGGGTGGCGCCGCCGCCCGAGATCACCTCGGCTCCGGCCGAGGCGAGGGCGGGTTCGCCGCGACGGCCGACCTGGACGATGCGGTCGCCCTCGATCAGGACCTCGCCCTCGAACAGCGCTGCTCCGGAGCCGTCGAAGATCCGGACATTGGTGATGAGCAAACGCGACACGTCGATTTCCACCCTTTGATTTCTCGTTGGGCGGCGTCTGATCGTCTCGGAAGGACCGGTTACGCCACCTAGGGTCCATCTAGGGACAGGCGGCGTCTCGGCGGAAATTCAATCGCGGAATGTCTCGCATCATCGCCGGTGATGCGAAGATATCGTAGGGGAAACAGTCGGTTATAAGTCGCGCGCGTGGTTGACCAGGAAGTCTCGCATCCAGATCGTGCCGGCGTCGGCCTGCTTGTTCTTGTGCCACTGCAGGCACTCGGTGAAGGTCGCGATCTCGACCGGCGGCGGATAGACCTTGATCGGCAGCCGCTGGGCGTAGAGCTCGGCCGCGCGCGCGTGGACGGTGGCGATCAGGTTGCCGCCGACGACGGCCTCGGCCACCGCGTTGAAGGTGGGGGCGTGGACGGCGATCTTGCGGATCACCCCCTGGGCGTCCAGCGACTCCTGCTCGATATGCGGCGGATTGTGGGGGCCGAGCACGACGCTGACATGCTCCAGCTCCAGGTACTTCTCCAGCGTCAGCACGTTGCCGATCAACGGGTTCTGGGCCCAGGCGATGCAGGCGAAGCGGTCGGTGAAGATCGGCGCGGAGGGGTGCTGCAGGTCGCTGCGGCGCTCGGGCACCACCATGAAGTCGACCTTGCCGTCGGCCAGCAGGCCTCGGGTCAGGTCGGTGGATAGCAGCACCTGCAGGCGGATGCGCGGGGCGATGGTCGCCAGCTTCTGGATGGCGCCGGTCAGCAGGACGCTGAACACATAGTCCGAGCAGACGAAGCTGAAGGTGCGCTCGGCCACCGACGGGTCGAACTCCGACCGCGTGACCACGATGCGGCGCAGGTCGATCAGCGCCTGACGCACCGGTTCGGCCAGGCTTTCGGCGAACGGCGTGGGCACCATCTTGCGGCCGACCTGCACCATCAGGTCGTCCTGGAAGTGCTGGCGCAGGCGCGACAGCGCGTTGCTGATCGCCGGCTGGGTCAGCCGTAATTCCTGCGCGGTCTGGCTGACGCTGCGCTCGCTGAGCAGCGAATCGAGGACGACGAGCAGGTTCAGATCGAGATTATGGAAGCGCATCGCCAATCCTTAGGCGCGTCGCGCAGGGGTCGGCAATGCCGTTTGACCTGCGTCAATGACAGTCCGAAGGCCGCATCATTGGCGATGATGGATGGTGTTCAACGATTGAATTGGTCTCGCCGGGCCCATGTCCCTAGCGTGACCATCAACGAACAGGCGGCGCGAGCGACAGCTCCGAACCGTCGTCGGGAGTGAAACAAGGCCTTCGAACCGACCTCGCGTCGGCCGCAGGCCAGGCCGGTCCGAAGACCGGTCCATAACAGGACGGGGAACCACCATGACTTCCTTCAAGGCTCGCCTGCTGGCCGCGACCTGCGTCGCGCTGGCGTCATCGGCCGCCACGGCCCACGCCCAGACCGCCGCGCCGAGCGACACGATCTCGCTGGAAGAGGTGGTGGTCACCGCCACCCGCCGTTCCGAGCGCTTGCAGGACGTCCCCCTGGCCGTGTCGGCCGTCAGCGGCGACCAGCTGGTCAAGACCGGCGGCAAGAGCGTCACCGACCTTCAATATTCCGTCAGCGGCGTGCAGTTCGGCACCACGCCCAACGACAGCGGCTTCCGCCTGCGCGGCGTCGGCTCGGCCGGCGGGTTCACCAGCAGCTCGGAATCACCGGTCGGCCTGGTGGTCGACGGCGTGGTCGTGTCGTTCGGTTCGCCCGTCGACAGCCTGGGCGACCTGGAACGCGTCGAAGTTCTGAAGGGCCCGCAGGGTACCCAGTTCGGCAAGAACGCCTCCAGCGGCGTCATCTCGATCACCACCCGCAAGCCCAGCCTGGGCGCGGCGACCGGCGACTTCTTCGCCTCGTACGGCTCGCTGAGCGAGCGCGACATTCATGGCGGCGTCACCACGCCGCTCACCGACGACCTCGCCGTCGGCATCTTCCTGTTCGACAAGGCCTACGACGGCTATGTCCGTAACGTGGTTCGCAACGAGGACTGGGGCGGCATCCACAACAAGGGCGCGCGCGGCAAGCTGTACTTCAAGCCCAGCGACACCTTCAGCGCCTATCTGATCGGCGACTATTCGCGCCAGACACAGAAGGGGCCGGGCCAGCTGTGGACCCTGAACAAGGCGCCGACGACCGATCCGAGCTTCCTGGCGCCCTTCACCAACCTGGCCACGCTGGGCGTCACCCCGGGCGCCGAGAACGACAAGTCGATCGAGAACGGCGGCGGCTCGCTGGGCTCCAAGAACTACGGCGCTTCGCTGGAGCTGAACCTGGAGTTGGGCGAGTACACCCTGACCTCGCTGACCGCCTACCGTGGCTACAAGGATGATCCGTACGACTATTCGATCGACGCGTCGCCCTACAGCAAGTTCACCGCCCACTCCAATGGCCAGGTCAAGGATCTGAACTCGCAGGAGTTCCGACTGACCTCGCCGGGGACCGGACGCCTGTCCTATGTCGCGGGCGTCTTCTTCTCGCGGCTCCAGACCGAGCTGACCGGCGAGAGCGCCCAGCTGCGCCCCGCCACGCCCTTCAGCGCCGCGCCGGTCGTCTCGATCACCGCCGGCATGAACTACGGCCGGACCACGACCAAGAGCGCTGCCGTGTTCGCCGACGGCCGCTTCAAGCTGACCGACACCCTGAGCCTGTTGGGCGGCGCGCGCATGACCAAGGACAAGGTCGAGGCCTCCAACTGGTCGGTGATCGATCCGTCCCTGCCGCCGTTCCTGACGGCCGGCGGCACGGTGGTGCCCTATGGGCCGCGCGCCCTGCAGACCGGCGCGACGTCGAAGTCCAGCCCGTCGGGCCGTATCGGCCTGGACTACAAGCCGTCCGACGACGTGCTGATCTTTGGCACGATCGCCCGTGGCTATCTCGGCCCGACTGTGACCTTCTCGGCGCTTAGCGGCACCAAGACCAATGTCGCGCCGCAGACGGTCGACGACATCACCATCGGCGCCAAGACCACGCTGCTGGATCGTCGCCTGACGCTGAACGGCAACATCTTCCACGACAAGTACACCGACCTGCAGACGGCGGTGCTGCGCAACAACGAGTTCGTCACCGAGAACGCCGGCGGCCTGAAGGCCCAGGGCTTCGAGATCGAGGCCAACCTGCGGGTCAATTCCTCGCTAAAGCTGAACGCCTCGACCACCTATTCCGACGCCAAGTACACCGACTACCTGACCAGCTGCCCCAACAGCGTCCTGGCCGCCGGGGCCTCGGCCGTCGCGGCGACCTGCAACGCGCCGGGTTCGACCGCGGCCAACCCGCTCTACCAGGCCAAGGGTCAGACCCTGGCCGGGGCGCCGAAGGTCACCGCCGTGGTAGGCGGCAATTTCGAACACGCCATCTCCAACGCCCTGACTCTGGACGCTTCGGCCAACTATTCCTACCGCACCAAGACCCAGAACGCCGTCGGCGACCGCAACACGATCCAGAAGGGCTACGGCGTGCTGAACGTCTCGGCCGGCGTCGGTCCCGAGGATCGCCAGTGGCGCGTCGGCGTCTTCGCCCGCAACCTGCTGAACCAGGACTTCAACGCCGCGATCATCACCCTGCCGTTCCAGACCGGCTATGACGGCTACATCAACTGGCGCACCCGCGAAGCCACCCGCACCGTCGGCGTGAGCCTGGAAGGTCACTTCTGATGCGGGCCGCTCACCTCCTTGCGGTTCTGGCCATCGCCGCCTCGGCCTGGGGAGTCGGGGTCCAGGCCCAGACCTTTCCCAAGCCGGAGATCAAGACGATCCCGACTCCGGCTGAACCCAACGCCATTCCGCTCTATGCCGGGGTGGCTCCGGGCTCGGAAGGCGCCAAGCAGGTCGAGCACTGGAACTTCCTGATGGGCGCGCGGGCGATCCGCAACGTCACGCGGCCGACCCTGACGCCGTTCCTGCCGGCCAAGGACAAGGCCACGGGCGCAGCGGTGATCGTCGCCCCCGGCGGGGCCTACATGCTGCTGTCGATCGACCAGGAAGGCATCCAGGTCGCCCAGTGGCTGGCCGACCACGGGATCGCGGCCTTCGTCCTGAAGTACCGCCTGGACGCGACGCCCGACGACGACAGCGCCGCGCTCGACGCTGTGGGCGCGCGCTTCGGCGCGGCGGCTAGGGCCGGAGCCGACAAGGCTCCGCCGGTGTTCCAGCCGCTGGCCATCGCCGACGCCCAGGAAGCGCTGCGCCTGGTGCGCAAGCGGGCCGGGGAGTGGGGCGTGGATCCCAAGCGGGTGGGCATGGTCGGCTTCTCGGCCGGCGCCATGACCACCCTGCAGGCGGCGCTGAAGGACGCGCCGGACGCGCGGGCCGACTTCATCGCGCCGATCTACGGTCCGATGAACACGGTGACCCCGCCGGCCAATCCGCCGCCGATCTTCGCCGCCATCGCCGCCGACGACCCGCTGTTCGGCAAGACCGACTTTGGCCTGATCCAGGCCTGGCGCGCGGCGGGCGGCTCAACCGAGCTGCACGTCTACCAGAAGGGCGACCACGGGTTCGGCATGCGCAAGCAGGGCACGACCAGCGACCTGTGGATCGACGAGTTCTACGCCTGGATGAAGGCCATGGGCTTCCTGACCAAGTCCTGACGCCCCGCTTCGTATCCGCTTACAGTTCGCCTTTCGGAGGCTCTTGAATGACCGATCCCGCCGTTTCCCGTCGCGCGCTTCTCTCCCTGGCGGCCGTCGCCGCCGCGACGCCCGCCCTGGCCGCAAAGCCGACGGCGCCGGCCGGCAACATGCCCAAGGGCTTCCTGTGGGGCGCGGCCACGGCCGGTCACCAGGTCGAGGGCAACAACGTCAACAGCGACACCTGGGTGCTGGAGCAGTTGAAGCCCGGTCCGTTCATGGAGCCGTCGGGCGACGCGTGCGACCACTATCACCGCTACGAAGACGACATCGCCATGCTGGCGAAGCTGGGCTTCAACACCTATCGCTTCTCGCTGGAGTGGGCGCGGATAGAGCCGGCCAAGGGTCAGTTCTCGGCCGCCGAGCTGGCGCACTATCGCCGCGTCGCCACCACCTGCCGCCAGCACGGCCTGACGCCGGTGATCACTTTCAACCACTTCGTCGTGCCGCGCTGGTTCGCAGCCCAGGGGGGCTGGGAGAACCCGGAATCGCCGGCGTTGTTCGCCCGCTATTGCGACTATGCGGTCAAGGGCGTGGGCGATCTGACGGGCGCGGCGTTGACCTTCAACGAGCCCAATATAGGCCTGCTGCTGCACTGGATGCTGCCGCCGTTCATCCTGGATCAGATGAAGCAGGCGATGGTCGACGCGGCCAAGGCCTGCGGCAGCGCCACCTTCTCCAGCGCCCAGTTCGGTCGCCAGGAGGTCATGATGCCCAACCTGATCGAGGCCCACAAACTGGGCTACGCGGCGATCAAGGCGGGACCGGGCGACTTCCCCGTCGGCCTGTCGCTGGCGATGATGGACGATCAGGCGGTCGGCCCGAACAGCCGTCGCGACGAGAAGCGGGCTCAGTGCTACCAGCCCTGGCTGGACACCCTGAAGGCCACCGGCGACTTCGTGGGCGTGCAGACCTACAGCCATGCGCTGATCGACGCCAAGGGCCAGATGCCGGCGCGCAAGGATGTCGAGCAGACCCAGACCGGCGAGGAGTTCTCGCCCCAGGCCCTGGAGCAGACGATCCGCTACGCCCACGCCGCCACGGGCAAGCCGATCTATGTCACCGAGAACGGCGTCGCCACCGAGGACGACACCCGGCGCGTCGCCTACATCAAGATCGCCGTGCAGGGCGTGAAGGCGTGCCTGGCCGACGGCGTGCCGGTGAAGAGCTACATCCACTGGTCGCTGATGGACAATTTCGAGTGGGTGTTCGGCTACGGACCCAAGTTCGGCCTGGTCGCCGTCGATCGCGCCACCCAGGTCCGCACGCCCAAGCCCAGCGCGATCTATCTGGGCGCCATCGCCCGCGCCAACAGGGTCTAGAGCCATGAAGAACGCCGTCATCGCCGGGATCATCGGCGGCCTGATCGGGGCTGTCATCAGCGCCCTGGTGGGCTATCTCGTCCCCGTGCCGCCCGACGCCGCGGCCAACGCCGTCGGCAACGGGATCAGTGGCCTGTTCAGCGGCTTTTTCGGGGGCTTCATGGCCCTCGTCGTCGAAGGCCTGAAGGCGCGCCGCAAGGCCGCCTGACCACGATTGTTGCGCCGGGCGCGTGTCTGTCCGGCCCGGAGCTGACGCCCATGACCCTCGCTCGTCGCCTGATCGCCGGAGCGGCTCTCGCCGCCATGCTGGCCGGATCGCCCGCCCTCGCGCGGCAGGAGACCGACGCCCTGAGCAAGGGGTTCGTCCATCCGCCCCAATCGGCGCGCCCGCGCGTCTGGTGGCACTGGATGAACGGCAACATCACCCAGGACGGGATCGACAAGGACCTAGCCTGGATGAAACGCATCGGCCTGGGCGGGGTGCAGAACTTCGACGCCTCGTTCAACGAGCCGGCCGGGCCCTTCAACACGCCCAAGGTGGTCGACAAGCCGCTGGTGTTCATGACGCCGGAGTGGCGCGCGGCCTTCAAGCACGCCGTGGAGACGGCCGACGCCGACGGCTTCGAGTTCGCCATTGCCGGCTCGCCGGGCTGGAGCGAGACGGGCGGTCCGTGGGTGACGCCGCAGCAGGCCATGAAGAAGCTGGTCTGGAGCGAGACCGTTGTCGAGGGCGGTCGCAAGCTGACCAAGCCCCTGGCCGCGCCGCCGTCGATCACCGGACCGTTCCAGGCGGTGCCGGGCGGCGGTTCGGCCATGGGCGCCGCCAAGGGCGTCACCCCGACCCTCTATCGCGACAGCGCCGTGGTCGCCTATCGCGCCCCGGCCGCTGAGCAAGCGCCGGTCGCGACCGCGACGATCACCGCCAGCAACGCCATCGACGCAGCGGTGCTGGGCGACGGCGACCTGGTCAAGCCGGTCGAGTTGTCCTTCGCACCGGACAAGGAAACCTGGGTCCAGTTCGACTACGGCCGGCCCCAGACGCTGCGCGCCCTGCGCATCGCGGCCGAGCACGCCGGGGGCTTCGGCGAGTTCGGGGCCACCGCGCCGGAGGGCCGGATCGAGGCCAGCGACGACGGCAAGACCTTCAGGACGCTCCGCGACCTGCCGGTGCACGGCGCGCCGCAGCAGACCGTGGCCTTCGCCGCGACCACGGCCCGCTATTTCCGGGTCGTCTTCCTGCCGCGCAAGCCCGACCCGGCCTCGACGATGTTCGGGATCCCGGTCCCGACCGCCCACAAGATCAGCGAGCTGGCCTTCGAGGTCGCCGCCCGCGTGCACCGTTTCGAGGACAAGGCCGGCTGGTCGTCCGCCCAGGGCCTGGGCGGAGAGGCGACGCCCGACATCGCCGCCGACGCCGTCATCGGCCGCGCGGACGTGGTCGACCTGACCGACCGCCTCAAGCCCGACGGTACGCTGGATTGGACACCGCCGGCGGGCAAATGGGTCGTACTGCGCTACGGCTATTCGCTGACCGGTCGCCAGAACAGCCCGGCCTCGGACGCCGGCACAGGCCTTGAGGTCGACAAGCTGAGCGCCCAGCACGTCCAGGCCTATGCCGACGCCTATCTGGGCGAATATGAGAAGGCCGTCGGGCCGGAGCTGATGGGCCAGCGCGGCGTCCAGGCGATGATCACCGACAGCTGGGAGGCCGGCTCGGCCAACTGGACCGAGGCGATGCTGGCTCAGTTCCAGACCCGGCGCGGCTATGATCCTCGGCCGTGGCTGCCGGTCCTGTCGGGCCGTGTGGTCGAGAGCGCAGCCGCCAGCGACGCCTTCCTGTGGGACTTTCGCAAGACCATCGGCGACCTGATCGCCGACGAGCACTACGGCAC
Source organism: Caulobacter sp. GW821-FHT10F06 (assembly GCF_058809215.1). NCBI lineage: Bacteria > Pseudomonadati > Pseudomonadota > Alphaproteobacteria > Caulobacterales > Caulobacteraceae > Caulobacter > Caulobacter sp. GW821-FHT10F06. The sequence continues at coordinate 31,520 of NZ_JBXASK010000008.1, read as the reverse complement.
GCTGTCGGCCGCCCTGCACAAGCGCGGCATGAAGCGCTATGGCGAGTCCCACGAGACCGGCCGCGCCTTCGTCGGCGACGGCATGCAGGTCAAGAAGAGCGCCGACGTGCCGATGGGCGCGACCTGGACCGAGGTGCCGGTCACCAACGATCCGCACAGCTATGACGCCGACATCCGCGAGTCCGCCTCGGTGGCCCACATCTACGGTCAGAACCTGGTGGCGGCGGAGTCGTTCACGGCGGCCAGCAACACCTTCGGCTACGACCCGGCCAAGCTGAAGCCGGTGGCCGACGCCATGATGGCCAACGGCCTCAACCGCTTCATCATCCACACCTCGGTGCACCAGCCGGTCGAGACCGAGGGGCCTGGCATGACCCTGGCGATCTTCGGCCAGTGGTTCACCCGCAAGGAGACCTGGGCCGAGCAGGCCGGTCCGTGGATCGACTATCTGGCGCGCAGCTCGCAGATGCTGCAGCAGGGCCGCTTCGTCGCCGACATCGCCTGGTTCTACGGCGAGGATGGCAACATCACCGAGCTGTTCGGCAAGTCGATGCCGGCGGTCCCGGCCGGCTACGCCTACGACTTCGTCAACGCCGACGCCCTGATCAACAAATTGGAGGCCAAGGACGGCAAGCTCGTCACCGCCTCGGGCATGAGCTACCGGACCCTGGTCGTCGATCCGTCGGTCCAGCGGATGACCGTGCCCATTCTGCGCAAGCTGGACGCCCTAGCCAAGGCCGGCGTGACCATCGTGGGCGCGCGACCGACGGCCAGCCCCAGCCTGTCGGACGATCCGGCGGAGTTCCAGCGCCTGGCCCAAGCCGTGTTCGCGGGGCAGGGCGGCGATCTGGGCCAGGCCCTGGCCAAGGCCGGGCCCGATGTCGACGCCCACGGCGCAGGGCTGCGGTTCGTGCACCGCAAGCTCGACGACGGCGACGTCTATTTCGTCTCCAATCCCGACGCCAAGGCCAAGAGCGTGACGGTCGACTTCCGTGTCGCCGGACGCGCCGCCGAGCTCTGGCGCGCCGACACCGGGGCGATCGCGCCCGCCGGCTATCGCGTCGAGAACGGCCGCACGGTCGTGCCGCTGGAGCTGGCGGCGAACGACGCGGTGTTCGTGGTGTTCCGCAAGGCCGGCCCGCCCGAAGTGAAACTTCCGCCGGTCCAGGTCGCGACCCTGGCCACGATCGCCGGTCCCTGGACGCTGAGCTTCCCCAAGGGCCCGACGATCGCCCCGGCGACGTTGGGATCCTGGACCCAGAACAGCGACGCCGCCGTGCGCTACTTCTCCGGCGTGGCGACCTATTTCACGACCTTCCAGGCCCCCAAGGCGGTGAAGGGCGGGCGGGTGCTGCTGAACCTCGGCGAGGTCAGCAACCTGGCGGCGGTCACCCTGAACGGCAAGTCGGTGGGCGTGGCCTGGAAGGCGCCGTTCGAGCTGGACGTCACCGACGCCTTGAAAGCGGGTCAGAACAGGCTGGAGATCCAGGTCGCCAACCTGTGGCCCAACCGCCTGATCGGCGACCATCAGCCGAACGCCACGGGACCCAAGGCCTTCGCGTCGTTCAGTCCGTTCCCGCCCAATGCGCCGCTGTCGCCTTCGGGCCTGATGGGGCCCGTGACCCTGACCAGTCGCCGATAGGCCGCGCCATGGGCGATCGCGCATCGTTTCAGCCTGGAAGCGGACCGGATAGACGGCGGCAAGCTAGACACCTTATGGGGGCGGCCTCATCATCGTTCGACTCATCGGGCTTCGCCTGAACGGGTGAGGCTGGCCGCCTTCGGGCGACGATCGGAAACGGGAGCGCTCTTGTCGGCCAGGTCTGACTCCAACAGTGACGGATCGACCGATCGCGCCAGCCAGACCCTGCACCGTGCGCTGGACATCCTCGACGCCGTCGCCGGCGGCGCCCACGCGCTGGCCGACATCCAGACCGACCTTGGCCTGACCCGCAGCACCACCCACCGGCTGGCGGCCGCCCTGGGCGATCGCGGCCTGCTGTCGACCTCGGGACGCAGCTACCGACTGGGCGCGCGGCTCGTGCATCTGGCGTCGCGGGCGCGGGAGTCGATCAGCCTGATCGGCGTGGCCCAGCCGCACATGTCGCTCCTGTCCGGCGACACTCAGGACGCCACCAATCTGGGCGTGATGTCGGGCGACGACATCCTCTATGTCGCCCAGGCGCCCGGCCGTCGCCGGCTCGAGATCCGCCACCGCGTCGGCGATCGCAACAGGATCCGCGACACGGCGCTGGGCAAGGCGCTGCTGCTGGACGCCGCGCCCGAGCGCTGGTCTCAGCTGTTCGCCGACCTGGGCGCGGACTCTGCGGAAGCCCTGGCCTTCAAGCATGACATGGAGGTCGCCGGCCGGGCGGGTCACGCGCTGCACATGCAGGACGGCGGCGACAGCATCCGCTGCATCGCCGCGCCGATCCGCGACGCCAGCGGCGCGATCGTGGCGGCGATCAGCCTGTCCAGCGTCCCGCAGTATATGGACGAGGCGCGGATGGCCGAACTGATCCCGAGAGTTGGGGAGACGGCGCTGAAGATCGGCGAGGAGCTGGGGTTCGACCCGTCACGCTTTCCGCGGACCGCGCGCCCTTAGGCCCGTCAGCGCGGCGATATAGGCTTCCATCAGCCGCACCAGTTCATCTTCCAGCTTCGCCGGATCCAGGCCCAGGTCCTGCTCGGCCGCGGCGGCGCGCAGCAGGCTGATCACCGAATGGGTGAGGACGAAGGCCGACTCGTTGGTCAGTTCCACCTCCAGCCGCGCCTTGCCGGCGATGGCGGCCAGGAACGCCTGGTGATGGCGCATCAGCATCGCATCGCCGCCCTTGTGGAACAGCGCGTCCAACAGGGCTTGGCGCGTGGCGGGCGAGCCCTCGAAGCTGTTCATCAGGGACCGTACGATCGGACGGACGCTGCCCAGCTCGGGCCGTTCGATCAGGGTTTCGGCGATACCTTCGCGCACCGTCTCGGCGCGGCGTTGGGCCATGGCGGCCAGGATGTCCTGCTTGCCGCCGAAGTACTGGTAGAGCGTGCCGATGCTGACCCCGGCGCGTTCGGCGATGTGATTGGTGGTCAGGCTCTCGACGCCGTCGGCCTCCAGAAGTTGAAAGGTCGCGCCCAGGATCGCGTCGATCGTCGATTCCGCCCGCGCCTGGCGCGGCGTTCTGCGTTGCTTTTCAGCCATTTGCGACGACCTCTTGGTGCTGCGCCTCGCCGATCCGGAAGGCGAGTAGGAACATGAGCATTGCTTACATAACCTGAGGGCTGCCAACAGGATCCGTCGATCGCGACGGGTTCGAGAATTTTCAAGGAGCGCCCATGAGCCCCTCCATCGAACAGGTCCGCGCCAATGTCGCATCGCAGAAGACGCTGCTGCCGGCCCTCTATGGCGACGTCGACTTCGACGCCATTCCCGAACGCTTCACGCTGGACGCCAGCAAGGCGGTCGTGCGCGACCGCGCCCCGATGGGCGTGGCGGTCGGCGAGACCGAGATCGAGCTGGTCCGCGCCTACACCATGCTGGGCGACATCGTCTCCGACGCCTATGCGGCGCTGATCCCGCAGCACGGTTTCCGCAAGCTGATCGCCATGCTGACCGAGGCCTGCGACAAGGGGATCGACGCGGTCGCCGACGCTCCGCCCGAACTGGCCGCCTTCATCGCCGACATGGAGCGCACGCCCGACTGGGTCGACATGGACCTGGTGCGGGAAGGGGCGCGGCTGGATCTCAACGCCACGGCCCATCTGGCGCCGTTCGCGATCCGGGGCGCGTTCGTGGCCACCTTCCTGAACAAGTACTCGGCCCTGCCGATGGCCCTGACCGGGACGCTGAGCAACGACACCGCCGCGCGGCGGGTCAACGAGACGGCGACCTTCTTCGCCACCACCGTGCTGCCGGGCGCGCTGGAGCGGCACGGGGCGGGCTTCAAGGCCGCGGCCATGGTGCGGCTGATGCACTCGATGGTGCGCTTCAACGCGCTGCGCTCGGGCCGCTGGGACGTGTCGGTCTATGGCGTGCCGATCCCGCAGGTCGACCAGATGCCGGCCGGCCTGATCCCGGTGTTCCTGATGGCCTTCCAGATCCTGCGGTCGGGCCGCAAGACCTTTACCCGCGAGGAGCGGGCCAAGGTGGAGCTGAGCCGCTATCGGTGCTTCCTGCTGGGCCTGCCCGAGGACCTGCTGGCCGACACGCCGGAAGGCGTGGTGCGGATCATGACGGCGCGCAACAGCACCTTGCGTCAGGGTTTCGACGACGAGACCTGCGGGGCGCTGATCCGCGCCACCCTGGCGGCCTATCTGCCGCCCGACCAGTCGCCGGCCAACCGGCTGCACGACCGGATCGAGCGCCGTTTCGCCAAGGCCTTCTTCCTTCGCCACTTCATGAACGGCGACAAGGCCGCCGCCGCGCGGATGGGGGTCGAGATCAGCCCGCTCGACCAGGCAGTCTTCGCGGTCGTGGCGCTGTGGGTGGTCACCGAGATGGCGGCGTTCAAGGCGGCCGAGCGCGTGCCGGGACTGCGGGACTTCGCCAACGCCCAGCTGGTGGCGCGGGTGCGGTCACTGCTGGCCCGCTATGGCCACGCCGAATACGTCACCGACTCCGCCCAGTACCGGCCGGCCAGGCCGGCGACGGCGGCGGCCTAGTCGGCGGTCCAGCCGCCGTCGATGACCATCGACGTCCCGGTCATCAGGGCCGAGGCGTCGCTGGCCAGGAAGACGACCGCGCCCATCAGGTCCTCGACCTGGCCCAGGCGCCCCAACTTGATCTTGGCCAGCACGCTATCGAGGAAGGCCTTGTCCTCGAAGAAGGGCCTGGTCAGGGGCGTTTCGATGAAGGTCGGGGCGATGGTGTTGACCCGGATCCCGTCGGCCGCCAGGTCCAGCGCCATGGCCTTGGACAGACCCTCGATCGCCCATTTGCTGGCGCAGTAGAGGGTTCGGCGCGGCCCGCCGACATGGCCCATCTGCGACGACAGGTGGATGATCGAGCCGCCCTTGCCGGCGTCGACCATGCCCTTGGCCACCGCCTGGGCGACGAAGAACGCGGCCTTCAGGTTCAGGTCCAACACCGCGTCATAGTCGTCGACCGTGACCTCGGCGAACGGCTTGGGGCGGTTGGTCCCGGCGTTGTTGACCAGGATGTCGAAGGCCGGCCGCTCGGCCAGCGCCGCCTGGACGGCCCCGATGTCGCCGACGTCCAGCGCCAGGGCCTCGGCCGCGCCGCCGGCTTTGCGGATGGCGTCGACGGCCGCCTCGATCTCGTCGCGACTACGGGCCGCGAGGGTCACGTGCGCGCCCGCCTCGGCCAGCGCCGCGGCCGAGGCCAGACCGATGCCGCGCCCGGCCCCGGTGACCAGGGCGCGGCGGCCGTCGAGACGGAACGAGGGCGTGCGGGGCAGGCTCACGGCTATTCGGCCGCCAGCACCGGTTGCGCGGCGCCGGCATAGGGCACGTCGCGATGGCCGTAGCGGCGCACGCGGATATTGGCCTGCTCGCCATGCCCGGCGAAGCCTTCCAGGGCGCACAGGCGCGAGCAGTATTCGCCGACCAGGGCCGAGGCCTCGTCGGTCAGAACCTTCTGGTAGGTGCAGGTCTTCAGGAATTTGCCCACCCACAGTCCGCCCGTGTAGCGCGCGGCCTTCCGGGTCGGCAGGGTGTGGTTGGTGCCGATCACCTTGTCGCCGAACGAGACGTTGGTCCGTGCGCCCAGGAACAGGGCGCCGTAGTTGGTCATGTGCTTGAGGAAATAGTCCGGGTCGCGGGTCATGACCTGGACGTGCTCGGAAGCGATGTCGTCGGCGATGGCGACCATCTCGTCGTCGCTGTCGGCGAGGATCACCTGACCGAAGGTTTCCCACGCGCGGCGGGCGACGGCGGCGGTCGGCAGGATCGTCAGCAGGCGCTCGACCTCGCGGATCGTGTCCTCGGCCAGCTGGCGCGAGGTGGTCAGCAGGATGGCCGGGCTGTCGGGGCCGTGCTCGGCCTGGCCCAGCAGGTCGGTGGCGCACAGCTCGCCGTCGACGCTGTCGTCGGCGATGACCAGGGTCTCGGTCGGGCCGGCGAAGAGGTCGATGCCGACCCGGCCGAACAGCTGCCGCTTGGCCTCGGCCACGAAGGCGTTGCCGGGACCGACCAACATGTCGACCGGGGCGATGGTCTGCGTGCCCAGGGCCATGGCGGCGACGGCCTGAATGCCGCCCAGGCAGTAGATCTCGTCGGCGCCGGCCAGGGCCTGGGCGGCGACGATGGCCGGGGCGGGCTTGCCGTTGAACGGCGGGGCGCAGGTGACGACGCGTGGCACGCCGGCGACCTTGGCGGTCAGCACCGACATGTGGGCCGAGGCCAGCAGCGGATACTTGCCGCCGGGCACGTAGCAGCCGGCCGCATTGATCGGCAGGTGCTTGTGACCCAGGATCACGCCCGGGAGGGTCTCGACCTCGAGGTCCTTCATCGTGTCGCGCTGGTGCTGGGCGAAGTGGCGCACCTGGGTCTGGGCGAATTCGATGTCGGCCAGGTCCTGGTCGCTCAGCTGAGCGACGCAAGCCTCGATCTCTTCGGGCGTCAGGCGATAGCTCTCGCGATCCCAATTATCGAACTTGATCGACAGTTCCCGCACGGCCGCATCGCCGCGCTCGCCGATGTCGGCGAGGATCACCTCGACGGTCTCGCGCACCTGCTTGTCGGAATTCGCGATCGCGGTCGCATCGGCGTCGCGCTTGAGCCATTCGGCCATTGTTCTTCTCCCTAAAGTCGGACCATCACCTTGCCCATCGACCCGCCGGCGTTCAGCCAGTCGACGGCGTCGTAGACACTGTCCAGGCCCACGAAGGGCTTGGCGTCGGCGACAGCTTTGAGTTTTCCGGCCGCGACCAGTTGCGCCAGCTCGGCGCGGGCGGCAGGCCAGTGTCCGGCCAGCAGGCCGTTCATGAACCCGCGTACGGAGGCGGCCTTGTAGTAGAGCTTGTGGGTGATGCGCGGGGCGGTGACGACCTCGGCCCCGCCGTCCATGTCCTGGGCGACGCCGCCCACCACCAGCCGGCCGTGGCGGGCCAGATTGTCGGAGAAGGCGTCGAAGATCAGCCCGCCGACGGTGTCGATGGCCACGTCCAAGGCGTCCTTGAAATCGCGGTTCAGCGCCTCGGCCACCGAGCCGGCGCGATAGTCGATGACCACGTCGGCGCCCAGCTCGCGCACGAAGGCGGCCTTGGTCTCGCCGCCGCAGACGGCGATCACCTTGCAGCCCTTGGCCTTGGCCAGCTGCATCAGGATGTGGCCCAGCCCGCCGGCCGCGGCCGAGATGGCCACGGTCTCGCCGGCCTTGGCCTCGCCGATGACGTTCAGGGCGACATGGGCCGAGACGCCGGTGGAGGCCAGGATCAGGGCGGCCGGATCGGCGGCGTCCACCTTCACGAAGCTGGCGGCCGAGGCGATGTTCATTTCGCGATAGCCGCCGCCGAAGCGGACGCTGGCCACCGCGTCGCCGATGGTCAGGTCGGTCACGCCGTCGCCGACCGCCTCGACCACGCCGACCGCCTCGACGCCCATCGCGCAGGGCAGGCCGATCTTGACGTAGTCGACGGCGTTGCGCGCGATCTGGACGTCGAACAGGCCATTGACCCCCGCCCAGCTGTTACGCACCGCGACCTCGCCGGGACCCGGCGCGCGCAGGGGCAGGTCGACGATCTTGGCGGCTTCCCGCAGCGTGCGAGCGAACTGCTGAAGTTCCAAGGCGCGATAGGTGGCGCTCATTGACCGGTCTCCTTGGTGAGGCCCAGCACGCCGGGATTGATGCGGCCTTCCGGATCGACGAAGGCCTTGATCGTCTCGAGCAGCGCCCACGAGGCGTCGTCGCGGCTGGCGCGATAGGGATAGACGCGGCCGATCTGCAGGTGGCCGGTCCCATGCTTCTGGAAGATCGCCATCACCCGGTTGCGGGCCTCGGTCACGACCGCGAAGGCGGCCGGGTCGTCGGGCAGGGCGGGCAGACGGGCCAGGTGCGCCGGCTCGATCAGCGTCTCGTGCAGAGCATGGCGCGCGCCGGGCCAGTAGAAGGTGGGCTCGATGATGAAGGCGTTGGTCGACAGGCTGGTCAGCATGAAGGCCGTGTCGATGCCGTGCTCGGCATAGGCCTTGGCCAGGTCGGCGTGGACGGTCTCGATCTCGGCGAAGATCGCGGCGGCCTTCGACAGCGGCGCGACGCATTGCAGGGTAGCCCAGCGCTCGCCGCCGGGGCCCAGGATGCTGTTGGCGGCCGGGAAGGGCTGGGCGCGGATGACGCGCGGAATGCTGTTCTCGATCTCGCGCCCGCCGGCGGCCAGGGCCAGCCGTCGGACCTCGGCCAGGTCTTCGGCGACGCCGGCCTTGGAGCGGTTCTCGCAGATCACGTGCAGCGGATAGTCGTCGACCCCGATGAAGTCGCGGCCGGCCAGGGCGATCCGCGCGGCCGAGAACAGGCCCTTCAACCAGCCCGACTTGGCGACCACGTCCTTGAGCACGCCGACATCGGTCGCCAGTGACGCGCGGCGCATTCGCACCTTGGTCAGGTTGGGATCGAAGCCGCACAGCTCGCTGGCCACGCCCGCCCGGGCCATGGCCGCCATGGCCGAGATGATCGCCGGGGCGCTGTCGAAGGCGAACGACGCATAGGCCTCGTGGGCGGGCGTCTGGATCAGCCGCAGGGTGATCTCGGCCTTGATGCCCAGCGCCCCGCAGTCGCCGCAGAACAGGCCGGTCAGGTCGGGGCCGTAGTGGCGCCAGAACGGCCGGTCGCCGCCTTCGCCGCGCGCGCCGGTCCGCAGCACCTGGCCGTCGCCCAGCACCATGGTCAGGGCCACGACGCTCTCGCTGGTGGTGCCGTGATGGCCCGCGCCGAAGAAGGCGTTCTGCTGCGACAGCCCGCCGCCGATGGTCGACAGCAGGCCCGACATCGGTCCCCAGAAGGGCGTGCGCAGGCCCAGCGGCTTCAGCGCGTCGTTCAGCGTTTTCCACGTGCAGCCGGCCTGGACAGTGACGGTCATGTCGTCGGCGTCGATGCGCAGGATTTTGTCCATGCGCGACAGGTCCAGGCTGAGCGTGTTCTGCGCCGTCGGGATGTAGCCCTTGGTGTAGCTGAGGCCGCCGCCGCGCGGGGCCAGGGCCAGGCCTTCGCGGGCCGCCAGGGCGACGACGGCGGCCAGCTGCTCGGTGTCGGTGGGCGAGACCACGGCCAGCACCAGGGTGGCGGCGACGGCGAAGATGTCCTGGCTGAACAGGGCGCGGGCGGCCTCGTCGTCGCGGACATTGGGGCCCACCGCCTGCTTCAGCGAAGCGACGAGGGCGGCGGACGCCCGACTGGCGGAGGAAACGGAACGCGCGACGGCCAAGGCGGGGCCCCTAGAGCTAGAGTTGCCCGCATCGATAGTCCCTTCGTCGGGGCGGCCGGGAGCGGGCTGAGGCTTTCTCCGACAGGCGGCGCCGGCGTCCTTCAGGCGAGCTCCCATGTCCAAGACCCTCGAAGTCGTCCTCAAGCGCCAGATCGAGGATCTGCCGACCGCCGCCGATTTCGAGGTGATCGAGAAGGCCCGCCCCACGTCGGCGCCGGCCGGCCAGCTTCTGGTACGCGTGCTCTATCTGTCGCTGGATCCCTATATCGGCTCGCGCCTGCGCGGCCGGCACATGGGCGAGCCGCGTCCTGGTCCGGGCGAGACCCTGCCGGGTTCGGCCGTGGGCGAGGTGATCGCCTCGGGCCATCCCGATTTCGCCGTCGGCGACCATGTGGTTGGCGAGGCCGGCTGGGCGGAGTACGGCCTGATCGACGCCAAGGAAGCCCGCAAGGTCGATCCGTCGCTGGGCGTCGCCAATCACCTCGGCGTGCTCGGCATGCCCGGCCTGACCGCCTGGGCCGGCGTCACCCAACTGGCCAAGGTGGGGCAGGGCGACGTCTTCACCGTCGATGCGGCCGCCGGCAGCGTGGGCGGCACGGCGGGGCAGATCGCCAAGATCCTCGGCGCCAAGGCCGTCGGCATCGCCGGCGGGGCCGACAAGATCGCGCTGGTTAAAAACAGGTATGGCTTCGACGACGCGGTCGACTATCGCGCCGAGGGCTGGATCGAGATGCTGAAGGCGGCCACCGACGGCGGGCCCACCGTCCACTTCGAGAATGTCGGCCTGCCGATCCTGCAGCCGGTGTTCGGCCTGCTGAAGCTCTATGGCCGCGTGGTGCTGTGCGGCCTTTCGGCGCACTACCATGCCGACGGTCCGCCGCCGCAGTTCGGCCTGGGCCCAATCGTCGGCAAGCGCGCCCAGATCCTGGGCCTGGTGGTCTACGACTTCTATCCGCGCTGGGCCGAGTGGGTGGCCACCGCCGAGCCGTGGATCAAGGACGGCCGACTGGTGCAGGTGGCCGACGTGGCTCCGAATCTCGTCGGCGCGCCGGCCCAGTTCGAGCGCTTGATGAACGGCGCGAACGAGGGCAAGACCCTGGTCAGGATCGCCGAGGGCTAGTTCCGAAAACGGCGTCGTGGGGAGAAGCTGTGGACATCTCTGGACAGGCTTAGAATCGTTGGAGAAAGTTCAAGGGTAAGCGTGGAGTACACCGACGTGACCCGACCAACGAAGCCTGGATATGACGGTTTTGGCTTCTACCGCGACCCGACCAATCCCCGGCTGCTGGTGCCCAAGCCGGCGGCTGAGACGGGGGTGACCCTCAATCTCGGCCACCGGCATGCGCCCTTGGCGATCGCGGTGGCCTTCAGCCCGATCATCGCGATCGGGCTCTACGCCGCCTCCCAGTTCTAGCGACCAAACTTCGCATAGAGACCCGCGGCCGCCAGGTTGAAGGCGGCCGGCGCGAAGGCGAAGGCGATGGCGACGCCGGTCAGGGCCGAAGCCGGCTGGGCTGCGCCGGTCACGGCCAGGGCGCTCGAGAAGCCGAAGGTCGACAGCACCAGGCCCGTCAGCAGGGTGCCGCCCAGGGCGAAGCCGAGCTTGTCGGCGCCGGTCCACAGGGCCGAGAACACGCCGGCCCGGCTCTCGCCGCGCGCTTCGTCGTCCTTGGCGATGACGTCCGACAGCAGGGTGTAGCCCATCAGGGTCGCGCCCGAGGTGAAGAGGGCGAACAGCACGACCAGCACGTAGATGGCGGAGAGCGGCGCGCCGGGCGACAGGCCCCAGACGATCTGCACGATCCCATGGCTCAGCGCGGCGGCGACATAGATCCGCTTGCGGCCGAAGACCGAGCTCAGCTTGATCCACAGCGGCTGGGCCAGCATCACGACGGCGCTCATGGCCAGGACGATGAAACCCAGCTGGTTCAGAGCGTCGGTGCGGCCCATGTTGTAGGTCAGGAAATAGACCATCGAGGCATAGCCCAGGCCCGAGCCGATCAGCTGCAGGACATAGGCCGAGATCAGCGGCCGAAACAGCGGATCGGTCAGGGCGGTGAAGATCGCCTTGATGCGGATCGGCGGCGCGGCGGTTTCGATCGCCGGTTTGCGGGGCGAGGTCAGGAAGGTGATCAGCAGGCTGATCGTGCAGACCGCCGCCAGCACCAGCGACATCCTGGAATAGGCCGGCCGGCCGCCGCCCAGGCTCTGGACCATGATTGGCGCCACGGCGTTGCCGACAATCAGGCCGACCGCCGAGAAGCCCATCCGCCAGGCCATGACCACGGTGCGCTCCTTGGGATCGTCCGACAGCTCGGTTCCGATGGCCAGATAGGGCACCGAGAAACAGCCGAAGACGATCATGTAGAGGCTGAAGGCTCCGGCCACGTACAGCGCCATGGCCTGGCTGGTCCCTTCGGGCACGTGGAACAGCAGGATCAGCGCCAGCGGCGCCAGTATCGCACCGATCAGCAGCCAGGACTTGCGCGGAAAGCGGTTCTTCCAGCGGTCGGAGACCAGGCCGACCGTCAGGTCGGCCAGCACGCCCCAGAACAGCTTGGGAAAGAAGATCGCCGCCCCGGCCAGGGCCGGCTCGACCCCCAGAGCGTTGGTCATGAAGAACAGCAGCAGCAGCGACGGCGCGTCGCGGAAGATCTGGCCGGCCACCTGACCCACGCCATAGCCGGCATGGACCAGCAGGGGCAGTCGGGCTGAAGGCGCGGCGGTGTCGGCGGGCACGGCGGTCATGGGCAGGCGTCCGGAAGCTGTGTCGATCCGGTGACGCTAGGCGGCTTTGCGGGCTTGAAACGACGAGCCGGGCCGGCGCCCGACTGGCGGAGACTTTGATGATCTCGCCGTCTGGACTGACTGGCTAGCGGGCGGTGGCCGCCGCGCCGGCGATCAGGGCCAGGGCCTCGCTCTCGGCGACGACCTCGGCGTACTTGGCCTGCAGGTCGAAGAGGTTGGCCTCCTGCACGCGTTCGTCACGGTCGCCGGCGGCTTCGCGCACGACGAACGGGATGAACCCGTACTGCAGGGCGTCCAGGGCGCTGGCCCGCACGCAGCCCGAGGTCGAGAAGCCGCCCATCACCACGGTGTCGACGCCCATGGCCGTCAGGGTCGAGGCCAGGTGGGTGCCGAAAAAGGCCGAGGCGTATTGCTTGGAGATCACCACCTCGCCCTCGATCGGCGTGATTTCCTTGGGGAAGGCGCCCAGGGGCGAGCCGGCCTGGAAGGCTTTCAGCGCCGGCACCTTTCGATAGAAGACGCCGCCGTCGCGACCGCCGACGCCGGCCTGGTAGACGACGTTGGTGAAGATCACCGGGATGCCGGCCTCGCGCGCCGCCTTCAGGAGGCGGGCGTTGCTGGCCAGGGCTTCCTCGACGCCGGCATAGAGCGGCGAGTCCGGCAGCAGATAGGCGTCCACCACGTCGATGATCAGTAGGGCGGGCCGCTGGCCGAAGGCCAGGCGTCCGCCGAAGCCGGCCTTGTGATAGTCCGCGTTCAGGTCTTCGGCCATGTCTCGTTCCGTGCGTCGCCCTCGTCCTTCGACAAGCTCAGGATGAGGGCGAATTTGATGTCCGTGCAGTCGAAATCCTCATTCTGAGCCTGTCGAAGGACGAGGATTTCGTTCGAGGCGGTTAGATGACCCCGCTCTTGGCGAAGGCGGAAAGCTGATCGGCAGACAGGCCCAACTCCGCGCCCCACACCGCCGCATTGTCCTGGCCGACCGCCTGGGAGGCGATGGCGCGGACGCCGCCGGGGGTCTTGGACAGCTTGGGCATGACGTTCTGCATCGGCAAGGCCCCCCAGCGCGGGTGGTCCAGGGTGACGATCGACTCGCGGGCCTCGAAGTGCGGATCGGCCAGCATCTCGGGCGCGCGATAGATCTTTCCGGCCGGCACGCCTGCGGCGATCATCTTCGCCTCGACGGCGTCGACGGTCAGGGTCTTGGTCCACGCTTCGATCAGGGCGTCGAGCGCCTTCTGGTTCTTGCCGCGCTGGACGTGGTTCACATAGTCCGGATGCTGGGCCAGATCGGGCTGATCCATGGCCTTGCACAGGCGTCCGAACACCGTGTCCTGGTTGGCGGCGATCAGGTAGTCGCCGTCCAAGCAGTGATAGACGTTCGACGGCGCGATGCCGGGCAGGACCGAGCCCGAGCGCTCGCGGATGTAGCCCATCACCTGGTAGTCCGGGATCAGGCTTTCCATGACCTGAAGCACCGCCTCGTAGAGCGAGCTGTCGACCACCTGGCCTTCGCCGGTCTTGTCGCGATGGCGCAGGGCGGCCAGGGCGCCGAGGCACCCGTAGGTCGCCGCCAGGGCGTCGCCGATCGAGATGCCCATGCGCGAGGGCGCGCGATCCGGGTCGCCGACGATGTGCCGCCAGCCGCCCATCGCCTCGCCGATGCCGCCGAAGCCGGCGCGGTCGGCATAGGGACCCGTCTGGCCATAGCCCGAGACGCGCACCACGATCAGGCCGGGATTGGCCTTCTGCAGCTCCAGCGGATCCAGACCCCAGCCCTCCAGCGTGCCGGGGCGGAAGTTCTCGATCAGGATGTCGGCCGTCTCGATCAGCTTGCGGGCCAGGGCCTGACCTTCGGGCACGCGGAGGTTGGCCGAGACCGTGCGCTTGTTGCGCGCCACGACTTCCCACCACAGCGGATAGTCGCCGCGACCCCAGTCGCGCATCGGGTCGCCCTTGCCGGGCGGCTCGATCTTGATGACGTCGGCGCCCATGTCGCCGAGCAGCTGGCCGCAGAACGGACCGGCGATCAGCTGGCCCATTTCCACGACGCGGAGGCCCTTCAAGGGGCCTGTGTTTTCAACCGTCATGACGCTTACGACCTACTCCGCCGCCAGGGCCAGCGGCGCGTTGCGCCACACGGGCGGACGCGGCGCGGGCAGGCCGGTGTCGGCCAGGCACGAGGCGCGCAGCTCGTCCAGCGACGGGCCGCGATCGAACACTTCCAGCGGGCCGCGTTCGCCGCGAATCTTGGCGCGGAGGGCCTCGGTGGCGGCCGCATCGACCTTGCCGGCCGCGTCCAGCACTACGCCGAAGCGCTTGGCGCCCTCGGCGCTGACCAAACCGCGCGCGACTTCCAGCTCGACCAGTTCGACCTCGCGCTCCAGCGGATCGCCCCAGCCGCCGCCGCCCCAGGTGACGAAGTGCAGCAGGTCGCCCTTGTCGACCTGGACGCCGTCGCACTTGGAGGGCAGGGCGATGCTCTCGCCATTGGCCTTGTCCAGGCGCTTCCACGAGCGCGCGCCCGGAGTCCCGCCGTTGACGCCCCACGGCGGCACGAACCAGCGGTCGTCATGGATGGCGATCACGCCCGGCTCGGTGAAGCGGTAGGTCATGTGGATGCCGTTGCCGCCCCGGAAGCGCCCGGCGCCGCCGCTGTCGGCCACGCTCTCGTAGCGCTCGATGACCATCGGGAAGTAGCGTTCCAGGAACTCGTTCGGCACGTTGGTGAAGCCCGGCCACAGCGAGTGACCGTCGGCGCCGTCGCCGAACGGACGGCCCGGAATGCCGCCGAAACCGATCTGGAACAGCTGGAACCATTCGCCCTTGCCGTCATAGCCCGAGAACATCAGGTGCGGCGACGACGAGAAGCCGGCGGCGCACAGGAATTCCGGAGTCTTTTGGCCCAGCAGCGCGCCCAGCACGTCGAAGATGCGGCCCAGGGCGTGGGTGCGGCAGGAGAGGGCGGCCGGGAACTTCGGCTTCAGCAGACTGCCTTCGGGGATGCGCACGTCGACCAGATCGTAGAACCCGTCATTGAACAGGATCTGCGGGTCGAAGACCATGATCATGTAGATGCCGAAGAACATCTTGAACATGTTCTCGTTCATCAGGAAGTTGATCGACGAGTCCGACTGCGGATCGGTGCCGTCGAAGTCGAGGATGACCTTCGAACCCTCGCGCCACATGGTGCACTTGATCTTGAACGGACCGGCGCCCTTGCCGTCGTCGCAGATATAGTCCTCGAACGACACCGGCTCTTCGCCGATCGCGGTCGAGATCAAGTGACCCATGGCGCGATGGTTGCGGGCCAGCAGTTCCTTCAGCGCCGAGGTGAAGACGTCGTCGCCGAAGCGCTCGCAGATCTCGACCACCCGGCGGCCGGCCACGCGGCACGAGGCGACGATGGCGTGCAGGTCGGCCTTGAACCACTCGGGCATGCGCGATTGGTGGGCGGCGATGCGAACGATATCGCTCTGCAGTTCGCCCTTGCGGTACAGCTTCACCGGCGGCAGGCGGAAGCCTTCCTCGAAGATCGAGTTGGCGTCGGTGGGTAGCGAGCCGGGCACCTTGCCGCCGACATCGGTCATGTGGCCGAACATCGCCGACCAAGCGATCAGGCGGCCATCGCGGAAGATCGGCGCGATGCACAGTTGGTCGGAGGTGTGGCTGATGGCGCCTTCGACCGAATAGGGGTCGTTGACCAGGATGATGTCGCCTTCCTCAATCTCGCCGTCATAGCCCTTCAGGAAGCCGTCGATGAACGAGCCGAACTGGCCGACCACCATCTTGCCGTCGCGATCGGCGATCAGCGGGAAGGCGTCGCCTTGCTCGCGGATGCCGGGCGACAGGGCGGTGCGGAACAGGGTGGCGTCCATCTCGACCCGCGCGTTGCGCAGGGCGTTCTCGATGATGTCCAGGGTGACCGGATCGACGTCGGCCTTGCCGAACGGGGCCGGGTTGGTTTCCAGGATGCGAGCGGCCATGACTCAGGCCTCCTTCACGGGATTGATCAGGATGACGCCATAGGCGTCGACGACCGCTTCGCAGTCGGGGAGGACGAGCGTGGTGGAGTCCATCTCGGTGACGATGGCCGGGCCGACGATCCTGTCGCCGGCGCGGAGCTTGGACCGGTCGTAGATCACCGCAGGGCGCATGGCGCCGTCGGCCCAGACCTGGTGGTCGCGGATCTTGGCGCGCGACGGATCACCGTCGCCCTTCTCGATCTCCAGCGTCGGGATTTCCTGCACCTTGCCCATGGCGACGGCGCGCAGGTTCACGAACT
Organism: Caulobacter sp. GW821-FHT10F06; assembly: GCF_058809215.1. Taxonomy (NCBI): domain Bacteria; kingdom Pseudomonadati; phylum Pseudomonadota; class Alphaproteobacteria; order Caulobacterales; family Caulobacteraceae; genus Caulobacter; species Caulobacter sp. GW821-FHT10F06. The sequence goes on along the minus strand of NZ_JBXASK010000008.1, from coordinate 15,116 downwards.
CATGCTCGGCGTCCATGTTGAAGGTGAACAGGCGCCTGTGCTCTTCGTCGAAGGCCGCCGCCAGGCGGGCCAGACCGCCGGCCTTCAGGTCGTCCAGGGTCACGACCATCGGCACTTCGAAGGCCTGGCCGTGATAGCGGACGTCGATCTCGAAGCTGGTCTCGATCTCGGCGTCGGTGACGCCGTCGGCCTTCAGCGTGGCGCGGATCTGGTCGTCCATCTCCTTGAAGAACGACAGCACCTCGGTCTCGGTCGCCGATGAGATCCGCTTGGAGTAGGAGCGCGCCGTTTCCGTGCGCATGCGGGTGGTCGCGTCGCCCAGGGCGCACAGCACGCCGGGCGAGACGGGCGACACGGCGGGCCAGGAGCCCATGAGCTTGGCCACCGCGTTGACATGCAGGGGGCCGGCGCCGCCGAAGCCCATCAGGGCGAAGTCGCGCGGGTCATAACCCTGCTGCACCGAGATCATGCGCAGCGCGCCGAACATGTTCTCGTTGACGATGTCGATGATGCCGCGCGCCGCTTGATAGAGGTCGATGCCGAGTGCGTCGGCGATGGTCTGCACCGCCGTGCGGGCCGCTTCGCGATCCAGCTTGAAAGCGCCGCCCAGCAGGTCTTCCGGCAGGTAGCCCAGCACGACATTGGCGTCGGTGACCGTGGGAGCGGTGCCGCCCTTGCCATAGGCGGCCGGCCCCGGCGCGGCGCCGGCCGACTCAGGGCCGACACGCAGGGCGCGGGTCAGTTCGGGGACCTTGGCGATCGAGCCGCCGCCGGCCCCGACCGTCTTGACGTCCAGCGACGAGGCGCGGACCGTGAGGTGCCCCACGTCGGTGGTGCGCACGCGGCGCGGCTCACCGTTCTCGATCAACGCCACGTCGGTCGAGGTACCGCCGACGTCGAGCGTCAGAATGTTCTTCAGGCCCGAATTGCGGGCCACCCACAGGGCGCCGGTGACGCCGCCGGCCGGGCCGGACATCAGCAGACTGACCGGATGCTCTTCGGACTTCTCCGACGACATCAGGCCGCCGTCCGAGCGCAGCAGGGCGATGCGGCCCTGCATGTCCAGGCCCCGCAGTTTGTCGCGCAGGTTCTTGACGTACTTGCTGACGACGGGACGGACCGAGGCGTTGGCGACGGTGGTCAGGGTGCGCTCGTATTCCTGCATCTCGGGCAGGACCTCGTGCGACAGCGACACCAGAACGCCCGGTAGGATCTCGGCGGCCAGCTCGGCCACGCGGCGCTCGTGCGCGCCGTTGAGGTAGGCGTTCATCAGGGCGATGGTCACCGCCTCGACGCCCTGGACCTTCAGCTTGGTCAGCTGGGCGCGGACATCGACCTCGTCCAGCGGGCGAACTTCCTTGCCGGCCGCGTCGATGCGGCCCTTGATCTCGACCGTGTCCTCCAGCTTGGCCAGGGGCTCGGGCTTGGGCCAGATGATCCAGGCGGCCAGACCGCCGGGCACCAGCGAGCGGGCGATCTGCATCACCTGCTGATAGCCCTCGGTGGTCACCAGGCCGACCCGCGCGCCCTTGCCCTCGAGTACGGCGTTGGTGGCCACGGTGGTGCCGTGCAGGAAGACGTCGACGTCCGACGGCTTGACCCCGGCCTTCTCGCACACCGCATTGACGCCGGTCATCACGCCTACCGAGCTGTCGTGCGGCGTCGACGGCGTCTTGTGGCGCCAGAAGTCGCCCGTCGCCTCGTTCAGCAGCAGGAGGTCGGTGAACGTCCCCCCAACATCCACGCCCAGTCGGTAAGCCATCTTCTCGTGTCTCTCTTCTGGCGACGTCGGGCCCAGGAACGCGGGCCGCGACGACGATCGGCTCAAGATTCCATGATCGCGGCGGACGACCCGCCGCGAGATGGTTCTGACCGCCCTGCGGGCGCCGTCGCCGACGACCGCGGGGCGGGTGGGACTAGAACTTCACGCTGAGCTCGACCCCGTAGGATCCGCCGGCGGCCGGCGACCCGAAGGCCCCGCCGAACTCCGGCGCGGGGATCACCTCGGTCAGGTACTTCTTGTCGAGGATGTTCTGGCCGAAGGCGGTCAGCGACCAGGTGTCGGCCTCGATGCCGACGCGCAGGTCGACGGTCGTGAAGGCGTCGCGGCGGGTCTTGCTGTAGTTGGCGCGACCAAGGGCCCCGTAGCTCAGCTCGAACACCGTCGGGTTGTCCTGGCCCTGGACGACGTGGAACCAGGTCGGGCCGGTGCCGCGCACGTCGGCGCGGACCTTCAGGGTCAGGTCGTCGGGCAGGGGCTGGGCGTAGGTCGCCGCCAGGTTCCAGGTGTATTTGGGCGTGTAGGGCGACTCGTTGCCGACGGTGTCGGGCCGCACGCTGTTCTTCTTGATCTCCGAGTCGGTATAGGCGCCCGAGGCTTCCAGGGTCAGCCGATCGGCGACCTTCCAGCCCAGGCCCAGCTCCGCGCCCTGGATGTCGACCTTGTCGATGTTGGACACCACCCGCAGCAGGCCGAACGGGCCGACGAAGAACTCGAAGAACTGCATGTCGTCGACGGCGGTGCTGTAGGCGGCCGCGTCCACGGTCAGGCGGCCGTTGAAGAGGCGGCCCTTGGCGCCGATCTCGAAGCTGTCGGACACTTCCTTGGCGAAGTCGTCGCGGATCGTGACGGGCTTGTAGCCGGCGGCCACGCGCACCGGATTGATGAAGGCGTTGACCGTCGCGGCGCTGCCCTGGCTGTTGAAGCCGCCCGACTTGAAGCCCACGCCCCAGTCGGCATAGACCGTCCAGTCGGGGCTGGCCTTCCAGCGCAGGGCCACCTTGGGCTGGACCTGATCGAAGGTCTTTTCCTGGTCCTTGATGCCGCCCGGATTGAGCGTCGGATCCAGGCCCGGATTGAGCGGAGCCGAGCCGGTGTAGGGCGGGCCGTTGAAGTCGATATATTTCGTGCGGGCCGCCGTCGGGATCAGGTTGTGGACCTTGCGGTCCTCGCGGTCGTAGCGCAGGGCCAGCGAGGCCTCTACGGACGGGACGATGTCATAGGCCAGCTGGCCGAACACCGCGCCGACGTCGCTCTTGAAGTCGTCCCAGACCAGCTGCTCGGTGGAGTAGGGGCCGGTGGCCACATACAGCGACTTGGGAACCTCGCCGCCGCCGTCGATGCCCGTGGCGACGCCGACCTCGCGATCGATGTGCAGGTAATAGGCCCCGGCCATCCAGCGCAGGCGCTGGTCTGACGGCGAGGCCAGGCGGACCTCGCCGCTGACGTCCTTCTGGTCGCGCTTCTGGTACTGGTAGCCGTCGCAGGTGGTGGGCGAATAGGCCCCGAAGAACGACGCGCCCGGCGTCGGGGCCAGGAACTGCGGCGAAGGCATCGTCACGCCGTTGGCCGCAAGGTTGGCCACCGATCGTATACAGGCCGGGTCGGCGTTGAAGAACCCGAACGAAGCCGAGGTTCCATCGGCGACTAGGTCGTTACGGATGTCGGAATACAGCGCCCAGGCTGTCAGGGTGGCGAAGCCCAGGTCGTGGTCGAGCTTCAGCGAGGTCTCGAACGCCGTCTGGTTGTTGGTGTGCGGGACGTTGTTCTGGAAGGTGAACTTATGGTCGTTGACGTCCTCGTTGTACGAGGGCGTGGCCAGCACCGAGGCGAAGGACGGCAGCGAGAAGATGGCGTTGTAGGCGATCGATCCAGCTTCCAGCTCGCCGTAGCGGATCTTGAAGTCCAGCTTGGTGTCGTCCGACAGGCGGGCCACCAGGCGGCCGTTGATGTTGCCGCCGCTGAAGCGGTCGACTGCCTTGCCGCCGAAGTCGCTGTCGTAGAAGCCGTCGGTCTTGCGCCAGTCGGCCGACAGGCTGCCCGAGAGCGTGTCGCTGAGCGGACCGGCCAGGCGTATCTCGCCGGTATAGGCGTTGCGGTTGGCGGCGCTGATCTTGGCCCCGCCCTCGAAGCTGTCGCCGGGCTCGACCGTGGTGACGATGATCGCGCCGGCGGCGGCATTGCGGCCGTAGACCGCGCCCTGCGGGCCCTTGACCACCTCGATCTGGCGCAGATCCGAGAACTCGCGGTTGAAGGCGGCGGGGTTGGCCATCTGCACGCCGTCGATGACGAAGGCGAACGAGGCCTGGGCGTCACGGGCGCTATTGACGCCGCGGATGTTGACCTGGGCGTCGCCCTGTTCGGCGGCCTGAACCAGGCTGACGCCGGGGGTCAGGGCCACGAAGTCACCGGCCCGGGCGACGCCGGCGGCTTCCAGCGTGGCCTGGCCAAGGGCCGAGACGGAGGCGGGCACGTCGCGCAGGCTTTCGGCTCGCTGGCGCGCCGTGACGACGATTTCCTCGACCGCGATCGGCGCGGATTGGGCCAGAGCAGCGCCCGCCCAGGCCAGCGCCAGGATGGAACCGCCGGTCAAGGCCATGGCCTTCTTCAGAGTCGTCATGATCAGCCCCTCAGTGATCCAGATTGTGTGCAAAGTCGTTCGTGTTTATCCGTCAGGCGGCGTTTGATAGTCGTATATCGGCGTTATCAACGCAGATTGTATACAACTTTGCAAAGCGTCAATGTGTATGCTGCGACCGGAACCCGACGGAGATGTGCTGTGTCGACCGTGAGCGCTCGCGCCTACGAAATGGTCAGGTCCCTGATCGTGGAAGGGCGTTTCGGGCCTGGAGAGCGTCTGAAAGAGGATGAGCTGACGGCTCTGTGCGACGTCTCGCGCACGCCCGTCCGCGAAGCCCTGCGTCGCCTTGCGGTCGAAGGCCTGGTGGTGATTCTGCCCAACCAGGGCGCCCATGTCGCCGCCATGGACCCCAGCGAGATCGAGGAGATCTATGCGCTGCGGGCGATGATCGAGAGCCACGCCGCCCGCCGCGCCGCCACGCGCCTGACGCCCGACGCCTTGGTCCGGCTGAATGAGCTGGCGGGCGAGATGGAGGCCGTGGTCGCCACCGGCGGCGCCAATGTCCACGAGCGGTTCCCGGTGCTGAACGGCGAGTTCCACCGACTGATTCTCGACGCCGCCGCCAGCCCGCGCCTGTCGACCATGGCCGGCATGGTGGTCGAGATCCCGCTCGTCCTGCGCACCCTGGCGCGCTACTCCGACAAGGAGCTGGAGCGCTCGCAGCACCATCACCGTGAGCTGATCGCCGCCTTCGAGGCCCGCGACGCCGAATGGGCGGGCGCGGTCATGCGCAGTCACATCCAGGCCGCCTCGCACGCCGTCGTGCGCGGTCTCTCCCAACCGTAGAGCGTTCCATGACTTCCAGGCTTGATATCATCGAGGTCGCGCCGCGCGACGGCCTTCAGAACGAGAAGGTCATGGTCGACGCGGCCGACAAGGCCGCGCTGGTGCTGTGCGCCGTCGAGGCCGGGGCGCGTCGCATCGAGGCCGTTAGCTTCGTCAATCCGCGCGCCGTGCCGCAGATGGCCGACGCCGAGGCGGTGATGGAACGGCTGCGCGGCGAACGCGACCTGCGGGCTGAAGGCGTGTCGCTGATCGGCCTGGTGCTGAACCGCCGGGGCCTGGACCGCGCCATCGCCGCCCAGGTCGACGAGGCCAATTTCGTGGTCGTGGCCAGCGAGACCTTCAACGCCCGCAACCAGGGCGTCCCGATCGCCGAGACCCTGCGCCAGATCGGCGAGGCGCCGGCCGTGGCGCGCCAGGCCGGCCTGAAGCTGGGCGTCACCATCGGCGCGGCCTTCGGCTGTCCGTTCGAGGGCGAGGTGTCCCAGGATCAGGTGGTGCGGATCGCCGCCGAACTGGCCGACTTCGGGGTCGAGGAGATCGCCCTGGCCGACACGATCGGCGTGGCCGATCCCCTGGTCGTCGAGCAGCGCTTCGAGGCGGTCCGCGCAGTCGCGCCGAACGTCCGCCTGCGGGGGCACTTCCACAACACCCGCAACACGGGCCTGGCCAACGCCTTCGCCGCCTGGCGCGTGGGGGTGGAAAGCCTGGACGCCTCGATCGGCGGCATCGGCGGCTGCCCATTCGCCCCGGCCGCCACGGGCAACATCCCGACCGAGGACCTGGTCTACATGCTGGGGCGGATGGGGGTGGAGACCGGCTACGACCTGGACCGGCTGATCGCCGCCGCGGGCTGGCTCAAGGGCGTGCTGGGCGCGACCAGCCTGCCGGGCATGGTCTCGAAGGCGGGCGGGTTTCCGGCGGCGGCGGCCTGAACGGCATTGCGTCCTTCGAGGCCCGCTGCGCGGGCGCCTCAGGATGAGGAGCATGTTGCTCTGAATTCCTCATCCTGAGGTGCGAGGCGTAGCCGAGCCTCGAAGGACGCAGAGCGCCTAGTACTTCAACCCCACCGCCACGCTCAGCGGCGCGGCGCCGACCTCGACGGCCGAGTCGTCGAACTTCGGCGGGCCGAAGCGGGCCTTGGGATCGCGTGACAGGCCCACGCCGTCGGCGGGCAGGCCCAGGGCGGTCTTCTTCATCACGCCGTCGCCGTCCTCGTCATGGAAGGCCATGAACGACCATTGACCGGCCGGCACATTGGGCAAGCGGACGGTGACCGTCCCGGCCGCGGCCGCGGTCTTGGCGTTGATGGGGCAGGTCTTCAGGAACGTGGCCTTGTCGCAGGCCGAGACCACGATCTGGCCCTTGGCGCTGGAGACCCCGGAAACGCGAACCTCCACGGAGGCCGCGTGCGCGACCCCCGTGGCGGCCAGCGCGGCAAGAAGGGCGAGGATGCTCGGTCCCGCGATCTTCATGGCGCTACTCCGCGGCCTGGGGCGTTGCAGCGCCGCCATGCCGTTGCTTGAGGGCTTCCTGCCGGATGCGCTCGCCGTCGATCAGCGGCACGGTCTTGAGCAGGAAGTCCTTGGCCTCCTTGGGATCGGCGCGATCGGGCGAGGGGATGACCATCGCCCGCTTGCCGTTGATGTCGCGCTCCATGGCGTCGACATCCAGGGCCCAGCCCTTCTCGATCAGCTCGCGGCGCTTGTTGCGCCAGGCCACCATGATGCCGTCCGACTTCACGCTGACTTCCTCGTGCAGATAGACCGGCAGCAGTTCGGGGCAGATCTTTTCCATGATCACCCGGTCCTGCTCGAAGATGCGCAGGGTGCGGCGGCGGCTGTCGCCGTCCCACATCTTCGCGGTCAGGAAGTTTCGAGCCATGATCCAGCGGGTGATCGTGGTGGTCTCATCGATCGGCGTGTTGACGTCGAAGATCACCGTCGACCAGGTCGGCGTCGGCCGGATCTGGATGCGCACGTGGGCGCCCGAGACGTGGAAGCCGTTGCGCACCGTGACCATGCTGCGCTTGGACTTGCGGAAGAGCTTCCACACGCCCTTGTACTCGGGCGGCACGAACTTCAGTTCGGCATAGGCCGACCACTCGTCCTGCTCGAGCGTGAACTCGTGCACCTGCGGGGCTTCCTTGTCGCCGAACGAGGGGTGGACGAAGGCCGCGTGCGAGGGGTCGATGCCGTTCTCGGTGATACGGGCGTAGTTGGCCTTCCACTCGTAAGTTCCGCGGATGCAGCGCCACGCGGGGTCCTCAAATTCGGGGAAGGGCGGCAGGGGCGGGCGGTCGGCCTCGGCGGCGTCGCCCATAAACACCCAGATCATCCCGTACTTTTCCTGCACGGGGTAGGAGTCGATCTTGGCGCGGGGCGGGATCTTGGCGGCGGGATCCTGGGACGGGATCTTCACGCACTTACCGCCGCCGTTGAAGCGCCAGCCGTGATAGGGGCACTCGATGGCGTCATCGACGACCATGCCGCTGCCCAGGGACGCGCCCCGGTGGATGCAGACGTCCGACAGGCAGCTGACCTTGCCCTTGGAGTCGCGGAACACCACGAACTCCAGGCCCAGCATCTTGACCCGCTTGTGGCCGCCCTTGGGAATCTCGTCGCTGTACTCGGCGACGTACCATTGGTTCTTGATCATCGCGCCATCTCCGGCTCGGGTTGGCGCGGCGCGGCGGCATCAGCCGTCAAGCCGCGAAGAATGAGATTGGGGATGAGGGTGTCATCCCAGTCCTCGACATCGACGCCGTCGCGCAGGATCACCAGCTTCTGCGAGGGGATGATCCAGAGGCGACGCTTGCCCCAGCCGTCAAGGAAGATCGCGTCCTCGGCGTCGATCGGCGCGGTGGCCTTCTGGCTCTTGTCGGGACGCACGGGGGAGTAGATGCGATTGGCCACGAACGGGCGGCCGCGCCAGATCTGGTAGCCGTAGCCGGGATTGGCCTTGGACGGCGCGCTCATCGCGGCGACGTAGTCTGCGGGGAGGACCTGCTGGTCGTTCCAGGTACCGCCGTTGGCCAGCATCGCGCCGATCCGCACCCAGTCCTCGATCTCCGAGGCCATGCAGCAGTCGCCGTGTGCCAGGCCGCCGTCCTTCGACAGCCAGACCCGGCCGTCGTGCATCCCCAGCGGCTTGAAAAGCTTGCGGCTCATATAATCGGCGTAGCGTTCGCCGGTGGCGCGCTCGACGATCAGGGCCAGCACGATCGGGTCGGTGTTGTGGTGGCCCCACACCTTGCCAGGCGGATTCTTCAATGGCAGGGCCAGGTTGGTCTTGGCCAGTTCCGGCGACAGGAAGGTGCGGATCGTCACCGAGTTCGGGCCATAGGCGAAGTCCGGCGGGGTGATGCCCGACGACATCTGCAGCAGGTTCTTGATCGTGATCGTGCTGCGCTCGTCGCCCTTCCATTCCGGCAGGAAATCGGCGGCCGGCTGGTCGACCGACTTGATCTTGCCGTCGGCGATCGCCGCGCCGATCAGCAGGCCGGTCACGGTCTTGGTGAAGGAGTGGGCTTTCATCATCGTGCGCGGGCCTGCGCCGTTCCGGTAGCGCGAATAGATCAGCTTGCCGTCGCGAACGACGACCAGGGCGTCGCTGCCATGGCCTTGCGCGTAGGCGGCGGCCTTGTCGAGCGCCTCGGGCGAGACACCGACGGCCTGCGGCGCGGCCTTGGGCAGGCCGGCGTCCGGCGCGCCCTTCACCACCTCGATCGGCTTGTACCAATCCAGCGGCGGCTCCAGCGGGTTGACCGTCAGGGCCTTGAAATAGCGACTCCAGAAGAGCGGCTCGGTGGCCCAGGTCGCGGCGCCGGCCAAGGCCAGCACCCCCGCGCCGATCAGCAGGATCCGGCGCTTGCGCATCAGGCGGCCTTCACTTCGGCGATTGAGGTGACGCCGAACGGGATGTCGAGCTTGACGCTGGCGACGGTTTCGCCGCTGGTGAGGTCGATCTTGGCCAGGGCGCCGGAGAAGAAGTCGCCGGCCCAGAAGGCCTTGCCGTCGTCGGTGGCGCGGATGAACGACCAGCCGCGGCCTTCCGGCACGGCGTATTTGCGGACGACCTCGCCGGCCTGGTTCACGCGGCGAACCTCGCCGCCGCAGCACACCAGCACGTCGTCGCCCGGGATGGCGGCCAGACCGAACACCATGCCCGGCGGGTCGGCGCGGACATAGAGCGGCTCCAACTGCTGGTCGGCGTCGATGTCGTAGCGATAGACCGTGTTGCCGGTCTCGGAGACGTAGGCCACGGTCTTGCCGTCGCTGAACAGAGTCAGGTGTGTCACGCCGAGGAAGCCCATGACGCCGCCGTGATATTGCGGACGGTAGAAGCGCACCAGGCGGCCCTCGGCGTCGAACCGCGCCAGGCGGCCTTCGCCGTTGAACGGCGGGGCGATGCCGCACAGATGCTCGCCCGCCAGCGCGCCGCCGTCCTTCAGGAAGACCATCGAGCCCAGGCCGCGCCCGGGCAGCAACGGCGCCGAGGGGAGGCGGCGGCCGTCGGCGGCGATGCGGGTGACGCTGCGCGCAAAGGGGTCCAGCGCGGTCAGATCGCCGGTGGAGGGGTTCACCGCGATCCCGGAGACCATCCCGAAGTCACCGGTGTGAAGCGTGGCTTTCACCGACAGGTCTGGTCCCAGCAGCAGGATGCGCGACAGGCCAAGCTTGAGAGACTGGTCAGTGACCAGGGTGGCGGCCACCCATAGATCACCCGTTTCGGGTTTGACGGGGAACGAGAGGGGATCGCCAAACATCGATGTCTCCGCACAATGCGCGAGTCCGCGAAGGCGGACCTGATGAGACCATCTATAAAAGTGACCGATCGGTCAAGTTTTATTGTTCTGCGGTTTCTCGCCTGGTGGGGATTCCGGATTCATAACGCTGCATGACGTGGTCCAGCATGCCGACCACCTCGTCCCACGCCTTGTCCTCGTTGAGGTCGAAGCCGAAGAAGTTGGGCTCGAACTTGGCGCGCATGCCGATGTACGAGACCGCCGGCAGCATCATCATGGCGATGGCCAGCAGTTCGCGGTCGGTGCTGCGCTCGCCGATGAACAGGCGCTCGTACTCTTCCCAGATGCGAATCCGCACCGCCATGACCGCGTCGCGCAGCTCGGGCGGGCCTGCGAACTCGCCGGCCATGATGGTGGCGACGGCCGGGTGGGCGCGCAGGCTGCCGGCATAGGTCTTCACCAGCACGCGTAGGCGCTCCATGGCCGGGCGCTGGTGGAAGGTGTCCAGCGGTTCGGCGATCATGTCTTCCAGGCGCGGCCAGATTCCGGTGCGCCGCACCCAGGCGTCGGCCACGCCGCCCAGCCCGCCGAAATAGTCATAGATTTGTTTCTTGCCGACGCCGGCTTCTTTGATTAGGGCGTTCACACCCGCATCGTGAACGCTTCCGCGCTCCATCAGGCGGCCAAAAGCCTCAACGATCGCCTCTTCCGTGGCGATCCGTCGCGACTGACGTGGCTTGGCAGCGGGGTCGACCTTAGTCAGCATCATAAAGCTTACCTGAACTCCTATCCGATGGACGGTCAAACACGTTATCGCAAGTCCTGCCGCGTCCGCGCTCCATCATCTTCCTTCTCGGGGAACAACCGTACGTAAAACTGCGGGGTCTGGTCGAGATACGAAGAGGGGTGTCATGACTAAGTCGGCAATGAATATCTACTGCGCCAGTGCGAGCGCTCTTACACTTTTGATCTGTGCGGGGGAAGCTTCCGCGCAAGCGACATCTTCGGGAGAGGCCACCGTAATTGGTGAAATCCTGGTTACGGCCCGCAACAAGGCTGAATCACTGCAATCGGTTCCGATCACGATCAACGCCGTTTCGGCCGAGACGATCGAGCGTCGCAATATCTCCGATATCTCGCGGGTCGCGCAATCGACCTCGGGCCTGACCTTCGACCAGGGCCTGACGCCCAGCGACACCCGTCCCGCCCTGCGCGGCGTTCAGGCGGTTCGCGGTCGTCCGAACGTGGCGATCCTGGTCGACGGCGTGGACACCTCGTCGGAAGCCTTCGCCACCGCCGGCGGCGGTGCCCTGGCCAGCCTGCGCTTCGTCGACGCCGAGCGGATCGAAGTGGTGAAGGGCCCGCAGAGCGTGCTCTACGGCCGTTCGGCCTTCTCGGGCGCGATCAACTACATCTCCAAGCGTCCGAACACGGACGAGTTCGAGGGCAAGATCAGCCTGGAGGCCGGCGACTTCGGCCTGAAGGAAGGCAAGATCTCGCTGTCGGGTCCGGTCGCGCCGGGCCTCTCATTGGGCCTGAACCTGGGCGCCTGGGAGAATGACGGCCAGTACCGCAACTTCACCACCGGGGCCCGCGTCGGCGGCGGCAAATCGACTGGCGGCGCGATCAGCGCCCTGATCGAACCGACCAGCAATCTGTCGCTGTTCGTTCGCCTGCAAAGCTCGCACGAGGAATACGATCAGACCTCGCGTGTCCTGGTTCAGTCGGTCGACCCGCAGACGGGCCTAGCCAACACGGCCAACCTCGGCGTCTCGGTCACCGATCCGAAGACTCGCTATCCGGGTTACACGATCAAGGGCGATCTCAGCGACGCCGCCGCCGTCCGCAGCCAGCGCATCAACTATTCGGTCGATCCGCGCACCGGCAAGGACTTCGCGGGCACCGTGACCGACGCCACGCGTCTGACGTTCGACCTGAACTACGAAAGCGACTGGGGCAAGTTCACCGCCCTGACCGGCGCCACCACCGGCAAGACCACGCAGCTCCAGGACTTCGACAACGCCAACTACACGCTGTCGTCGAACGTGCTGCCGTCCTACGCGCCGCTGCTGAGCTTCTACGGCCCGCTCTATACCTATCTGGGCTTCCTGCGGTCGTACGGCGTGAACCTGTCGACCGTCGCGCCGGTCGGCGGCCTGCCGGCCATCGGCTATTCGGTGTTCCTGGACGACGTCTTCGACACCGACCAGTTCAGCCAGACCCTGCGCTGGAGCAAGGACTTCGGTCGCCTGCGGACGTCGGCGGAAGGCCTGTACTTCCACGAGAAGGCCAGCCAGATCAACAAGGACCAGTTCTGGCTGCGCGACGGCTCCGACCCGCGCCTGTCCGTTTTGACGGCCTTGTACCTGGGCGGCCTGGCCACCGAGAGCGGCGCCTATCGCGCGCCGACCACCTCGGCCAAGGAGACGGCGGACTATCCGCTGAAGATCTCGCGTGAAACCGACTCGCTGTCGTGGGCCGGCAGCGTCGAGTTCGACGTCACCGACAAGCTGACCATCCGCGGCGACGGCCGCTACATCGAGGAGCGGATCGCCTATCGCGGCAGCCCGTTCCAGCCGATGTACTACCGTCTGTTCGGCACCCAGCTTGTCTGTCTGGCTCCGCTGGGCTGCACCGCCGGTCCGGCCGCCACGGCCTCGGTCCGCGCGGCTCAGATCGCCCTGACGCAGCGCGTCGACAAGAAGACGGTCAAGGACCACGCCTTCACGCCGAACGTCGTCGTCAACTACGAGCTGACCCCGAAGAACTCGGTCTATGCGTCGTACGGCGAAGGCTTCAAGCCGGGCGGCGTCGACACCACCGGCACCAGCGGCTCGGTGGACAGCACCTTCAAGCCCGAGAAGCTCGAGACCTTCGAAATCGGCTCCAAGAACGTGTTCCTGGGCGGCGATCTGGTTCTGAACGGCGCGGCCTACTTCAACCGCTACAAGAACCAGCAGATCGGCACCACAAAGGTGCTGGGCGGCACCTCGGTTCCGTCGGTCGAGAACGCCGGTGAAAGCGAGAGCAAGGGCTTCGACCTGTCGGCCGACTGGCGCGTGACCCGCTGGGCTTCGCTGAACGCCAACTACACCTACACCAAGGCCAAGTTCACCGACTATGTCGTCACGACCCCGGGCTACTTCGACCGGATCGAGTCGAACAACGGTGTCTACACCGGCAACGCGGTGCCGCTGACGCCCAAGCACAGCCTGAACGTCTCGGCCCTGTTCCGTGGCGACGTGCCGTCTGTGGAGGGCTGGACCTGGACGACCGAACTGAGCGGCCGCTACCAGTCCAAGCGGTTCATGACCCAGAACAACCTGACCTGGCTGCCGAGCTACTTCGTCTCGGACCTGCGGGCCGGGATCACGGATGGCTCGTGGAGCGTGGATCTGTCGGTGACCAACCTGTTCAACGACGACACGCCGAAGAACGCGATCGCCGCCACCGATCTCAGCTTCTTCGACCTGTTCAACAACACGCCGCCACGCGCCTACGTGGTGAGCCTGCCTGAAAAGCGGGCCGGCTCGCTCCGCATCAGCCGCACCTTCTAGTCGCGACGCGGACATCACCAGGAAAGGCCCGGCGCCACCGCGCGCCGGGCCTTTTTCTTTGCGCTCAACAGTTTCCCAGGAGTCCGGCATGTCGTCGAAACCCGCGTCCGAAAACCGCTTCGGCTTCGTCGCCACCGAGCCCGGCGTCCGCGCTGGCAACATGTGGACGGTGCTCTACGCCTCGTTCGTCAATATCGGCCTGGCCACCACCGTGGCGATCATGACGCCCTACGTGCTGAGCGCCAATCTGGGCATCCCACTGGACCGACAGGGCACGGCCCTGGGCGTCCTGAACCTCGTGAACGAGTTGGCCCTGCTGGTGGTGTTCAGTCTGGCCGGCGCGCTCGCCGACCGGGTGGGTCGGCGGACGGTCTACGCCTTCGGCTTCCTGGCCACGGCGGTGGGCTATCTGGTCTATCCGCTGGCGACCAACCTGGTCGAACTCAGCGCTTTCCGCGTGGTCTACGCCGTCGGCATCGGGGCCACGACCGGCATGCTGTCGACCGTGCTGGCCGACTATGTGCAGCAGCGCGACCGGGGCAAGATCGTGGCCCTGTCGGGCATCCTCAACGGCCTGGGCGTGGTCAGCCTGGCGCTGGTGATCGGCCAGCTGCCGGCGATCTTCGTCAATTCCGGCATGGGCGAAAAGCAGGCCGGCCAAGTCGCCCTGGCCATCGCCGCGGTCATGTGCGTGATCTCGGCCGGCGTGATGTGGCTGGGCCTGAAGCCCGGCGCGCCGGCCCAACCGGGCGAGCGCGTGGGCCTGGGCAACCTGCTGGCCGTCGGTGTCGCCGCCGCCAAGGACAATCCCCGCATCGTGCTGGCCTACGCCTCGGCCTTCGTGGCGCGGGGCGACCTGGCCATCGTCGGCTCCTATGCCATCGCCTGGGGCAAGAAGGCCGCGCTTGAGAACGGCGCGACTCTGGCCGACGCGCTGGACAAGGGCCGCATCCCCTTCATCATCGCCCAGTCGGCGGCGCTGCTGTGGCCGGTGGCCATCGCTCTGATGATCGACAAGACGCACCGGCTGACGGCGCTGGCGATCTGCATGCTGCTGGGCGCGGTGGGCTATCTGGCGACTCTGCTGATCTCCGATCCGCTGGCCAGCGCAGCCATCCCGCTGTTCATGCTGCTGGGCGTTGGCCAGATCAGCGCCTTCATCGGCTCCCAGGCCCTGATCGGCAAGGAAGCGCCAGAAGCGGGCCGAGGCGCGGTCATCGGCTTCTTCAACCTGTGCGGCGCGGGCGGCATCCTGGTGCTGGGCACCGTGGGCGGCGTGATGTTCGACACCGTCGGGCCGCAAGCGCCGTTCGTGCTGGTGGGGGTACTGAATTTGGCCGTGGCCTTGGGCTGCATCGCCCTGCGGCTGCGCGCCCGCAACGATGCGGTGACCGCCTCGGTCTGACGCCGAAACGAAATCATCCGGATCGGCTGGGCCGATCCGGATGATGATTGGGTTTAGTCCCCGTAGCGAAAACCTCGTCCTTTGACAGACACAGGATGAGGTTTTCGATCGAAGGCTCGCAGTGGACCTTGTGTCTTGGATCTGAGTTTAAAGTGGTGATGCGGGCGGCTGTTAGCAGCAGCCGCCCGCCGCGACCTTGAGCC